>DATNLE010000227.1:0-21587 GCA_035603035.1 Candidatus Acidiferrales bacterium | reverse complement strand
AAGCCATGAATTAAGTCGTAAGAGAAAAGTCGCAGTCCCGGATAACTGCGAAGACTGCGTCGGAATCCAATTTAGCAATCCACTTTGCCTCGCGGGGCGTAGCCGTGCTAAGTTCACCACGACTGCTGCCTCGAGACGCGTCCGGGCGCTGTTTTCGTGCGCGTCGGATGATTGCATTCGAATGATCGTCTTCCGATGACTCTTCGTAACAGATTCCTTATCACGGCGCCGCTGCTTTGTCACCTGCTTCTCGTCCCGCCGTTAGTTACCAGCCAGTTGCCACCTGCGAATACGTCCTCCACAACCTCGCACCCCGGCGCGCCGGCGGAAGAATCTAGGACTGCTCCCACCACACCATGCGGCCGCGCCTTCGCGGAGCAATCAAACAATCATCCAACAATTTGCGCTATCGAACAGGAGAGAGATGGCGTCATTTACAAGCTGCATGGCGCTGTGGAAATCTATTACGAAAGTTATATTTTGCGGTCCGATGATGCCACCTTCAACTCAGATACCAATCAAGCCTCGGCCAGCGGACATTTTGCCTTGGACGGCGGTCCCAACGACGATCACATTCGCGCCTCGCATGGCACTTATAACTTCGCTCTGGAAACGGGAAAGTTTTACGATGTGAAGGGAACGACTGGCCTGCGCTTCCGGGCCAACCGGCCCATCCTCACTTCCACTGCTCCCTTTGCCTTTACCGGCAAACTGGTAGAGAAAACCGGTCCCGCTCACTACCTCGTTTACGACGGCACCATTACGACTTGCGAATTGCCCCATCCCAAGTGGCAGTTCGATGCGCGCAAGGTGGATGTGGACGCGGGCGGTAACGCCCAGATCTATCACAGCGAATTTGTCTTGCATGGGTTCCCCATCCTCTATTTCCCCTTCGCCACCCATCCGGTGGAGAAGGAGTCGCGTCAGTCCGGATTCCTGATTCCTTCGGTGGGCCGTTCTTCGACCAAAGGCAATATCCTGGGCGACGCTTACTACTGGGCCATCAATCGCATGATGGATGCCACCATCGGCGCCGAATATTTTTCCCTGCGCGGCTGGTCGCAGCGCGGAGAGTTTCGCGCCCGTCCCAGCGAAACTTCCTATGTCGATCTGAACTATTTTGGAGTGATTGATCGCGGCATCGGCACGCCTCCTCTCAAAGAAGGCGGTGAAAACGCGCGACTGAACGCCGCTGGAACTTTCGATGGTTTCCGTGCTGTCGCCAACATCGACTACCTGAGTTCGTTTCTGTTCCGGCTGGCCTTCAACGAAGTCTTCAGCCAAGCGGTGTACTCGGAGGTGAAGTCTCAGGCCTTTCTTTCGAAGTCCGCCAACGGTTTCACCTTCAACGGCTTCACCGAGCGCTATCAAAACTTTCTGAGCACCACTCCGGGGCAGGTGATTACGATTCTGCACGCTCCCAGTTTTGATTTTTCCGGCGTCGATCGGCAGGCATGGCATACGCCTTTGTATTGGTCGTTCGACGCTTCGGCGGCGGGCCTGTCCCGCAGTGAGCCTCAGCAGTGTTCGACCGTCGGCTCACTTCAATCCTGCACCCCGCCTTTCCGCACGGCAAATCTGCTTGGGCGTTTTGATCTGAACCCGGAAATCTCCTTGCCGTTGTTGTTCCGGGGATGGACTCTCCGTCCCGATCTAATACTCCATGACACTTATTATTCAGAAAGGCTCGTGGGAGAGGTTGGACAAAATCCCGGGCAAGCCAGCGACCATCCAATTGATCGCCACGCCGTGGAGACCGCCGTGGAATTGCGTCCTCCTGCGCTCGAGCGCGTCTTTGATAAAGAATTCATGGGAAGAAAATGGAAGCATGTCATCGAACCACGCGCCGTGTACAGGTTTGTGACTGGGGTAAACAACTTCGGAAATATCGTGAAGTTCGACGAACGTGACATCCTTACCGACACCCACGAAGTTGAGTACGGGTTCGTGACCCGCCTCTATGCCAAGCGCCTGTCGCATCAGCCGGAGGATTGCAGCAAAATTATGTCACCCCTCACCGTAGGCGGCGCCGCGCCGGAATCGACCATTCCCTGGCAGCATACCAATCCGCTGGCAGGTGCTCCGTGTCAGCCGGGGCCGCAGGTGCACGAGATCGTGACCTGGGAGTTGGCCCAGAAATACTTCCTCGATCCCACCTTTGGTGGGACATTGATTCCCGGCCAGCGCAACGTCTTTACCACCACGGTCGACCTCACCGGCATTGCGTTTCTCACTCAACCTCGCCATCTCTCGCCGCTGGTCTCGCGGCTTCGTGCGGAAACCAGTTCGCGCACTGATGCGGAATGGGACATGGATTACGACTTTCAAGGCCATCGCGTCAATGCCACCACTCTGCTGGTCAACTACCACATCGGTCAGGTGACGATGGGCGGCGGCGATGCTTTTTTGCAAATCCCGGCCCAGACGACGATTTCGTCTTCGGGCTCCGCCCAGCCCGCCCGCTTCAATCAATTTCGCGCTGCTTTGGGATACGGCGGCCCGAGTAAGCGCGGCTTCAGCGGCGCCAGCAGCTTTGGCTTTGACGCCCAGGTCAACAAACTCCAATTCCTCAGCACCCAGACCACCTACAACTGGGATTGCTGTGGCGTAACCCTGGAGTATCGCAGCTATACCATTGCCAATGTGCGCAATGAAAACCTATTCCGCTTTACATTCTCTCTGGCAAACATCGGGGCCTTCGGCAGTTTGCGGCACCAGGAGAGCCTGTATTGAGGGATTTTTTAGCCGCCGCGGCAAGTCGCGAAAGCATCTAACCCTGCTAACATAACACCTATGTTTGGCGCGATTGACGATCTTCAATCCAAGAGTGAAGGGCTGCAGGCCAATCTGCGCCGGCTGGGCCGCACTCTGGTCGCCTACTCCGGCGGAGTTGATTCCGCTTACCTCGCGTGGGCTGCTCATCAGGTGCTGAGAGATAAAATGCTGGCCATCATCGCCGACTCTCCCAGCCTGGCGCGCACCCAGCTTTCCGATGCCGTCGCCTTTGCCCAGGAACAGTCGATCCCCTTGGAAGTGGTCGCAACCTTCGAACTTGATCGCCCGGAATACGTCCGCAACGATTCCGAGCGCTGCTTCTTCTGTAAGGATGAACTTTTCGCGCTGATGGAAGAGCTTCGGCAAGCTCGCGGCTTCGACGCCATTGCCTACGGCGTCAACCTGAACGACCAGGGCGACTTCCGTCCCGGCCAAAGGGCCGCGGCTAATCACCGTGTGGTTCGGCCGCTGTTCGAGGTCGGGCTTAGCAAAGATGAAATCCGCGCTCTCGCACGTGAGGCCGGCCTGCGCGTCTGGGATAAGCCCGCCTCAGCTTGCCTGTCGTCCCGCATTGAATACGGTCGGCCGGTTACGCGCGAAGCCCTCGCCACCGTGGAACGAGGCGAAGACGCCCTCCGCGCCCTCGGGTTCCGGCAGTTGCGCGTCCGTCATCATGGAGAAATTGTCCGCATCGAAATCGCGGGCGAGGAGTTACCGCGGGCGCTCGATCCCGCAATGGCTGCGAAGTTCGCCAGCATTTTCAAAGCGCTGGGCTTCAAATTCGTAACCCTCGATGTGGAAGGTTTCCGTTCCGGATCGATGAATACCCTGCTGCCTGCCGAGGAATTGCTCCGCCGAACCGGTTAACCATTCCCTCTTCGATGGCTTTCAATCCGCTCGGGCATTCTCCCCGATTCCAGCGCCCGTCTTTTCTCACCCGCCTGACGCTATGAGATAATCAAGCGTAAACCTCAATGTTCAGGCGGTTTTTGGTGACTCCATTTCGACGTTCTTTTGTTCTTCTTCTTGTAGTTTGTCTGGGCTGTACTGCTCAATCCGTCTCCCCTGATTTGGCACAAAAGATCGAACGCCAGGTCCGTGCTTACTACAAGGTCCCGGCCGAACTCAAAGTGCTGGTGGGGCCGGCTTCGCCGAGTTCGGACTTTCCCAACTACGACTCCATTGTAGTAACCGTCGACAACGGTGAAAGGAAACAGGATCTCAACTTCCTGGTTTCCAAAGATCATTTGTCGTTGATTCGAATGAACAAATTCGATTTAAGCAGAGACCCCTATGCCGACACCATGAGCAAGATCGATACCACCGGCCGGCCTACGCGGGGTGCCAAAGCGTCGAAGGTCGTCGTGGTCAGTTTCGACGACTTCCAGTGTCCCTTCTGCGCGCGCATGCATCAGGAACTCTTCCCCGAAATTTTCAAGGAATATGGCGACCGCGTCACTTTTATTTACAAGGATTTCCCCATGGAGATGCATCCCTGGGCGATGCACGCGGCGGTCGATGCCAATTGTCTGGCCGCGCAGAACGGCGATGCTTATTGGGATTTTGCGGACTACATTCATGCCAACCAGCACGAGGTGAGCAACGAAAAGACGCCGGGAGCCAGGCTCGAGGCCCTCGATCGGCTTACTATGCTGCAGGGGCAGAAACATAATCTTGACGTGGTAAAGTTGCAATCCTGCGTCAAGGCGCAGGACGAGAGTGCGGTGAAAGCGTCGGTGAAAGGGGCGGACGCGGTCGGTGTGGATGCCACGCCCACATTATTTGTGAATGGCGAAAAAATTGACGGCGCTGTACCTCCGAACGAAGTGCGCGCCGCTTTGGATCGCGCTCTCAAGAGTGCCAATCTGCCTGTACCCGATCACGCGGCCGCCTCCACCACTCCGCCCCCCAAATGATGGCTGGCGGAGGGACGTTTGACGCGGCCGAAGAGAAAGTTTAGGAGAGAAAACCTTTTGAAAAGAAATCCGGATTTTGCCCGGCTCACGGCACTACTGGCCACCGCAGTTTTGCTGGCGGCGCTCGTGGGCTGCAAGTCGCAAGTTAGCGGAGACGTGATGGCCACGGTGGACGGCCGCAAGATTTTCCGCTCGGATGTTGATAAATACTACGACAATCAGGTGGCCAGTGCCCAGCAAGCTCCCGCCGGCGAGCAGGCCACCATCCTCCGCCTCAACATTTTGCGCCAATTGATTGACGACGAGATGGTGATGCGCCGCGCCGAAAAACTCGGCCTTCTCGCCACCGAGGAAGAAGTCGATCGCAAGTTGAATGAGATCAAGTCTCCGTACACGCAGCAGGAGTTCGATCAGCGGCTCAAGGAAAAAAAGATCAGCATGGAAGACTTCAAGCGCGACATTCGCCGCTCCATCACCGTCGACAAAGTGATGAACAAAGAAGTCTCCTCCAAGATCAACGTGACCGACCAGGACATCAACGATTATTTCGCCGCGCACAAATCAGAATTCAACCTCATCGAGCCGCAATACCACCTCGCCCAAATTTTCGTCACCCCCACGCCGAACCCGCAAGTACACAACCAGAACAATAAGGCACAAAATGAGGCGGAAGCTCGCAAGAAAATCCAGATGATCTCCAATCGCCTGGACAGCGGAGACGATTTCGCCACGCTCGCCATGAATTATTCCGAGGATCCGGAGACTTCCGGCAACGGCGGTGATCTGGGAACGGTTCCCGAGTCATCACTGCGCAACACCGATCCCTTCACCCGCGATGCGGTGATGAAGCTGAAGCCCGGACAGTATGGCCCCATCATTACCGTGTCCAACCCCTCCACCAAGCAGGCGCTGGGCTTCCGCATCGTTAAGCTGGTTTCAAAGGAGCCCGCGGGGCAGCGCGATTTATCCGATCCGCGCGTGCAGCAGGCCATCCGGTCGCAACTCCATGACCGGCGCGAGCAGTTGCTCAAGGCCGCATATTATGAGTTGTTGCGCGACTCCGCCAAGGTCGACAACTACTACGCCAGGAAGGTGCTGGATAGCAACGGGCTGACCAAGTAGGGCCATTCAGGTTGCAATCGCTGAAGGCGGCGATCGAATCACTCCACGATCGCCAGGACGTCGCCTGCATTCACCGCCTCGCCTTCTCTTTTTAGAATCTTCCTGACTGTTCCTTTTTTCGGCGACTTAATTTCGTTCTGCATCTTCATCGCCTCCACCACCGCCACACCGGTGCCCAGTTCCACTTCGTCTCCGTCACCGACCAGCAGCCGCACAACTTTTCCCGGCATCGGTGCCACTATTTTCTTTGGCCCGTGATCCTCTCCTGCCCGCGTGCGGCCGCGAAGGGAGCGGGGATCGCGAACTTCCGCGCCGAACCGGGTAGCGCCCAGCCACAAATACAAATCGCCGGCCACCCGCTCCGACTTAACCTCATAGGCCGCGTTCCCCACCCGGAGCGACAAAACATCCGGGCGCACCAGAATGGCGTCAAGCGCGAACTCCCGGCCATCCAGATGGCACCTCCATCGCCCGTCACTGCGATCCAGTTTAAGCCGGTAATTCTTGCCGTCGATGGTTACCTCGAAAAGCATAAAGGACATTTCAGTTTTTTCTCTTGCATCGCCGCTCTTATGGCTTAACGCAAGGCTTCACGGCGGCTGGCACTCTTCCAGTGCGAAGTCACCTTGTCAGCGGGAAGGCCGGAGCTTCCACCTCCATTGCCTGCGCCAGGCGCGGTTGCGCCAAGGGCGGCAAACACTCCGGCAGCAATCGCGGCAACTTCCGCCGGTCTGGAATCGACAGGCTTGTCCGCGGTCCGCTTCAACATCCGGTCGAGAAATCCGGTATCAAGTTTGGCGGACAAAAAATCCGCGTCCCCCAAAATGCGCCGGAACAACGAAAGGTTCGTCTTGATTCCGCCCACAAAGTATTCGCTGAGGGCCCGCCTGAGGCGCGAAATGGCCTGCTCGCGGTCGGCGCCGTACCCAATCAGCTTGGCCAGCAGCGGATCGTAATCCAGGGGCACCTTCCAACCCTCATACATACCACTGTCCTGCCGGATGCCCGGCCCCGAAGGCTCCAGTAGCAGTGTGATTTCGCCGGGGCTGGGGAAATAATTATTGTCCGGATCCTCCGCGTAAATACGGCACTCGATGGCATGACCACGAAGGCGCACATCTTCCTGGGTAAACGGCAGCTTTTCTCCCGCCGCGATACCAATTTGCAAGTGGACCAGATCCAGTCCGGTGACCAACTCGGTCACCGGATGCTCCACCTGCAAGCGTGTGTTCATCTCGAGGAAATAGAAATTTTTTTGCAGGTCAACCAGGAACTCGACGGTACCAGCATTGGTATAGTCCGCGGCTCGCGCCACCCGAACCGCGACCTCGCCCATACGGCGCCGCATCTCGGCATCGACGATCGGCGAAGGCGCTTCTTCCAACACCTTTTGATGGCGACGTTGCAGCGAACACTCGCGCTCACCCAGGTAAACCGTATGACCATGCTCGTCGGCCAGCACCTGCATTTCAATGTGCCGCGGGTTGACGATCGCCTTTTCGATGTACACTTCGTCATCGCCGAAAGAGCTTTGGGCTTCGCTCCGCGCCGCCTCCAAGGATGACTTCAACTGAGCCGGACCGTGCACCAGCCGCATGCCTTTGCCGCCACCACCCGCCGCGGCCTTCAGCATCACGGGATAGCCAATTCTCGCAGCCACCTGCTCGGCTTCCTGGAACGACTCCACCCCGCGCGATGTGCCGGGCACGAAAGGCACGCCCGCCTTCTCCATGGCCTGCCGCGCGCGCGTCTTCGATCCCATCGCATCCATGGCAGGGGCCGTGGGCCCTATGAACTTCACTCCGGCATCGCGACAGGCCTGCGCGAACTTCGCGTTCTCGGAAAGAAAACCGTAACCGGGATGGATGGCGTCGGCCCCCGACCGCCGCGCGACATCGAGAATTTTCCCGATATTGAGATACGATTCGGAGGCCGCAGCGGCCCCCAGGGGATAGGCCTCGTCAGCCTTGCGCACATGCAACGCGGCGCGGTCTACGTCAGAGTAAACCACTGCGGCTGCAATCCCCATCTCCCGGCACGCGCGCAGCACGCGCACCGCAATCTCACCCCGGTTGGCGATCAGAATTTTCTTGAACATGGGCACGGCCAGGCGAAACGGTTCGGCGAACCCCAGATTCTACAGTAGACGCCGAGGCAGCGTGAAAATGGAGCGCCGCCTTCATGGCGGCTTGTCGCGGGACATCTCGATCCAGTGCTGCTGAAGCCCGCCCCAGCGAAGCCGGGCCATTCTGGCCCTCCTAGGATGTCGGGCGCGCCATAGGTCCTCGACTGCGGGACGGGTTTGGGCGGACAGTCTGCAATAACAGGAACACAGCCAGGATGAGCAACTCCGGCTCAATCGCATGCCGGTAGCGCGCATGCGGAAAGACAAGATAATAAGTCGTCGGATACGTCAGCATCAGTCCAGCGAAAAGCCACGCCCCGCGGACGTTCTGCCGTAGCGCACGAGCTGCACCCCAAATGGAGAGCACCGACCACGCCAGGAAGAACGAATTGCGAAAGTCCCAGGGAGCGTGACTATCGCTGGGTTGGGGTACGCCATTCCAGTAGTAGAAGAATCGCTTCAGGCTGACCACCGCGAAGCGCCCCGGGTTCTCGCGAACCCAGGCAAAGGCCAACCGCTTGCATTCAGCCGCGTAGGCCAATTCGCCCATGCTTTGGAACTTCTCAAATTCAAGCTTGTTAAGATTAGGCTGAAGGTAAGCCATCAGCATTCCCTCGGCACCCTTCCCATTGCCCAGCCTGAATTGAAGTCCGAAATCGTCTCTCAGAAAAACAAATTTCCCGAAGACTTCATAGTTCCGGACGAGCCACGGGGATATCACGAGAAAAAAGATGGCCGACGCCAGCACCACCCCGGCTAAGGAAGGCAGCCCGTTCTTGAATCTCTGCCGCCAAACCCAAAGCCCGCAAAACGGCAGGAAGGCGAGCATCGAGGGATTGGCCAACGCAGCCACGCCCCACAGGCCTGCGAACGTCATCCAGCCTTGTAAGCCGCGCCAGTCCTCGAGCTCGAGCGCTACCAGAAAGATCAGGCTCAAAACGAGCGGCGTGAACGTTGTGTCCCAAATCCAATGAACGGACCAATACCAGATGTAGGGATTGAGCGCCCATCCCTTTGCCGACCAAAGCGCCACGCGTTCGCCGAATATTCTGCGAGCGATCAGAAAAATAGGGATGGTCGTCAACCCGGAGAAAAGACTATTGATGGTCAGCAGGATCCAAGCCGAGGCATAGGTGTAAATTCCGAAGACCCGGAAAACTCCGGCCATCAGATAGGGATAGAGCGGCGGCTCCCATCCGGTTGGGCCGGTATTGCCCCCGTAAGGATTGCTGAAACCTTGTCCCAGCGCAATCGAACGGGCCACGCGCCCCATCTCCCAGCCGAAAGCGAAGTGATCTTCTATCGGACGCGTGCGATATTGGCGAAAGATTCCGATCATCGCCACCTGAAGAATAAACGACAACAGAACCAGCCAGAGCACAGACTTCGGCATCCGCGGCGGAGACGTTTTTTCCATCGAGCGGAAGTGTATCAGGCGGGATGCGATGGTTTATTCCGCAGGCAGGCGCACAAAACTCACGAGAAATGGGGGTTGGGGTTTGTGCGCTGCCAGCCTCGTCCATTGAGAGCTGCGAGTGAAGCGGTAACGCAACAGCGTCCAAATCGCTAGCCACCCATCCGAGTGACGAATCTTTTTGCCTTCTCCGGCCGAGCGTGGCACATAGGAAACCGGAACCTCGGCAATCTTCTCGCCCATCCGGCAGAGCTTCGCAGTCACTTCGGGGCAAAACTCAAAACGACGGCACTCCAAACGAACTTGCGCGATCAACGAACGCCGGAAGACTTTGTAACAAGTCGCTTCATCGTGGATACCCGCTCCATACAGCAGATTGGCGAGATGAGTCAAAAGCTTTGCCCCCAGGAAAAATCGCAGTCCGCGTTCCGGCCGGTCTGGACGCACGCCGTAGACTACGTTCGCCTCGCGTCGTTCCAAAGGCTGCAACAGCGCCGAATAGTCCTGCGGATCGTACTCCAGGTCTGAATCCTGAATGAGAACGTATTCTCCACGAGCGTATTCGAGCGCCGTACGGATGGCCGCGCCTTTACCGCAATTCATTTCATGAAACACTACCGTGACATCATCGGCGAGCGGCATGGCTTGGAGCTTCGCCCGAGTCCCGTCGGTAGAACCATCGTCCACGATGATGATTTCCTTCTTTACAGGCGAGGCGTGGATGGCCCGCAGCAACTCGTCCACGTGCGCCGCCTCGTTATAGACGGGGACAATCACGGATACGCATCCTGCCCACCGGTCATCTACAGCGTCGGCGACGGTGCCTGGGGATGCTTCCAATGAGGGTACACTCATCATGGGAAAGCGAGCCATCGACGATGCCCGCTTCGTTGTGGGCTGTTGTTCACTTCGTAACTTCACTCCGTAACTTCACTTCGTATTCACTTCGTAACTTCCTAGCATAATATCATTTGGATTCCGCACCTCTGGGATCTACCATTCATGCCGCCTTCAACCACGCCGGTGATCAAAACTGCGGACACTGCGTCAGGATCGCCCGCAGAGACCCGCTGGACGTCCACTTCAGTGGGCACGCTGGCCTCGCTGGCTGTGGCAGCCGCGGTATTGCGCTTCTCGTATCTCGGGCGAAAGCCTTTCTGGTTTGATGAATGCTTCAGCGTGGAAGTCGCACGCCTCAGCTGGCAAAATTTGGTGCACCTGTTATGGCGGCGCGAAGCGAATATGTCGCTGTACTATCTGATGTTGCGTGGATGGCTGCACTTCGGCTCCAGCCCGTTTTTCGTCCGCAGCTTATCGGTCATTGTTTCCCTGGCTACTTTGCCTGCCATCTTTTGGCTCGCCCGGAAACTTTTTGACGCGCGCGTGGCGCTGATCGCAGTCGCGCTGATGAGCTTCAACGCCTATCACATTCGCTACGCGCAAGAGGCACGCAGCTACTCGCTGTTTGTACTGCTGGCGACGCTATCGAGCGGATTCTTCGTTCGAGCTTTTCGAGAACCGTCGAGTCGCAACCGTAGGGCTTACATTCTTGCCAGTGTTCTCGCCGCCTATGCTCATCTGTATGCCTTGTTAATGCTGGCAGCGCATTGGTTGTCACTGCGTGGACCGTGGGCAAAACGCATGGGCATTCATGGGCTGCGACGGGCTTGGATCTGGATCGGACTCGCCTCGCTGGCGCTGGTTATTTTCGCGGCCAAGACTGGGGCCGGGCCTATCCGATGGATCCAGCGGCCCAGTCTTCGTGATTTGCTGGAGTTCGCGGAGCATATTTCGGGCAACGCGGGACTGCCTTTACTCCTGCTTTATGCCGCGGTTTGTCTCATTGCGATTATTCCGCCACAAAAAATGATGATGATATTTCGCACTGAACCCGACAGGGCGGAAACCGGTTGGGACGTCTGGCGCCTCCGCTTTCTGCTGGTCTGGCTGTTCTTTCCAGTGACGCTGACGCTTCTGCTCTCCCTGGCGCGTCCGCTTTTTCTCGGGCGCTATTTCATTTTCTGCCTGCCGGCGCTGGTGATTCTGGCGGCAGCTGGCCTAGCCAGGCTGCGCCGGCCCTGGCTGATTGGTATGACTCTCGCGGCGATGCTTCTGCTCTCCCTGCAAGGAGCGTTTTCTTACTACAATCACGACTTCGATCTTGCCCGCGATGGCTCGGAGGCGGCAGCGAACTATGTTCTCGATCACGCGCAACCGGGCGATGTGATTCTGTTTCACATCGCGGAGACGCGCGTGCCATACGAATTTTTCAAGTCGTTACGGGCGAGCCGTTCCTCCCCGGACATTGCGGCTGGACCGGAAGTCATCTATCCACGTCACAGTGACCAGCTCGACTATCGTGACTTTACGGGCAAGCCCACCAGCGAGTTCGTGCGGTCGCTAGCCAGTCACCAATCTCGGATATGGCTGGTGCTTATGAGCAATGCGAGTCTCGGCCGGCCCGATGCCACTACGCTCATGCTCGATCAGATTCTGAAAGAATCCTTCCCGCGAGTCGATTCTGTGCAATTCCCGCAGGTGGAAGTCCGAGTCTTTAGCAAGCCCTGATCGCCTAACCGCGCAACAATTCCCTGCATTTTTGACGCAAGGCTTTGCACGCCTAGCTCCGCATCGTCGAAGCCGAAAGCCCCGAAACCGCCAAAATAGAGAAGATATCCGCTGTGGGCAGGATATAAGCCAGTGGCATCAGGCCTGCTGCGAAACCACGCAGGCAAGTCTCCCAGGAGGTTCTTATGCGTAGGTTCGCGGTACTGTCTTCGGTTCTGCTACTGACGGCTCTAAGCTTCGGCCAAAGCGAGCGAGGCATTGCGGGATATTGTCCGTACGGCTGCGGACCCTATATCCCGCTGATCACGACCCCAAGCCTGTCCTTCGCGACCGTTTCTTCAGACCCGGTCGGGGCCACGAACGCCACCGGCGGACTGGTTGCGGGTGCAACCAATTCCACGCTCTCCGAGGTCCAAGGCAGTACTGACGCAACTTACACGGTGCCGGTTTGGTATTCGGGCGGTCAGACTCCATTTATATCGCCGACAGCAGCGACGTCACCAATGATGGAAGTCCCGAGGCATGAACGGAGGATGCGGGGATTGGAATCTGGGCAGGAATCCGGTCGGGAACTCGGCAAAGAGGACGAAAGCCCCTCTACTGAGCAGGCATGGATCTATTTCACTTCAGCCGAACAAGCCGCCGCTCCAGGGCAGGTGACGGAAGGCGGAAAAGCGAGGCAGGCCACCCGTACCTATTCAAACGAGGATGTGTCGCGCCAGAACCAACAGAACGGGCTTGTGAAGTACAAAGGCAAATCGGAGAAGATTCAGTAGGACCCGCGCCGGAGGAGTGGCGAATATCCTCCCCTCGATGTCCTGCAGTGGCGAGCCAGCCACAAAGTCAAAAGACGGCGGACAGGAGTGTCCGCCCCACACCGGCATGTTGGTGATTCGCTGATCCTACTTCGACTGATCCATGGTGATACCTTGCGTGCCGGGCTGTTTCTCGGCCTTGGCCTTCTTGGTGCTTAGGGTTTGGTCGACCCAGTGGTCGGCGGTTTTCAGATCTTCCTGACGGGCGGCAAGGTCGTCGCATTCTACATCGGCCTTCTCGCGGTACATCAGGTTAAGATAGGCCATGGCATCGTCGTAGTCGGGACGGAGTTGGATCGCCTTATTGAGGCTGTCGATGCCTTCCGAGATCAGGGGTCCGTTCTTGGCCTTCAAGTCGGAGCAAACTTTTTTCTGGTCTTTGTTCTTGGGATTGAGGTTCTCGTCCGGCTTCATACCAAGTTTGGCGCGCTCTTCCATACGCGGCTGGTAGCAGGCTGTCCAATCGATGACGCCCACTGAGTAGTAAGGCTCAGGATCGTTGGGATCGAGGTCGCCGGCCATGCGGTAGAACTTCTTGGCGTCATCGAACTTCTTCATGTTGAGATACAAGTAGGCAATGCCCTTGGCGGCGTTCACCTTCTGATCGCGGGCCGCGTTCATATCGAGCACTCGCAGGTATTGCTCAATGGCCTGTTCCGCCATTTTATTATTCTCAGGGGTGTCGGCACCGGGAATGTATTGTTGGGCGAAGGCGGTGGCCAGATACATTTTGGCGTTAATCAGGGTGGGATCCAGCTCAACGCTCTGCTGGAAGTGCTCAATCGCCTCTTCGTACTTGGCATTCTTATAAGCGGTGACGCCCTTGTTGAGCTGGTCGCGGGCGCGCAGCTTGCTGCACCCCACGGAGGATAGGATCGCCAGCATCGAGGCCGCCAGCGTGAGCAGTCGAATGGATTTATTCATTGCGGTATCAGTCTCCCTTGCCACAGCATCGTAGGCCCAGAGACATCAAGTTGACAAGCGCTGACCGAACATTAGCACGCGCACGGGGTTGACTTGCTTCCCGTGCGCGTGCCGGATGCGATGCGCGGCCTTCTTCCGGGCTCTTAGATAAAACATGGACGAGCGTCTAGCCGCCCGCTTCGATTTTCGCCGTAATCAGACCGACTTTATCCACTCCCGCGGCGTGCGCAATGTCGATTACGTTGGCGACATCGGCGAAGGGAATGGGATCGTCGCCCTTCACGAACATCACTTTCTCCGCGCGGGTTTTGTAGATATCAGCCAGACGGCCTTGCAGATTGTCCCAAGTGGCGTCTTCGTTGTTGATCTTCAGGCCGGGATCCTGGCCGGCGCCCCGATCGATCAGCTGCACTACGATGGTACGATCCGGCGCTTGGTTCTTGGGTGCGTTGGGCGGAGGCGGCTGCGGCACCAGCGCATCCAGACCTTTCGGCGTAAGCGGCGTGATCACCATGAAAATGATGAGCAGCACCAGTAGCACGTCAATGAGCGGAGTGACGTTAATATTTGCGCTCTGGCCTCCACTCGGACCAACTGCCATACTCATAGTCGTTCTCCCTATTGCCCGGGCGCCGCAGGCGAACCCGGCGGGTTGTTTGGAGCGTTTGGAGTACTTTTCCTCTGGTCGGTAAGCAAGCCCAGATCATCCACACCGGCGGCGCGAACCCCGTCCACGACCTGGACAACATTGCCGAAGTGAGCGCGGGCATCGGCCTTAACGTAGACGCGCTTGTCAGTGCGATTGGTCAGGCGATCCTTCACCTTGCCAGTCAAGCTGTCTACCGCGATCTTATCGGTGCCGAAATAAACCGTCCCGTCGCGCATGATGGATACCAGCAGCGCGTCTTCCTTATCCGCATCAGCCATCGGCGTAGGATTATTTACCTTCGGCATGTCCACGCTGATACCTTTCTGCAGCATAGGCGTGATCACCATAAAGATAATCAGCAGCACCAGCATCACGTCCACCATCGGAGTTACATTGATGTCGGAGTTGACTTTGGCACCTTCATTTCGTTTTGCCATTGACATAGCGTGAATCTCCCGTACGTCCAGATACTGCAAGCAAGTCTGAGAGTTGGGAAAGCCGGCGCCGGGTTTTATCCCGCCGCCGGACAGCAACTCACAGCGAAGGCCCTAGCAACTGGGACTAGGAACGGCGAACGTCGCGCCGCTTCAGGAAGTAGTCGATCAGTTCGCTAGACGAATTGTCCATCTCCACATCGAAGGCTTCCACGCGCCCAGTGAGGTAGTTGAACATCATAACCGCGGGGATGGCCACCAGCAGCCCGAAAGCCGTGGTTACCAACGCTTCGGAAATGCCGCCTGCGACCGCGCCCAGACCGGTAGCTTTCTGCTCGGAAATACCTTTGAAGGCGTTCAGAATGCCCATCACGGTGCCGAACAATCCCACGAAGGGGGCGGTTGAGCCGATGGTGGCCAGACCACCGAGTCCGCGCTTGAGTTCGGCGTGGACGATCGCTTCAGTGCGCTCCAAAGCGCGCTTGGAAGCTTCAATGGTCTCGCCGGGAATAGCGCCCGGGCTGTCCTGGTGGGCCTTGAATTCCATCAAGCCGGCGGTGACAACTTTTGCCAGATGGCTCTTCTTGTTGCGCTCGGCAACTTTGATGGCCTCGTCGATGCGGCCATCGCGCAGGGCTCCGGCAACTGCGGGAGCGAAGGCGCGAGACTGCTTACGGGCTGCGTTGTACGCCATGGCGCGATCAATCATTACTCCGATCGACCAGCCCGACATAATGAACAGGATGACGACCACGATCTTCGCAATGATACCCATCTGCTTCCAAAGCGAAATCGGATCCCAACCCACTGCGCCACCCTCCTGCACAATCCAGGCGGCTACCCGGGGAACGTGATTGAAAGCTGCTACGGCCAAGTTAGCTAACATGAGTTGCTTTTCCCTCCTCGAAACGTCTTAGACTTTGATGCGAAATTCTCGCCTACTGTGAAATTCAACCATACAAAGTTGCTGCGCGGCGCTTGCAGCATTCGTTTTCGGCCCCTCAACGACCCCTTCTTTGAGTGCCACTGTGAAGCAGGCAGCGCAGGGTAGAAGGTCTCTCTCCCGGCCACCGATCAAGGTGGAAAGGGGGGAGGGCCGTTTACACAACGCAATCTACACCATCGAATCGCGAAGGCAACTGCCTCACGCGATCTGGGACGAACTGACCGCCGAACTAACCTCCGGCCAGAGTGAAGTTAACCTGTACTTCGGTATCTACCTCCACGGGCTCTCCGTTGAGTAGATAGGGCTTGTACTTCCACTGCTTGACGGCGTCGATCGCCGCCGGAGCCAGCATAGGATGCCCGCTTACCAAAGAGAGGTTTTCGATAGAGCCATCCTTGCTGATTACCGCTCTCAGTACCACCGTTCCCGAAATGCGGGCCTGCCGCGCCAGGGGCGGATAAACCGGATTCACCTTGCGGACGAGAAGGCCGGAGGTAACGCCGGCGGAAACGCGCACCCGCTGCGGAGTAGCGACCTTGGGAACGGCCACCGGAGTCGAACTGATGATTCCGCCAATCACGCCGTTCATAGCGCCGCCGGGAATGCCTCCCGCGACCCCCCCGACCACGCCAGCGGCTGCCATCTGTGGCGGGGCTTCGTCTTCCTTAATCATCTGAATTTTCTGCGGGATCTTGGTGGGTGTGCGCAGAGCCCCATTCACGATGTCGGTCTGAATCTGCTTCACCACATGTACCGGTGCCGCTGCCGGAGGAGGTGGGGGCGGAGGTGGCGGCGGAGCTACCAGAAATGTCATCAGCTGTTGTTTGGGCAGCGCCTCGGTGAAAATCAGGGGCATCAGAACCATGACGCCGATCAGACCTATCTCGAGAATGATAGCGAAGGTCGTGGTCCGTCCCCGCTTCGTCTTCAGCCTGCCACCGGATTCAAGAAGGCTATCTTCAAACATAGTGATTTCTCCCTGCTTTAGACCCTACGTAAACTTAGACACCGACGGACTCCCCTTTGCTCCCAAAATCGACTACCCGCGCAGCCTGGCCAAATCAGCCTTTCCCCGCGGTTAAAGCTACTACCCACCAAGGCGTATCACAAAATCGTCCGCAACGCCATCGGGGCAATTACTTGGCGCGGACCGGCACCGCCGTTTGACGCTTGCTTCTGCTGTTCCGCCAATCCTGATAAGCGACCAAGATTGGTGCCGCAATGGCAATCGACGAATACGTCCCGATTAAGATGCCGATGACCAGCGCGAGGCTGAACCCGCGAAGCACCTCGCCGCCAAACAAATAGAGTGCGAGTACGGTAAGGAAGGTTAGCCCGGCTGTCAAGATGGTTCGACTTAACGTCTGGTTGATGCTTCGGTTAACGATCTCCGACAGTTTCTCGCGCCGCATGAGCTTAATGTTTTCCCGGATGCGGTCAAATACCACGATCGTGTCGTTGTTGGAGTAACCAATCAAGGTCAGGATGGCGGCGATCACGGTGAGCGAAATGTCCTTGTTAAGCAGGGAGAACGCGCCCAAGGTGATCAGAGTATCGTGAAAGACCGTGACCACGGCGGCTACGCCGTAGATCCACTCGAAGCGGAAACCCAGATAAATCAGCATTCCCGCAAGCGAATAGGCCGTAGCCAGAAGGGCCTGTCGGCGCAGCTGAGCCCCGACTTGTGGTCCGACAATTTCAACATTGCGCACGCTGAAATCCGACAGGAAAAAGCCCTCAGGCAGAGACCCCACCACCGCCGGATCGACTGCGCCCTTGAGCTGATCGAAGGAACTCAAGACTCCCCCCGCACCTTTGTCGCGGGCATCCACGACCGCCTGCGCCTGCTGGGTGTACTTCTGATCGGCATCCGAACCCAGGTGCATCGGATCTTTGTCCATCAGGTAATTCTTGATGGCCAGAGAGCTGGAGTTGTTCAGATCCTGCTTTCCGGCTGGAGCATTGGTTTCGAGCGCTTGAATGATCCGGGTTTTTCCCTGGTCGAGCGCCTGCTCGCTGGTTTCCTGGACGTCGAGATCGATGAGTTCCTCATTGTTCGAAGCAACGTCATAGCGCTGCAGCTTGAAGTTGTGCAATCCTGCCCGGTCGATTGCCGCACGAATCGCGTTATCGTTCGGAGGATGCGAGAACTTTACGTACACCAGCGTGCCGCCGCGGAAGTCGACGCCATACGGGATGCCATGCCAGAACAACATGGAAAATATGCCCGCCACGCTGAAAACCAGCGAAAAGGCGAGGAAATACCACTTCTTCCCCAGAAAATCTATGTTTGTATTGCGAAAGAACTCCACCGTTTGTCTAGCCCCTTAACTTGACCGGACGAATTAGCCATCTGATGACCTAACGATTTTTCCCAATCACCAGATGACCCGATCACCCGATCAATCAATTTCTTAAATGCTCAATGCTTCGCCACGCTGCTTGCGGCTCAAGACCCAGTCAAAGATCACGCGCGAAACGAATACTGCGGTGAACAAATTCGCCAATAACCCGAACGTGAGGGTTACCGCAAATCCCTTCACCGGCCCGGTTCCGAACAGGAACAAAATTGCCGCCGACACGATGGTCGTGACGTGGGTGTCCACGATCGTAATCCAGGCATGACTGAAACCCTGATCGACCGCCGATGGCGGAGTCTTGCCATTGCGCAACTCTTCGCGAATGCGTTCAAAAATCAGCACATTGGAATCCACGCCCATACCGACGGTGAGAATCACTCCGGCGATTCCGGGGAGCGTCAAAACCGCCTCGAAATAGCCCATGAACCCGAGCAGGATGACGAGGTTCAGCAAGAGCGCAATGTCGGCATTAATGCCGGCGGCGCGGTAGTAAATCAGCATGAAGATCAGCACTGCGAGCATGCCGACCACCGCCGCGCGAACCCCGGCGCGGATCGAATCCGTGCCCAGAGACGGCCCGACAGTCCGCTCTTCCAGGTACTTAATGCCCGCAGGCAGCGCCCCCGAGCGCAGGATCATCGAGAGATCTTTGGCCGCCTGCTGCGTCATGCTGCCGCCGCTGATCTCGCCCGTATCGCGGATGGCTTCTTTGATATTCGCGACTTCCTGAACTTTGTTGTCGAGGACTACCCCCAGGCTCTCGCCCACATGGGCTGACGTGAAATTATAGAAGCGCTGCCCGCCTTCGCCGGTCAATTGAAAGCGCACGTTGGGCTGACCGTTCTGGTCCGTACTGGGTTGCGCATCGCGCAGATCTTTCCCTCGAACCGCGGAAACGCGTGACACCAGATACCAGGCTTGGTCGCCTCCTGCCGCTCCCGGCGCACCATGGCCAGGCAGAGGAATCGCATCCGGCGGCAAAACACCGCCCTTTTCCTGCAACATAGCCTGCTCGCTGGGATAAGGTCCGCCCAAGACTTGCTTGATCTCAAGCATGGCAGTGGACTGCATAATGTCTTTGACCCGGGCAGGATCGTCTACGCCTGGCAACTGCACCAGAATCTGGTATTGACCGAGGCCGTGCTCCTGAATGGTCGGCTCGCTCACACCCAACGAATCAATGCGGTTGCGGATGGTTTCAATGGCCTGCGTAACTGCCTTATTCTTCAGATCGCTGAGGATCTGGGGCTTCATGGCAAGCGTCCAGCTGTTGTCCGCGCCGGAAGTAAGGTTGTACTCAGGCAGGCGCTCGTTTGCGATATCCAGGAGATCTTTGCGGGAGTCTGCCGGAACCCCCTTCAGGATAATTTTGTCGGGACTATTCTGCGGATCAGGCTTGGAGATGTCCGCGAAAGCAATCTTTTTCTTATTCAGTTGCTCTTTGAGGATTTCGACCGCGTTGTCGGAGTCAACATTGATGGCATCATTCACCTGCACTTGCAGGATCAGGTGAGTTCCGCCGCGCAGATCCAGACCGAGATGAATGCGGTTGGTCATGGCCGCAAGCATGCCCTGGGCCGAAAAGCTTTGTGGAATGCCGAAGATCCCGAACAAAAACACGAGCAGGACTCCGAGGATGAGTACCAACTGCCAAACAAGATTCTTATTCATGGAAAACTAAGTCCAAAAACACTTGGGTTGTGCGGCCATTACTTCGTCTTGACTTCTTCCTCCGTAGTCGTGACCTGGGTCACGGAGGCCTTGGTCACTTCCACCACAATATTATTGGGAGGAACGCGAAGATGAACGGAATCATCTTTGAGCGCCATAATTGTTCCCCGCAAGCCGCCGCTGGTCACGACCTTGTCGCCGGTCTTGAGGCCATCCAGCATAGCGGTCCATTTTTTCTGACGGCGCTGCTGAGGAAGAATCAATAAAAAATAAAAGATTGCAAAAATAAAAATCAGCGGTGCGACACTCAACCAGCCCATCCCGCCACTGCCCGCCTGCATTGCTAAGAAACCCTGCATATTCGCCAAAATGTATTCACCCGATTACCTGGTTACTCACGCACTCCTCGAGCCCTGTCCGCGGACCCGCGCCCACGCCTGCCAGCGCTGCAGGCCTGTCACTTCACGACGGGGATGCTGACCGATTCGTGCCGGATCATTCACTGCTCTAAGGTTGAATCCGGGAAGGTCCTTCCCCGAAGGTCAGGGCGTCGGTCGAGACCAGACGCTAGAGAAAACTGGACTCTTCCCCAAGTCGAATAGAATGACGCACCCGCCCCATAGTGTCAAGGTAGAAACTCAGGTTGTGAATGGTATTGAGGACCTGAGCCAAGACTTCATTAGAAGCGTAAAGGTGTCGCAAATATGCGCGGGAATAGCGCTGGCAGACGCGGCAGCCGCAATTGGGGTCAAGCGGACCGGCATCCCGAGCATAACGCGCTTGCTTGATAGAAATTTTTCCCTCCGAAGTGAATAGCAACCCGTGGCGCGCCGCCCGCGTGGGTAGGACACAATCCATCATATCGACACCCAGCCTGGCATACTCGGCAATCTCCTCAGGAGTCCCGACTCCCATCAAATAGCGTGGCTTATCGGCGGGCAAATGTTCGAGCGTGGCTTCGACAACTTCGCGGGTTCGCTCCCGAGCTTCGCCGACGCTAAGGCCGCCGATGGCGTAGCCGGGAAACCCGATCTCGATGGTCCGCTCGGCAGATTCCTTTCTCAGAGCCAGATCCATGCCGCCTTGAACGATTCCGAACAGGGACTGAGTCTGCTCGGAAGATGTGGGGACAACCGCCTGCGACTGCGCAGTCGAGCGAAGGTCGACTGCCCCCGGCACTGGCGACTTCCTGGAAGGCGAAAAGTCAGGCCTGAGGCCTGGCGGGCAGCCGAGGGTGGCTTTCCCCCCATGAGCCTTGCCGGCCCAGGGCACCTCATGCTTGTGCTCTTCAAAATACTTCTTGCTGCGCGCGGCCCAGCGCAAAGTCAGTTCCATCGAAGCCTGCGTGCGGGAGCGGTCGGCGGGGTACTCGGTGCATTCGTCAAACGCCATAACTACGTCGGCGCCCAGCCCGATCTGCGCTGCCATGGCGCTCTCCGGACTGAAAAAGTGCGCCGAACCGTCGAGATGCGAGCGAAAAGTAACGCCTTCTTCGGTCACTTTGCGCAACTCGTTCAGGCTGAAAACCTGGAAGCCGCCGGAATCGGTAAGGATTGCCCGCGGCCACGCCATGAAACCATGCAAGCCGCCGAACTGGCGGACGATTTCGACTCCCGGACGCAGGTACAGGTGATAAGTGTTGCCGAGCAGTATCTGGACGCCAAGCTCTTCGAGAATGTCCTGGGGCACGGCCTTGACAGTCCCCGCCGTGCCTACCGGCATGAACACCGGAGTTTCGATCTCGCCGTGCGCGGTCACCAGTCGACCGGCGCGGCCCGCACCCTCGCGGGCTTCTAGTTTGAACTCAATTGACATTTGGTTGCGATTGTAGCAACCGAGTGGGAATGGCGTTCAGCTCTCGGATACTC
>DATNLE010000166.1:0-10093 GCA_035603035.1 Candidatus Acidiferrales bacterium | reverse complement strand
ACTGCTCTTTACCGTACAAAAGGCATTGCCATTACTCAAGGACGGTGCCTCCATTGTCCTTTGTGCGTCTGTGGTTGCTAGCAAGGGACTGCCGTCGAATAGCGTCTACAGCGCTACCAAGGCCGCCGTGCGCTCATTCGCTCGCACGTGGGCGACGGATCTGCGGAGTCGCCGCATTCGCGTGAACGCCGTGAGCCCAGGTTCCACCGATACTCCGGGGCTTAGCGGACTGCTGGGTTCCTCAGAGACGGGACAGCAACGTTTGAAGATGATCTCCAACATCGTACCGCTCGGCAGACTCGGGGTCCCGGATGAGATCGCAAGAGCTGTCGTGTTTCTCGCCTCCGATGATGCGAGTTATGTCACAGGGGCCGAACTGTTCGTCGATGGCGGTTTCGCACAGGTATAGCCCGCTCCAAACATTCGCGCGAAAGGAAGAATGGAATGGCAATTCAAACAATCGAAGTACAACGCTTCAGCCTGACAACGTCACGATCATTCGAGGCGGTCGTAGCTTCATTGAAAGCCGGTGTCGGCCAACTCGATCTTGCCGCGTTTGCGAATGCGTCCAAGTCGCAGGGCACCTTCGCCGAGTTGGAACAGGTGATCAATCGCAACATGGGTAAAACCGGGCTCATGTTGTTCTTGGAATTTGATCATGGCGCGGTGGTCCGCAAGGAGACAGGTCTCGAAAAACCGAAGATCGTGAGGCTTGTTATCGGCAATCCACTCGTCATGAAGGAGATGGCCAAGCATGTTCCGGACGCAGGGTCATATGCGCCTCTCACCGTTCTCGTCGATGAGCGGACCGATGGCGTGCATTTGTCCTACGACAGAATGGTCAGCTTTCTGGAGCCATACGAAAACCTGGATGCTTTGAAGGTCGCTCGGGAATTGGACGCCAAGGTAGAGAAATTGCTCAATGATGCCGCGGCTGAGTAGACCTCGCAATCCACATCCAGCGGTCTGACTGTGAGAAAGGACGAACATGGATTTCGCAGGGATCAGGGTACCTGACACAGCGCTGGTGCGCGACGCGATTGACTTGTCGCGGAGTTTGTTAGAGCCATTCCTTTTCAATCATGTGATGCGCTCTTGGTTGTTCGGAATCGTCCTTGCAGAGAGCGCCGTGATAGCACCGGACGCTGAGCTCCTAGCTGTAGCTGCAATCCTGCACGATCTCGGTTTGACCGAGCGGTACAACGGGGAGAATCGCTTCGAAGTAGACGGCGCGAATGCGGCCCGCGAATTTTTGAAAGATCGCGGCATCTCAGCTCAGCAAACGCAGGTTGTGTGGGACGCTATTGCACTTCACACGACCCCAACACTCGCTCTCCACAAAGAGCCCGAGGTAGTGATGACCCATTCAGGAATCGCGGTGGACGTTCTCGGCGCTGGTCTTGATCGCATCCCGCAGGAGAAACAGGGGGCGATCCTAACCGCATTTCCTCGGCTGGCATTTAAGGACCAATTTAAAGGATGCCTTTGCAATGTCGTTCGTCAGAAACCGATGATGGCGATTGACAACATTCTTCGGGATTTTAGCATTCGATACCTTGAGGGGTTTACGCCTCCGAATTTCGCAGACCTCGTCGCTGGTGCGCCATTCTCCGAATAGCTGAAGCTGCGAGACGTACCGCGCTTGGACCAGCACTCCTGCATTAGCAGGCGAGAGGGACGATCTCTTTGAGGTCGCGGAAGACTTTGCGGATATGCTCAAGAGAACGGACAACAAGTTTTGGGAAATGCGGGGAAATCGCAGACACCGTGACAGGGCGAACAGAGGGTGGTCGCACTAAGTTGCTGATTGTTAAATCCCTTACATGATTGTGACAGTGAGAAAGGAGCGTTCTAACCGGATGGACGGTGACCGAGGATCAGAGTTATTGGAGGCTTCTGGTGCGATCCTCAGAAGATGCACGACACCTTCTCTGCGATATGCTCAGCAGATAAATTCCGGTGTTACAAAGCGGCCAAAACCCGAGGCGTGACCAGGACGATCTCTGGTTGCGAATGGCCTCGCCTTTGCTTACGTTCGGTAACGCAAGTCTTTTCAACGCTCCTTGATCGTCGGCGACGGACGGGGCGAACTGGAGCCGCCAAGGCTTGCACGCTACCAGTCCGCAGCCAGCACCAAAAGCATGTGATGACAAACGATATTCCTCGCAGACCAGCCTGCTCTGCAATTAAATCCGGCCGGGCTAACTAGCTCGGGAGGCAGCCAGATTTGCAATCCCTGCAAGCTCTTCCATTTGCCGCAGCACAGCTGAAAAATCCTCGTCATCCCCCGCAGCCAGCTCTTCGGAGTTCACGCGAAATGCAGCTTCGGTCACGGGCATCGAGACATTTCCTTTTGCTGCCGCCCGCAGAATCAAGCCAAAATCCTTGTTCATCAGGCTGAGAGAAAACTGCGGAGTGTAATCGTTGGTCGCAACCCTGGCGAGCTTTCCCACATGAGCCGGGGCAACCACAGCTGTCTTCGATAAAACCTCGAGTAACGTCTTGCGATCGAGGCCAGATTTTTCTCCTAGCACCACAGCCTCTGCGATCGCCTGCATGCCGACGCCTAACAGCGTGTTAACGACCAACTTCATCGCTGTCCCCGAGCCAGGACCACCCAGAAGAAAGTATTGCTTGGCAATCGCCTGGAATATCGGTTCCGCCGCACGGAACAATTCTTTGTTGCCGCCGGCCAGTAGAGTGAGGATGCCTTGCTCCGCAGCGGGAGTGCTGCCCGAGATGGCGACATCCAATACTGCGATGCCACTCTTTGCGCCAAGCCTGTGCAATTCCTGCGAACTTTCCGGGGAGATCGTGCTCATCTCCAAAACAATGGTTCCCGGCCGCGCCTGAGCGAAGACTCCCTCTAGTCCGGCGTAAACACTCTGAACCGCTTCATCATTGGTCAGGCACGAAAGAATCACATCGACGGTGCGCGTAAGCTCAACAATGTTCTTAGCGGCGAAACCTCGCCTTCCAGCGACGGCTTCCGCCTTAGCGATATTCATGTCGTAGGCGACGAGAGGGTATCCGTGATCGAGCAGGCGTTGTGCGATTCGGCTTCCCATGTTGCCCAGTCCAATGAATCCAAGTGTTACCTGATCTGCCGTGAGATTTTTCATATATTCTCTCTTTTAGTCGATTATGCACGTTACAACGAGAATTTTGTTCTCGTTGTAACGTCAAGTTGCTGCATCCGTTGGGATTCAATGGGATATCAAGGGCCAAGCCCTTGGCTAGTTAGAACTCCTAATCAGCTTTCCGCAGCACTCTGGCCTATCCGGTAGTTCTTTTTTCTCCCATCCGCCGCCAAGTGCCTGAATCAATAACACCGCACTTGCCATGCGCCGCCCGAGAATATTGACGGCTGTAACCTCGTCCGCGAGCGCGGCATTTTGAGCGGTGATCACTTCGAGATAACTAGTGACGCCACCGTCATAACGAGTGTTCGAGAGGGCAAGCGACTGTTGCGCAGCTTGCACCGCAGTCGCCTGAACTCTAGCCTCTTGCTCCAGAACTCGCAAGCTGGCTAGGTTGTCTTCGACTTGTTGAAAGGCCGAGAGGACGGTCTGCCGATAGAACGCGACGGAAGAATCGTAGCCAGCCTTTGCTTCATCGTTTAGTGCACGCCTCCGACCGACATCAAAGATGGTGACCGCGGCAGATGCCCCGGCAGACCAGAGAGCGCTAGGTCCCTGGAATAACGTGGTGATGCTCCCGCTTTCCAGTCCGCCAGCCGCCATTATGTTTACCAGCGGATAATAAGCAGTCTTGGCGAGCCCAACCTGGGCATTCGCAGAAGCCACTTGGCGCTCGGCTTGGGCGATGTCGGGACGCCGTTCCAGCAACTGTAAAGGTAATGCAACAGGAATTAGGGGCGGTGGGGCAGTAAGCGGCAACGGCGGCAGAGTGAAATCCGCCGGAGGCTTGCCAATCAACACCGCAACGGCATGCTCGTACTGGGCCCGCGCAACTCCAACATCGACCATTTGCGCGCGTGTGGTCTCCAGTATCGTCCGCGCCTGTTCCACTTCTACTTCAGAGGCAAGTCCTCCCTCGTAGAGGTCCTCATTTAATTGATATGCCTGTTCGTATTGCGCCACGGTGTCCTTCAGCAGCTTTTCTTCGGCATCCAGACTGCGTGCCGCGAAGTAATCTACTGCGAGCAAAGCGTGCATGCTCAAGTTGATTACCGCCAAATCGGCGGCGCTAGCCTGCGCCTGTTCCCGGTAGGATTCCACGTTGCGGCTCACCCGGCCCCAGGCATTTGTCTGGTAAGACAAATTAGCCGGCACTGCATAATCATTAAAGGTAATTCCATCATTGATCGTCGGAGGTGGAAGATTGTTGGAATACCGTTCTCGCGTAGCCGAAGGGGATAAGGTGACTGTAGGATAGTAATCGGCGCGCGCGTACCGCAAGGCGGCTCGTGATTGTTGATAGTTCGCTACCGCCTGCTTGAGGTTCTGGTTGGAGACGTTGATTTGCTCCTCTAAGGAGTTCAGCTGCGGATCCTGAAATATCTCCCACCAACTTCCCCCCAGATTCTGTTCGCTGGGTTGCGCGGTTTTCCAATTTCCCAGCTCCTTGTACGCCGGCGGCGTTGGAACTGCGGGAGCGCCTTTATATTTGGGCCCCACCGCGCAACCGGCAAACGGAATCACACACGTGATCAGAAGAAGACTCCATCGTGTATGCGATTTCTTCATCGCCAGGTGTACCGCTTGTGAAGCCATCATTTCGAATCTCCCGGCAACGCCGCATCCACGATCGCGATTTCCTCCCCGGAGACGAGCGAATCGGGCGGGTTCAGAACGATCTGGTCATTGGCGTTCAGTCCGGCGACAATCTCAATTTCGTTCCCGAAATCATGGCCGGGAGTAACGTCCATGACCGTCACTTTCCCATTCTGCACGACCCCTACTTGCAGCTTCTCTGAGCGAAAAATCAGAGTGTTGACTGGAATCAATAAAGTGGACTTTTGTGCCGGGATTTTCAGGTGCACTTCGGCGTACGATCCGGAGAAGAGCGTTCCAGAAGGATTTGCAACATCCACCTCCACCAGCAAGGTACGGGTGGTTGCGTTGATCGCGTCGGCCGTTCGCACTAACTTACCGGGGAATTTTTTTTCGGGGAATTCCGCCAGAACGAGGTCCGCCTGGGTCTGACCCACCTTCACTCCTTGCGAGTA
Organism: Candidatus Acidiferrales bacterium; assembly: GCA_035603035.1. Lineage (GTDB taxonomy): Bacteria > Acidobacteriota > Terriglobia > Terriglobales > Acidobacteriaceae > Sulfotelmatobacter. Next base: position 4,902 of record DATNLE010000166.1, on the reverse strand, counting down.
TTCCTCTGGCACATTCACGTACACACGCAAGGTGCTTGCCTGAACCATGTCGAATAAGTCAGTTCTGGGCGCCGTGTTACTTCCGGAATTGATGAGGTCGCCGATGTCTGTGTTACGCGCAACAATCACCCCATCGAATGGAGCGTACACTTTTTCGAAGGATACAAGGGCGGCGTAATGGCGCACATTCGCCTGATCCGCGTCCACGATCGCCTTATTTGCGGAGTAGGTACCGACGGCATTATCCACGGCTTGCTGGGGGACGGCATGTTTCGTCAGCAGTGACTGATAGCGGTCTCTCGTGATCTGAGCCAATGCGAGATTAGCTTCCGCCGTTGCGAGCGTGCTGCGTGCCTGCGCCAATTGCTCATCAACCTCCGGAGTCTGAATGGTCGCGAGCAGTTCGCCGGCTTTCACGTGCGCCCCAATGTCGAAATACCATTTCTGCAGATAGCCGTCGGTTCGGGCGTAAATCGGTGAGGAAATGAACGGCTGTATGTTTCCAGGCAGAATAATTTCCTGGGCTGGAGCGGTTCGTGTCGGTAGGACAACAGAAACGGAGGGTACCGCGGTCTGCGCTGCCAGCGCGCGCAAAGTCGTTTCCGCCTTGAGCCGAGACCTGATTCCAACGATCACAACCGCAGCCACCACGAGACTAATTACGAAGGAGATCAGCCAGCCGCGAGTAGTCCTGGTGCTCTCATTGTTATAATCCCGGTGGTCGGTCGCTGCTCGGGAACTTCCGGTAGGCTCATTGTCTCTCATATTGTTCATAACTCACTCTTGTGACAACTATCCGATTCTCTTCTCTGGCAAACCTTCCTGCTTTACCGCACTCACTTGACGAGATCCGTGCAGCACGCTGAAGAATGTTGGAACGAAGAGCAGTGTGGATACCGTGGCAAAAAGCAAACCGCCGATTACAGCTCGCCCCAGAGGAGCATTTTGTTCGCCGCCGTCGCCTAACCCCAACGCCATCGGCACCATACCGATGATCATGGCGAGGGCTGTCATCAACACCGGACGGAAGCGCGTAAAGCCCGCCTGCAGAGCTGCCGAGACGGCATCCTTTCCCTCGGCCATCTGCTCTGTGGCGAAGCTAACCACCAGAATGCTGTTCGCAGTCGCCACGCCCATGCACATGATCGTTCCCATCAGCGCAGGAACGCTCAAGGTTGTATGGGTAATAAAGAGGAACCATGCAATTCCCGCCAAAGCCGCGGGCAGCGCGGAAATCATGATGAGGGGATCAAGCCATGATTGAAAATTTACTACGATGAGAAGGTAATCGAGGAGAATCGCAAAAATGAGTCCGCTGATGAGACCGATGTAGGAGGAACGCATCGTCTGCACCTGCCCGCGAACCACCACATGCGATCCTCGCGGGAGTTGCGAGCGGAGAGCGTCGATGAGCTGGTTAAGGTCGCGCGCGACCCCTCCGAGATCCCGTCCCGAGACCGAGCCATAGATATCAATTACCGGAGCGATATTGTAGTGAGATTCCACTGCCATTCCGGTTCCACGCTTCACAGACACCAGACTCGCCATTAACGACGGCGCGGCTGCTCCGGTTGCGTTCGTGATTGGAATGTTCACCAGGTCTTGCAGCGTGTCGGCGCGATATTGCGGAGTCTGGGTGGCGATCGAGTAACTGATGCCGCTTCGTGGGTCGACCCAAAACGTCGGCGAAGTCTGAAAACTTCCTCCCAGCGAAATCAGCAGGTTTTGCGCGATATCTGACCCCGTATAACCGAGTTCCTGGGCCTTGGTTCGTTCAATCCTGAGGTGCAGGTAGGGTTCGTCGAAAGGTTGCTGGATACGCAAGTCAGCCGTCCCTGGCACGTACCTGATTTTCTGCATCAACTCGCTCGCCCACTCGCGATTGCCTTCGAGGTCATTACCGATCACTTGAATGTCGATGGGAGCGGGAAGTCCGAAGTTCAGAATCTGGGTGACCATATCCGAGGGAAGAAAGGCAAACATCACGCCCGGAAATTGCTTCGCCAAGCCCAAGCGCAGCTTGTCAACGTATTCTCCTGTGGGGTGATGTTTGGCAGACAAAGTAACAAGCACATCAGCATCCGACGTTCCCACCGGTGCCGAATTGCTGTAGGAGAGATTGATGCCGCTGTAGGGCAGGCCGATGTTGTCGATGATGCTGGAGACTTCGTCCGCCGGAATCTGCTTGCGAATCAGATTCTCCACCAGATCGCACAGGAACGCTGTGTCCTCGATGCGCATTCCGGTCGGCCCGCGCAAATGCAGCTTGAAGCTACCGGCATCGACGCTGGGGAAAAAATCTTGCCCCAGCCACGGGACCAAAAGGACCAGCGAGCCCAGGCACGCCGCGAAGAAAGCAATCAGAAAAGCTTTCCTGTGATGCAGGCAACGATTCAACACTCCACGATAACCCTGGCGAAACCCTTCGAATCCCGCTTCGAATCGCTGCTGCATCCGAACCAGCGGATTGCGGCTGGCGCCCGCATGCTCTCCAAGCTTCTGACTGCGCAAGAGATACTTGGCCATCGTCGGAACAATGGTTCGCGAGAGGAAATAGGAGGCGAGCATGGCGAAGACCACCGCCTCTGCGAGAGGCAGAAAGAGGTATCGCGCGACGCCCGAAAGCAAGAACATAGGTGCGAATACAATGCAAATCGAAAGCGTCGAAACAAACGCCGGAGTAGCGATTTGCATTGCGCTGTCGAGGACGACCTCATCCATATTCTTGTCAGGCTCGGCCTCGTGGTTGCGGTTAATGTTTTCCACTTCCACGGTCGCGTCGTCCACTAGAATGCCGACAGCCAGCGCCAGCCCTCCGAGCGTCATGATGTTGATGGTCTGGCCGATTAGGCTCAGCACGATAAGCGATGTGAGGATGGCAAGGGGAATTGAGGTCGTAATGATAAGCGTGCTCCGCCAACTGCCCAGGAAAATCAGAATCATCAGCGCCGTCAGAGAGGCGGCAATCAGAGCTTCGCGGACCACTCCGTTGATTGCACCCAGAACGAAGATAGACTGGTCAGCGAGCGGTTCCATTTTCAACTGCGCTGGAACAGTCGTGGCAATCTGCGGAAGAAGCGATTTGATGCCCGCAATTACTTTCAAGGTCGAAGCGTCTCCGGCTTTTTGAATGGTGAGCAGCACTGAGCGCTGTCCATTCACTCGGACAATATTGGTCTGCGGAGGAAAACCATCGCGCACCCAGGCAACGTCCTTTACATAGATGGTGGTGCTGCCAATGGTTTTTATCGGAATGCGGTTCAGTTCACCGATCGACTGCGGCGCCGCGTTGGGAACGTCAACCTGATATTCCTTGCCACCAATTTTCGACGTGCCTGTCGGCAGAATCAGGTTCTGCAAAGTAATCGCGTTGGCCACGTCGATCGCAGATAAACCTTTCGATTGCAACTGGGCTGGATTGAGGTCAACCTGAACCTGACGCTGCTTGCCGCCATAGGGGTAAGGCACCGATGCTCCCGGAACGGTGATGAGTTGGGTGCGAATAGAATTAAGGCCATAGTCGTTCAGCTGCTGCTCGGACAGTCCCCGCCCCGAAAGAGCCAACTGCAAAACCGGCACGCTCGATGCGCTATACGCCAGTATGAGCGGCGGGGTCGTCCCTAGCGGCAATTGGTGGAGTTGGGTTTGCGAGATGGCTGTGATCTGCGCGATGCCGCGTTCTACGTTCGCCGTGGGCTGCAGGAAAACCTTCACCACCGCGACTCCGTACAGCGACTGCGACTCGATGTGTTCAATGTTGTCGACCGTAGTGGTGAGCGCCCGTTCGGTCACACTGATGATTCGGTCGTTCATGTCTTTGGGGACGAGGCCGGAGTAATTCCAGATAATGCTCACAACGGGAATATTGATGTTAGGGAAAATGTCGGTCGGGGTGCGAGAAATCGAGATCAACCCCATCACCAAGATCAGAATGGCCATGACCACAAAGGTGTAAGGCCGACGCAGCGCTAATCGGACAATCCACATCGCAATTCCTTTTAACGAAACCCGAAGGCGTGATTTTCCAGCCAGCTATTCCGTGGCTATGTGGGAGCTATGCACCCGACGTGCCATCGTTGCTATGGTCCTTGTGAGAAACGTAAACCAGTGCGAAGGCACCAGTTACGCCTGAACACCCTGGAGTGTTCCAGCCGAATGGCGAAGACCTGGCGATCCCGCCTTTGAGCGTGTCCTCCGGCCGACACCGAAAATCAACCGAGCGCGACTAATTCAAGATCAGCTCCTGGCTCTTCGATGAATTCGGTCAATCTGTTTGGGGTATATACGCTCGGCGCGCTGCTTCGCGGCAACAAAAATGCAGAGCTCAAAACGGAGGCTCAGCAATGGATTGGGGAAACCACGGAGTGAAGATTGTTCACTCGGATGAACTTGATCTGAATACACCGCAGACATCGGGCATGACACGTGCCGCCGCAATTACCCACGCCAGAACTGGAGCAAATAAATTATGGGCCGGAACGATGCTGGTTCAACCGGATGCCAAGACCGGGCCGCATCACCATGGAGAACTGGAGACTATTCTCTACGTCGTCAAGGGCCGAGTTCGAATGCGCTGGGGCGATCAACTGGAATTTAGCGAAGAAGCCAGGCCGGGGGATTTTATCTACGTTCCACCTTATGTGCCGCATCAGGAGATCAATGCGAGCCCAGATCAGATTTGCGAAGCTGTGGTTGTGAGGGGCGGACAAGATCCGATTGTTGTCAATTTAGATCTGCGCACTCCAGAACCCGCCAGCGCGGGGCATCCCGGCATGCCGTTTCATCCCGATCGCTGAGTATGATCGAAGAGAGCGCTGTCTCGCTCTTGGAGGATACTGTGGACCTGAAGCTAACCAATAAGGTTGCGTTGGTAACCGGATCGACGGCAGGGATTGGATTCGC
>DATNLE010000137.1:0-4851 GCA_035603035.1 Candidatus Acidiferrales bacterium | reverse complement strand
TGCACTCCCTTGTTGCCATCCACCAGTTCGGTGATGTCCACGTCGCCGGCCACGCTGATCAACATGTAGGCATCTTCGCGGCTCATCTTCTTCTCCGTGGCCAGGAAATCGATCATCTCCCGCACCGCGATGCGGGTCGCTTCGTATAGTTCCTGATGAAAACCCATGCTGATGTAGTGAGTGGGAGTTTCGGCCCGCGGATATTTCTGCTGCGTCCCTTTATGTACGAGAAATTGCACCGTGCCGGTTAAGGAGGTCTCGAGCGCCGTGATGTCTACCTCTCCATTGCCCTGCCCGGCATGGCCGTCGCCGATCTCAAACAGCGCACCCCGGGCATGCACCGGCAAGTACAGCGTAGTTCCCGCGACCAGTTCCTTGTTGTCCATGTTGCCAGCGTGGATGCCCGGCGGGGCACTGTCAATGCGGCCGTATGCCTCCGGAGGCGCTACTCCCATGCTCCCGAAAAACGGATGCAGCGGAATCTCGATTCCGGGAGCGAACTTCGCCATCATCCGATCCCGGTCCAGTGGAATGATCCTCATTTTGCGATAAGGGAAATCCTCCGGCAGAAAACCGCGATTGATTCCGAAGGCGTTGTAGGCATACGGAATCGCCAGATCGATTTTCTGGATGCGAACCTCCAGCGTATCGCCGGGCTCAGCCTCGTCGATGTAGACTGGCCCGTTCAGAATGTGGCCGCCGGGGCCCTTGTCTGTGACTTCCTTATAGATGTCGCGCAGATTTTGCTGCACCTGCTCGGGTGGGAGCCCCGCTTTTTCCAGTCCGGCGGGACTGTTGGTGAGCAAGGTTTCAAATTCAACGCTATCGCCCGAGTGTATGCGCAGCACCGGCGTGGCCGACGCATCATAGTATCCCCAGGCCACGGTCTGGGGTGTCGCCTTCAACGTGTACTTCTGAGGGCTGGCAGCAGGCGGTGCCGCCGGTGAAGGCATCTGAGCAAATGCCGTGGGCAACCCTAGTGCCAGAAAATACAAAACCAGTCTACGCATGATCTCTCCTTACCACTGCGCTCTTAATTGAACCCTTACTTCTTAGCTGGTGTTTCGTAGTCTGAAAACGCGTCCCTTCCTCGGACTCCATCCCGGCTTCGCCGTGCCCCCAGCGTTTCTGCCAATGGTACTCGAGTGCCGCCACGCGCACTCGCTCTGGGTAGCCGTCGGCTGCGCGGTTGCGGATGGCTGGGTTGCACTCGTCCTTTCCATCGGAAAGGCCCGCTCGATTGTCGTCATTGAGCCAATCCAACTTCGGTCCGATCTTCACGCGTTTACGCGCCCTCCCACCAAACAACTGACGAGCTCTTACTACTTCCGACATTGCAACCAACATGTCCAGAGAAAACCAGATTCTCTGGGCCGCAGGTTCAGCGGTACAGCCTCCGGCTGGTCTTCCTTCTTCAGGGTCGAAAATCACTTTCCTCATGCCGGATTGACTGGGGGTTCGACTCGGTAACCAAGGGTTCGGAGTGTGCGGATCATTCGCGAAGTGTGCTGTCGCCTTGACTTCTCGGATACCGCGGGGCCTCGTTCCTCATAGCGAACGCCTTTATGCAGAATGATCCAGATCAAGTGACAGCGACGATTTGCCATGGCTCCGATGGTTTTGTTGTGTCCTAGGCGGAGTAACAAACGACGATAGACGATCTCGAAGATGCTCCCTTTGTGTTTGACGGCAGCATTGGCAGCTTGATTGAGAATGCGGCGCATCTGACGGTTGCCTTTCGGCGAACGTTTGTTGCGGTTCACGCGGTCGCTCTCTTCTTCCCCCGGGCATGCTCCCACCCACGAGACCAGATTCTTGGCGGAAGGGAAGGTCGCTGCCTTGGCACCGACCTCGGCAATGATCTGTTGCGCCGAATCCACTCCCAAGCCTGGGACTTCGGCCAGCCGTTGTGCCGCATCTTGATGCTCGCGCAGCAGACTCGCCGTCTCCTGGTCGAGTTGGCCGATCTGCTCCTCGATCAATTGCACGTCTTCTAGTGCCATTTTCATCAGTCGGCGGTAGACGGGGTTGAGTCTCTGCGCAGGCACCCAGTGCATCGCGCAACTGCTCCGGAGTGGCACGCAATCGTCGATCAGCCCAGGCAGCCAGCGCCGCCGGATCGGTTCACCCTCGCTACCGCGAGCACAACGTTGTTGTGGAATTGGGGACTGAAGCGGGTTCCAGCTTCTCAAGCAGGAATCTTCGTAAACTTGGAACCGCTTGTCGGCGCGATTCTCGGTGTTTCCCTTCTTCATGAGGTCTTGGGGAGGATAGCTGTGGCAGGCGGTGCGCTGATTATCGGAGGAGCCGTTTATTTCAGCTATAAGCCTGAGGGCAACGCCAATTCATAATTCATTTGCGATACCAAACAGAGTGCGGCTACCAGCGTTTCTGTCGTTCTACGTTTCTCTAACAGGGGCAGGGCGATTAAGGGACAGGGTGACGAGAGCACGGGGGAGGCGCGACAAAGGTTGTATGGCCCGTGCCGGTCACAAATGGGACACCTTCGACACAGGCGGAGAGTATGTCCTGCTTGCCTCCACCCGTGGACCTAAAGCCGATGCCTTCGTGTGCATCGCCAGATTCAACAAGCGCTGCCGGACCGAAGCCGGCCAATTTGCAGCGGATTTCTTCACGCGAGCGACTCCAGGTACGATTGTTAGAGGGACACAAGAAACGAAATGTTGGCTCAAGCAGTTCTATGACCAAGAATGATTGGACCTGTGTTCGCGCGAATCGCCGATGCTCCGCGATAAAGTTTCTTCGCTTCAGGCGGCTAACGTATGAATTCCAGTTTTCGGATCTCGGGGTGACGACTTAACTCCTGAACGGCACCGGGAAGAGTAGTATCTTCGTGTTTACCTTTCCACTCGATCTTCCATGCGTAAATCTTGTCCGTACTGGGTGAACTTTCAACAGAGAAAGCTGGCTCACTGACCGAAAGACCATCGCGGGTGAGCAGCACAGCGATTTCACCTTGTGTTGGCCCATTGGCGGAAACATTTACACGAAGTACTCCGCTGTGTCGGCGCGGGATTCGAATTTCAATTTTCTTCAATCCTGTAAGAACCAGAAAGCCCGCAGCAAAACCCGCCAAGCCAAGTCCAAGCTGTCCGCCTCCGAAACAAAGGCCCATCACCGTCACGAACCAGATGGTGGCGGCGGTTGTAACTCCAACCGCCAATTCACCTCGCTTCACGATTGCGCCGGCGCCAATGAACCCGATACCTGAAAGAATTCCAAGCGGAAGGCGCATGATATCCATGACCACGAACGAATCTGAGGGTTTGCCGTTCGAATTTATCAGCCAGTTCGTTTGGATCATGGCAAGACAAGCAGCGAGACCGACGAGCAGATTGGTGCGGAGACCTGCTGGCCGACCTCGTTCGTCGCGATCAAAGCCGAGTATCCCGGCACATAAAATGGTCAACACCAGACGCACCGTGATCGATTGCCATGTCAGAGTGATAGGCATAAGTCTTGTCCCGGCCAGAGCTTGGTGGAATATCTAGTGATCCGGTCTTTCAGAGTGGAAAATAGGGTTGGTTTCAAAACGTTTCTGCAAAGATTCGCAGCTAAGCCGCTACCGGACTGCTCATAGTTTTCAGCCGTCATGCGTGGCCCCATCAGCACTAACTCGCCCGCTTGAGCCGGGGCTGTTCCTCGACCTTCTTTGCGAGCTTGTCCACAGCCACCACAGCCATGCCTTTGACATAGATCATCTCTCCACCAAGCCAGCCACCGATACCAATTCCTCCAACGCCAACCACAGACAAGACAAGTGGCACAATGCTCGTGGAAGGCAGCTCAAATCGGCTCCAGAGATTAGCGGCAAAAACGACAATCGCGCCCAGATTCACAAGCAGATGAAAGTTTGCGATTCGCTTCATCGCTGCTTCGTCGATCGAGAAATAGTCGATCACTCCCGGTACAGCCGCGATCACGGCACCCACAATACCTCCTGCTGCGCAGTAGAGTGCGACTGTACTCCATGCACCCGTGCCACCAACTGCGGTTGCGGCATCGCACACCAATGCGAATACCCACAATCCAATCGGTATGGCGACCAGCATGGGATGCAACGGGTGCTTCTTGACGCTTGCCGGGCTTGCCATTGTTCTCTCCTCACGAAACCGCTTTAGGCCGCACTCCGCCCAGATTCGCAGCCTGCCTTCTATTGCTGGGTCATTCCCCGTATCAACCGCATACTTCGAAGGTTAGTTGCTTTGCTTCGCTCGCCGGTTGGATCAGTTTCGATCGACCTTGCCTGTATCCTTCCTTTCCTTCGGCTGCATCTTTACTGACGTGCTGACCAATCTGGAGATTGCCGAGCTCCTGGCGAGAGAAGCCGAAAGCGCGAAACAACCCGTGCAGCGAGCACTGCGGCGCGCGTCACGCCGAGCTTTTCTTTGGCCCGAGGAAGCGGCCGATATCTATCGGTAATGCCCATCAGAACGCAACGCCCGACTACTTCCGGTTTAACCGTGATCCAGAAATCTGCGGGTCTGATCGACCACCTTCTGGAGTGCGTCGGCGCCCCTATGCCGGGTCAGCTCGGTCTGAACGCCTCCCGGATGGACAACAGCAGCGCGCACACCACGACTCCGGTGCCGTTTATCGAAGGCCATCGCGAAAAGGATATTCGCCGCCTTCGACCGGCCGTAGGCAACGAATGGATCATAAGGCGTCCGCACGCTGGGCAAGCTTGTCGGCGAGGTCAACAACGGCGTCGGCGCCGCCAAGCCCCCTGGCGCGAACTTCGGAGGGGTCGAACCCCCGGTCGCGGATCGCATCGGCAAAGTGCTCTATGTCTTTCCGCATGAGGGATTGGAGGTGTGCGGCGGCAGTCGC
>DATNLE010000129.1:0-19917 GCA_035603035.1 Candidatus Acidiferrales bacterium | reverse complement strand
ACTTGACGAATCAGGGATTGGATGCGCGCTGCTTTGTGGCCATGCGCTATTGGCATCCCTTCACCCGCGAAGCCATCGCTGAGCTCCAGGCTTCAAATTGCGACGAAGTGATTCTGCTGCCCTTGTATCCACAGTACTCTTCCACCACAACTGGCAGCAGCCTCAACGAATGGCAGCGCCTGTTCCATGACAATATTCCCGTACACAACGTGGGGCACTTCTATCAGCATCCGACGTATTTAGAAGCCGTGGTGGAAAGGGTGGATGAGGCGTTGTCGCGCTTCGACTTTCCTGCCCAGGCAGAGATTGTTTTCAGCGCACACAGCATTCCAATGTCAATCGTTGCCAAGGGTGATCCCTACCAGCGGCAGATTGAACATACGGTGCGGCTTCTGATGGAGCGCGGGGGGTGGCCCAATCGTCACCGTCTCTGCTACCAAAGCAAAGTGGGCGCAAGCAAGTGGCTTCAACCTTCCCTGCACCGCACGCTGCGTGATCTAGCGGCGGAAAAGGTGCGAGAAGTGTGCGTCGTCCCAGTGGCATTTGTTTCCGACCACGTGGAAACGTTAGGCGAAATCAACCACGAAGCTCGCGAGGAAGCGCGACGACTGGGCATTACGCAGTTCGAGATGAGTTCCGGATTGAACGATTCGCCAAAATTTATATCTGCGCTGAGCCAGTTGGTGTTTCAGGCGCTCGATCATTCGGATCATTCCCGCACTCAGATTCATTCGAGCAGGAGGGAAGTTGCGTCGCCCGAATTGCTGGCGGCAGCGGGAGATTAGAGACGAGTTCATAGAGACAGGAGGGCACTCATGGCGGTTCCGGGCAGTGAGCAACCGAACCCGAGTCCGAGTCCAGACGCGGCGCAACCTGCGCCGAAGACTGCGGTAGATGCCACGAAATACGTAGGCACGCCGGCGGTGGGAACTTCCAAGGCGGCGGCATCCGCCGGACTTTCCTCGTCGGGACCATCGAACACGGAGGTTGACCGGCGACGCCGGCGATTGGTATGGGTCGGCGTGACCGCGTTTCTGACCGCATGGTTTCTGGCTTTTTTTCGATTTTTTCTTCCTCGCACTCTTTTCGAACCCAACACGGTTTTCAAGATTGGATATCCGTCGGAGTTCACCCTTGGAGTCGATACGAAGTTTCAGCAGAAATACCGCATTTGGGTCGACCGCACGCCTGACCGTTTATTTGTGATCTACGCCCGCTGCACGCATCTGGGCTGCACCCCTGACTGGAAACCAGCCGAGAACAAGTTCAAGTGCCCCTGCCACGGCAGCGGTTATGACAGCGAGGGGATTAACTTTGAAGGCCCGGCGCCGCGCCCGATGGATCGCGCGAAACTCGAATTGGCGCCCGATGGTCAGATCATCGTCGACACCTCGCGGCTCTATCAGTGGCCGAAGGGGCAACCCTCGCATTTCAACGATCCGGGGGCATTCTTGACCGGCGTGTAAACGTGGGTAGCGCCGGCGTCGCCGCCGGCAGTTGCGGAATATTACGAGGCAATCATGGCTGACGAAAATAAAGGCAAGAACGGCAAAGTGGGACTAGTCGACCGCGTAAAAGACGACATTCAGGCGATGAAGGTCGACATCCCCACCAAGGCCAAAGAGCAGATCGAAGGTCTGAAAGATCCAACCAAGACCCAGGTATATACCTCTATCTTTCGCCATAAGCATGACGACACGCCGCGAAACCGCGCTTTGGGCGTGCTCTCCAACGTGTTCCTGCATTTGCACCCGGCGAAGATTAATCGCGACTCGGTGCGTTACAGCTATACCTGGGGCATGGGTGGCATCACATTTTTTCTATTCATCATCCTCACCTATACCGGGGTGCTGCTGATGTTTTATTACCATCCCAGCAAAGTGCAGGCGTTTCGAGATGTGCTGTATCTCGAGCACGACGTCCCCTTCGGAAAAATCCTGCGCAACATGCACCGCTGGGCCGCTCACTTGATGGTGATTGCCGTGGAACTGCACATGTTCCGCGTATTTCTGACCGGCTCGTACAAGAAACCGCGTGAGTTTAACTGGAACATTGGCGTGCTGCTGCTGGTGTTTACTCTGTTGCTCTCGTTCACCGGTTATCTGCTGCCTGACGACCAACTGGGATTCTGGGCGGTCACCGTCGGCACAAACATGGCGCGCGCCACGCCACTGCTCGGGCACGAAGGCCCGTTCGGCTCGATGCTGGGGATGACGCCGTATAACGACGTGCGCTTCGGCCTGCTGGGCGGATCGATCGTGGACGCGAACGCTCTGCTGCGCTCCTACATCTGGCACTGCATCGGCATTCCAATCGTCGCTTCGGTCCTCATGATTGTGCATTTCTGGCGCGTCCGGAAAGATGGGGGAATCTCCGGCCCGGCGCCGGTAATGCTCGAAGCCGAGGCCGATAGGCCGCGCCGAGGACCGAAAGCCGCGGGAGAATAGTAGCGCCGGCAAAGCAGGTTCCTCACCGGGCTTTCGCCCGGTTCGGAATGACAAGATTTCTTGACCGGGAAAACTTTATGGACTGGCGACAACTTTGGGAAATCTGCTCAGCACCAGACAACGTGCCGATCGTAGGCCTGATTCCGCTGCTGGCCTTCTACATTTACCTTGCGTGGAAGCAGGCGCACGCCAATGATCAACTGATCGCGCAACTGGAGGGCGACGCTGCTCTCGCCAAGACCCATCACCGCAAGACCTGGCCCTTCAAACCGGGCTGGCAGAAGGAAGTTCACGTCTGGCCGTTCCTGCTCCGCATCGAATTTCTTGCCGCCATTATCGTCACCATCATCCTGATGGTCTGGTCCATCACGTTGAACGCGCCGCTGGAAGAGCCTGCCAACCCAAACTTGACGATGAACCCGGCGAAGGCTCCGTGGTATTTCCTCGGACTGCAGGAGATGCTCGTCTACTTCGATCCCTGGATCGCAGGCGTCGTAATGCCCACGATGATCATCATCGGTCTCATGGTCATTCCGTACATCGACACAAACCCGCTGGGCAGTGGCTACTACACCTGGAAGCAGCGCAAATTTTCGATCAGCTCATTTTTGTTCGGGTTCGTAGTTCTCTGGGTCGCGATGATCGTCATCGGAACTTTCATTCGTGGCCCTGGTTGGCAATGGTTCTGGCCGGGGCAAACCTGGGACCACAACCGGCTGATCTACGAAGTGAATCGCGATCTGCCCGACCTGTTCGGCATTACATCGAACATGGCGAAGGCGGTTTTCGGTGCGATCGTCGTCGGCGGCTATTATGTGCTCGGAGGTTTCCTCGTGTATTCGCTCTTCCGGCGTTACATGGCGAAAGATTTCAAGCGGATGAGCCTGCTGCAATTTTCAATCACTCAATTTCTTTTGCTCACCATGGTGGCGTTACCCTTAAAGATGGGGATTCGTCTCCTGTGGCACATCAAGTACGTGTGGATCACGCCCTGGTTCAATATTTAAGTTGTCATCCTGAGCGTGGCCGGCAATTCGCAACGCGAATTGCCGGCGGAGTCGAAGGGTCTCTATAGCAATGCACTCTGCGCGAAGTAGAGATTCCTCGCAATGACGACGAATTACCAACGACGGTTTTTCGGAGGAAGCGGTGCCTGAACAACCCAACCCCGAGCAGGACCCGATCACAAGCAAATCGTACGCCGCGTATTACCTGATTGCGACACTCCTCCTCATGGCGACGTTGTTCTGGGCCTTGTGGGACGAGGCCTGGGGCCAGCGTCCGTGGAAAGCCTTCCAGGAACACTGGAAAGATCGCTACCCTGCATTTCTGAATACGGCGCGCTCGAAATCGGCAACGTCGGAGAAAGATGTCGAACAAAATCCGGACTACGTCGCGCTCAGCCAGGCCTATGAAAAAGCCCGACAGGATTCGAAAACGCAAGCTGAGGAAGCCCGTAGAAAACTTGACGACGCCAGCGCTCGGCTGCTCGCCGTGCAAAGCGTATTCACCGACCGCCGCGCCTACGTGAATGCACTCACTTACGAACTCGAAACCAGCAGCAGCGAATCCGCGAAAGCGAGCAAGCGTAAAGAGATTGGCCAGTACAAAAGCGAACAGGCAACGGTTGAGTTTCCCGATGGCAGCAGGAAGAAATATACCTTCCCGCAACTCGAGGAGACTTATAACGAAATCCGCGATGAGCGCACGAAGATAAGCCTGGAACTTGGCGATGTGGTGAAGCCTGTTACCGCGGCCAAGGCGAAGATGGATGAATACATCTCCGACCACATGGTCGACTTGACGCCGCAGCAAATCGATGGACTTAAGAAGAGAGCCACCGAGTGGGATCCCGCGATTGTGCAGATCAATGTTGCCGACGCCAACATTGTGGACCGGTGCGAATCCTGTCACATGAACGCGCGTGAGCCGATAAAAATCACTCCTGCGGCCATGACTCCGAAAGGCGAGAAGAAGCCTGATGAGTATGCCGACGCATTCGGCAGTCATCCCCAGCCCGAGCTGTTAACGATTCACGATCCCGAGAAATTCGGCTGCTCGCCGTGCCACCAGGGAAATGGCCGTGCTACTACGAGCATCGAGAAAGCGCACGGAAACTACGAGCACTGGTTGTGGCCGCTGTTTCCCAAAGAAAATTCGCAAGCCGGTTGCCAGAACTGCCATTCCGCCGACATGGTCTTGGTTAGCGGCGACGTACAGTGGCAAACCATCAACAATGGCAAAGACCTCTTTCGCCAAAAAGGGTGTATGGGCTGCCATCGCTATGAGGGCTATGACAAAGAACCTGAAGACCTGAACTCCATCAGCCAGCAGATCAAACAGATCGAGACGCAAAAGACAGACAATCTCAAGCAGACCGCATATCTGATGAAAGAGGCGGATGCCGCTCAATCGAACGATGAAGCAAACCGGTTGAACACACAGGCCGTCGACCTGAGAGTTGCAAATAGTAAGCTGGACGGGCGTTTACAACAGCTGGATTTCCAGTCGCACAGCCTGATGCAGGACATGAAAAAAGTCGGGCCGAACCTGAAAGATGTTCAGTTGAAGCTGAATAAGAACTGGATTCCGGTCTGGCTGAAGAAGCCGACCGATTTCAGGCCCACTACCAAGATGCCGAATTTCCGTCTGAACGATCACCAGATTCAGGCGATCTCGGCCTATATCTGGCAGTCTGGATTTACCGATGCGCTTCCCACGCACAAACCCGGAAACGCCGCCCACGGAAAAGAATTGTTTGAAACCCGCGGATGCTTAGCCTGTCACTCGATTGGTGAAGGAGACCAGTTGCAAGGAGGCACATTCGCCGCAAATTTGACTCGTGTCGGCGAAAAAGCGAACTACAATTATCTCGTCCGCTGGATTCATAACGCGCGCGAGCGCACCCGTCCCTACTGTCCATACGAAAAGAAAGATATCGGCCCGGAAGATTACGCGAAGAAGGGCCTGCCCTATCAGTTCGATCTCGATCACAGTCAGTGTCCTAACGACGGTCATGAATTGCAGGTGCAGAACATGACGGTGATGCCCAGCCTGCGACTCGCTCCAGAGGATGCGGAGGATATCGCAACCTATCTGATGACACAAAAAAAGCAGGAGCCATCGTCTTATCCCGATGCCTCGTTTATGGATGATCCAAATCTGAAGGCTGAAGGTAAGAAGTGGGTCCGTCACTTCGGCTGCTCGGGTTGCCATGAAATCGCAGGATTCGAGGACGAAGGGCGCATCGGCACCGAGCTTACTTTCGAGGGCAGCAAGCCGATCGAGCGTCTCGATTTCGCATTGTTCACCGAGACCGCCGAGCGCGGCGGCAAAGATGGAGAGCCGATTCGGGACAAAGAAGATCTCGCGCGTTTGCCTGACGGCCCCGCAACCGAACCCTGGTACGACCACAAAGGATTTTTCGAACACAAACTGGCCGAGCCAAATATCTATGACCAGGGCAAAGTAAGAAGTGAAACTGAGGCACTGCGGATGCCCAACGTGCACCTCACCAAAGACCAGGTGCGCGAACTCACAACCTTCCTGATGGGAAGCGAAGAAACGTCTCTGCCGGCCAGTTATCAATACAAGCCAGGCGACGCGCGCCACGACATTCAAGAGGGCTGGTGGATCGTCAAAAAATATAACTGCATGGGCTGCCACCAATTCATCCCAGGGCAGCGAACCATTCTAATGGGATTGCAGCAGTATCAGGACAATCAGGAGCAATTGCCTCCCAAGCTCTTAACTGAAGGTGCGCGTGTCGATCCGGAATGGTTGCGCAAGTTTTTGTCGAATCCGGCGTTGAGCACAGCGGACACAAACCGCAACGGCGTCCGTCCTTACCTGAAAGTCCGAATGCCGACCTTCTCATTTTCTGATAACGAACTGCGAAAGCTCGTGCGCTTCTTCCAGGCGCTATCGCAGCAGCCGTTGCCCTACATTCCAGAACAGGTGCCCGTTCTCACGACCAAGGAGAGCGACATGGCTCGCAGCCTGTTCTCGAGCACCGCGGCTCCGTGCCTGAAGTGTCACGCCACCGGTGACCCTACGCACGACAAGATCGCTACGGCGCCTAACTTCCTTTTGGCCAAAGAGCGTTTGAAACCGGACTGGGTGGAGCGCTGGATCACCGACCCGCAAGCTGTCAGTCCCGGAACCTCCATGCCATCGGGCCTGTTCAAGCAGCAGAATAATCAGTGGGTATTCGCCGGGCCAACGCCGCCATCGTTCGAAGGCTACGCGGGAGATCATCGGAAACTCCTGACGGACTATATCTTCCAGTTGACGCCGGAAGAACAGCGGAGAGTAGCGTCGTCCATGCCCCGGACGAAGGCGGCGGTGCAACTGAAAGGCAACCGCAGACAGGCGGCCGTTGAGGAGCGTCGGACGGTGAGTGGCGGTTCGCGGTAGAATTGCCGGTTCCGTCAGCACGGAACCGGAAGCAACAAATATCGAGCGTTATTTTCGATTCCCATAAGAAAGGGTGACATCATGAATAAAAACACAGGTTGGAGGATACTGTTTGGCACGCTGGCTCTGTGCGGCTTGCTGGCGACTGCGGCATGCAACAAGAAGGAGAATACCGAGCAATCGAGCAACAATATGTCCGAGTCAGCGGCTACCGCACCGGCCGCGACGCCGATTGATCCCGCAACGGTAGCGACAGTAAGCGGTACGGTGAAGTTTGATGGCACGGCGCCGAAGGCGTCCAAGATTGACATGAGTCAGGATCCGGCCTGTAAAGGTTCGAACGAAGCCGAAAACGTAGTCGTCGCTGGCGGCGATCTAGCCAACGTATTTGTATATGTCAAAGACGGCCTGGGCACCCGCACCTTCGACGTGCCGAAGGACGCGGTCGTCCTCGATCAAAGCGGCTGCAAATATCATCCGCACGTGCTGGGCGTAATGGCGGGGCAGACGGTTGATATCAAGAATGATGATCAGACCACGCACAACATTCATCCCACACCGAAAGACAACCGCGAGTGGAACGAATCGCAGCCCCCATCGTCCCCCGCGATCGAAAAGAATTTTGCCCGCGAGGAAATCATGCTGCCGGTGAAGTGCAACCAGCATCCCTGGATGAAGATGTACATCAATGTGGTGAAGAGTCCGTTCTATGCGGTCACGGACAAGAGCGGGAAATATGAAATCAAGGGCCTGCCGCCGGGGGATTACACGATCGCCTTCGTGCATGAAAAGTTGGGCGAACAGGACCAGAAAGTAACCGTCGCCGCGAAAGAAACGAAGACGGTTGATCAAAGCTTTAAGGCGGGTGGGGAATAAGCCGGCAGCGGAAGCGTCGAGGTTTGTGGTTGTCATTCCATCTCGTCTGATAAAATTGGATGTCTAGAACAGCGGACCGGGCCGATCGGCGCGGCTCGCTTTAAGGTCCAGGGATCTTCTTATCCCTGCTGATGCAAGGGGTCATGCTCTGAAAGCCATTGCGGCAAAATACAACGGCGCCCATCACGCCTTTGCAGTATTCACCGCGTGTGCGGCGTTCGTGGTAATCACAGCGGGCGCGCTGGTCACCAGCAACGACGCCGGACTTTCAGTTCCGGACTGGCCCACGTCGTTCGGATATCTGGTGAAGGTTCCGCACTTCGTGGGCGGCGTACGCTATGAGTGGAGTCACCGCATGTTGGCGGGCACGCTGGTAACTCTGACTCTGGCCATCGCCTTGTCGACATGGCTGGTGGAGCAGCGCCGCTGGATGCGCTGGCTCGCTGCGGGTGCGTTCTGCACAGTTATCGCGCAGGCGATTCTAGGCGGGCTTACGGTTTTGCTCTTCCAGCCGCCGGCGGTTTCAACGGCGCATGCTACTGTGGCGCAAACCTTTTTCTGCATTGCCGTTGCCATCGCGCTTTTTACCGGACGCAAGTGGATCGAAGAACAGCCGCAGGTCGAGTTCGACTCGCGGCGTCCCAGCCTGATTACCCTCACGCTGCTGTCTATCTTCGTACTTTACGTGCAGCTCGTGCTGGGCGGAATGTTTCGCCATCATGGCATGAGTTGGTGGCCGCACGTGCTAAATGCTGCGATCGTGTCGTTCGTGCTGGCGTGGACCGCGATCCGGGCGATCTCGGCATATTCGCACATTGAAGCGGTACGGCGTCCGGCGATCATCATGATTTCGCTCCTCATCACCCAGCTCTGCCTGGGCTTCGCTGCGTTTTTGACGCGCGTGGCCTGGGGCAGAAACGCGCTACAGCCGGAGCTGCCCATGGTTGCATCGACCGTTGCGCATGTGGCTGTGGGAGCGCTGCTGCTGGCCACTACGGTTGTTTTGGCCATTCAAGTTTGGCGGCACGTTCCGGTCGCCTTCGAAGAGCGCGCACCTCAGACGCGAGCGGATGCTTCGGTGGCGTGAGGATTGATGAGCAGTTGTTGCCGCTTTTGTTCATTTCCACATTTTCTACAGCATATCGTCGTAAACTAGTCGTAGGTTCGTCCCAGGACACTCTTGGCATCCAAAGTTTCCGCATTCGCCGATACCGCGTCGGAAGTAGTCTCGCCTTCCGCCGTTGCTGTGATTTCCGTGCAAAACCTGGTGCATCGCTACGCGAACCGCACCGCACTGAACGGGGTTTCGTTCGACGTGGGGCGAGCGGAGTTGTTCGGCCTGCTCGGTCCAAACGGCAGCGGAAAGACGACGCTCTTTCGAATTCTTTCCACCTTGATGATCCCTAGCGCCGGGCGCGCGACCATCATGGGCTGCGACGCGGTGCAGGAACCGGGACGCCTGCGGCGGCAAATTGGCGTAGTCTTTCAGGCGCAGAGCGTCGATCTTAAACTCACGGCATATGAAAATCTTTGGCATCAAGGACACCTTTATGGCCTTCGCGGATCGGCGCTAAAGCGGCGGATTCAGGAAATCCTTTCGCGCGTTGGCCTGGCTGACCGCGCCCAGGAACTGGTTGAAACTTTTTCCGGCGGTATGCAGCGGCGCATCGAGTTGGCAAAGGGACTGCTTCATCATCCCGGCGTGCTGTTGCTGGATGAGCCGACCACCGGCCTGGATCCTGGGGCGCGCCGCGATCTCTGGCAGTACCTCGAGATGTTGCGCGACGAAGAACATGTTTCCGTTCTGGTGACAACGCACTTGATGGAAGAAGCCGAGCGCTGCGACCGGCTGGCCATCATGAATGAAGGAAACCTGGTGGCCTTAGGAACGCCTGCAGAATTGAAGAGCGAAATCGGCGGCGACGTAGTGTCGTTCGAAGCTGCTCGAGATGCGGGTCTGCTGGCCGAGCACATTCGGAGCCGGTTTCAAGTGGTGACTACGGTTCTGGAAAATCAGGTGCGCATCGAACACGAAGGCGCACATCGCTTCGTCACGGAAGCGGTCGAGGCGTTTCCCGGAGAGATCGAGGCGCTTTCGATAAGTAAGCCCGCCCTCGAGGATGTATTCATTCGGCGCACCGGGCACAAATTCTGGACCGAGAAAAACGACGAAGAAAAGGCGCAGTCTGCCTCGAAAGGTCAAAGGAGGTAATGTGCTTTCTATGATGCTTGCTCTTTCTCTTGTGCTTGGCATTCTCCCGCTGCTGGGAGTCGCCTGGACGCTGGTCAACGGCATGATCACTACCGTCGATGGCCTGTTCATGAGCCTGATCCTGCTCGCACTTTCCGCAGTTTTTATGTTGAACGCCTACTGGGAAATGCGCGACATGGGAATGCTCGGCAAGAAAAAGGCCGTGGCGACAGCGCCGAAACCTCCCGCAGCGAAAGCGAGTTAACTTCGTGGCTACTCAAACCACCGTTTTGTCGGAACCGCTGGCTCTCAGTTCCGCGGGCGTCTTGTTACCCGCCTTTACTTTGTGGTGGCGGGAGATCGTGCGCTTCTACCGTCAGAAATCACGCGTGGTCGGCGTACTTGCGTCGCCTTTAGTTTTCTGGATCGTAATCGGTTCGGGATTCGGTACTTCCTTCCGCTCCGGCGGAGGCCCGGGCCAGCAACACTACATGGATTACTTCTATCCCGGCGCGCTGATCATGATCGTTCTGTTCACCTCGATCTTCACCATGATGTCGGTCATCGAGGACCGCAAGGAGGGCTTCTTGCTCTCGGTGCTGGTGGCCCCGGTCCCACGCTCCGCAATCGTGCTGGGCAAGGTTCTGGGCGGGACTACGCTTTCCGCGATTCAAGGGATGATCTTCCTGGTGTTCGCGCCGTTCGCTGGTGTACATCTCAGTCTGCTGCAGGTTTTGATGGTGGGCATTGTGGTCTTTCTGGTTTCATTCGCGCTCACCGCGCTGGGCTTTGCCATCGCGTGGCCGATGGACTCGGCACAGGCATTTCACGGCATCATCAACCTTTTTCTCATTCCACTGTGGCTGTTATCGGGCGCGCTGTTTCCTATGGCAGGCGCGTCGACGTGGATTCGGGCCCTCATGTATATCAACCCGCTTACCTACGGCGTCGAGGCGCTGAGGGCTCTGCTTTATCCCGGCATGAGTGCGACCTTCCCCCTGCCATCGGCCATGGCGACACTACTTCTGTTTTCGCTGGTGATGTTTGCCCTTGCGTTCTTGATGGCGAACCGCCGCACGACGAGACCGGCCGCATGATCGCGGAACAGTATGCCTACTTTCCTGCCCTTATCGCAACTTTGAACGGAACCAGCGCGCTGCTGCTGCTCGTGGGCCGCAGCTTGATTATGCGCGGGAAAATCGCCGCGCACCGCGCCTGCATGATCGCCGCCGTCGTAGCGTCGGCGCTGTTTCTGGCATGCTACGTATATTTTCATTGGCATGTTGGCGACATTCGCTTCTTGCGGCAAGGCCTGTGGCATGTGATTTATCTCGTGGTTCTGATTCCACACGTCACGCTCGCCATCGTGATTGTGCCAATGGTGATCATCACCCTGAGTCGCGGGTTGAAAGGGCGCTACGATCGCCATCGTGCGATCGCGCGCTGGACATGGCCACTGTGGATGTATGTCAGCGTCACCGGAGTGCTCGTATACTTCATGCTGTATCAATGGTTCCCGCATAGCTAGGAAGGCGGCCACAGCGAAAGCGCGAACTCCGCGGCGAATTTATTTTGATTTATGGCGATCGTGCGATTGAAAATCGATGTCGCCGGAACAGTCGGCGACGAAGCCTGGCGCCAGATCAAGCAGTTTGATCAGATCCAAAGTGCGGACTTCGGTCCGCAGTTTGGCAGCGGCGGGCGCTGTAACCACGCTCCGAATGCGCCTCATGCCAAAGGGGAATGGATCGGCGCCGAAATTCGGCTCCAGACGCCGCTTCTGGCGCAGTACGCAATTTCGCATTATCTGGAGCAGGATCGCGTGATGGATGCGGACGTGGAGGAATAATCGTGGCCGTTAACACTATCGGTTCTGGACGTCTGCGGCCGCAGGGGACAACAACGGCGCCCGTTTCACATGCGGCGGGAGGTAGATAATGGAAACCGAAGCTCCCCTTTCCTCTCCCGCGAAGCGCAGCACATCCCGCACCCAGAAGCTTCTCTTTTTCCTGACGGCCTGGCTGATCTGTCTGATGCCCTTTTTGTTCTGGTGGAATACATGGTTTGGACGGAAGCTTTCCGACCAGCAGTTGAACGAATATCTGCACGATGCCAAGAAGCCGCGTCACATTCAGCAGGCGCTGGTACAGGTTGGAGAGCGCATCACGCGGCGCGATGCAACCGCCAGGCAGTGGTATCCCGACTTAGTGCATCTCTCCGCTAATCCCGTCGAGGAGGTGCGCAACACGGACGCCTGGGTCATGGGGCAAGACACAACCGGCGCAGGTTTTCACGATGCCCTGTTGAAGATGCTCGACGATCCATCGCCGATGGTGCGTGGCAATGCGGCGCTCTCGCTGGTGCGCTTCGGAGATGCCAGTGGCCGTCTGCAGATTGTGACGCTGCTGCAACCTGCGGAAATCACCGCTCCCGAATCGGGACGAATTGTCGATGCAGACCGCCCCGGCACCGTGATCCATCAGGGCGGATTGATTGCGAAGCTCGAATACGGCCATGAGCACACCGCGGAAATCCGTTCTCCTATTCCCGGCCGTATCCGCTCGGTGGCAGGAACCGACGCGAACATTGTGGCTGGAGGGCAGATCGCGGTGATTGATCCATCTACCGAACAAGTGTGGGAAGCGCTGCGCGCCCTGTATCTCATCGGACAAACTGACGACCTTCCCTCGATTCTTCCCTACGAACGCGATCTGCCGGATATTTCGAATGACGTGCGGCAGCAGGCGGCGGAAGCGGAACGGGCAATACGGGAAAGGGTGAAATAGCATTTCCGCAATCCCGCTGTCGGACTTTAGATTTTGAACTCGCGATGGCTTCACAAGCATGGCCCAGACACTCGGATACCTAGCGCTGGTCGTCAAGGACTATGATGAGGCGCTGTCGTTCTTCACGCAATCGCTTGGCTTTACTGTGGTCGAGGATAGCGTGGCCAAAGACCGGAACGGTCAAGACAAGCGTTGGGTGCTCGTCCGTCCACCCGGCTCCCGCGGCACCGATCTGCTGCTGGCGCGCGCGTCGACGCCGGAGGAGGAGAGCCGTATCGGAAACCAGACAGGCGGCCGCGTATTTCTGTTTCTACACACGGATGATTTCTGGCGCGACTACCGCGCCATGAAGGGGCGGGGAGTAAAATTTAGAGAAACGCCACGCGAGGAAACCTACGGGACGGTCGCTGTGTTCGAAGATCTCTACGGCAATAAGTGGGATCTGCTGGAACTGAAAACGACCGCTAAATCGCCATAGCCCCGACTTCCTTTTCCACCTCTGTGGTTTCCACCATGGCGATGGCATCCCATGGACAACCGTCAAGGAAACAGCCGTCGGGTCCTTTGCTGAGGCATTTCTTGCAGCCGATGCAGAGGATAGGATCGATTGCGATGCGGCCAAACGGCGTGGCGTCTTCGTCCGGAACCCAGAACATGCAGTCTTCCACCGGGCAATATTCCACGCAGGCCGGTGATCCGGCGCAGCCGGTGCAGCATTCGGTAATGACCGCGAGTTCCTTTGGCTTCTTCTTGCGCGGCGTAGTCAGGCCCTTGGACTTCGGTTCCCACTTGAGCTCGTCGGGAACCATCCCGACGGCTCTGGTCGCTCCGGGTGCGGCAGGCATGGCGAGATTATAACGCGAATAACGCAGTTTGCGGCATTTCCCGACCCTAGTGGTGTTTGCTTTTCTCCGCTGCCGTCGGCGGGGTATCCCAGTACTGGTTGCGAACACCGAGATTCTTTCTGGTACACGGGATCTTTTCTGAGTATCGCGACCAATTCCCGTATGTCCTTTGGATGGAGGACATGACCCTTCTCGCTCTGGGCTTTCTTCGCCATCTCGTACGCCTTGGTGCATACGGGATCGCCCGGGCCATAGGAGGCCCCATTGGTCAGCAGGAATGATGCCCCCGCGACGTAACAAATGACTTCTCCCACTGCCCAATACAGATCCTCTGCCGATTCCGGTACCGGCTCATGGCACAGCTTCGGGAGATCGTAGACCAAGCCTGCATGGGTTATCTCATGCACAAGCGTCTCCTGAGTCTCTATCTTATCCAGAACCCCGCTCCGAACATTGATTTGACGCCGATAAATGCTGCCGCCGACCTTGGTCTCCGCCGCCGTGTCGGCGCTGATCTCGCTGTCGGCCGCCACGAATATCGTCACATACGACCCTAACCTCCCGGCGATGCGAACGTAAAATTCATCGTCGACATAAATGTCGTGCGGGAAAGTCTTATCTTCCTTGTTAGGAAGCACGAAGTCGATGCTGCTCACCTTGTCGGAGTTGAGGAACTCCTTCAACTTCTCTTCCAGGTAGGGCGCCGGAATGCGGGCCAACACCATTTTGTTCACCATGTTCACAGCCGTGAAAAATCCTCCGCCCCCTCCGCCGCCCCCGGAACTGACTGCCTGAGCCGCCGAGCTGGTCATCTTGCTCACGTGTAAGTCCGCGCCCGTGGCGTCACATCTCAGAGTTCCAGGGGCGGGCGTGCGCCCGCGGCATTGCGTCCCCGAGTCACTGGCCGGGGCTGTAGTCACGCATATGGGCCCTGGGTCACGAAAACCGGCCATGGTGATCTCCCTTCTGATCTGCCTCGGTCGGATCCTGTTATCCGAGGTTGGCATTGCGAAGTTGTCGGCGCACTGCGCAGTCGGCTGACGTCGAGGCTCTTGCCCCTCCGAGACCGGCCAAAATGATACTACGAGCTTTATGTTTGCGCCCGTCTGCACCATTTCCACTCGGCTAATTCTGCTATAGTGAACCCCTGCAAAGGAGCACACGATGGCAGGAAAAAGTCTCAATCGAGTTCAACTGATCGGCAATCTGGGGAAGGATCCGGAAATCAAGTACACGCCGCAGGGTACGCCCGTGGCCAAGCTGACCATCGCTACCAACGAACGATTCAAGGACAAAGCCGGCGAATGGCAGGACCGCACCGAGTGGCATAACGTCGTGCTCTGGCAGCGCCTCGCCGAAATCGCCGGAGAATATCTGAAGAAAGGCGGCAAAGTCTACATCGAAGGCCGCCTGCAAACCCACTCCTGGGACGATAAAACCAGCGGTCAGAAGAAGTACATGACTGAAGTGGTGGGCAGTGATTTGATCCTGCTCGGTGGACGCGGTGAAGGCGGCGGAGCAGGAGACTTCAAAGAAAGCTCGCGCGGCGCGTCAGCCGGCGGCGGCAATAACTTCGACCAGCGCACGCCAGAACCAGAGCAAGGGGGGGCAGCGTCAGGGCCGATTACGGATGAGGACATTCCGTTCTAAAGTTTGGTCTTACGTGCTGTGTCCATTTATTCAGTCATGATGGGTGGGTCGGGAGGACTCATCATAGTTTCGTCTCGGCGCCTTTCTTGCACTACAGGACTAAAACGGGCGCCTTCCTATCGCTTCGTTTCTTGCGGGTTGAAGGCTGACTAGGACTAGGTCTGCTCAAACTGTTTCACCTTTTCGGTTACGTATTTCCAGTATTGCGGCGAGATTTCCTGTCGAACCTCTTCAAAAAGGCTGGTGAACTACTGCAAGATCGCGGTGCTGTTTGATCTGCGGAAGCCGCAACCAGGGTGATTAATCCGCCGGAGCGGAGGCGGCCTCATCCGTAATCGCTACGGGACGTTCGGCTGACTTAACATTACCCTCCTTCTGCTTGTAAATTCTTGAGAGATCATGCCATTGAGGCATATCCCAGTTACCGAGAAATTCCGCATGCGCGCCGGGTGGCGGGGCAGTGCTCTCAGGTCGGCTTTCCATATCGCACATGACCAAAAAACTCAAGGCAACGCGCAGCGAGCATGGGTGGGAGATCGGTAAACTCCCTTAACCTCAACACTTTTGGTCACATGTATGCGTGTGCTACCTTATCAATCTCTGGGGAGGAAAAAACTGTGCGCTACCCGGAATTCCGCGACCGACTCGAAAGGGTTCTTCAGGATGCCGGTCTGTTCGCATTTGGTTTCAATCGAACTCAGACGATCGATCTGGCAAACACCTCCCGGCATTGGAAGCTTTACATCACAAGCGGCGCACTCCAGAAGGCGGAACCTTTCCATATCTCGGCCGAGATCGGCTTCGACTGGTCCCCATTCGACGAGGCTCGAGCCTACACTTGCGAAGAAGACCTCCTCACGGAGTTGACAGGCAGGAGGAAGGAAGCAACCAGGACAGCGCCCAGGTGGAAGCGGGTAAATCTTTCACTTCGCGCGAGTCTTCCCTATGGTTCGACGACTTTGATGCCAGATCCCCAATTGTTTGGGCCCTGGTATGGTTCAATCGTAGATAAAGTTGATGCTGCACTCACCGATGTCAAGGAAAAGAATGGACGTATCACAGCTATCCTAGGCGGTCACGGAGATCTCGAGGTTGAAGGCGGCTTGCCATCCGATGGCGTCGTTTTCCTCAGGGCTTTGGCGATCTCCGGATTCCGGATGGTTCGTGTCCCACGCGTCTGGGATGATCCCGGGCGTCGCGAAGCCGAGCGAGATCCCGAAGTCGAGCTCAGTCGGCTGGCTCGCACGTTCCGAGCTACCTTCGATGAGTGGACGAAGAGCGTCTCAGAACTCGCAACCTGGATCCGGTACTCACCCCCATCATCGGGAGCAAAGGCGCTCGAACCCCGGTTCGATGATAACGGGGAGGATGGGGAGGACGGCGGCCCGGAGACGATACAATGATAATGTCTACTCCGAAAATCCAACCCGTCTCGCCCGTGGTTTGCTTGATCCGACAATTCGCAGAGAAAGTTTCCCCATTTTGAATTTTTTCGGCTTTATCAACTTGGGCCAAATGAACGTCTGATTCGAAGTGAGGTTCTTTCATGGAGGCTGATCAGGGAAGCTGAGCTTACAGAACCCCAATTTCGGCCAATGCGAGGTGTAAACGTGGCGTCGAAGCGTCGAAAGTATGATGAGGAAGTTTGGAGAGATGCAAAGAGGATCTGCAAACTCAATGCCCGGCAGGTCGAGATGGCGCGCGCTCTCGGCATGAATCCAAAGAAGCTGCCTGGCCTGCGTCCCAGCCCGGACCAGCGCTGGAAGCTCCCGGTGAGCGAGTTCATCGAATCCTGCTACTGCAAACGATTTGGTGGTGATCCCCTCGAGCACCCCCAGCTTGATCCGGAGTCGCAGTCGTCGAAGCCTACCGTCCCAAAACCGGACTTGGACACGTCGAAACGGTCGCGGGATACGATGTGGCAACTGGAGGATCTGGTCGTTTACTTCGCCAATCTGGTCACCGATCTGGAGGCATGGCTGGTCCACGGCGCCGTCTCGCCGAACTTGCTGGCGAAACTGGTAATGGAGCTGCGGGAGATTGTGGCGGCGCTCGAAACTGGAGACTCGACTCCACCATTTCCCGAGATTCCGCTTCCGCCCCACCCTACCCATCTACGGTCATCGCGGCAGAAGTATCGAAAGCAGGAGTACGATGACGAGATCCCATTCTAAAGTTTGGTCTTACGTGCTGTGTCCATTTATTCAGTCATGATGGGCATAATGGATTCATCTGTGCCGCACCGAAGGAGACATAATGCCGAACGCGTGGAGGCAGGCCGAAGTGGATTATGGTTCGGTGATCAACCAATAGCAGGACTGCCCATTGATATATCGTGAAGAACATGCCTGAACACAAGCGGGATAATAAGAAAGAGCGGTTGCGCTCCCTCGAACAGGAACTTATCACGACGAGCAAAGGATCATGCATCGAGATCCAGGCGGCTCAATACGCAAGAAGGGGCTGATTGCTGCCGTTCCCGTCCGGACTGAACGAAACTAAAACATCTATCGCGTCAATGCGCCGCCGGCGCAGCACCTTTCTTCGCTACCGCCTTCTTCAACGCGAACACTATTGGCACGCAAGCGAAGCAAGCCAATGCCATGTAGCGGAAGTCATCCACGTAGGACCACAGACGCGCCTGTCCACTCAGGGCCTGATTGATAAGTCCATAGGAGCGCTGCAAGGCTGTCGTGGACGAGGCTCCTTGGGAGCTCAAATATGCTTGCATGCCTTGGATGGTTCCTTGAACCGTGATACGTCCCGGAGTGAGCGAAGCGACCAGTTCGTTGCGATGAACTTGTTCGTGCCGCGAGACAATCGTGTTCACCACGGAGATTCCGATGCTGCCTCCGATATTACGCAGCAGATTGTACAGGCCGCTGGCATTGCCGATCTCTTCGTTCTTCAGGAACGCCATGGATGTCGTCGCCAGGGGAACAAAAATGCAGCCCGAACCGAATCCGCTGATCAGAATGGCCCACAAGAACGTCCACTGCCCGATGGAAAGATTCACCTCTCCGAACCACAGGCTGGCTACACCGAAGAGAGAAAAGCCGAAGGCGATGAGCCAGCGGTTGTCCATTTTTGCGGTCAGGTATCCGATGATCGGCATGGCCACAATCGCCCCAATGCCGCGCGGACTCACCGCCCATCCCGCCGCGAGTGCCGTATATCCCATCAGTTCCTGATAGAAGAGTGGCAACAAGGTCACCAGGCCATAGATCAGCGCGCCGAACAACCCAATGAGCACACATCCGATGGCAAAGTTGCGGTGCCGGAAGACGCGAAGATCCACCAAGGGCCGCTCATGGCGAAACTCTCGAATGAGAAACGAGACGAAGCTGGTGGCCAAGATGGCAGCTGCCCAGCGAATCCAGGTGGCGCCAAACCAGTCATCTTCCTGTCCCTTGTCGAGAATGATTTGCAGGGCCCCAAGCCAGACGGCCAACAGCCCTAGCCCGATGCCGTCAAACTTGCCGGGACGCGCTTCTTTGATGTAAGGAGGATCTACCACGTAGCGGGAGATCATGAATACGGCGAAAACACCGACTGGAATGTTGATGTAAAACGCCCATCGCCAGGAGTAAGAGTCGGTAAGCCATCCTCCCAGCGTTGGCCCTAACACGGGCGCGACCACAACTCCTAAGGCGAATACAGCCATGGCCAGCCCACGCTTTTGCGGAGGGAAAGTCTCCAGCAGAATCGATTGCGACAGTGGTTGCAGCGCTCCGCCTCCGGCGCCTTGCACCGCGCGCGCAATCAGAATCCAAGCCAGGCTCGTGGCCGATCCACAAGCGAACGACGAGATCGTGAAGATGGTGATACAGATGATGAGAAATCTTTTCCGCCCAAAACGTAGTGAAAACCAGGAACTGGCTGGCAGAACGATGGCGTTCGCCACTAGATAACTCGTAAGCACCCAGGTAGCTTCATCGTTGGTGGCCGACAAACTGCCAGCGATGTACGGCAGGGCGACGGCGGCGATGGAGGTGTCCAGCACTTCCATGAACGTCGCCAGCATGACTGCGATCGCAATCAGCCAGGGATTGCCTCCGCCTGGAGCGGAACCGCTGCGTGCCGGTGGTGGCGTCATTGCTCTTTCTGGCCCAAGGCTCAGGTCCGAATGAGCCTTAAAGATGCGCTGGCAAGCTATGAGGTTTCAACCTGTTTTTGTCAGATGGTCTTGATTTGCCGGGACCTAAACAACGGTCAGTTTAACTTCGTCTATGATGGTTGGCGGAGAAACATCCATGGCCGAACAACTAGCCGATAAGAAATGCGTTCCCTGCCGCGGCGGGGTTCCCCCGCTCAAGGGAAAAGAAGTAGATGCGCTGCATAAAATCGTTCCGCAGTGGACCGTGGTCAAAGAGCATCACCTCACGCGCGAGTACAAGTTTCCCGATTTCGCCCAGGCTCTCGAGTTCGTTAATCGCGTGGGAGGGCTGGCCGAGGAGCAAGGGCACCACCCAGACATTCTGCTGGCATGGGGCAAAGCCGGAATCACCCTATGGACTCACAAGATCGACGGCCTCACCGAAAGCGACTTCATCATGGCGGCCAAGATTGACCGGATTCTAGGGGCGTAGCGGATAGCGGCGTCGATATTCAACGCTGTGATGCAGCTTAGGTTTCCTTTCGCGCCCGCATTGCGAACCCCCACAGCGCTGCCGGAATCAGCATGACCAATCCCGTCCAGGTGGCGA
>DATNLE010000084.1:0-13387 GCA_035603035.1 Candidatus Acidiferrales bacterium | reverse complement strand
CGGGTGAGGTTGAGCGGATCGGCTCATCCCGTCCCCGCCGTATCGACGTTCGGGTGATCTCTGCCACGAACACCGATCTTCGAGCGGCGTGCAGTTCCGGGCAGTTTCGCGAAGACTTGCTATTCCGCTTGAACACCGTTGAGCTTCACGTGCCCGCATTACGAGAACGCCGGGAAGACATCCCTGTCCTCGCGGTGCATTTTCTCTCGCGCTACGCAGCGCGTTACCGACGGCCAGTCCGGGGATTCGAGGCTTCCGCTTTGCAGCTGCTCATGCAATACTCCTGGCCGGGGAATGTCCGCGAACTTGAGCATACCCTCGAGCGTGCGGTCCTGATGTGCCGTGGAACTGAGGTTGAACGTGCCGACTTGGGGTTGGACTCACTGCGCCAGCACACCCTGAACCTGGAGGATCTCAGCCTTGAGTCCGTGGAAGCCATTCTGATCCGCAAAGCCCTGCAGCGTTCTCACGGTAATGTAAGCCAGGCCGCCGAGGTGTTAGGGCTCAGTCGCGGAGCTCTTTATCGGCGGATGGAAAAACATGGGCTCTAGCCCGCTGGGGAAGCTTAATCCCACACTTCGGAAACCTCCTCGCAAGCGGGTTCGCCTGTTGTATGAACGGCGGATCAGTCTTTTCTCACTGTTTGTCGCCCTACCCGGTATGTTCTTCAGCGGCGTCTTCATCTGGAAGCAGGCTTGGTCTTTGGAGTCCAGGTTCGCGCTGATTTTCGTCGAATTGTTCACGTGGTGGCTGTTGGCGATGGCGTTGCACGAGCAAACCACGCGGCCACTGCAAACCCTGGCCAATGTCATCGCCGCCTTGCGTGAAGAGGACTACTCCTTTCGAGCACGCGGAGCAGCCACGGATGATGCGTTGGGCGAGCTGTCCCTTGAGGTAAATGCTCTGGCCGACCTGCTCGCCGAGCAGCGTATTCGAGCCATTGAAGCCACGGCGCTGGTGCGCCGTGTCGTCGAGGAGATTGAGGTGCCGTTGTTCACGTTCGACCCAGATCAGATTCTTCGCCTGGTAAACTCAGCCGGAGAACGGTTGCTGCAGCAGCCCTCCGTGAGACTTCTGGGTCGCACAGCCACAGAGATTGGGTTGGGCGGTTGCTTGTCGGTGGAAAGCGGCACTCTGGCTCCCTTGCATTTCCACGATCCGAACGCGCGCTGGCTGGTGCGTCGGAGTTCATTTCGGCAAAAGGGCGTGCCCCACACTTTGATCGTTCTGTCCGACGTAAGCCGCGCTCTCCGGGAAGAAGAACGCGGCGCCTGGCAGCGTCTGATTCGCGTGCTCGGGCACGAACTCAATAATTCACTTACGCCAATCAAGTCGATTGCCGGGAGTCTGAATGCTCAGGTCTCCCAGACCGTGCTCGATGCGGATGCACGGCAGGATTTTCAACGCGGACTGGCCATTATTGGAACGCGGGCCGATTCCCTCAATCGTTTCCTCCAGGCGTATCGTCAACTCGCCCAGATGCCCCCACCGGTTTTCTGCAAAGCTGCGCTTCTCCCGATCGTCGAGCGGGTTGCTGGGTTTGAGACGAGACTGCGAGTGCGGGTTGTTCCCGGTCCTGACATCCAATTGATGCTTGATCCCGATCAGTTCGAGCAGATGCTCATCAACCTGGTGCGAAATGCAGCTGAGGCGGCCATGGAACCACGGCGCGCGGAAAGCGGATTCCACGAGGCTGCTTTGGACCCTCAGGTCGTGATGCATTGGGACCTCACCGAGAAGGATCTGATTCTCACTATCGATGACAACGGACGCGGATTTCTCAATCCCAGCAATGCCTTTGTCCCCTTCTACACCACCAAGCCCGCGGGAAGCGGTATTGGCTTGGTCCTCTCCCGACAAATCGCCGAAGCCCACGGCGGCTCGATTGAGCTCCTGAATCTGAGTGACAAGAAAGGTTGTCGGGCAAGAATCGTGCTGCCACAAGCCCAGCCTCCTGTGTAGCCGAGACTCCAAGAGCTGGGTAGCTTGGGGGATTCGTGCAGAAAGCAAACCAAGAATAACTGCCGTAGTACCTCGCCCATGTAAGGATCAATATCGCAACACCTTGGCGGGATCGGTACGCGTAGCGCACCTGGGCTGAAGCTTTACCGCCTTAGAAGCCGAAGCGTGCGCCTACCAGACATAGGTCCCCACCGACTCCGCGGGCAACGCCGTCTGGAAGAACTTCCCGTGGTACTTCACCGCGAAGGACTTCGCAAAATTTCCGGTATTTGAAACTACCAGGACCACCTTGCCCTCCGGAGTCAGAAAAGCGACACTGGCCAGCTGTTCCATCTCGCTCGAAGCCACCCGCACCGAGCCCGACGGCACGAACTGCGAAAAATGCTCGACTGCATAAAAAGCAACATTCTTCGTTACAGAATCGCCATCCAGCGTGATCGCCCCGGAACATCCGGTGCAGCCCCCGTTGTTGGTGTGTGGCCCGTTTTGCGGATCGGCCGCCAAATTCCAGAGCAGCACGTTGCGGCTCCAGTTCCTCGTCGCGCCAATCATCACCCGCCTCACCGGCTCGGCAATTCCCAGCGGCCCTTCGCCGCGCCGCGCCGTCACCGACTGTTCCGTCATATACAGGTTCTTCTTCGGATATGCATCATGCACCTGCGTCAGCACGCTCGCGTCGCCGCCGTACAGGTGAAACGCCGTCCCATCCACATATTTGCTCGCTGTCGGATCGCCCAGAATCGACAGCGGATACGAGGGTACATCTGGGTTGTGGTCGTAAAGCAGAATCTTCGTCCGGATACCGGCTTTCTCAAAAGCAGGCCCCAGATCTTTCGCAATAAACGTGTCTTGTTCCTGCGCAAACATCACCATGCTGGGCGTATTCTTCGGATTCAGAGGCTCATTCTCGACCGTGATCGCGTCAATCGCAATCCCCTCTACTCGCATCGCCTCGATGTACTTTACGAAATAGTTTGCGAATGCGCCGTAATACTCCGGCTTGAGCTCGCCTCCCTTCACATCGTCGTTCGTCTTCATCCATGCCGGAGGAGACCACGGCGATCCCAGGATCTTGATCCCCGGCTGAATCGCCAGAATCTCCTTCAGCACCGGAATCACATCCGTGCGGTCCGGCCCCAGGCTGAATTTCGCCATCTCCACATCAGTCTCGCCAGTCGGCAGGTCATCGTACGAGAACACTTGCTCATTCATATCGGAGGCCCCGATGCTCACCCGCAGGTAGCTCACTCCGATTCCATCGCCGCTTGTCGTAAACAGCTCCTTCAGCAGGGCCGTCCGTTGGGAAGCGCCCATGCGCATCAGCAACTGCGCACTTCCTCCCGTCAGCGCAAAGCCAAAGCCGTCCATTGTCTGAAAGTGTTGCACATCGTCCACAGTAAGCACCGGCAAGTGGCCCCCTTCCGAGGAAAAGTGAAGGGAACTCGCCTGCCGTGCTACTAAGTGAGCCCGGTCGGGCGTCGTCAGCCACAGCCGCTCCTCCCGCTCCTGCTGTGCGTTCGACGACAGGGAACAGAACAGCAGGGCGCAAGACGAAAACAGGACCAATTTCAGCTTCATGAGACCTCCAATTTACGAACCGACCCGGTCCTCTCGGAAAGACAAACAATTGTGTTAATAGTAAATAATTCGCCAGCGATAAGAGCAATGCAGAACCGCGCCTGTCAATCCCAGCCGGCGGCTACGGCAGCCGCAGAAGCAGTGGATGGAAGCAGACGGCATTGTTTCGAGAGAAAAACTCGAACCACTCAAATTCGCCGCACCAGTCCCTGGTTGGTGGCCTGCGTATTGCGGACCAGCAACAACACGAGAAGCATTCCGACGAACGGAACCAGGCCCGCGACAATGACGATCGGATCGAAGGAATGAGTTCCGGTGGCTCGCCGCGCGTCGGACAAATAACCTATGAACTTGAAGGCTACTATGGTTCCGATTCCTGCGCCGGTGCCGCTCAGGCCGCTCACCGACGCCACGGATTCGCTGTGATAAAGATCGGACGGCAACACGTTTGCCATGATCGTGAATCCGGCGTAGGAAAAAGTCGCAAACGCGAAGAGGAAGGAAATCAGATAGAGATTCGTTGTGAAGATAGTTGGGATTAACAGCGTCACTCCGATCGCGCCGTAAATCATCACGGCCTTGCGGGCCGCACCCACCGGCCATCCTCGCTTGATCAGGTAGCCCGACACTGCCCCGCCGAAAAAACTGCCCGCGTCGGCGGCGAGGAACGGTATCCACACCGCGATGAGGCTGGTTTTCAATTCAATTCCCTTCGCGACCAGATAGATGGGGAACCACTCCGCGATGAAAAAGAAAACCGGGTCGGTAAAGCTTCTCGCGATGATCGTCCCCCAGGTTTGCGGCAGTTTCAGCAGGTCGCGCCAGCGCGGACGAGCCGTGCCCTCCTGCCGTGCATCCGCATCACGCTTGTCGGCCACGATCATGCGGAGTTCGGCCTCGCTGATCAGCGGGTGGCTTTCTGGCGGATGATAAAGCCAACGCCAGACGATGAGCCAGAGGAAACCGAGGGCGCCGGGAACCATGAACGCGGGACGCCATCCCCATCGTGAGTAGATCGAATAGGTGAGGTAGGGGGTAATCGCCGCTCCGATGGAGGAACCGCTGTCAAAGAGCGCCGTTGCCAGGCCGCGTTCACGCTTCGGAAACCATTCCGAGACTGCTTTCGTCGCGGCCGGCCAGTTGGCAGATTCGCCGGCGCCCAGCAGGAAACGGAAGGAAGCGAGGTCATAAAACCCACGCGCCAGCGAAGTCAACATCGAGACGATCGAGTACCCGAGGACGCTAAGTGTGAGACCCCGGCGCGTGCCGATTCGATCTATGAGCTTGCCGAAAACCGTCTGCCCGATGGAGTACGCGACGCGGAAAGCGATCGCGAGATTCGCATAGTCGCTATTGGTCCAGTGATATTGGGATTGCAGATAGGGAGCCAGCCAGGAGAGCGTTTGACGGTCGATGTAGTTGATGACGGTGGAGGCAAACAGCAGTCCGCCGATCCACCAGCGTAGGGCGGGGATCGAGCGTGCCCTGCGTAACGGGGACTTCTCGGCCGTATCCATGTCAGTGCTGAATTAATTTGTGGGTGAGTAAACTCCGGAATCTTCTCCCGCGATCCTATCCAGAGATCTCTAACGCCGAACTGAGCAAACTGGCGGAGTCGTTGTCGAGATACACGCTGGCGTTGGCGTGCGTGCGCAGAATCGAGGCAGGCGCCATCGGACTGATCTCGCCCTCGAAGCAGGCCTTCACGGCCTGCGCCTTTCGCGGCTCGGGCACGACCGCCAGAACCTCCTTCGCCTTCAGGATCTGCCGGACCGACATTGAAATTGCCTGCTTGGGCACTTGTGATATATCGCCGAACCAAGCTTCTCCGACCTGCTGCCGGCGGCAGGCTTCGTCAAGGTTGACGATAAGGTATGGCTCTTCGGTTTCGAAATCTGCCGGCGGGTCGTTGAAGGCAAGATGGCCGTTCTCCCCGACACCCACAAAGGCGATGTCCACCGCCGCAGATGCCACTGCCTTGCCCAGCTGGCGGATGACATCGGAAAGATCGCGCGCGTCGCCGTCGAGGGGATGAAACTTCGCGATTCGGGTTTTGTTCACTAACCGCTCGAGAAGTATCTTGCGACAGCTTGCAGGATGTGTCGCAGGCAGGCCGATATATTCATCGAGGTGAAACAGTTCGACTCGTCCCCAATCGACATCCGTGGACTCGGTGAGAGCAGCGAGGAACTCCAGTTGAGACGTGCCCGTGGCGGCTATGACGCGTGCCTGGCCACTGTCCCGGATGGCGCCGCGGATCGCAGCTGCCGCCTTCTGGGCGGCTGTCTTTCCCAGCGAACTCTTGTCGTTGAAAACCTTTAACACCATTTCTTGGCTTCTTTCTCCAGTTCTCCGACCGCGTCCCGCCGTGAATGTTGGGAAATTATACAAGAACTCGAACGATCACAAGCCGCGCCGATGCGGCTCGAGAATGGGATGCGATTGAAAGCACGGTGGGTCTTGCACCCTAGAAGTCAACCTCTCGGTGCCGCTGGCGACTGGACAGATTACACTGATTAGTCGGGTGAGTACCCCGGTTAAATGCGGCCGGCGTGACTCGGCTTCACGGGACTGCGATGCAGAATAGCGTTCTGGATCGACCCCGAAGACGATGTTTAATTGCACTCCCCGATCTTCACATGGCGAGCGCATCACCTATTCGGACCACGTCTACATTCTGATGTCAGATGTCCCGGCCAAACATAAGTTTGGCACGCAGAATCTATCAGCCGGTGATGATGTCGTGATGTACGGTGTTTTCGTGGGCAAAGCGAGACACCCAATCCAAGCCGGGGAAGTCCAGACGTCGCGCAATGTACAACACGAGGCTTTGCGCTACTCCGAGAGTTCGCGGCGATACAAGTGGATTCTTTCCCGACGTGTCTCGGTGGTGGCAGCGAGCCTTCCGCGGATACCACACGCCCGATGGGCAGGTTGGCACGCGAAACTATTGGTTCAGTGGTGCCGCTGGTTTTCTGAGAGGAACCGGGTTTCGCTCAACCGAACATCTATCGGCAACAAGTAGCGGAACTGGTTAGGCTTTGTGCTGAAGGTAAAACGAAAACCACCGAGACACACGCATTGGAACCAGAGCCCTACTCGCGCCCACCCGTCCCAAGGTTCTTGAGAATGTTGATGGAATCAAGTTTCTGATGCATGAAGGTGTTTGCGGCGGAACGCGTGAAGATGCCAATAATCTTTGCGGGCTAGTTGCGGGGTACATCCATCATCCGTATGTCGCCGGAGCGACTGTTCTAATTCTGAGATGCCAGAACTCACAATTGAAATTCTCCACGAACCGATCGCCCGGCGTAATCCGCATTTTCAGCGAGCCTATGTTCGTATTTGAGCAGCAACAGAGCGGCTCCGAATTCAAGATGCTTTCGGAATCTATCCGGTCGACTTTCAGCGGGCTCATGGAGGCGAACAAAAGTCGGCCTGCCCCCGCCTCTCTCTCGCTTGTGCGTGGGTTTGAATTGCGGCGGCTCGGATGGGTTTTCGATATACCTGCGAATCCCGCTGTTGGCCGGGTGGGGGATGGCTGGCAGCTCCTGGGGGGAGGAGCCTGTTCTCCGAATTTTCTGAACTCTGCGGCATCCCACAGGAATTAGTATCGATCGTTGCATCGGGAGGGCCGGCGGCGATCGGTTCATTCACGCGATGCGTGACTATGCGAGTCGCGCAAAAAGCTGTCGACTCGGGCTTCGATATGAATCCTTCGCCCGGAAACATCCGGGATGGATTAGTGCCCGACGCCATCAAATCAGCTGGGGCGGCCAGGAAGGGAGGAGCTTCCCCGGTGACTGCTGCGCTCGATTATCCTGAGTACTCCACCGCGCCAGGACTAGACCTCCAGTGCACGCCGGGCAACGACTTGGAGTGCGTCACCGGGCAGCTGGGCGCAGGCGCTAACCTTATTCTGTTCACCACCGGGCTGGGGACGCCGACCGGAAATCCTATTGCGCCGGTGGTCGAGATCTCAACAAATTCGTCGCTAGCCCCCACGGATGCAAGACATCATTGATATTGACACGGGTGCTGTCATCTCAGGGGAGGCACGATCGAAGAGATGGGAGACGCATTGCTGGAGCGGCTGGTTGAGGTGCCAGTTTCGAACTAAGGCAGAGTTGCTCGGGCAGGACGACTTCATTCCCTGAAAGAGGGGCGTCTTCCTCTGATGAGCTGCCGCGATTGCAGCCGATGCGGTGAGAGATGCTGTCAACCGCGAGCCGTGGCCGGCACTGGCTGTGGCTAAAGCTATCTGAGATCGCGTAAGTTGTAGGTGCGAACATGCTGCTCGCGGAGAAAAAAGTGGGCCATCCTCTCTTAGACCTCACCCGCAAAACGGCGGTCGTGATTGGCGGAACCAGCGGCATTGGACTGACCTTGGCACGCGGGCTGGCAACGGCTGGCGCAAATGTGATTCCGACCGGACGCCGTTCCCAACTGGTCCGTACGGCCAGCGACGAGATTGTGGCACTCGGCCGAAAGTCGCTGCCGATCACGTGCGACGTGACCAGCAAAGAAAATCTGACGGCATTGCTTGATGCCGTTTGCCGCACTTTTGGCAGCGTTCAGATCCTGGTAAACTGCGCTGGCCAAACGAAGCGGACCCCCACTCTGGACTTACGCGAGGCAGAATGGAGCGCGATTTTAGAAACGAACCTCACCGGCACCCTGCGCGCCATGCAGGTCTTCGGCCGGCACATGGTCGAGCAAAGGTACGGTCGCATTATCAACATAGGTTCGCTTTCCTGCTTTCTCGGTCTCTTCGAGGTTGCAGCGTACGGCGCCAGCAAGGCAGGCGTTCTGTCTCTTACCAAATCGGTGGCCGTCGAATGGGCTCGACACGGAGTGTGCGTCAATGCCCTGGTGCCAGGCGTATTTCGCACAGCTTTGAATGCGGCGTTGCTCGATGGTACAGCCCGCGGGCAGGAGTTCTTGCTACGTACGCCAATGGCGCGTTTCGGTCAACTCGAGGAACTCGTGGGGGCTACGGTATTTCTTGCTTCTGACGCGGCCAGTTTTGTCACGGGACAGGCAATCGTAGTCGACGGCGGATTGCTTGCCAGCGGGGTCAATCAATGATCTGCTTCGTCTGGCGAAGCCGTCTTCTCACCATGAGTGCCAATACTCCCGCGAGAGTGCCTATACTCCCTTTTTCCAGTCTGGGTCACTGTCTGTTTTCGTCCGGACGGTCAGGGAAGCATCATGGTTCGTTTGCTTCTGACATGCCTAGCGACCAGGACGGCGCACGCCCAGCCCGGCAGTAGTTTCGGCAAGAACAATCAAGAACCACAGAAGACGCAGCATCGGTCTCTGAATCTTTACGACTTCGCGCCAAAAAGCATGCCGAAGACGATTCCTCGCAAAGTGTATTTCGAGAATGCCGCTCCTCAGCTGAGAGTAAAAGTCTAATGCCTCGATCGCTGGAAACGCACATGTGCGATGGCGTAATCGCTTGCGTTCTCGTTCTTATCGCAGGGCAGACACTCACGGCAGCTAAACCCACTGTGATGGAAAGTACAAAGGCTCGAGAAGACGTGGCGCCAAGTACGGACCCAACCGTCCCATTCTGGCGCGGGGCGCGATCCTTCTATACCGACAAAGCTCCTACGGCCAGAGCCAACCGCGCTACCGTACCGAGATCCTCTCGCGCTGGACAGAGAAGAATCTGTACTTCTTATTCGTTTGTCCTTATGAAGTGCTGAATCTCAAGCCCTCGCCCGACAGTTCAAGCGAAACATTTCAGCTGTGGGATTGGGATGTTGCCGAAGTCTTCATTGGTTCCGATTTCCAAAACATCCGCAGATACCATCGCGCCTTACACTTTCGAACTTATCCGCTCTCCAGTCATTCGTCCAACAAAACATTAGAATGACACTTATCTCCGGAAAGAACTAATATTGCGCCACCACCCCTCAGGCCGAAAACTCATGCATGGTGAGGGTCACGGGAATCAGCAATCAGCCAGAATCCCACCTTTACGCGATATCCCATGCAGGATACGAGCCGAGGGAAGAACGCAGAATTCCAGCCTTTCGAGTTCCGCTCGAAGTTGGGGTACGGATAAGAAGCGAATGGCCGCAAGTCCGAGCGCTCTAGCCGCCGTTATGTTCACTTCGCGATCGTCGATGAATAACGTTTCCCGCGCCGTTGTTCCGAGCTCCTCTAGGCAGTGCTGATAGATCTTGGGCTCGGGTTTGGCCGATCGCACTTCGTGGGAAAATACGGTGCAATCAAAATTCCGCATCCATTCGAACTCGCCTCGCACCTTGGCGACCATGTCGGCGTGCATGTTGGACAACAAAGCCGTACGCAAGCCGCTCTGGTGCAGGGCTTCTAGCCACGCAATCATCACCGGGTTCGTGTTGCTCCACATCTCCACATCCCAGGCGCGAAGCAACGGGATTTTGTCCGCGGCTAGACGGATGCCTGGCTCGTCCGCAAAGCCAAACCAGTAGCGATCAGGCGTCAAATCGCCGCGGTCGTAAGCCCGTCTATTTTTTTCGTACAAGATTTCGAACTGCGGAATTCCGATGCCGAACACGTCCGCCATTCGGCAGATCTGTTTCTCGGTCGGCCTCAAACACAAGACCTCACCATAGTCGAGAACAATTGCCCGGATTTCCGAGCCGCGGGCATTCGTAGAAGTCTCGGCGATGTCCATGGAGCAATTGTCGAAGTTGCCCCACTCTTTCGTCCAATGAATATTAAGCGGCACTGTGATAACTTTTCTTCATGGATGTCGAACTCTCGGAAATTCGCTCATTTTGGGTTCTGGCCGGCACCCTTCATTTTGGAAGAGCTTCTGAACAGCTCTTTCTCTCTCAGCCGGCCCTCAGCAAGAAAATTCGAAGGTTGGAAGATAAAGTCAAAGGACGCCTTTTCACCCGCACACATCGCAAGGTCGCACTGACTGAGGCGGGGCGTGTCTTGTTGACGAAAGCCGGGAAACTCTTGCAGGATGCAGAGTCGGCCCTGGCTACGGCGCGAGCTGCCGCGGAGGGAAGTGCAGGTACTCTGCGTATCGGTTTCGGAATCGCTTCTGTCTCCGAAATCGTTCCCCGGACCATCCTGTCCTTTCGCAAGAGCTACCCTGATGTCGAACTACAGATGCGCGACATGTCGACGCCCTCGCAGACCGCAGCACTGCTCGATGGCACTCTCGACGTGGGAATTCTCCGGCTGCCTGTAACCTTCCCTGAATTGATGAGCGCTCCCCTGTTTTCCGAACACTTGGTGCTGGCTGCCCCCGCCAATATTCGATTCACGAAAAGAGACCGCCTCAGCGATTTTTGTGACCAACCTTTTATTTTCCTGCCGCGCTCGGCCTCTGAAACTTTTCACGACCACGTATTGAATCTCTGTTGGCGCGCCGGATTCACACCCAGAATCGTGCAGGAGGCCGGCGAGATATTTACGATCCTGAACTTGGTTCGCTCCGGTCTGGGGATCTCCCTGGTTCCGAGCTCGGCCGTGCGCATGAAAGTACCGGGAGTGCACTTTCATGATGTGCGTATGAAGGACGCCATGTGGCGTATCGGCATTGCCTGGAATCGTAATTCCGAGAGGCGTGTGCTGGTCTCACGTTTAGCGAACGTAATTACGGCTGTCGTCGAGCGACGAGCAAAATCGGACGAACTGTGATCAGACTTCTCCCCCGAACGAGGATTGTTGGTGAACGTGATTTTATGGGCGGGGTTCCCAGTCACTTCAACCCCCGCGTTGGCGACCACAACATCGAGACGGCCGAAGTGTTCGATAGGTGTTACGCATAGACAATCGATGTCGGCTACATTTTAAACATCCGCTTGCACGGCGATGGCGGTACCACGTTGCCGCTGGGTCGCGGCAATCGTTTCTCTCTCGCGTGGTCTTTCGCTCCCAGAATAGTTGACGATCACGCTGCCGCCCCGCCTGCCCGAAGCGCTCCGCCACAGCCTTGCCAATTCCGCGCGTGGAGCCAGTCAGGTGAGCAACTTTAGAGTCAAAATTCGTCATATCTTTATCCTTATCCTTCTGTATCCTTCGGAATCCCCTTCCGCCCTGGGGGGCGGAAGGGCTTGGAGAAGTGCCTTCCGGCGCCGGTTCAAAGCAACATGCCACCGGAAACCTCAATCCGCTGCCCGTTGATCCAGCGATTCTCGCCGGAGAGCAGCGCCGCGATCATTGGCCCGATGTCATCGGGCACCCCAGCCCGACCGAGGGCAGTCATGTCAGCGACCATCTTGTTGACAGCTGGATTATCGCGAACCATTCCGCCGCTGAAATCGGTAGCGATGGCGCCTGGCGCGACCGTGTTGACGGCAATTCCACGTCTGCCAAGCTCTTTGGCCAGGTAACGAGTCAGAACCTCGACTGCGCCCTTCATCGACGCATAGGCGGAGGATTCCGGAATAGTAACGCGAGTGAGTCCGCTGGAGAGGTTGATGATGCGCCCGCCATCCTTGATGAGAGGCAGGAGTTTTTGCGTCAGAAAGAAGACGCCCTTGAAATGGACATTGAACAGGTTTTCGAGTTCCTCGACCGTGGTCTGTTCAAAGCTTTTGTGGAGAGAAGTGCCGGCATTGTTGACGAGGTAGTCGAATCGTTCTGCGCCCAGAGTTGCGAGAGCAGATTGAACATCTTTCACAAATAAGTCGAAAGCGGCGACGTTGCCCGTATCGAGTTGGAGCGCGATTGCTTTTGCTCCCGCTTCATTCACTGCTTTCGTCACTTTGTCTGCTTCGAGGCGATTTGTGTGAAATGTAAAAATGGAGTCAATTCCGCGCTTGGCGAGATTGACAACAGTATGGCGGCCGAGTCCACGGCTCCCCCCTGTTACGATGGCGATCTTGCTTTGTGAAACTGCTGAATTTTCTTTGCCCATACGGCCTCCGAATGATTGTTCTGTCATCAAACATAAGTCCGGCCACTGCTTTTGTGAATGCCAGGAGTTTTCGATTTCTTGCCTATTCCTACCCGGCACTTCTATGCTTGTCTGAGAGCTAAAAGCATCGGGAACACAAATAGTGGACGAGCTTCGCGAAGCCGTAAAGCGCTTCTATGAGAAGGTCATAAAAGTCAAGGGCCGACGTGGCGGCCGGTTTTGTCCGTCTTGCCGTGAAACCTTGCTTGTTTTTTCCGTGCTGCATAGAGCTCCGGGGTGACTTGCGGGGCTGTCAAGGGCGCCGCCGAAGGGCGGCGTTCATCTTGACCCTTGACAGCCCCGCAAGTCACTTCCCAATCGAGCTGGGAACGAAGCGAAACGCAGTTCAGTGAAGCTTCGTTCCTTAGTGGAGTGGGTTCCGCTTTTTCTGGGAGCGCCCTCGTCCGCAGCCAAACTCCGCCTCTGGCATTTCCAATCATCATCTTTTTCATTTCGGTCACAGAGCATCAGAGATCCGCTTCCAACCGAGTCCTTCGAGAAACTCTGGTCGACGCCGCCCACCGTTGCCGTGCTTCTATCCGCACTCTGAATGGGCCCTTCTGGGCCCGGTGCAATTTGGGGTTCGATCCTAAGCCCAGGTCCATCACTTATGTGATGAACCTGGGATTGTTGGGTGCTGCTATCTAACCGGCGGTCTTTATGGACCTAGCACTTTAACGCAGTCACCCGAACAAGGCGGTGGATGTCGTCGCTCGCAAACTTTCCAGAGAACCCTTGGTTTTGGCGCCATCAACTCATGTCTGCTCCCGTTGGTCTTGCCTTCTATAGCAATCGCTCCGACTCGTCCGCTCGGATTCGATGGCGTGTTTCCTAGCTGGGCTCGCCTTGGCCGTTAAGCAGCCACCGCCGGCGCTATCGTCGCGGACATGCCCTGGCGCAGCGGCTCATAGACTTCTCCACTCACCCAGAGGCAGT
>DATNLE010000068.1:0-1399 GCA_035603035.1 Candidatus Acidiferrales bacterium | reverse complement strand
TTATGACTATGGTCATAAATGACCGTGGTCACCAAGAAGATTACACTCAGGCGAGAACGCAAGAAGGCCGC
The DNA here is from genome assembly GCA_035603035.1 of Candidatus Acidiferrales bacterium. Classification (GTDB taxonomy): domain Bacteria; phylum Acidobacteriota; class Terriglobia; order Terriglobales; family Acidobacteriaceae; genus Sulfotelmatobacter. Next base: position 1,328 of record DATNLE010000068.1, on the reverse strand, counting down.
GATCCGCGCGCACATCTTGTCCACCGCCATCCAATTGTTTTCGCAGCACGGGCTCGATTCCGTCACCGTGGACCAGATTGCAGACGCCGCCGACATCGGCAAAGGAACCATCTACAACTACTTCTCTACCAAAGAAGACATCGTTGTCGCCTTCATGGTGGATTTCGAGAAGCGAGTCCAAGCCAAAGTCCGCCGCCTGGTCACATCGAAAGGGTCCTTGGAGTCAATCCTAGCCGGATTCATTCGTTTTCAGTTCCAGATGAAGAAGCCGTATCACCAGTTCGTCCGTGTTTTCCTCGGACAGATGTTTCTGCGCACCGGGCAGTTCCTTCCATACATGGTGGAGATGCAGAAAGCCATCGATCCACCGGTGGAAGCCTTGTTTCGCGGTTTGCAAGAGCGTGGACTCATACGTAAAGACGTGCACCCTCCGGAACTCGTAGTCATTTTCAAGACTATTCATTTGGGACTCACAGCGCTCTGGGCGGTTGAAGGGCCTCCTTTTCTGTTCACCGAGAACATTCTGAAACAAGAAATAAAACTTTTCTGCCAAGGGCTAAGGACAAACTCATGATCAAGCACATGCTGAAATTTCTTGCTCCCATCCTCCTGATTTGCATTACCGCCGGCTTGCTCCCGGCGCAAGCGCCGCCGGCCGATCAAAACGTTCTGCTCCGTCGTTATCATGAGGGAGAGAAGTTGACCTACCACATGAAAGGAATTAATGAAGCCTGGCACTACGAAATTCAGGCTGATGGAGTCGTGATGAAAGATCCCGCCGGCACTTACTATGAGGAATACCGCTGGTCAAATCTGGTTTCCGACAATCAGAAGATTGCTCTTTCTCCCGCCACTCTGGACATGCGCCAGCAGGTCACGCTGGATCCGAATCACAACCTTTCGTTTCCCAATCTCGCCAACGTTGACCTCCGGCTCATCGGCCCCATCACCGACATGCTGACCTTCTACGCCGATTTGTGGCTCGCCGAAAAAACCGGCCAGCTCAAGCGCGCCGGCGATCATTTCTATTTCAAACGCGGCACTCCCAATTCCTGGGCCGATGGCAGCTACGTCCTGCTCGGTGAAGACTCTATCGATTTCGATTTCACTCTTAAGGAGATCAACCAGCCTGCCAACACAGCCACTTTGATCATCCGTCACGTCCCGCCGGAGAAGCCCCAGATCAAGCTGCCCGCAGACTGGATGCATAAGCCCGTCGCTGACACTCCCAACAATTGGGTCCAGATTCAAAAGACCAAAGATGGAAAGTATCTGGCCGCCATCGGCAAGGAAACATTCGACGTTGAAATAAAATTGAGCCTCGCGGA
>DATNLE010000057.1:0-11503 GCA_035603035.1 Candidatus Acidiferrales bacterium | reverse complement strand
CACAAAATTGTCATCGAGCAAGCCGAAGGCTACCGGCCGGGAGATGAAGTTTACGCTACCGGCCTCTACCGAGTTACGCACGATCCGGCGCATGCCGGAGTCCATGAAGTGATTTGCCTTAGCGGGAAAATCTTTCCACCGTGCAGAGGCTGCGATCACCCTAGGTTTACGCTCGTTCGCGCCGGGTGTCGTATCGAAGATCACGAGCATTTCAGACTGCATGTAAGATAGTCTCCAAACCGCGCTTCAACCGACCCATTTGCTTCTGGGCAGGCTAAAGCAGGAAACGCCGGTGGCGATCATGAAGCCAAGAGCGCGAACATAGCCAAGGGTATTTTCGGCTTCGCGTTGGTGGCGCGACCCGGCGCTTAGGGAGGACTTGCTGATTTTTGGCATTGGGAGAACAGACGGGTAGGCGGGGCAGCGAGAGCAAAGCCTTCTCGTTGTCCCCGCCCCCGGCTCGACAGTTGATTATTCTCTACCTCGAGAAGTGAGGGTCTGGATACGGTGATATTCCGCCATCTCACGCATCGCCTGTTCCGTCTTCCCTTGCTTGCGGTGGATTCCAGCCAGCAGGAGATAAGCCTGCCCGGCGAGTGGGGTTTGTTTCTCGATTTCGATTACTCTATTCAAGGCGAGCTCGGCCGAGGCTGGATTGCTGACTATTGTCGCTCGAGCGAGAGAATATAAAGTCTCCGGCATATCGGGACGCAGAAGATCGGAACGGTGCAGTGTTTCGGCGGCCTCCGTCATCTTTCCTTCTTGCAACAGGGTATCACCCAGACGATAAGCAGCTTCGGCGTTCCCGGACTGCAGCTTTGTCTCTTCGCGAAATTGTTCTTCCGCTTGTGCCCATTCCGAACGCGCAGCATATATCTGTCCAAGCTCGATCCGTAGTCCCGGTAAATCCGGCCGCTGCGCCAGGGCTTGTTGGTATTCTTTTATGGCCTCCGGCAGCATCTTCATTGCGTAATAATGTTGTCCCAAAACTTCGTGGGAGCGTGTGTTTTGAGGAAATGACAAAAGAAGTTTATCTTCAGACTGCGACGACAAAGCAGAACCCGCACGACTCAAGTAATAAAGAAGATCAGGGTCGCCCGGGTTTCTTGAAAGAGCCACGCCCAAATTGACTATGGCCTCCGCGGGGTGATCCGCCTGCAGCTGCGCAATTCCGAGTGCGCCAGAATCGTGAGCGATCTGCAAATGAGGAATGGCGTCTGCTGCATAACCTTCCGACAGGAGCGCGTACCCTAGCAACTGATGAATGGGAAGCGAATCGGGACTTAATTCTGCGGCGCGCTTCAGGGGCGAAATCGCCGCCGCGTAGTCCCGCTTTTTCACGTAGGCATCGCCTAGCCTGAGAAGCACGACGGTCGAGGACGGATCGAGGTCGGCAGCCTTGCGAAAATCAGCAATCGCCCGATCGAATTCGTTGCGACTCTCGGCATCACTCCCTGATTGCAGCAACGTGCTTACCTCCGGAGTCACCGGAGGACCCGCAACCTGCATCTGCAGTAACAGGTGAACCAACAGCAATGCTCGAATCATGAGCGCTCTGATTCCTCGATGGTTATGAATTGATTCGCCTTAACGCCATGCAACACCTGACGAATACCTGAGGGCCACCTGATTTCTACGTCGGCGCTCTCAGCCTTTCCAATACCGAAATGCAATCGCTTGTCGTTTGAGGAAAGGTAACTTCCCGCTGCCGTCGCAAATCGCGTTTGGCCGTTTACCTGAACACGAGCACCGAAACCGTCGCGATTGCTGCGTTTGCCGCGGAGGGTGATGGTAAGCCAGTGCAAATTCCCACCGCGGTTCAAATAAAACTGCGGCCGCTCTCCAAGTGAGGTAGTGACCACGTCGATCCAGCCGTCATCATTCAGATCGCCGAATGCCGCCCCGCGCCCGGCGGTCGGCAGGTTCGAACCAAGATCACCTTTTTCGAAATGTCCGCGATAGTTTAACGCGACCAGGGGAGCGTCGCGATACCGGAGTGAGCTATCGTACATTTCGACGTTGTCGAAAACATGACCTTGAACAATAAAGGCATCCTTCCAGCCGTCGTTGTCGAAATCTTCCAGCCCGACTCCCCAACCAGAAGATTTTCCCGATATCGCGCCAAACCCGGTTTCGAGTTCCTGCGCGCTGAATGAACCTTTGCCGTCATTGTGAAAAACCAGGTAAGGTTCGTGCGGGAGTTGCGTGACGAGGAGATCAGGAAGTCCGTCGTTGTCGTAATCCTGAAAAACAACTCCCATGCCCGAGGGCATTTTGCCAGAACTGGTAAGCGCCGCACCTGAGTCCAGGGCCACTTCGCTAAAGGTACCGTTTCCGTTGTTATGAAAGAGAAATTGTTCAGTCGCATCGTTAGCGACAAAAATGTCTGTGAACCCGTCGCCATCGTAGTCAGCAAAAGCGACTCCCAAGCCGTGACCTTTTTTGGCGGCGATGCCAGAAGCTGCGCTTACATTCTCAAACGTGCCGTCTCCTCGGTTGTGGTAAAGAATATTCGTAGTGGGTGGGAATTCGCCCGGCGGACAATACATTGGATCGCCAACGCGGCCGCAAATCTTGCTCGTTTCCGGAGTCCAACCCAGATAACGGGTGACGAAGAGGTCGAGATTTCCATCGTTGTCATAATCGAAAAATCCTGCCGAAGCGGACCAGCCTCCGGCCGCGACTCCTGCCTTTGCGGTGACATCCGTAAAGCTGCCATCGCCGTTGTTGTGGTAGAGAACATTTTTTCCAAAATTCGTGACATAGATGTCGGGGAAGCCGTCGTTGTCGTAATCGCCAACCGCAACCCCCATTCCATAGTTTGCATCTCCGGCGTTTTGTAAACCGGCTTGGGCTGTAACGTCAGTGAAAGTTCTGTCCTTGTTCTGGCGATACAAGCGGTTCCAGTAGGAAGGGTTGCGACGATCAAAATCAACCGGACTGCGCATCCGGGGAGTGACCCGGCCCGCGTTCACCAGAAAAACATCCAGAAACCCATCATTGTTGTAGTCGAGCAGTGCGATCCCGCCCGGCATCGTTTCGATCAGATACTTGCGCGGGGTGGGCGAGTTACGAAGGACAAAGTCGATGCCCTTTGGAGGATCGACTTTGAACAATGATTCGCCTTTGAGCTTTGTGATTTGAGCAACGGCACCGAGAGAAACGAACAGTGACAGCAGGTCTCTTCTGGTCATTACGGACAACCTGGCATTACGGCTCTTGCGTCTTGGGTTTGTCGATCGCAGCCCGTGGCCGGGTTTCACTTATCTCGGCAATGTGGGCCAAGGCAGTATCAATCACTGCATTGTATTCCTCGAGCTTGCGACTCGGATGCTTGGTGCTCGAGTCCACATTCTTCACTGCAAATGCGGGCGAGTTCTCAGTGGCATGCATGGCTTCGACCAGACCGCTCAATCCCGCCAGTTTGGGCTGTAGCGTGCTCATCTCGGCAAATGCAGTATTCGGATAATAGCCGATGCGGTCTCCCGTTTGCATTGCGCTGACAAGCGGATCTGGGCACCAGGCCTCCGGCCAATTCGCGTTCAGAATGTTATAGGTTTCACGTAAGCGAGTCATCTTTCCGGCAAAATCGTCGAGCAGCGCTCGATTTCGCGCCATCTCAAGATCGGTTCGTACCGAGATCTTTACCGCATCCGTGACTGGAAGACGAGGGATCGTAATCACCGTCGTGAAGGTGTTGCCATCGAAGCGCCAACCGGTATCACCTTTTCTCCTCGAATACGACAGCGCCTTTCCATTGACGCTCACGAACGAAGGCGGCCAATCACCCGGGAGCCGCAGTTCATATCCGCGTTCTGTGAGCATTCCTGGGTAGCGATTTTCAATCGGCGCGATCGTCACGTTCAGTAAAGTCCCATCATGGTTCGCTTTTGCGCGGATTTGGGTCCATGCGCTTTCGCCCTTTTGATAGCTCGGCGTATCACCCGAATCTTCATAGAGGCGATAGGTCGACGTTTGACCATTTCTTAATGGGAATACAGCAAGAACTAGAGGATCTGCGGGCTTCGTTCCGGTATTGCTTGCCACCGGCTGCATCGGAATAATGCTACCGGCCTTAACGTACAAAGGAATCTGGCTGATGGAAAAACTGCGTTCAACCGTCACCGGGCCTTGAAAATGCGCGCCCGTGTCCCATTCGACCCAATCTCCCGGCGGCAGCCAGACAGAAAGTTTCGCCAATTGGGAATCCTTCGCCACTGGCTGCGTGATGGGATCGGCGAGAATATCGTCACCAAACATATATTCATTTTTCGCGTCATAAGCTTGTGGCGCTTCAGGCCAGTCGTAGTAGAGTGGACGCAGAAATGCGAGTCCGGTGTCATATGTTTTTCGGGCTTCGGTGTAGATGTAGGGTTCGATGCTATGACGCCGCGCGAAGCAGTCACGCATCAAGTCCGAATATGGTTCCGGATAAGCCCAGATGCGGCGTTCGGCATCAGGATTCTTCGTAGTATGCGTGCGGAGGATGGGGCTAAAACTTCCCCACTGAATCCAGCGTAAATATAGCTCCGGTTCAATTGCGCCGGGCATGTGGCCGCCAATATCGTGGCTCCAATATGCATAGCCCACATTCGCAGCTGTCGCAGTGAAATAGGGTTGAAAAGCCAGCGACTCCCAAACGGAAACGGTATCGCCCGAAAAGCCGATTTGATAACGGTGGTTGCCCAGCCCGCCCCAGCGGTGGAACAATAGAGCGCGTTTTTTCTCCCGCTCCTGATCGGTGAAGAAAACGTAGTTCAGCCACCACGTGGGATTCACGCCAGAAAGTTTTGTCGTATCCTCTTGCTGCCAGTCAAGCCAGAAAAAATCTATTCCCCGCTGCTCGAGCGGATGGATCACATGCTTCATATAATTCGCAGCAAAGTTCCTGTCGGTAATGTCGAAGGGAACATACTGTTTGCTTGCCGGATCGATTCCCATTGAGCGTGCCATAGTGGGGTAGCTGTCCTCCCACGGCTGCACGCCGGACGCGGGATGAATATTGAGTGTGGTTTTGAGACCTTGTTCGTGCACATCGGCGAGAAATTGAGTTGGATCGGGAAACAACAATTTGTTCCAGGAATAACCGGTCCATCCCAGTTTGTGGCCTGAGGCGTCCAGCTTGATATTTCCTGCCACCTCACTGAACGTGGGATGCCAATCAATGTCCATCACCAATACGTCGAGCGGAGTATCGTGCGTGTGAAATTCCTGAATGAGTTGTTCAAATTCCTGGTCCGTGTAGGACCAGTAACGCGACCACCACGTACCGAACGCAAAGCGTGGCGGCAATGGAATTTTTCCTGCGACCCGCGTGAAGTCATAAAGGGCGCGTTTGTAATCGTGCCCATAGCCGAAAAAGTACCAATCCTGCCGATCGCCTGCGGGACGCAACATCACCCACGGCCATGGACTTTGCTCGCCTTGCGTGAAGGCAAAGTCGGTTGAGTCGAACAGCGCCCGATTGCTGTCGTCAATCACCGTCCAACCGTCGCGCGAGATCAGCCCGGGTTCGAGCTCGATGGAGCCGCGGACGGTGTCCAGAGTGCGCGCCGTACCCAGAAGATTGCCTGTGTCTTCCGTTCCGGGCTTCCACACAATCTTTTTCTCGCCGAGATTCAACGAGATGCTGAGATCATCGGCAGTGAATTTCCCATTGGAGTTTGCGGGCGCATAAACCAACGTCAGCGCACTTGTCTTGATCTCGGTTTGGCCTGCGGGATTGGTCTCGTGCGTGAATTCCGGAACAGGTAACTTCCGGTTTAGAAAAGCCAGAGATGCATGATCTTCAAACTTCCCATCCGCGACCCACTCCATGCGAATAAGCTGCGGCGCCAAAATGCTGAACCGCGCCGAGCCTACCGTAACCATAGCTCGCGGATCGGCGACAGGATCATAGTGACTGGGCGCGTTGGTCGCAGTATCCGCACAGACAGCGAGTGGAGAAGCTGCCAAAAACACGGCCAGCGTGAAAATGCAACAACGGTGCCGAAGGGCTTTCATGGGCATTGATCGGTTGGGTTGCTCACAGCGTACATCCATCGTTCGTGCCGCGCAATTGGGATTGATGAACCGGAGTTTCAGGCGCAAAGCGGCCTCTCTTTTTGGTCCGAGACTTACCTGACCTGCTCACTGACTAGAGTGCCCGGCAGGTTTTGAGCCTGCCAGGCATTTTTACACTTGGAGGACAGGCACCCCGCCTCGCTAGAAATAGAACTTGGCGCCGAACTGCACGGTTCGCGCGGGATAGGCTGCGGTTATCGTCCCGAAATTGCTGTCGCCGAGGTTGGTGTCTGGTTCAAAGAAATCCGGATGATTCAACGCGTTGAACATCTCGAGGCGGAACTGTAATCGCATGGATTCGGTCATCTTCCACCACTTTTGGATTCCCATGTCCCAGTTGAAGTACCTGGGTGCGCGGAGGTTCGATAGAAAACGTGGAGCATTGCCGAATGTGAAAGCCGGAGGCTGTACGAATGCCGCCGGATTAATCCAATTCGTAAGCGATTGATCGTGGGGAACCGGACTTACTCCCGGAACCAGGTTAGGCCTTTGATTGAAGCCGAAGCCCCCCGTATTGTTTGTCGCTGGGTTGATGGAAAGGGGCAATCCAGATTTCGCGGTTAAGATTCCACTCCATTGCCATCCCCCGAGAACCGCATTCAGGGGCCGATTCCAACTGTGGCCAAATTGTTTTCCAGCGCCGAAAGGCAACTCATAGTTGTAACTGACCACAAGGCTCTGGGGAGTGTCGGTAACATCCACCGAGCTCTCCGCCGCGAGATTATAGGAATTCCGCACCGAGCTTCCAGTACCTGGGAACGCCCAGCCGGAATTGCCTTGCACGTTGTCCATGAATTTCGAGTAAGTGTAGGAAACGTTCAGGTCGAGGCCGGAATGCCAGCGGTGAGTGTAGGTCGCTTCCAACGCGTTGTAGTGTGAACCACCGGCAGCCGGCTCCGCTTCAGTTACGCTGCAGTATTCGGGGAAGCGTCGCAGCAATTGGCCCATCGGAACTGTTGTCTGGTCCAATCCGCAGCCACTCGAGGTTATGTGCCCAAAGAACGGATTCGCGACTTGGTTGAAAAGCTGATTGCCCAATGCCAGATCCGACGCCGGCATCTCATTCCATTCCAAGTATTGCGCAAGCACGTGTATGCCGTGATTACCCACGTAGGTGATGTCGAGCAGGTCGTTATTGGTGAGTGAGTATTGAACTCCTGTCATCCATTGTTCGACGTAGGGAGAGTGGCGGACCGGATCGGTCACGGGATTCAGCCCGAATCCAATATCGGTCAGGGAACCTTGCGAATTACCGGTAGGCACTACTTCGCCATTGGGAAACGCGCTCTGGCATGGGGTTGACGTGGCGCCGCCGCTGCAAGCTAATCCCGCGTTTCCGCTGAGGGTCGTAAAAGGATTCAACCCGCTGTTCAGAGTCGTGACCCAGGGCGTCGATTGCGAGTAACCAATGTTCGGTCCGGGACCGTAGTAATTCGGGACGAAAAACACTCCATAGCCACCCCGCCACACCAACTTGTCATGCAACTGATAGGCGGCCCCGATTCGCGGAGCAAAATTCTTGTAAGGCGTATTGTACAGACCGCGGTTGCCGCTGGAATTGAAGACCAGTTCTCCGGGATAGTTCGCTCCAACCGCAGCGCTGATCGGATTGGTGGCGGTGAAATTGAAGTACTCCTGCGCGTTAGTCCTTTCGGTTGGCGCGGTTTGGATTTCATAGCGAAGGCCCAAATTGACTGTGAGTTTGCGTGTCGCCTTCCAATCATCCTGCAGATACCAACCGAGCAGGTTCTTGTCTGTCGCAGGAAACTTGTTATAGCCGGTGAAATCCTGTCCGCTGCCTACGCCCATGAGGAACGATGCGAAGCCGTCGCCCGTGTTCGCGGTTGCGTTTTGCGGATCCGGACCGGCGGTGGAAGTAGTCTGGAATTGCAGGACAGTGTTCGCATAGTGGCCTCCATCAAGTCGAGCCCACACGTCCATGAATCCAAAGCTCAACTGATGCTTCCCGTGCATTTTTGTAAGATCGACGGAGCTGGTCCACAAAGTTTGCGGTGCGATGTAGTTGTCGAGGCCCGCTTGTGCCCCGAGGTATGCATAACTTTGTGGCTGGATCTCAGGAAAAGACGGTGCTATTCCATCGACAAAGGATGGCAGGCCGAGCGTGGAAGATTTGAACCCGAAGCTTTGCGTTACCGACTGCTCGACATGGCGGTTCACGCCGAGGTTGGCGTTCAGGGCAAACGTCGGACTGAAGATATGATTATAACCAAGCGTCACGCTGTAGCGGTTATTCGGGGCAACGTCGCCCGGTCCCGCCGGATCGGAAGCTCCATAATAGGTGGGGTAGTTTATTTTTTGCTCGTATTTCTGCGACCACCGTCCGTAGATTCGATCGTTATTCGAAAAGTTGTAATCGATGCGGCCTGAGTACTCGTTGGAATGCGCGGCCGCCGACGATGCGGCGGTGAAATTGTTGATCAAAGCAGAAATCGTTGGCGTCGGCCAATAGGAGCCGCTTGCAATCTTCGAAGCGATGCTATCCATGAGCGCCGCCGGCACAACGTTGGTGACACCCAGCCCGGTTGTGATGTTGCCGGAAACAGGATCTCGAATGAATTCGGTAGTTGCTCCGGCGGGACAATGAACAGCGGTGCCGGTCACAGGATCCACCCCGCCACAGGTGACTTGTCGCGTGCTGAAAGGATTGTAGATTTCTCCGCTATAAATTGGTCTGCCTAGGTAGTCAGTTCCCGACTGCCCGCCAAGCAGCGCCGAGAAATCTCCGGTTCTTTCTGAAGTAGTCGGCATGGTGGCAAGAAACGTCGCCGGCGTGCCTTGCCTCAGACCCTCGTAATATGCGAAAAAGTATAGTTTGTTCTTGATGATTGGGCCGCCAATCGTCGCGCCAAACTGGTCGCGGTGAAAGGCAGGTTGATTCTGGTTGTTGAAGTAATATCTCGCGTCGTAAGCGCTGTTACGGTAAAAGCCCCATGCGTCTCCATGGAAGTGGTTTGTGCCGGACTTGGTCACAACATTAATGACATTGCCGCTGCTCCATCCATACTGCGATGTGAAGGCGTTGGTCTGAATCTTGAACTCTTGCACGTCGTCAACCGAAGGAACGTAGATCACGCCTCCCCAATCGACGCGGGTGTCCCAGCTGCCATCGAGCAGATATTCCGCTGTGTCGAAGAAGGTGCCACCAAAATTCAGGAATGAAATGTCCTGGTCCGCGCTTCCGGAAATCCCGGGCGCTCCTACGACCTGTTCTTCCGCCGTATTGCTGACCGAAGAATTCAGCTCAGCCAAGCTGATCACGTTGCGCAGGTTCAAGGGAAGTTCAACAACCTGTCTGGCAGAAACATCGGATGCGATGTTGGCATTGTCCACATTCAGAAGGGGTGCTTGTGCGCTGACCTCGACGGATTCCGTAGCCGAGCCAACCGTCAAGCGCACATTTTGTTCAGAGGTCTGGCCAGCTTCCAAAGTGATCCCCTGCTGCCTGTAACTCTTGAAGCCGACGGCGTTTACTTCCAGGATGTAGACGGAGGGAGGCAGTAACGTGAAAGTGTAAAGTCCGCTGTTCTGGGTAGAATATGTGCGGACGATTCCGTTTTGCGGACTTGTAAGAGTGAGTTTTGCGCCGGTCACACTTAAACCGGTCGGATCGGTGACGCTGCCGCTCAGCGTGGCTGCGATCTGCTGGTTTTGGCCAAACGATGGATTGCCGGCCAGCAGGAAAACAACCACAGCGCCCAGCAAGCAACTCGTCCGCGAAGAACGTTCCCTGATTGACATAACTGCGTCCTCCCAAGTTTTTGCAATCCGAACCCGCTTCGAGCCAGCGCAGCCGCGCCCCCGACCGAAACTTTCAACAGTGGAGCTGTACATAAGAGAATCCCAAACGCAAACACGGCATAATCGTGTCCGCCGGGGTGTCAAGCAAGGGTTTACGAGATAAGAAGGAGCGATAAGAAGGAGAATCGTCCAACATGCTTGTTCTGCTCTTATTTTCAGTAGTTTGTGAATCGGTAAAGACTGACGAGAAGAGTTCTCGCCCCGGCGTTTTACGGTTGCATTCCCCAGCCGAAGGGCAGTAGTATCCTCGAAACGGGATTCACTCGACAGAATTCTGTTGTCACCGAGAAGTGACTCGCCTGTTGTGGGGCACAGCAGATTGCTATCAGCGCCACTAACGCAACGCTGGACGCCGTCCGGCGAACTCGAAAGGGCTGCCGTTCAGCAGCAACTTGAGCGCCTACTCGCCTCTTCTTTATTTCACTCCAGCAAGAGATATGCCCAGTTCCTGAGATTTGTGGTCGGGCGTGTTTTGGACGGTCAAGCGAACGAACTTAAAGAGCGCATCCTCGGGATTGAGGTCTTTGAGCGACCCGCCACCTACGACACGAACACAGATCCCATTGTTCGTGTCACCGCGGCCGAAATTCGCAAGCGCCTCGATCAGTATTACCAGGACCCGGAACATAGCCAGGAAATTAGGGTGTTCTTGCGCCCCGGTTCTTATGTACCTCAGTTTTCCTGGCCGGGCCATCCCGAGGGATTTCCCGAGACTGCGGCGGTGGTGGCGAACAATGGTTCGGAGCTCGCAAAGTCCCCGTCCGAACTGGTTTCTGCTCCAGAGTTGCGACTGACTCGAATCTCCGTCTCTAGCAAGACGGTCGCCGTTGTGGCTGCGCTCGTAGTGTTCGCTGCCTCGATCATGCTCTGGCGTGAAACTCGAAGTTCAAGTTTGCAACAGTTCTGGGAACCATTCGTTAAGTCGTCCGAACCAACGCTTTTCTGCATTGCAGACCAAGTTCAGTACGCCAACATCCGGCTACGTGACGCCGCTGATCCTCAGCGGGAAACCACGCTCCCTGACAGTATGATCACGGTCATTATCGACGATGTGAGCCCGCTGGTTAACATCGCGGGCACACTTCGAACTTATGGCAAGAACTATCGCGTACTCGGTGAATCAACCACAAATTTGACCGATTTGCGGCCCAGCCCGTCGGTCTTCATCGGCGCGTTCGATAACCGTTGGACATTGAGATTGACCGGTCCTTTACGATTCCATTTTGTTAACGATCCTTCGATGACGAAATTTTGGATTGAAGACCGGGACAATCCAGGGAAGCGCGAGTGGCTCTTGGACCGTCTTCAACAGCAAACTGAAGATTATAAGGATTACGCGATTGTGGCACGATTCCTGGCCCCTGATACAGACCAATTTGTTGTAGTCGCTGCCGGTATCGGCCGTGGAGGAACAGTAGCCGCAGGTGAGTTTCTGGTGAATGAGCATCGAATGGACGAATTGTTCAAACACATCCCACGCGATTGGCAGAAAAAGAATATTGAGGTGGTCCTGGAGACTCAGGTGATTCAAGGACGCTCCGGCCCACCCCGCGTCAGAGCAGTTCATGTCTGGTGACGCGGCCTCCGGCAAGTCTTCCATCGAGCAAACTGCACGATTCTG
>DATNLE010000050.1:0-10863 GCA_035603035.1 Candidatus Acidiferrales bacterium | reverse complement strand
TGGCGGAGCCAGTGTTGCCGCCGTCAGTTGGGCGAGCTATTCTTCTCACTTATGTCGACGCTCGTAGAGTGTGTGCCGAACTTTTCTGAGGGATGCGACCGGGCTAAGCTTGACGCCATTGTCGCCGCGATGAAGGTTGATGGTGTTTACCTGTTGGATCGCGAGATGGACGCCGACCACAACCGCAGCGTGATCACGCTGGTGGGCGAGCGCGATGCGATTCAGGAGGCGGCGATTCGCGGAGTGGGAAAAGCCGCGGAGTTGATCGATCTGAATGTACACAAGGGGGCGCATCCGCGAATGGGCGCGGCCGATGTGGTGCCCTTCATTCCGATTGATGGCGTGACCATCGAAGATTGCGTCGCGATGGCGCGCAGCGTGGGGGAAGAGATCTGGAAGCGTTATCAGATTCCGGTTTATCTGTACGAAGCGGCGGCGGCAACGCCGGAGCGACAGAATCTGGAGAACATTCGGCGCGGTCAGTTTGAGGGCATTCGAGCGGAGATCGCAACGAATGCGGCGCGGAAGCCGGACTTTGGCGAGGCCAAGCTGCATCCGACGGCGGGTGCGACAGTCGTGGGCGCGCGGAAGTTCCTGATTGCTTACAACGTATTTCTGAATACGCCGGACGTCGACATCGCGAAGAAAATTGCGAAAGCTGTGCGGTTTTCAAATGGCGGAATGCGGTTCGTGAAGGGTGCGGGATTTTTGGTGCGCGGGATGGCGCAGGTCTCGATGAATCTGACCGATTTTGAGCAGACACCGGTGCATCGGGTATTTGAAATGGTGAAGCGCGAAGCGGCGCGGTATGGCGTGGTACCGGTCTCAAGCGAGATTGTGGGATTGATTCCGAAGAAAGCACTGGAGCAGGCCGCGGAGTGGTTTTTGCAGGTGGAAAACTTTGATTCGTCCCTCATTCTGGAAAACCGGCTCGCGGCTGTCATGAGCGGAAAGATAGCGGTGGGCGGACTGCGGGCGGGAGTGGAACCATTTGTCGAGCAGTTGGCCGCTCCGACGGCTACGCCCGGCGGTGGGAGCGCAGCGGCAGCGGCGGGAGCCATGGCCGCGGGATTGGCAGTGATGGTCGCGTCGATGTCGCGCGGGAAAAAAGCGTACCTGCAATATGAGGCGCAACTAAGCGCGGCGATTCAGAAGTTGAGTCCCCTGCGGGAAGAGTTAAAGACTGCGATCGATGCGGATGCGGAATCTTACAATTCCGTAATGCGGGCGTACAAGGCGGCGAAAACCTTAGCCGCGCAGGAAGGCGAGGCGCTGATTGAGGCCGGTTTGAAGTACGCAACCAAGGTTCCGCTGGGAGTCGCGGAGAAGGCGCAGGAAGTGGAACGCATTACTGGCGGCCTTGAGGGGATTACGAATCCTCATATGAAGTCGGATTTAACGACGGCGCGGGCGCTGGCCAAGGCGGCGATTACGGGAGCGCTGGCGAATGTGGAGATTAATTTGGCGGCCCTGAAGGATGCAGCCTTTGTGGCGGAAGTGCGGAAGAAGGCGGAGAATATTAAGGGCTGACGTAGCATGACGACCCACTCTGCAGGTGTCTTCAAATAGTTTCGCTGCGGGCGAGGGGAACGCTCCGCGGCGAGGTTCATGCCTGAGTCCATCCACCAGGTGGCTGCGGGAGGGAGGACATCCTACCATGAGACGCGCAGCGTTGTTCCTAGTCCTGTCCCTAATGTTTTGGGTTGGCGGATTTCTGCTGAGTCTCAATGGTTGCGGCGGAGGCAACAAGGTGTCGATTCCGCCTCCGCCTCCCCCGCCCTCATCCAAGATCCAGCATGTGGTGATCATCTTCCAGGAGAACCGCACGCCGGACAATCTGTTTCAGGATCCGGTCCTGATCAAGAACGGCGCAGACATCCAGAACTATGGGATCAATTCGCTGCATCAGACAATTCCGCTAAGCCCGATTGATCTGGGTACGGTCGGCTCGAGCCCCCAGAACTACGACCTGAGGCATGCCCACAGCGCCTTCGAGCAAATGTGCGATTTGAACAGCTCCACCGGCGTGTGTGCGATGGATGGGGCAGACCAGATCCCAATCATTTGCCCGGAGGGAGCGGTTGGCTGCGCCCCGCCCAACCCTCAATTCATGTACGTCAATCCGGCAGACGTGCAGCCTTACTTTCAAATGGCCGAGCAATATGCGTTCGCGGACCGCATGTTCCAGACCAACCAGGGACCAAGCTTCCCGGCTCACCAATTCATTATTTCTGGGACTTCGGCACCGGCGGCAAGCAGCAATTTGTTTGCGGCCGAAAACATGGGGAGCGCGGGCGCAGCAGGTTGCATCGCCCCACCCAATCAAACGGTTGCCATCATCAATCCCGCGGGGGTTGAGTCCAGCACCATGTATCCCTGCTTTGAGCACCCCACGCTTACGGATTTGCTGGATGGCGCGAACGTCACCTGGCGCTACTATGCGCCTTCGGCGGGATCGATCTGGACCGGCCCCAACGCAATTCAGCACATGTGCGGACCGAACGCGACCCCACCCAATGCGACCCAGTGCGTGGGGACGGACTGGACCGGCTCCTCGCCGAAGGTTGTCCTCAACCAAACGCAGAGCAATGCACAGATTCTGAGCGATATTGCCAACAATCAATTGGCGCAGGTGAGTTGGGTGATCCCCGATGGTGCGGATTCCGACCACGCGTCCAGCAACGACGGCTGTGGGCCATCCTGGGTAACCACGATCGTCAACGCTATCGGCGGCAGCCAATATTGGTCGAACACCGCAATCCTGCTCACCTGGGATGACTGGGGAGGGTGGTACGATCACGTTGCTCCGACCATCGTCAACGACGGCAGTAGTTGGGGATCCGGCTATGTATACGGATTTCGCGTGCCGATGATTGTGATCTCTCCCTATGCCAAGCCGGCTTATATCTCACACGTCAAGCATGACTTTGGAAGTATCTTAAAATTTATTGAGTCGACCTTTAGTCTGCCCTCGCTGGGCTACGCGGACGTCCCAGCCGATGATCTCTCCGACTTTTTCAATCTGAGCCAAGCCGCGACTCAGTTTCAAGCGATCCCACTACCACCGAACGACGCCCAGTGCAAGACTGACACCGGTCCGCCTACGGATCCGGATGATGATTGAGGAAAAATCCAAAGGCGAAAAGAAGATGTTCCTTGACCGAAGAGGCGAGTAGAGCCGTGGCGAGCTACAGCTCTACGGGCGCCAATGTTGCTTCCCTAATCTCCTGAGCTGATGGCTGGTGCCGGATCGGTTCTGGATCGGGAATCCCACCAACTTTGGAGACCTTGCTGCGCAAGTTTGAAGATCGTGCCGCGGTTCTCCGAGATTGCTTTCCACCAGGCGAAGCGGCCGAGCATGGGGAAATATATTCCGCGGAAGCACATCCTGGCGATGAAGATGTTGACGCGACAACCGAACGGCTGGTCCTCCAGTGAATCGACCGCTTGGGCGATGGCCTTCGGACCGTAGGTATTGGACCAACCATAGTTCACTTCAGCGTGAGCCTGGGCGATGGTCATCTTCAGGGGGGTATGGGCCATGGCGAAAGGGATGAATTCCTGCCAATGCTTGGGCCGGGTCAGGCGGCCGGCGACGTGGAGACGTTTGTAGAGCGGAGTTCCGGGCAGGGGAGTGAGTAGACCGAATATCGGCAACCCCGGCGGCCAGGTTCGAACTTGCTCCAACGTGCGTTCGGCTGCGCCCACGGTGTCGTTATCCATGCCGAAAATGAATGAGGTGATGGCGTACACATTGCGCTGTGCCAGGCGTTGCAGCACGGCAGCATACTCTTCCGGCTTGTTGAAGCCTTTGTTCACGTCCTTCAAGTTAGCAGGATCGATTGACTCCATGCCGATGAATACCCACTTGCCGCCCGAGGCCGAGATCAAGTCGACGAGTTCCTGATCGCGGAGCAGGTTGGCGCTGATCTGAGCGATCCAGTTCAGCTGTGCGCCGGCGGCGATAATATCGCGCAATAAAGATTTTGTGCGCTTAATATTGATGGCGAAATTGTCATCGATAAAAAATACGGCAATCTGTCCGCGTTCTTTGCGGGCGCGTGCTTTCAACAGCAGCAATTCGTTCACGACGCTTTCGTTGGTGCGAAAGCGGATGGAGTCGCCGAAAAATCCAGTGACCGTGCAGAACTCACAACCATAGGGGCAACCGCGCCCGGACTCCACCGGTACGATGCGGAAGGTTCCCCAGCCTTCGCCGTGTTTCTGCAGCCAGCGGTAAAAAAACTTGGGGACCAGGTTAAATTGTTGCAGATCAAGGGTGTCCCAGGGAATGACGGGATACTGCTTCAGCGACGGTTTGAGTTCTTTCCCGGCAGCATCGACCGGGGCGTAAATATCTTTGAGTTCGCCGCGGGCCGCATCTTCGACAATGCGCGGCCAGGTTTCATCGGCTTCGCCGAGAGCCACTGCGTCGGCGTGGCGAGCGCCTCCGTCGCGGCCTAGAGCCTCGTCCGCCATTTCCGTGACATGAGGGCCGCCCATCACTACGGGTACGCCAACGGCGCGCACCGCGTCTGCCATGCGATAGGCTTTGGCGATCATCCTGGTCATGGCACCGATGCCGACCAGATCGATCTTCTGCTCGCGCACGTAACGGGCAATCCCAGCTTCGTCCATGGGTTGGGCGTTACCATCGATCAGCACTACTTCGTGTCCTGCGGGGGTAAGAGATTGTAGGAGGAACATCCAGAGGTGAGGCATGAAATTGCGTGTAACCCCGTTATCGGGGTTGTAGAGTAGGATTTTCAATAGTCCCCTGATTTCTCTTAGTGCTTGTTCGGTTGATTTCGTGCGCCCAGGAAATGGGGTCTTTATGTGCGGTAGCGTACAGATGTCTGTGTGCATCTTACACTACGAATCAGTCGTCAATCTGAAAATGACGGATCTAAGAAACGCCGTGTCCCAGATTGGTCATAGGGCTAGAACTTTTGGATCACCGGCGAACCGGTTGGCTGGCATAGAATGAGGTCACAGTAACTGTGAAGCGTAATCTAGCATCTGAGTTGCAAGGGGCGGGTATTATTCCGTTCATGATTGAGGAAAACCGATTTTGAGGTCCGTATCCGTATGAAATCTGTCAAGGCTTGTCTAAGCGCTGTGGCTCTGATTGTGTTTTTTCTGGGAATTGCGAATGCAATGCCGTTGAACTCCTC
Source organism: Candidatus Acidiferrales bacterium (assembly GCA_035603035.1). GTDB lineage: Bacteria > Acidobacteriota > Terriglobia > Terriglobales > Acidobacteriaceae > Sulfotelmatobacter. The sequence continues at coordinate 5,689 of DATNLE010000050.1, read as the reverse complement.
AGCGCGCGCGGTCATTCCCGGAGACCTGCAACAATTAATTTCAGTGGATTACCGGGCACTGAAAGACTCCAACACAGCGATGCAACTTAAGCAGCAGTTGCTGCCGGACAACATGAAGCAGTTCGAGAGTGCGCTAAAGGGAATTGGCATTGATCCCGACAAAGATGTCGACTCACTTACTTTTGCTTCGTTTCGCACCACGAAGCAGGGGATCAAGAGCGTAGGCGTCGCTGCGGGACCGTTTGCGATGAAGACCGTCATCAAGAAGATGACAGCGCTGAAAATCAAGCCGACAAAATATCACAACACCACGAATATCTATTCCATGGATGGTGGAATGGTGATGTCCTTCCTGGACGACAGCACCCTGCTGTTCGGTGATCCGGTCGCGGTGCGGATAGCTCTGGATGTGCGCGACGGGGAGGTTTTAAGCCTTGATACAAATCCAACCATGGCTGACATGATGTCGAACGTGGATTCAGCGCCGGTGTGGAGCATACTGGATCAACAGGGAACTCAGAATGTGATGCGATCGGCGCTGGGCGATGCGTCCAAGATGGCCGACTATGACAGCATCAAAAAGCGGTTTCTCGGTTCGCGTTACACAATGAGTTTTGATGGTGGGGTAAATTTCGATCTAACCGTGGTTTCTTCCGATTCCGTGAGCGCGGCCACGCTCGCCTCCGCCGGAAAGTTGGGTCTACTCGCCAAGAAGATGAGCGCCACCGCACCGGAGAAAATAGCGCTGGACAATACCACCGTTGATTCCGACGGTGCCAACGTTAATTTTCATTTCAAGTCGACCGATCAGCAGTTTCAATCGATCATGCACTCGGAGTTATTCGCGGCAGTTTCGCACTAAATGGGTACGGCCACCAAGGGGGCACTGAGGCACGGACCCCGGTGCCTTTTCGCGAGAGAAAGTTTCTTGTGGCGCTCCGAATTTATTTGTCGCGCTTCTTTCCCGCCCAGCCTTCTTTCATGATTTGACGTGAGCGTCCGATGGCGAGTGCCTCAGCGGGGACGTTCTCGGTGATGCAGGATCCTGCCGCGACATACGCTCCTCTACCCACGCGAACGGGCGCGACCAGTGTACTGTCGCTGCCGATGAAGACCGCGTCCTCGATTACGGTAGTGTGCTTGTGGACCCCATCGTAGTTGCAGGTAATGGTTCCGGCGCCGATGTTCACCCCCGAGCCGATTTCGGCGTCGCCCAAATAAGTAAGGTGGTTGGCCTTCGATCCCCGGCCCAGCTTGATCTTCTTGGTCTCGACAAAGTTGCCGATATGAGCGCCTTCTCCAATGTCGCTGCCCGGGCGCAAGTGTGAATAGGGACCAAGCGTCGCGCGAGGGCCGATTCGGGCTCCTTCCAGAATGCAGCCCGGTCGAATTAGAACTCCGTCGGCAATTTCGGAATCGCGAATCACAGAGTAGGAGCGGATGCGGCAGTCGGCGCCGATGCGCGAGCGGCCGAAGATCTGCACGAATGGTTCAAGAACCGTATCAGCCGCGATTTCGACGTCACTATCGATCACGCAAGTCGCGGGATAGAAGATAGTGACCCCTTGGGCCATGAGTTCGTGGCACTTGCGCATGCGCATCTGACAATCGATGAGCGAGAGTTCGGCGCGGGTGTTGGCGCCAAGAACTTCGCCGGAGTTTTGCGTTTTCCAGACCACCACTCGCTGCCTCGCTCGGCGCATAACCTCCGCCATGTCGGTGAGGTAGTACTCCGCGTGGGGATTGGCAGTAGAAAGCCCTTTGATGTGCTCAAACAATCGCTCTACCTCGAAGACGTAGAAGCCGGCATTGATCTCGTGAATGTTTTTCTGGGCGGGACTCGCGGATTTCTCTTCGACGATGGCTTGGACTTCGGGACTGCGGGGACTTTTCCGCAGTACGCGGCCGTAGCCTGTGGGGTGGTCGAGCTCAGCGCTGAGCAATGTCATCGCGGCTCGCTCGTCGAGGTGGAAGTTGAGCAGTTGGGCAATGGTCTGGGGCGTGATCTGCGGGGCGTCGCCGGATAGAACGATGACGTGGTCGTAGCCGGCAAGCGCTGACTGCGCGACCAAAACAGCGTGGCCGGTACCACGCTGTTCGGACTGCAGAACGAAATGAACACCACTGTCGGCGAGGGCGGCGCGTACGCGCTCGGCCTCGTGGCCGATGATGGCGTAAACATCATCGGCGGGAACCACGTGGGTGGCAGCGGCGATGACGTGCGCGAGTAGCGGCTTTCCCCCGACCTCATGCAGCACTTTCGGAAGCTGCGACTTGAGCCGGGTGCCTTTGCCTGCCGCCATGATGGCGACCGCGACTCGGGGGGAATTCACCCCGAGATCTCGTGGTTCGGAGGACGCTTGAGGGGAAGCCATCTTCGAGCCAGCAGTTCGGTTCCTGGATTTCTTCATTCGCCCCACTATACCTTGAGCAGGAACGGGACAGAAAGAGTGACCAAGAAGACCGGAACGCAGTGGCCGGGACTCGAGGGACGTCGACTTCTTACCATTCTCCAGAGCCTTGAGTACCGGAAACCCTGTATGGAAGGGATTCCCGGCCAGCTGCAGTATTTTCTTCGTGCCCTTTTTCGATTTAGACGACCGCATCCGCGAACTGTGTGCCAAGATTGCCGCAGCTCGTGAAGCGGAAGTAGAGCCCGCCCTAAGGCCCGTTTTTTTCGAACTGAAATTCGCTCTGCATCAGCACGCCGAACAGCTCAGAAGATTGGCTGCCGGCGTACTCCCCCGAGCGATGAGCGACCCGCCCAAGGTGGGTCGCTGTCGCCGATCGATAGATGCCAATGGCCGAGTGTACTGGACCTTTACCTGGTCGCGCCCGCCACAAGGAGCAATCCCCGCAGTCCCAAAGCGCCCCTTGCCCTCGCAGCCGGGAATTGGCAAAGGCGACGAGAGCGCGAGGCTGTTCAGGATGGCGGTTACATCCGAGGACGCGTCGAAACGCGGCCCGATGTCTGGTAATCGCAACCCGCAGAGTAGAACTAAGGCTTAATCGGGATTTTCTCCCCAGCGCTCCCGAGCGGTAGACGGTGGCTATTTCCAGCCTTGCGGCATAAAAATCTTTCGGCACAAGACCGCCACACGGCGGAGTCGACGTCAAAACCAGAGAGAACCGGAAAGATGCCAAAGTATGTGATCGAGCGTGAAATCTCCGATGCAGGAAGTCTGAAGCCAGAACAGATTCTGGCGATTTCGCAGAGATCCTGCAGCGTGCTCACAAATCTGGGACCGCAGATTCAGTGGCTCGAGAGCTATGTCACGCAGGATAAAATTTACTGTGTCTATATTGCTGCCAACAAAACGATGGTGCGGGAGCATGCAGAGCAAGGCGGTTTTCCCGCGAACCGCATTTCGGAAGTAAAGCAGATGATCGATCCCACTTCGGCGGAAGCCTGACGCTTTTCGGCTAAAGTCCTAATCCCCCATCCACTGCCAGAATCTGACCGGTGATGAACTGCGGCGCGGTGGCGAAGAAAACAACGGCAGCGGCGATTTCGTCATCTCGTCCATTGCGTTGCATGGGAGTTTGTTTGGCCATACGGCGCATAAATCCGGCCGCCGACTTCTCACCCAGATCGATCATGCCGGGGGCGATCGCATTTACGGCAATCTCGGGAGCCAGCGCCTTTGCCATGACTTTGGTCAGCATGTGCAGGGCGGCTTTCGATGAACAGTAATGCGCGTGCGTGACCCAGGGACGAAGGCCGCCGAGAGAACCCATATGAATAATTTTCCCCTCCGTTGTTTTTGACGACTTCGATCCTGGGCGCTTGCGGCGCATCCATTTCAGAGCTTCGCGCGAAACCAGAAATGGTCCGCGAGTGTTGGAAGCGAATATCGTGTCCCACTGGCGCAAGGTGAGTCGCTCAAAGTCGGCGGTGCCGTAATTGGCGGCGTTGTTGATCAGGATGTCGATGCGGCCAAGTTCGCGTCCAGCCTCTTTCATCATGGACTTGACGCTAGCCTCGTCCGTGACGTCGCAGCGCAGAGCGAAGGCGCGCACGCCGAAGCTGGAAAGGTCGCCGACGGTGTGCTGCGCTTCGCGGCCGGAATTGCGAAACGTGATAGCCACATCAGCGCCCGCCTGGGCGAGGGCGAGAGCGGAGGCGCGGCCCAGGCGTCGGGCGCCACCCGTGATGAGGCAGGCCTGGCCGCGCAGGGGCTCTGGATCGGGAGCAAGCATTTTCGGATTCTACTCCTGGGATTTTATTCCTGAACTGGTAGGACCATTCGAACGGGATGCTCGCTTCTTTTTTCTTGCCAGAAGGTTAGGGAACAACGGTACAATCGCGGCGTGCCCGAGTCTCGCCAGGTCGTGGTTTACTCGCGTAAAGGTTGTCATCTTTGCGAGGTGGTGAAGGAGAGTTTGGTTAAGCTCTCGCGCCGCGGCGGCTTCACGTGGTCCGAAGTGGATGTGGATAGCGACAGCGAACTGCGGCGACAATTTAATGACCAAGTGCCGGTCGTGTTCATCGACGGGCACAAGGCTTTTAAATATCGCATGGACGAGCGCGAATTTCTGCGCAAGCTGGCGAGCTAGGCCATTGTCCAAGCGGCGGCACTTGTCGATTACAGGACACGCGCGTGTCCTCCCTGACACGCTCTCCCCGGCCAGCTCGCTCTAACCCTGAGTGTTCTCAATGAATGCGCTGCGGCAACTTCCTTGCAAACAAACCAGTGCGATTTCTCGCTGGAGGAGGAAATCTTTTTGCGGCAACAAATTCTGGCGCTGGCCTTCATCTTTGTGTGCACCACCATTGCGTGGGTGATTCTGGGTGCGACCATCTTCTCGCGCACCTACGGAAGCAATGAGCAACTGCAGGGGCGCGTAGCCTCCACGTGGGGCACGTCGCAACAACAGTCGCCGCCGACGGCAGCTTATTTTCTCAGCGATGTCGAGAACTCGACCACGGTTGAAAACGGCAAGGTGGTCGTTCACAGCCAGACCGTGCATCGGCCGGTGTTTCTGCCAGTGGAAGCAAGCCGCATTCGGGTGAACTTCCATCTCAATCCACGGCAGAAGGGCTTGCTGTGGTACAGCACCTACGCGGTTGATTTTGCTGCTGACTATACGTTTCGGAACGACACGGCGGAGAGGCAGTCGATGGATTTCCGGTTGAAATTTCGCGCGCAGAAGGCGATCTATGATGGGCTGCAGATGAAGGTGAACGATCAGACGGTTGCACTGGCTACTGACGATCAGGGCACGGTGGGGCGGGCGACCCTGGGGCCGGGAGAAATCGGCAGCCTGCACGTTGTGTATCGCTCGCAAGGATTGGATTGTTGGCGCTACCAGTTGGGAGAGGGAGTTGCTCAGGCGCGCGATTTCATGCTTACCATGCAAACCAATTTTCGGGACATTGATTTCGCCGACGATACGCTCTCGCCCACTTCCAAGCAGCTCATTCCCGGCGGCTGGCAATTGACCTGGCAATACTCGAATCTGGTTTCGGGCTTTCAGATCGGTATGACTATGCCCGCGAAGTTGCAGCCCGGGCCGCTGGCGGGAGAAATCAGCTACGCCGCGCCGGTGTCGTTATTCTTTTTCTTTTTTCTGATGTTCATCATCACGACGATTCGCAAGATCGATCTGCATCCTATGAACTATTTTTTCCTGGCAGCGGCTTTTTTCGCCTTTCATCTGCTGCTGGCTTATCTGGTGGATCACATTT
>DATNLE010000045.1:0-41821 GCA_035603035.1 Candidatus Acidiferrales bacterium | reverse complement strand
CCGCCAGCAGTACCGGCGCTACGAGCTGACGTCGCCGCTGCACCCAGCTCAGAGCTGCCGCCGAATGCCAAACTCGCCGAAACTGGTATGCCGTCAAAGCCTACCGGTGAGCCGAGAAGCAGTGGCCAAACGAATTCAGGGGAACGCGATGAAGGCTCGGCGCTTGCAAGCGGCCCCGAAACCCAGCCCCTTCCAGCTTCCCAGCCCAACCAGGTTCACGTTCAGATCGACGCGCCGCTTGTCTTTCGCGCCAGCAACGGCGCGGCCGCACCTCCGGCGCCCACGGACGAGGCTGCGGCACTACCCGTTATGGAACTCGAGACCGCGAGAACACAGCTCGAAATTCAGATCCAGCCGCCGCCTGCAGTGCGGCAAACTTCAGCTCCGACCGCCTCCGCGCCGCATCGATTCTTCCGGCGGGTCAAGAGCATTTTCGGCACGCTGTTCCACTAACTGACGCACGCGGAGTGCCGCGGCAAATTAGCGACGGTTGATCGCCCGCCGCAATGGCTCCGCTTTCTCGCGCAGCTCATCCGCGAAGCTTGCGCCGCGCTCGGCCACGTCCCGTACACGTTCGGTCACATCCCGGGCTCGGTCCTTGGCTTCATCGGTCCAATCCTGCAGCGTCTCTTTCGCATCTTCATAGCCGCGTTTCAGGTCGCGACGGAACTGCTTGCCGGTTTTCGGTGCCAGTACGAGGGCCGCGAGGGCACCTGCTCCAATCCCAATCAGCAAAAAGGTAACGGCAGTTCCTATGCTGGCGCTGTCAGAAGATTCATAACGTCCAGAGCTCATGATTGACCTCCTCAATTATCTTTATCTTTCCTACTGCGAATACCATCACGCGAAAATGCGTGCCCACGATGGGATGCTACTGACAATTCTAGCCCTACACTGGAACCGGTTGAAACAAATTGAAGACCGTGGGATGAGGGGGAGAGAGGAAAGGTTTACGTTCTCGTGCAGGGGAGTGTAGAATCGTCTATTCGGTCCTCGTGTGCGACGGGAAATGTGGCCTGCCGCCTTCCGTCAGCCCTGCAAACCGCAATTGAAGGAGATAGTTTCGAGCAATGTCGATCCCTGCCACGCAACTGCGCCCCGGCATGATCATCAAACACAACAATGATCTGCACTCCGTATTCAGTGTTGAGCACCGGACCCCGGGCAATCTGCGAGCCTTCATCCAGGCCAAACTGCGAAATCTTCGCACCGGCGCCATGTTCGAGCACCGTTTCCGTTCACCCGATCCGATCGAGAAGGTTAACGTGGACGAGGTCGACATGCAGTTCCTCTATGCTGACGGCGACAGCTACTACTTCATGGATACGTCGAACTACGAGCAGACTCACCTGACCAGAGAGGTTCTGGGCGATGCCGTCGACTACCTGATTGCCAACCTGGAAATCAAAGTAGAATTCTTCGACGGGAAGGCCGTGGGCATTGAGCTGCCGCAGACCGTGGAACTCACCGTGGTCGAGACTGAACCCGGATTGAAGAGCGCGACCGCGTCCAGCGTAACCAAAGCTGCCAAAACTGAAACCGGCCTGGTCGTGCAGGTGCCGCCCTTCATCAATGAAGGCGAGAAAATCAAAGTGGATACAGCCGAAGGCGTGTATTTGTCGCGAGCCTAGAGGTTAGGACAGGTAAGCATGTAAAAGGAGAATGCAGTTCAGTTCTGCATTCGGACTTCTCAGTTCTGCTACCTTCATTTCGGAAAGATGACCTCCAGCGAAAAACCAGTTGAGGCTCGCCGCTTTATAGTGCGGGGACGCGTGCAAGGTGTAGGTTTCCGCTGGTTTGTCGAGCGTGAGGCACACATCCTAGGGATCGCCGGGTGGGTGCGCAATAACACCGATGGCGGGGTGGAAGTATTTGCCCAGGGGACCCGCGATCAACTCTCCGGGCTGCGCTCCCGGCTGCGGCAGGGACCGCGAGCCGCCCGCGTCGATGGAGTCGAAGAGTCCGAGGCCCGCCCGGCTGAGAGACTGAGTTCATTTCGTATTGAAGGAGCCTGGTAGATTGTCCGCCAACTCAAGCCTGAATACAGACCAACTCAAGCATCTGATCCGCGAAGTCCCCGATTTCCCCAGGAAGGGAATTCTTTTTTACGACATCACCACCCTGCTGAAGGACAAGGTCGGTTTTGCCACGCTCGTCGACCGGCTTTCTGAGCACTATGTCGCCCAAAACATTGACCTCGTCCTCGGTATGGAGGCCCGCGGTTTCATCTTCGCCCCGGCGCTGGCATACCGTTTAAATGCTGGATTTGTTCCCGTGCGCAAGGTTGGCAAGCTTCCCGCCGCAACGGTGAAGTTCGATTACGCGCTGGAATACGGGACGAATTCGCTGGAGATGCACAAGGATGCGATCCAGAAGGGCCAGCGCGTCCTGATCGTGGACGACCTGTTGGCCACTGGCGGGACCGCCGAAGCCACAGCTAAGTTAGCGACTCTGCTGGGCGCCGAGATTGCCGGGCTTGGCTTCGTCGTGGAATTGGATTTCCTCAACGGCCGGGAGAAACTCAAAGGCTACAACGTGATGTCTTTATTGCACTACGAGAAGTGAGGCAGGTACGCCGGGCTGAGAATCCCGCTACGACAGAAGATAGCGCAACAGCATGACAACACCAAGCCATCCGACCGCGCTAACCCCTGCCGCCAACGCTAAGCCCCCAATCCTATTCCAGTTCAAGCGGCGGCGAGGCTCGCTCTCCTCTAACAGGTCGGGGTGGGGGTCGCAAACGAACGGGTCGTAAACGAACCATGACCGGAAAAGTCGTACCTCCCAGCGGGTTAATGGGGTCGCCAATCCTCCGCCAAACGGCGGATGGACATTCGATCGGTGAGCGCCGGATAGTGGGGGGAGTATTCGATAACTCATCATCCGAACCTCAGAGAGCAACATTGTAACTCGATGCAACTCACGGCACGATTATGAATAGATGCACTTCGCCCTGGGAGGGTTTTCGGGCTCCCTCCGTTCGATAAGTATCTGGAACGACACCACGCTTTCCAACGTTTCAGGGAAGGGTGCAAACGAAGAAGAGGAATCAGATCTCTTCCCAGAATAACTTCGGGTTCCTCGGCACATAGCGCTGGCGCCGGAACCCATCTTCCGTGGCCCTCAGGGAGCTTATCTAGGTCTAGGGGCACTCTTCCAATCTCCAGGTGCCGTCAGCGACCGGCAAGGTTTCGTCAAATACGCTAGCATTCGTGAAATTGCGCATGGAAAAACTCCTCCAGCCACTGAATCGGGCAAAGTTGCTGCTGCCCTTTTTGGTCTTTGCACTCCGCATACACAACGCGAATCTTGCGCGCGAACCGGATTTGATTTAAGCACAGAAGATGCACCGCGCAGGATTGCGAACGGATTCCACAGTCGGTCCTTACCAACTCATGCCTGATCAGGCGCATCCCATAGTCTCGCTGCAGAGCGGTCCGGTCCTCGAGCCACGCGCCTCTCGCCCGCCGGTCGAAGTTGCGAGTGTGGTTGTTACCGGAACCGTGTCAACCGGCGTCTTTATGCGTTTGTCAGAATTATTTCTTCTATTGCTAATTTCGCTGTCAGGTGCCGCGGCTCAGGTTTCCTCGACTGGTCCGCAGAATCTTTATAACGGCCAAACGGTCACTGCCGTCGACCTGATTGCCAATCCCCATCGCGATATCGAACCTTTGCGTGCCGCTGTGTCGCAGAAAGCGGGGCAGCCCTATTCCCAGGCGGATGTGGAAGCCAGTATCTCCGCCCTCCAGGTGGCGGGGGGATTCGAAAAAGTCACCGTAAATGTGATTCCAGATATTTCAGGTTTGCGGCTCAATTTTATTCTCGAGCCTGCCTACTACCTGGGTATGGTTGATTTTCAGGGCATCATGAAATTCTTCTCCTACACCCGTGTGCTCCAGGTCGTGAATCTGCAGGAGGAAGATCCTTATGATAAGGCTCGGATTCCGGTTGCGGAAGCAGCCCTGCTGCAGTTTCTTCAGCACAACGGATACTTCACGGCGCAAGTTCACGCCGAACCCCAAATCGATGATGCGAATCAGTTGGTAAACATAACTTTCACCGTGCAGCCCGGAAAACAAGCCCGCATCGGAAGTGTTGAGCTGAACGGTCTCGCCGGACCGGAGCAAACTTCGCTGCTACGCAGACTGCGCTCACTCCGCGCCAGGTTCACGGGTGCACTGCTTAAGCCCGGAAAACCCTACACTCCGGAACGGACTAAGGCGGCAACCTCGGTCATCAAGAAATATCTCGTGCAACAGCGCCGCCTGGCCAGCAAGGTGGAAGAGACTCCGCCGCGCTACCATCCAGACACAAATCGGGTGGATGTGTCCTTCAACGTGGAAGTTGGTCCCGTAGTCGTGGTTCGCACGACCGGCGCTCGACTTTCTGCGTTTCCCTTCATGGCGCGGCGGCAGATGAAGAAGCTCATCCCCATTTACTCGGAAGGAACCGTTGATCCCGACCTGGTGCAAGAAGGCGCGCGCAACCTCATTGACTATTTTCAGACGAAAGGATTTTTCGACGTCAAGGTAACTACCGATTTTCAGCGCCAGCCCGATCAAATCTTGCTCGTGTATAAACTCGATCGCGGGAACAAGCACAAGGTGGATCGCATATCGTTTCGTGGGAATCACGGGATCTCCGCGAAGGACTTATCCCCCTTGCTCCAAGTCAAACGCTCGCATATCTGGGGGCACGGCAGCATCAGTCAAAAACTGCTGAAACAAAGCACGGATAATCTCTTGGCGTACTATCTCGACAAGGGATACGAAGAGGCTAAAGTCAGTGCGCAGGTGACTGACCGGGAGCCCAAGATCGACATCGCCTTTGAGATCGTCGAAGGCGCGAAAACACTGGTCGATCACGTCGAAGTAACTGGAAACCACGCTCTTCCCGAAGATCAGGTGACAGGGCCGCATGGGTTCGAACTTAAATCCGGCACACCGTTTTCGACGCGGCGCCTGGCAGAAGATCGTAACCGGATCTCGGCCACTTATCAGGAGCGAGGTTATCTCAACGCGGGAGTTAAGACGACGGTGAGTCGGCACTCCAGCGATCCTCACCGCGTGGACGTCACTTACGCGATCAGCGAGGCGCAAATGGTGCGAGTAGAGAAAGTGGTCTACCTTGGACAAAAGCGCACCCGGCTCTCACTGATCAAGAAAACGGCGAACCTGCCTCCCGAAACTGCTATGAAAAGAGGGCAACTTTTGGTCGCGGAAACCCGGCTTTATGACTTGAACATTTTCGATTGGTCCAGCGTAGGCCCGCGAAAACCGATTACCGATCAAAGCGAAGAAGACACGCTGGTTAAAGTTCACGAAGCCAAGCGTAACGAAATCACGTACGGGTTCGGGTTCGAGGTCTCCCATCGTGGCGGGAATATTCCCAGCGGCACGGTCGCCGTCCCGGGACTTCCAACCATCGGGCTGGGCAGCAACAAGATTGCTCCCAGCCAGTCCACATTCGCCAGCCCCCTTGGTTCAGTCGAATTCACGCGGCGGAATATGCGTGGGCTGGGCGAGACCGTGAGTGGTTCCATCCTGCTCTCGCAGCTGGACCAACGGGCGATTACCAGTTATCTACAGCCGCACTTTCTGGGTTCGGGATGGAGTTCTCTGACTAGCTTTTCGATCGAGCGGACAACCGAGAACCCACTTTTTGCAGCGACTCTCGGCGATGTGTCATTTCAAGTCGAAAAACTCGTGAGCCGCAAGAACCATACGCGGCTCCAGCTTCGCTACGATTTCAATAAGACGGTGTTGTCGCATTTGCTGGTTACCGAACTGGTGCTGCCGCAAGACCTGAATGTTCATCTTTCGACGCTTTCCAGCACACTGATACGAGATACGCGGGATAAGCCACTGGATGCGCATCGCGGTGTTTTTTCCACCGTGAATTTCGCTATCACGCCGGCCGCGCTGGGGTCGAGCGCAACCTTCGCCAAACTTTTCGCACAGTACGCTTTCTTCAAACCCTTTCATTCCGTGGTTTTCGCGAACAGCATCCGTCTGGGCTTGGCGAAACCTCTGGCTGGAAGTTTTGTTCCGACCAGCCAGCTTTATTTCTCGGGAGGCGGAACGTCTCTGCGCGGATTTCCGATCGATGAGGCTGGCCCACAGCGCCTCGTCCCTTTTTGCAATGTTCTGCAGAACCAGACCGGATGCGTCAACGTCACTGTGCCGGTGGGCGGTCGGCAATTGTTCCTTTTGAATTCAGAACTACGTTTTCCGCTCAGGCTGATGAAGAATCTGGGAGGGGTTGTGTTTTACGACGGGGGGAATGTTTACAGCGCCATAAACTTCAACAGTTTCACGAGCAATTACACCCACACAGTGGGATTGGGCCTGCGCTATGCGACTCCGATCGGTCCGATTCGAATCGATTTGGGACACAACCTGAATCCCGTGCCCGGCATCAACCCGACTCAGTATTACATCACTTTAGGTCAGGCGTTCTAGGACTATGCGGTCGAGGAAGATTATCGGTTGGACGGTGGCGGTTCTCGGCATTGTGCTCGTTGCCGGGCTCATCGGTGGAGTTTTGTTTCTGAAGACCGCGAGTTTTCGGAGGCTCGCAATCCGCACGATCGTAGCCGACGTCAACCAGAGCACTGGCGGCCGGGTGGACATTCACAATTTCGATTTCCAACTCTCAACTCTCACCGCCCAGCTTTACGATGTCACGATTCATGGAGGAGAAGCCCCCGGCCAACCTTCATTGCTGCACATCGACAAACTAACTGTTGGACTGAAGATTCTGTCCGTCCTCCGCCGTAAGGTTGGTGTGAGCGAACTCTTGATTGAACACCCCGTAGCGCACGTGCAAATTGATCGCGCAGGAAAAAGCAATCTGCCTCAATCTCCTCAAAAACAAAGCAGCAGCAACACCAGTGTGTTCGACCTGGCTGCAGGGCACGTGCTTCTCGCCCGGGGCGAGATCAACTATAACGACGCGACCGTTCCGGTCGAGGCCGACCTGTATGGTCTTAAGACTGAAATTCATTTTGAGCCGCTGGAGACGCGCTATCGCGGATCGATTTCTTATGACAGTGGTCGTCTTCGTTATCGAACTGAACCCAGTTTCCCACACAGTTTGGATGCCCGGTTCAGCGCGTCTCCCACTCGATTTTCTCTCGAGTCGGCTTTACTGAAAGTGGGCCTATCTTCGGTCTCTTTGCATGCGGATATCTCCAATTACGGCCATCCGACAATGGATGGCCGCTACGATCTCCGCATTCACACGCAAGACCTTTCCCCGATTCTCGAGCCAGTGGCTTCTGCTGGCGATGTGTCGTTATCGGGATCAATGCACTACCAGGGCTCAGGCGGCGAGCCGTTGCTGCGACTCATTTCAATGGATGGACAGATAGCCAGCGACGCTCTGACCGCCGCATCGCCTAAAGGCCGCCTCGATCTTCGCCGCCTTCGGGGCCACTACCAGCTATTGAATGGGACACTTCAGGCACACGGCGTGGAGTTCGAAGTCCTGGGTGGAGCGGTTTCCTCTGACCTCGAGGTGCGACATCTTGAGGCAACGGCCGATGCTCGAATTCAGACAAGGTTACGAGCCATCTCGCTCGCGGCCGTGCAGCAGGCCTTGCGCACGGCAGAAGTTAAACGCGTCAGCGTGGTGGGCAGGGTCGATGGCACCGTTGATGCCTCCTGGACAGGCAGTGTCGACAAGCTTCGGGCCCGGACAGATTTGGTTCTGAGATCGGGAGGCGGTGAGGCGTCTCCGAAGAGTGTGCCACTGGAGGGATCGATTCACGCCACCTACGATGGCCCACGAAATGCCGTAGTATTTCGTCAAACTTCGCTCCGAATTCCCTCCACGACAGTTGCCCTGCAAGGTGAGGTGAGCAGCCGTTCAAACTTGGGGGTGCAAGCCAGCACCAGTGATCTTCATCAGGTGGCAGCGCTATTTTCCGCCGTCCACGGGGGGCAGCCCTCAGCGCTGGAGATCGCAGGATCGGCCTCCGTACAAGCGACGGTGCGAGGCCCCTTGCAAAAACCGCAGTTGTCAGGACAATTCAGTGCGCAGAGCCTGCAGGTCCAAGGCAGTCAATGGAGCAGCGCCAAGTTCAGCGTAGAAGCCAGCCCATCGCAGGTATCGCTGCATGACGGGGTGCTGGTAAGTGCACATCAAGGGCGCGCTACGATGGGAGCGACGGTGGGGTTGCGTGGCTGGACCTACCTTCCTGCCAATCCGATCAGCATAAATTTGTCGGTGCAGCGGATGTCTCTGGCCGATCTGGAGCGGTTGGCTAACTTGCACTATCCGGTGTCCGGCGACTTGTCTGCGGATATTGCTGTTCATGGCTCGCAACTCAACCCCATCGGGAAAGGTTCGGCAAGAATTGACAATGCGCTCGCCTATGACGAGCCGATTCATCATTTGGCGACGGACTTCCGTGCCGACAAAAGCTCCCTGGCATCGACACTTGACGTGAACCTGCCGGCGGGTTCGATAAAAGGGACCATCTCCTACACCCCACAGACCAGGGCATACGCGGTGCGGCTGAACGCTCCGTCGATCACGATACAAAAGTTGCAGTTGGTTCAAGCCAAAAATCTTGGAATATCCGGCACGGTGACAATTTCTGCCAGCGGCGAAGGAACCGTTGACCATCCTGAACTGACGGCTTCGGTGGAGGTTCCCGAACTGCGGCTTCAGGATCAATCTCTTTCACAAATAAAAGGACAGCTCCATGTGGCGAATGAACGTGCGGAGTTGACCGTTGATTCGCAGGTCGCGCAGGCCTCTGTGCATTCCAAGGCCGACGTTCGTCTCAGCGGTGATTATTACACCGAGGCGACCATAGACACGACTGGGGTGCCGCTAGCTCCGCTCTTCGCAACGTTTTTATCCAGTTCGCCCCAGGGCCTTCAGGGCGAGACCGAATTTCATGCCACCTTGAAAGGGCCACTGAAAGATAAGACGCGAATCGAAGCCCACCTTACGATTCCAACCCTCAAAGCCAGTTATCAGTCGTTGGAAATTGGCGCTGCCAGCCCCATTCGCCTGGACTATTCGGATTCGGTTGTAACTTTGCAGCCGGCCGAGATTCGCGGCACCGGTACATCGCTGCGCCTCGAAGGCCGCATACCACTGAGTGGAAACACAGCGCCAACTCTCAGCGCTCAGGGTTCGGTGGATGTTCGAATTCTTCGAATTATGGATTCCGACCTGCAGAGTTCTGGAGCTCTCTCGCTCGACATTCGTGCATCCGGGACAGCGAAGGATCCGGCCGTTCAAGGACAAGTGCACCTGCAAGACATCGCGGTATCGACTGCCACCGCGCCCCTTGGAGTGCAGAAACTAAATGGCACCCTCGACATCAACAACAGTAGTCTGCAGATCTCCAGGCTCACCGGTGAGGTGGGAGGCGGGCAAGTTTCGTTGGGCGGCTCCATCTCCTACAAGCCGAATCTCCAGTTCAATGTTTCGCTGCAAAGCCAGTCGGTTCGATTGCGTTATCCTGACGGACTCAGGGCGCTGCTCGACGGCAATCTAATTCTAAGTGGAACAAAAGACGCATCGATGTTGAACGGGCGGGTGCTGATCGATACTCTCTCATTTACCCCCGACTTTGATCTCGCGAAGTTCAGCGACCAGTTCAGCGGCAATAGCGTCCCGGCTCAACCCGGGTTTGCCGACAGCGTCAAACTTGCAATCGGCGTTCAATCGAAAAGCAATCTCAGCGCCACAAGTTCGCAAATTAGCGTGGAGGGCCAAGTCAACCTGCAAGTCATCGGGACAGCCGCGAACCCGGTCATTATCGGCCGCACGGACCTGACAGCCGGAGAGCTTTTTTACCGCAATGTCCGATACCAACTTCAGCGCGGCATCATCACGTTCGATAATCCCACCGAAACTGCGCCGGTATTGAATGTGTCGGTTGCGACGACGGTTGAGCAATACAACCTGACGCTCACGTTGCGCGGACCGTTTGACAAGCTAACCACGGCGTACACCTCGGAGCCGCCGCTGGCTACAGCCGACATTATCAATCTGATTGCCAACGGCAAAACCACTCAAGAAGCGAATGCCGCCGGACAAAGCACCGATTCCATGATCGCCTCCCAGGTCGCAGGTCAGGTCACCGGCGGCATTCAGCACCTGGCCGGCATTTCAAGCTTGCAGATTGATCCGCTTCTCGGCGGCAACAATCAGAATCCCTCGGCCCGGGTCGCCATCCAGCAGCGCGTGACCAAGAATTTTCTGTTTACCTTTTCGACCGACTTGTCGCAGCCCGGAAGCGAGATCGTTCAAGGCGATTATCAGATCAACCCACGCTGGTCAGTGAGCCTTACTCGAGACGAAGTTGGAGGTGTCTCAGTCGATGGCAAGTATCACACGAAATTCTGAGCGATCCTGTATAGCAAATACAAATATCTAAGCTGCGCGGTCCGAACTCCGTCTCTTCTTGGCAGAATTGTCCTCCGCCGGTAGCCGGGATGCATAGCCTGCCTTAGTCAATTGCGCGTTGAGTTCACCCCCGGCTAATAAAATGAAATAGGCCCAGTAGAGCCAAGTCAGGAGCGCCATTACCCCGGCCAAGGTTCCGTAAGTTCGGTTGTAATTCCCAAAATATCGGAAATATATTCGGAGCAAGTAGGATAGCCCTATCCAGCAAACGACAGAAAGAACCGCACCCGGCAGGGTTGCCAGAAAACGTTGCTTCACATTGGGGGCCAGGAAATAAACCATTTGAACTGCAAGTACAGCCAAACCCACCGCCAACGTCCAATGGATGCAGGGCCACAGTAAGGCAAAAGCGCGAGAAAGGGACAGTCTGGCCGCCAGCCAGTCACCGACCTCAGGTCCAACAATCATCGCCGCAATTCCGCAGATCAGAAAAAATCCGACTATGGCGGCCAAGCCCACCGCCAGCAGACGCGTCTTCCAAAAAGGGCGGTGATCCTCCGCATCATAGGCCGCGTCGATGGCTTCGATCAGTTCGTCAAAGGCGGAAGAGACTATCCAGAGAGTGCCGAACGTCCCGAGGGAAAGCCATGCGCCGGAATTTGTTCCGAGTATGTCCTGGATGATGGAGTTAATCATCGGCATAGTGCCTGGCGGCGCCACTCGGCCGATCGCAAACATTGCCCCCTGAAAAAAGTTAGGCAGCGGAACATACGCCATCACAGAGGACAAGAGGATCAGAGCCGGAAATATGGAAAAGATGGAATAGTAGGAGAGCGCGGCTGCCGCTTGGAAAATTTGATTCCTCAGCACGCCGCGATAGGCGCTCACTAAGACACGTCTGCTAGCGGCTAATATCACGGCTCTTCGATGCTACTTTGTTTCCGAGCGCGACCAGGGTGTTGCCGGGAATTGTTTTTTTATCGGCCAGAGAAACAATGTGAGCCGGAACGTCCTAGGCGGTGGCCAGGTAGACGTAACGCAAAATGAATAGGATGGTGAGAATCCAAACCAGCGCATTGACTTCGCGAAGTCTGCCAGCGGCAACTTTTACCACGGTATAGGAAATCAAGCCCAGGCTGAGGCCGGTCGCGATGCTGAAAGTAAGAGGGGTTGCCAGCATGGTGATGAATGCGGGAACGGCCTCGCTGAACTCCTGCCAGTTGATTTGCGCAATGGATTGCGTCATGAGTACGCCAACCAGAATCAGGGCTGGGGCGGTCGCATACGCAGGGATCGCGGTAGCCAGGGGCGAACAGAATGTGGCCAGCAGGAATAGTGCGGCGACGGCGATATTGCTCAGACCGGTACGAGCGCCAGCAGCCACGCCCGCGGCGCTCTCGATGTAACTCGTCACCGTCGACGTCCCGGTCAGAGAGCCGACCACAGTTCCCACTGCGTCCGCCACCAGCACCCGGCCTACCCGCGGGATCTTGCCGTCTTTGATGAAGCCGCCCTGTTCGCAGACTCCCACGAGCGTACCGACGTTATCGAAGAGATCCACAAATAGAAAGGCAAACAGGATTTCGAGCAGGCCGAGGTGGCTTGCGCCGCGAAAGTCAAGTTGCAGGAACGTAGAGGATGGGTGCGGCATGGAGAAGACTGCTGACGGCCAATTCGTGATTCCGCGCAAGATTCCCAGCAGAGCGGTGCCAAAGATCCCGATCAGGATGGCGCCGTGCAACTTTCGTGACATGAGGATCAGAGTCAGGACCAGTCCGAAGCAGGCGGTCTGCACCTCTTTGTCGGCAAAGCTGCCGAGGCCGACGTAGGTGGCCGAGTTGGCAACGACGAGCTTTGCGTTTCGAAGTCCCACAAAAGCAATGAACATTCCAATTCCGGCTGCGGTGGAATGCTTCAGGCAATCGGGCATGCCGTTGACGATTTGCTCACGAACACGCGTGACCGTGAGCACCAGGAATAAAACGCCCGAAAAGAAAACCACCGCCAGCGCTGTCCGCCAGGGAACATGCATGGAGAGGCAGACGGAATAAGTGAAGTAGGCATTTAGGGACATCCCCGGGGCCAATGCGATGGGATAGTTGGCATAGAGCCCCATAACCAGCGTCGCCACCGCGGCCGAAGCGCAGGTGGCGAAGACCACACCGTCAGGCGGCATTCCTGCCTGAGCCAGGATTTGCGGATTCACCACAATGATGTAAGCCATGGTCACGAAAGTCGTTAGGCCACCTAGCATCTCCCGCTTCACTGAGGTCTGGTTTTCGGTTAGTTTGAAATAGCGATCGATCAACAGTCCCCCCTGACGTGGCATTGACGGGTGCTCGGACAGACTTAATAGGTAATTTTGTTGGGTTTGTTTTCCCACGCGCGAAACGCCGATAACGCTTCTTGGCGCATCATCTGAATCATCGGAATCTTGCGCTGCGAATGCGGTTGTGCGATTTCGTGATAGATCAGCGAATCGTCGAATCCGATCTTGGACGCGTCTGCATCAGCATTGCCAAAATAAACCCGGGAGAGGCGAGCCCAATAGATTGCCCCCAGACACATGGGACAGGGCTCACAGGAAGTGTAAATCTCGCAACCTTCGAGATCGAAGACGCCGAGTACCGTGCATGCCTCGCGTATGGCGACAACTTCCGCGTGTGCGGTAGGATCGTTCGTGGAAGTGACTTGGTTTGCTCCCTCCGCGATAATCGTGCCGTCCTTCACCACGACCGCACCGAAGGGACCGCCGTGTCCGGAGAGAACGTTCTCCAGGGAGAGCTGAATGGCGCGAGCCATGAAAGGATTGTCCATGTGTACGCTCTATCTATGCGCAATCGTTTAGGGTCTGCCGGCGTGAGCAACCCGCGAACCCCTACTCAGTCGACATGGACTTCTTCGCAGCCGCTTCGCTGAGAAGCGAGTATATGCTGCGGCTTAGAATTTCGTAAAATGCTTTTCGGTTTGCGAACGAATCGGAAAGCGGAGCGCCTTGGCATACATTTCCGCTAGGGCGAATTCACTGGAGCCGACATCTTGAGTCTGCAGGCTTTCCTTTCCCGTCAAGTGGTCACTCCCGAAGGGATCCGTCCGGGGGCCATCCTCGTCGAAGAAGAGCGCATCCAGGCAGTCGTTTCCCTCGATCAACTACCGGCTGCCGGTTACGAAATCCATGACGTCGGCAATGCGGCGATTCTTCCAGGGCTGGTTGATTCCCACGTACATATCAACGATCCCGGTCGCGCCGAGTGGGAGGGCTTCGAAACCGCAACGCGAGCCGCAGCGGCGGGAGGCTGCACCATGCTGGTCGATATGCCCCTGAACTGCCTTCCTGCGACGACGAATGTCGGAGCGCTTGCGGCCAAGCGTGCGGCGGCGCGGGCCAAATGCCACGTCGATTGGGCAGCTTGGGGCGGGGTGGTTCACGACAATCAAAACGACATTGCAGCTCTCGCTGCGGCTGGAGTACCCGGGTTTAAATGCTTCCTGGTCAATCCGGGCATCGACGGTTTCACTATGGTTACAGAGCAACAGCTGCGCGCGAGCCTGCCCCACATTGCTCGCACTGGGCTGCCGCTGTTGGTGCACGCGGAACTTCCCGGACCGATCGATGCGGCGACGGGCGCTCTTGCTGATGCCGACTGGAATTGTTATTCGACCTATCTCCAATCGCGGCCAGACGATGCGGAACGGTCTGCTATCCGGATGATGTTATCCCTGTGCCGCGAATACGGTTTTCGTTTGCACATCGTCCATCTGTCGACCAGCCTTGCCCTGGAGGAGTTGCGCGCTGCGCGCTCCGAAGGACTTGCCGTAAGCGTGGAGACCTGCCCGCACTATTTGCATCTGGCCGCTGAAACGATTGCCAACGGCGCAACCCTGGGCAAGTGTGCGCCGCCCATCCGCAGCCGTGAGAATTGCGAACGATTGTGGCAGGGGCTTAGAGACGGCACCATCGATATGGTAGTGACCGACCACTCTCCGTGCCTTCCATCCATGAAGCGGCTCACCGAGGGAAATTTCCGAACCGCTTGGGGTGGCATCGCAAGCTTGTCAATAGCGCTGCCGCTGATGTGGACTGAAGCCAGCAGGCGAGGCTTCACGTTGCTCGACCTGGCCGGCTGGATGGCGGCGGCCCCGGCTCGTTTGGCCGGTTGCGAAAGACGGAAGGGCCGAATCGCCGCCGGATACGACGCGGATTTTGTCATATTCGATTCCGACCGCGAATTCATTGTCAGCAAAGAAAGATTGCATTACCGGCATCCGGTCTCTCCGTACCTGGGGGAGACCCTGCGCGGCATGGTGAAGGCTACTTATCTGCGTGGAAATCTGATCTATGCTGAAGGATCGTTTCTCGGAAAACCTGGAGGACGGGAATCCGGCAATCATTAATCCGTCGACTTTATAAGAGTCTTTCACTTTTGCTTCGCACCTCCCGCGACGTCGGGACCCGCTCTGGCTTACACTATCCCATCCGCGGGTGCAGACCGTCCAGTTGGGTGACGAGAAACGAACTGATGAGAAGCGACAGCATCGTCGGCAAGTCCGTACCTCGCAAAGAGGGGCGCGACAAAGTTACCGGAACGTCCGCATACGTCGATGATATGGTTCTGCCCGACATGCTCTTTGGAGCAACCGTGCGCAGTCAGATCCCTCGCGGGCGGATCAGGCGGATCACGTTTAGTCCTCAAATCAATTGGGATGAGTTCGTAATCGTTGCTGCGAAAGATATTCCGGGGAAGAATTGTATTTCATTGATCAGCGACGATCAGCCTTGTCTGGCAAATGAAGTGGTGAGCCATCCTGAGGAACCCGTGCTCTTGTTGGCTCATCCCGACCGCCACCTTCTCCCGCAGGCGGTGGCGGCGATCTCGATCGAATACGAGCCCTTGCCGGCCATTTTTACGATAGAAGAAAGCGAGCGCCGCTCGGAAATCATTTGGGGCGAGGACAATATCTTTAAAACCTACTTGATCGAGAAGGGCGAAGTCGATGCTATCTGGGAGGATGCGGACTACATCGTGGAAGGCGAGTATACGACTGGCGCGCAGGAACAGCTTTACATCGAAAATAACGGGATGATCGCCGCCTTTGATGCTGCGCACGGAATCACGGTATGGGGTTCTCTGCAGTGCCCTTATTACATTCACAAAGCGTTGATGGCGCTTTGCGCTTTGCCTGCGGAGAAAGTCCGCGTAGTGCAGATGGAGACCGGAGGCGCCTTCGGTGGGAAGGAGGAATATCCCTCGATGATCGCGGCCCATGCTGCGCTGCTCGCGATGAAGTCCGGGAAACCCGTCAAAATTATTTATGACCGGATGGAGGACATGGCGGCGACGACCAAGCGTCATCCTTCGCGTACGCACCATCGGACGGCCGTCAGCAAGCAAGGCAAGCTTTTGGGCGGCGAGATCGAGTTCACGATTGATGGGGGAGCATACGCAACGCTGTCCTCCGTAGTCCTATCCCGCGGAGCAATTCATGCTGGTGGACCTTACTTCTGGCCGAATGTTCGTATTCGTGCGAAGGCGGTTGCGACCAACGCCCCACCGCATGGAGCGTTTCGTGGTTTTGGAGCGCCGCAGAGCTTGTTCGCGATGGAGCGGCACATGGATCGCATCGCGAAACAGCTGGGGGTTTCTCCGATTGAGATTCGCCGCAGGAATTTCCTCCAGCCCGGGCAGGCCACTACCACGGAGCAGGTTGTGCGCGAACAAATTAATCTCGAGAGGTTGCTGGCCCGAGCGCTCGAAGTTTCGGATTATCAAGGCAAGAAAGAGAAATTCGCAAAAGAGAATCAGGGCGGCACAATCAGGAAGGGCATGGGCATTGCCGCGTTTTTGCATGGTGCCGGATTCACCGGTTCGGGCGAGCGTTATCTAAGTTCTGTAGTCGGAGTAGAAGGGTGTGCAGATGGCGGCGTGCGCGTGCTGGTATCGAGCACGGAGTTTGGTCAAGGAACAAAAACTGTCCTCAGCCAGATTGCGGCTGAAGCTCTGGCTCTGCCCTATGAAAATGTCAGCATGGCCCAGCCGGATACTCTCGAAGTGCCCAACAGCGGCCCAACTGTCGCTTCACGCACGGTGATGGTGGTTGGCAAGCTGGTGCAGTCTGCGGCTTTGGGAGTTAAACAAACATTGATATCTTCCAACCTGCTTGGCGATGCTTATAACGCGGAAGAGTTTCGCGCAGCCTGCCAAGAATATGTCGCGACGCATGGCCAATTGCGCTCATGGTCCCGCTATGAGGCACCTGCCGATATTTTCTGGGACGATCAGAAGTATCGCGGCGAAGCCTATGCGGCCTTTGCCTGGGCGGTTTACATCGCGGAAGTAACCGTGGATCTGACAACCTGCGGCGTATCCGTGGATGACTTCGTTGCCCTCCAGGAAGTTGGCAAGGTTCTGCACCCGCTTCTGGCAAGAGGCCAGATCATCGGCGGCGTTGCCCAGGGAATCGGATTCAGCCTTTACGAAAAAGTGGTCTGGCAAAACGGACGCATGCAAAACGGCCAGATGACAAACTACATTATGCCGACCGCAACCGACCTGCCGCCCATTCGCGTGTTCTTCGAAGAATTGGGCAATGTCTATGGTGCATACGGCGCAAAGGGCATCGGCGAACTTCCGATGGATGGTCCGGCCCCGGCGATTGTCAATGCGGTGGCAGACGCGCTCGGAATTCATTTCGATTTCATTCCTTTGCTACCGGAAGACATCATGGATGGGCTGGAGGATGGGCGGGAGAAAGAAGGGCTGGCCGCATCGTCGCACCAGAGCGCGCTTGGTTTGGCAGGCAGGATCCGATGACCGATTCTCGCGCCATCCGTGCCAAAGCCCAGATCTCGTTCACGATCAATGGCGGGACGAAGACCGTGCAGGCTCACCCCATGGAGCGACTGCTCGACGTGTTGCGAGAGCGACTCCAGCTGACGGGCGCGAAAGAAGGCTGCGGAGAAGGCGAGTGTGGTTCATGCTCGGTGCTGATTGACGGCATGCTCGTGAACAGCTGTCTCGTGCCTGTTCTTCAGGCTGAGGGCTCAAACATTATTACCATCGAGGGAATCGCGGCAGGGGATACGCTGCACATCCTGCAGCAGGCCTTCCTACAGTGTGGCGGCGCGCAGTGCGGCATCTGTACGCCCGGAATGATTCTCGCCGGCGTGCATTTGCTGAACCGAAACCCTGAACCCACATGGGAAGAAATCCGGGAAGGCCTTTCGGGAAATCTCTGCCGCTGCACCGGCTACACGCAGATTATTGAAGCGGTAGCGGAGGCAGCGCGACGTAGGGCGACCGCATGAGATCGCATCCATCGGATTACGAAATGGTTGCGCCCGGCAGTTTGAACGCAATTATTTCACTGTTGGCAAATGAACCCGGGGTATGGCTTCCAATCGCCGGAGGTACCGATGTGATGGTCCAGTACGCGGCAGGGAAACTTGCGGCGCGAAAGCTGGTCAGCATTTGGAATCTTTCCGAATTGCGTCAGATTGAGGCCACAGCGAAGGAAATTCGGATCGGCGCAGGGTGTACCTATTCTGACCTTCGCGGCAATGAGATTGTCAGGCGCGAGTTCCCCCTCTTGTATAGCGCCTCAGGTTGGACCGGCGGAATTGCGAACCAGAATCGAGGGACGATTGGCGGAAACATCGTTAACGCATCGCCGGCCGCCGACTCCCTGCCCGCGCTGCTGGTTTACGATGCCGAACTGATTCTGGTATCGGTCCGGGGTGAGCGGCGACTGCCCTATGCAGGTTTTCACACTGGCTACAAGAAAACATTGCTGGCGGCCGATGAACTCATTCAAGCCATATGCTTGCCGCGGCGGTTCGCTGGATATTTCAGTCATGCCCGTAAGGTCGGGGCTCGTCACTCGCAGGCGATCTCCAAAGTCTGTATCGCAGCTCTCGGCCGTCTAGCTGACGGTGTAGTTCTGGATATCCGCATCGCGCTCGGAAGCGTGGCGCCAGTGCCGCTCCGTCTGAGGGAGACTGAGCAAGGCGTTAAAGGGAAGGCTATTGATTCCGAGCTTCTAGTTCTAGCCAGAGGCGCCGTGGTTGCCGAGATCCGGCCGATTGACGATATTCGATCGACTGCAAGGTATCGCGCGGCAGTGGCGGCCAATCTTGTAGCTGAATTCTTGCAGCTGCTGAGCTCGCGGCGAGCGCAGCCAAGCGATGTGCCAGTGGACACTGTCCTGGCGCGATGGAATCGTCTCTCGACCGTTGACGCCGCGCGAAACATTTTGCCCTGTTGCGGGTCTGTAGCCTGGGCTGACGGAATGGCGGCCAAGAGACCGATTGCGGACGACGCTGCCTTGCTGGCTGCGTCGGAGGAAACCTGGCGGAATCTGACGCCCGCAGACTGGCTGGAAGCGTTCCAGAGTCATCCCCGGATTGGGGAGTCGAGATCGTCCTCGGCGCAGTCTCCGCAAGTCTTACCTTCGAGGCAGCAGTCTGTAGAATGGTCGACCGAGGAGCAAGGCAAAATAGCGCAGGCCGAGACCGCGGCAAAGATCGCCCTGGCCGACGCGAACCGGGAATATGAGCGGCGCTTCAATCGCATCTTCATCGTGTGCGCTACGGGGAAGTCTGCCCAAGAGATTCTCGAGATAGTTCGCCGTCGCCTCGGCAATGACGCGGAGGGCGAACTTCACGAAGCCGCGGAGCAGCAGAGCCAGATTACGCAGATCCGGCTGAAAAAGTGGCTTCAAGAATGAGACGCATCTCGACCCACATTCTCGACATCGTTCATGGCAAACCTGCCCGGGACGTTGCCGTGCGATTGGAGAAACAGCACCCGCCCGCAGGCTGGCGAGTGTTGCACTCGACGCGAACCGATCAGGATGGCCGCTGTGCCCAGTTGCTCGAGGAACGCGAGGATGTGTCCGCCGGAGTCTATCGTTTGATTTTTGACACCGGGAGTTATTTCGCACTGCAGAAGGTGGATGCTCTGTATCCAGTGGTGGAAGTCACTTTCCAGGCACAGGATGGCGAATCGCATTTTCACATTGCGCTGCTCCTCGGGCCAAACGGATATACAACTTACCGGGGAAGCTGACCTAATGTTTTCCCGCGATGGAGTTAGAAAGTGACCTCGTCAATCCGCGAATGGCTGCACCTTCTGGTGCGCTGGTTCCATGTTTTCGCTGCCATCCTGTGGGTGGGCCAAACTTATTATTTCACTTGGCTCGACGGACAATTTAGCAGGCTCGCGAAGCACAACGACGCCGAAGGGAAATCTCCGTCGATTTGGATGGTTCACAGCGGCGGCTTCTACACCGTCGACCGACGGAAATCCCTGGAGGTCGCGCCCGGGCAAGTTCACTGGTTTCGCTGGGAAGCACTGATGACCTGGCTGAGTGGAATTGTGCTGATGTTCCTGGTTTATTATTCCAGCTCCGGGCTGGTTGATCCCGATGTTGCCGCCATCTCCCAAGGGAGCGGCATTGCCATCGGCCTCGCCGTGATGATTGGCGGTTGGATCGTTTACGATCTGGCGGTGCGATCCTCTCTAGGGAGATCGGAGGCGGTATTTGCCGGATTCTCTCTTCTCGCGATTGCAGTACTTGTCTGGGGATTGATGCATGTCTTTAGCGGCCGAGCGGCCTACATTCATGTCGGAGCGGTGTTCGGAACGATCATGACCGCAAACGTCTGGTTTCGAATTCTTCCTTCCCAGCGCAAAATGATTGCGGCGTCGGCGGCCGGGGAAAAATTGGATCCCACTCTCGGCGCCCAAGCCAAGCTGCGCTCCAAACACAATACGTTCATGGCGGTCCCGGTTGTCTTTCTGATGATCAGCAATCATTTTCCGGTCGCTACTTATGGGAACGCCTACGCCTGGGAGGTTCTGGTCGGCACGGTTGTCATAGGATGGGTAGCGGCGAAGATTATTCGCCAAGCGTAGGACTGCAAGAGGTTCGTCCGGGAATAGAAATCTGTGGCAACCATCGCGACCACAAAGCGCGCCCACGAAGTCATCGCAAGGTGCCTCAAGATAGCTTCGTTTACGGAAGATCCCGGCACTACGCGGCGCACGTTCCTGTCGCCGCCCATGCGTGATTGTCATGAGGAGATTGCCCGCTGGATGGAACCGCTGGGTGCTCATGTGCGCGTCGATGCCGCCGGAAATCTTCGCGGATTTTACCCGGCCGCCGAGCCGAAAGCACCGCGCCTTGTGATCGGTTCGCATCTCGATACGGTTCCAAATGCCGGGGCCTACGATGGCATCCTCGGCGCTGTGCTTGCCATCACCTTGCTCGAAGGCTTGCAAGGACGGCGGCTTCCTTTCGGCATTGAGGTGGTTGGCTTTTCCGAAGAAGAAGGAGTGCGCTTCGGCACTCCCTTTATCGGCAGCCGTGCGCTGGTCGGAAGGCTGGATCAGAAAGTTTTGGAGCTTCGCGATGCCCAAGGAATTTCGCTGAGAAAGGCCATCGAAAATTTCGGACTGAATCCCCGCGAGATGCCTCAGGCCGAACTTGAGAACGACACGCTGGCCTATCTTGAGTTTCATATCGAGCAGGGGCCGGTTCTCGAGAAACTGAATCAGTCACTGGCCGCGGTGGAGGCGATTGCCGGCCAGAGCCGACTTGAGTTTACATTTCATGGTCGCGCCAATCACGCGGGTACAACCCCCATGCACCTTCGCCGCGACGCCATTGCCGGTGCCGCGGAGTGGATCGGCAGGGTAGAACATGTGGCTGGGGAAGTTCCTGGCTTGGTCGCGACTGTCGGCAAGTTCGAAGCCAAACCGGGAGCGGCGAACGTGATCGCAGAAGAGGTCCGGCTGACGCTCGATGTCCGCCATTGTTTCGATGACGTTCGAACTCGCGCCGTCGCGGATCTCATTTTCCAAAGTAAGGAGATTACGGCGCGTCGGGGATTATCGGTTCGTGAGAATGTTCTGTCGAGCCAGGCTGCCGTCGTGATGGATCCGTTTCTCACTGCGGAGATAGAGCAGGCAATCCGCAAGGCAGGATGCAGGCCCCATCGCATGGTGAGCGGCGCCGGTCACGACGCTATGATCCTGGCGGAAAGAGTTCCTGCTGCCATGATTTTTCTGCGCACTCCCGGCGGGATAAGCCACGATCCCGCGGAGTCGGTCGTCGTCGAGGATGTCGAGAAAGCAATCGAATGCGGATTGCATCTTCTCCATCAACTGGCCTCATCGCCAGAATTCCATACAAGGATGAACCGTGCATAATCTTGGCCGCACACGAAGCTCCCAGCAACCGAATCATTTATTGCTGACTGCAGACACTTTTGTGCGCACCACTCTACCTGGAATGAAGGCGTGTTCCGCAATTGTGCATGTCAGCCCCGCGCTGGGAGCCAAGTTCACGGAATACACTGCGGAATTTGAGGCAGGAGGAGAGTTGGGCTCGGCGCCCGCGCAGCGTTTCATTTTTGTGGTCGAAGGCGGCGTGAGGTTAGAAACTGCCGGCAAATCGACCGAACTCGGTGCGCGCGGCTACGCCTATCTCCCCGAAGGATCGCATCATCGAGTGACGGCTGCGAAGGCGAGCCGCGTTGCCGTCGTCGAGAAGCCCTATCAGGCTCTTGATTCGGTCCGGCCGCCGGATTTGATTATTTCCCACGAAGACGCGGTCTCTTCGCACCCCCTCGGAGACGATCCCAGCCTGCAGGTCAAATGCCTTCTTCCCGATGAAATGAATTTCGATTTCGCAGTGAACACGATGGTGTATCAGCCGGGAGCCTCGCTTAGCATGGTTGAGATGCACGTCATGGAACACGGTCTCATTATGCTCGAAGGCGGTGGAATCTACCGGCTGGGCGATTCCTGGTATCCCGTGACGGCGGGAGACTTCATCTGGATGGGCCCCTGGTGTCCGCAGTGGTTTGGAGCGATCGGCAAAGTGCCGGCAAAATATCTCATTTATAAAAACTGGAACCGGCATCCCTTGGCGGGCCTGGAGCGATGAGTCTCACAGTCGACCGGGATCGATTGCTGTCCGAAATTGACATCCTGGCTGCATTCTCGGAAGCGGAAGCGCCGGCGGTGACGCGAATTGTTTTCACGCCGGCCGACCTCAAAGCTCGAGCTTGGATGAAAGCACGTTGCGACGAAGCCGGACTGACGGTGCGACAAGATGCCGTCGGAAATACGTTCGCGCGCTGGAATGGCTCTGATCCCTCCGTGGCGGCTGTCGGAACCGGCTCGCATATCGATGCCATTCCAAACGCAGGAAAATATGATGGCGTGGTGGGAGTGCTGGGGGGCTTGGAAGCGATCCGTGCGTTGCGGCGGAGCGGATTTCGTCCGAGGCATTCGATTGAATTGCTTATTTTCACTTCTGAAGAACCGACGCGCTTTGGAATTGGTTGCCTCGGCAGCAGGCTGCTGTCCGGTACGCTATCTCCGGATGCAGCCAGAAAGCTAACGGATGGCGACCGAGGCACACTCGACGAAGTTCGGCGCCGGGCTGGCTTTCCGGGCGACCTTGGAGAAGTGAAGTTGCCCAGCGGCTACTACAAGGCATTCATCGAGTTGCACATTGAACAGGGACCGCTGCTGGAGCGGCAGCAGGTCCCGCTGGGCATCGTCACAAAGATTGCGGCCCCGGCGAGTTTTCGCGTTTTGATCGAGGGGACGGGGGGGCACGCCGGCGGCGTTTTAATGCCTGATCGCCAGGATGCTCTCTGCGCAGCTGCCGAACTGATTTTAGAGATTGAAAGCGCAGCCCGCGGCAGCGGAGCGGTTGATACAGTTGCAACCGTGGGTATCTGCGACGTATTTCCCGGCGCGGTTAACAGTATTCCCAGCCGGGTCGGCCTTAGTGTGGACATCCGCGACACTGATTTGCAGCGGCGCGACGAGGTGGTGCGCACCCTCGAGGCTACGACCAAGCGGGTTTCATCCAAACGGAAAGTTTCGATTCACACCGAGTTGTTAAACGCCGACGCACCGGCGGACTGCGATCCCGAAATCATCGCGGCGCTTTCAGAATCCTGCCACCTGCACCAACTGAACTTCCTTCCCATGGTTAGCCGTGCGTACCATGACTCGCTGTTTATGGCGCGCATTGCCAAGATTGGGATGTTGTTTATCCCCTGCCTGCACGGATACAGCCACCGGCCAGACGAGTACGCGCATCCTGACGACATCGTTCGAGGAACGGTAATACTTGCCGAGACTCTGGCCGCTTTTTCCAGATGAGTTCGTCGAACTCGCTATGATCACACCTAAAAGAAATCAGCTTGTCTGCATCGATTCCCGGACCTTTGCGTAGCCGGGTTTGATGGCCGAATAGATGAAATTGATGCGCTCTTTGTACGGCAGAAAAGCGCTCTTCATTGCATTGATGGTGATCTTCTCAAAATCCGCCAGCGACAAGCCAAATGTGTCGGCGGCGGCCTGGAATTCTTTGCTCATCGTGGTGCTGCTCATCAACCGGTTGTCCGTGTTCAGAGTGACGCGGAATTTTTCCTGATAAAGAATCTTGAATGGATGCTCTGCCAAGGTGGGCGTGGCCCCGGTGTGAACATTACTCAGCAGGCAAATCTCCAAGGGAATGCGTTTGTCGAGAACGTACTGCGCCAGATCGCCCAGATTCACCGCCTTGCCATCCACCACCGCTATGTCATCGATCAGCCGCGTGCCGTGCCCAATGCGATGCGCGCCACAATATTGAATAGCTTGCCATATCGATTCTTTTCCATAACCTTCGCCCGCATGAACCGTAATATTGAAGTTCTCGCGCTGGATGTAGTGAAAGGCATCGACGTGCTTCTTCGGAGGATACCCACCTTCTTCGCCCGCAAGATCGAAGCCCACAACGCCGCGTGCGCGGAAATCGACTGCCAGTTCGGCCATTTCGAGAGAGGTGTTCATGTTGCGCATCGCGCAAATAATCAAACCGGAAGAGATGCCGAAATCTTTTCTTCCTCGTTCCATGCCTTTGAGCACCGCCGAAACAATCTGCTGATGGGTTAACCCCTTTTGAGTATGAAAGATTGGTGCAAAGCGAGTCTCAAAATAAATAATCCCATCCCGACTCAGATCTTCGGCTTGCTCGTAGGCGACGCGCTGCAGGGCTTCCTCGGTCTGCATTACGGCAATGGTGTGGGCAAAACCTTCGAGGTATTTGGCCAGGCTGCCCTGATTTGCCCCGCGAAAGAACCATTCAGCCAGGGCATGGGGATCAACGGTTGGGAGCTTCGCGTATCCTGAATCTCTTGCCAAGTCGATGACGGTTTGTGGGCGGAGCACGCCATCCAAATGCTCATGCAATAAGACTTTAGGAAGGCTCTGCAATAGCTTTTTATCCAGCTTCATGGAGTGCGATCCTCTACCAGCCGAGGCAGTGACTTGTTGCAGCAGACGAAAACCCTGTCAAACTAATATTACAGCTGAATTCGTGGGTGGCAGTCACTCTCTGCCGATGTCTTCGTTCCAGATCTCGGGGTTTAAGCGAATGTATTCGGCCAGCATCGAAGCGCACTCCTCCGAATCCAGGTCGATGATTCTTACGCCCAGCGAACCCAGCCACTCGACACCGCCCTGAAAATTGCGGCTCTCTCCGACGACTACCATGCCGAAACCAAACTGCCGCACCAGACCACTGCAATACCAGCAGGGTGCCAGGGTTGTGACCATGATGAGCTTGCGATAGCTGCGCTGACGTCCTGCGTTGCGGAATGCGTCTGTCTCGGCGTGCAGTGCAGGATCTCCGTTTTGCACACGGCGGTTGTGCCCGGCGCCAAGGAGTTTGCCGCTTTGGTCAAAAATCGCTGCACCGATCGGAATGCCGCCCTCGACCAAGCCTGTGCGGGCCTCGGCGATCGCTATTTCCAGCATTCGAGAGTAATCGGAACCCGACATGGTCTTCGATTATAAGAGGCGACCATGAAACTCGAACAGTGAGCGATTTTGACAAAACTCGTGGCGGGAACTCGCGCAAACAGTAATGAGGAACGAGCTAAAGAAGTGATGGAGCAGATCGAAGTCTGCGATTCTGCCGTTCCCGAGAGCGATCCTTGGCAAAGGGTCTAAGTTATTTCTGCATGAGAAGTTGCGGGTGTTATGCCCGGATGCAGGGCAGGATGGTGCCGAATCGATCGGCCTCCACTGATCTGACTCACTGCCGCGACCGTGCGAAAAGCAATTGACGCGTCGGCATTGATCGCCTAATATCAGTTGGTAATGGCTTCGCTCCACCACCATCGGCACCACCATCACCATGCGATGAGCGGGTTAGCGGAGCACTTTGGATGATGACCTAAAAGCACTCATAGGAAATCCAAGCCCGCTGACGCGAACTGCGCAGCGGGCTTTTTATTTCCGTTGCCAGCGTTCGCGCGCCGGGAGTGAGGAAGAGGCTTCGAGTGGAAATCGACTTTGACAAAATGCAAGGCTTGGCTCCCGCGGTAATTCAGGACGTGTCCACCGCGGAGTTGCTTATGGTTGGCTTCATGAACCGCGAGGCGTTAGAGACGACTCTTCGGACGGGCTTCGTCACTTTTTACAGCCGCACTAGACAGAGCCTGTGGACGAAAGGTGAAACCTCCGGTAATCGGCTGGAGGTGGTCGCAGCATGGACGGACTGCGACCGCGACACGGTGCTGCTGCGCGTGCGCGTGTTGGGTGAAGGCAAGGTTTGCCATACCGGATCGAGATCCTGTTTCACCCAGGAACTCTCTCTGGGCGTGCCAACTCTGGCGGAGGAAGCGGGGGCGCAGCGATGAAGCTTCGTTTGGGCATTCCCAAGGGAAGTTTGCAGGAAGCCACACTCAGCTTGTTCACTCGCGCCGGTCTGCGCGTCTACACCAGTGCGCGCTCCTATTTTGCCGCAACCGATGATCCGGAGATTGAATGTCTGCTCATCCGTGCGCAGGAAATGGCGCGCTACGTCGAGCATGGGGCGCTGGATGCCGGCCTTACCGGCCTCGACTGGGTGCTGGAGAGTGGGCTGGACGTAGTTCGGGTGACCGATCTGATCTACGCGAAACAGAGCATGGGCAAAGTTAAGTGGGTGCTGGCAGTGCCGGAGGATTCTTTCTTCGAAAAGCCCGAAGACCTCAAGGACCGGATCGTGGCAACGGAATTAGTAAATTTCACCCGCACCTACTTTGCCAGCCGAAACGTGCCCGTCAAGGTTGAGTTCTCCTGGGGCGCGACGGAAGTAAAGCCGCCATTGTTGGCCGACGCCATCGTCGAAGTCACGGAAACCGGGAGTTCGCTGCGCGCCAACCATTTGAGAATCATCGAAACGGTGCTGGAATCCAATACCCAACTGGTCGCGAACCATGCAGCCTGGGCTGATCCCGAGCGGCGGCTCAAGATCGAGAACCTGGCAGTAATGCTCCGCGGGGCGATCGCCGCGCTGGGCAGGGTGGGCCTGATGCTCAACGTGCGCAGACCAGATTTGGCCGCAGTCCTCAGCCTGCTACCCGCATTGCAGAATCCGACCGTCGCACCGCTCGCCGATAACGAATGGGTGGCAGTCAACACGGTGATCGAAGAGAACGCAGCCTGGTCTCTGATTCCAAAACTGAAGCAAGCGAACGCCCAGGGAATCGTCGAGTATCCGCTGAACAAGGTGGTGATGTGATGCGCATGCGAATTTTTGACGGGCTCAAGAAGGAGCGATTCGTACGCCGGCTGGAACGGCGCGGCGCAACCGACCTGGACGAGGTTTCACCTGCGGTGCGGCGCATCGTGAACAACGTTCGGCGCAACGGTGATCGAGCATTACGACGGTACGCCGTGCGCTGGGACAATTTGGGTGGGGACGAAGCTGTGCGGGTGCCGGAGGCTGATCTCGATGAAGCTTGGCAGAATAGTTCTCCGGAACTGCAGGACGCCATCACTCAGGCCGCCGGCAACATTCGCCGTTACTGCGAATGGCAGAAACCGAAGGAGTGGCGCCGCGAAATTCGGCCCGGCGTTTGTGTGGGACAGTTGGTTCGTCCGCTGCAATCGGTGGGCTGCTATGTTCCCGGCGGACGCTATCCCTTGCCCTCGACATTGCTGATGACGGTAATTCCGGCGCAGGTTGCGGGCGTGCCAGAGATTCGGGTAGTTTCACCGCGACCTGCGCAAGCCACGTTAGCCGCCGCCGCTTTTCTAGGCGTGCGCGAATTCTACAGGGTTGGAGGAGCGCAGGCGGTCGCTGCCCTCGCCTATGGAACCGAAAGCGTTCCGCGCGTCAGCAAGATCGTGGGTCCCGGAAACCGGTACGTGACCGCGGCCAAGAAGTTGGTTGGGTTCGATTGTGCCATTGAGTTCCTGGCCGGCCCTACTGAAGCGGTCATCGTAAGTGCGGAGGGTGATCCGGTTTTCATTGCCAGTGACTTGGTCGCGCAGGCCGAGCATGATCCCGACGCGCTCTCGATCCTGGTTACGAATTCGCGTGAACTAGCGACAGCGGTGCAAACAGAAGTACAGGGAAGTGTGCGTACAAATCCCATCGCGGCTCAGTCGCTTTCGCGCAACGGAGCCATTCTTGTGGTTGCTTCTCTCGAAGAAGCGGTCGAGATCGCAAATCGCATTGCGCCCGAGCATCTAACCTTGCCGGCGGCGCTGGAACCGGCGGTTAAAAATGCCGGTTCAGTTTTTCTGGATGAGTTTACCCCGCAGTCCGCAGGGGATTACATCTCTGGCCCGAATCACGTATTGCCTACCGGAGCAATGGCGCGCTTGCGCGGTGGCTTGAGCGTGCTGGATTATGTCCGCATTATTGCTTGCCAGAAAGTATCCCGCGAAGGGATTCGAGCCATCGCTTTGCCGGCCATTGTGCTGGCGGAAACCGAAGGCTTGCGCGCGCACGCCGAATCGTTGCGGGTGAGGTGCCGGTGATGCTTGAGGCCCGCGCCGCGGTAAAGACTATGCATGCTTATCGGCCGCCGTTGGCCGGCCGGGCGGGACTGCGGCTTGATTTCAACGAGAGCACAATCGGATGTTCGCCGCGGGTGTTGGCACGGCTGCACACGCTGGATGCGGAAGCCCTGGCACGTTATCCAGAGCGCGAGCCGGTGGAAGGTCAAGTGGCCGATTTTTTTGAACTCGATGCGGCTCAGGTTCTGCTCACCAACGGGATGGATGAGGCAATTCATTTGCTGTGCTCGACTTATCTCGAGCCCGGCGACGAGGCGATGATTGTCGTGCCCACTTTTGCGATGTATGCGATCTTCGCGCAGGCGGAAGGTGCGAGTCTGGTTCAGATACCTTCCGGCGATAACTTTTCCTTTCCTTTGGAAACAGTGCTTTCGCGAATCAGCTCCCGCACCCGGCTGATCGCAGTGGCAAATCCTAACAATCCCACGGGAACGGCGGTGGCGTGCGAGAGTCTGCTTCAGATCGCCCGAGCGGCGCCGCAGGCGGCGGTCCTGGTGGATGAAGCCTATTTCGAATTTCACGGCGAGACGCTCCTCAAGCATGCCGGGTGGCCGCCTAATCTTTTCGTAGCGCGAACTTTTTCGAAGGCTTACGGTTTGGCTGGTCTGCGAATCGGCGTTCTCACCGGAGACGCGAGACAGATGGCGATGGTGCGTCGGGTTGCTTCGCCCTATAACGTGAATGCAGTGGCGTTGGCGGTGTTGCCCGAGGCTCTTGCGGATCAGCCATACGTCGAACGCTATGTCACGGAAGTGCAGCAGGGCCGCGACCTTTTAGAGCAGGAGCTTAGAGCCCTTGGCCTGCACTGCTGGCCTAGCCGCGCCAACTTTGTGCTGGTCCGCGTCGGGCCCGCGCACGCAGAATTCCTTCAAGCTTTGCGCACTCGAGGAATTCTCGTGCGCGACCGAAACGCTGATCCGGGATGCGAAGGTTGCGTGCGGCTCACCCTGGGGTCGTACGAACCCACGCGGATTCTGATCGGGGCGCTGCGCGATGTAGTCGGGAAACTCGGGCTGTCGAGTGAGGTCAGGGCGTGAGGAAAGCTAAACTCGACCGCAAGACCGCGGAAACCGAGATTCGGATTGCGCTCACCATTGAAGGTCGTGGGCAGTATGAAGTTTCCACTGGAATCCGTTTTCTTGACCATATGCTTGAACTCTTTGCCCGACATGGCGGATTCGATCTGAAACTGGCAGCCACAGGCGACCTTGATGTCGATCAGCACCACACCGTGGAGGATGTTGGGATTGCTCTGGGCGAAGTATTCGACCGTGCTTTGGGCAATCGCCGCGGCATCCTGCGCGCCGGCTATTTCCTCATGCCCATGGACGAAACTCTCGGCCTGGCGGCCGTCGATTTCGGGGGACGGGTTGCCGCCGTAGTCGATACCAAGGTCCGTGCAGCGCGAGTAGGGGATCTGCAGGCGGAACTGGTGTGTGATTTCTTCGAAGGCTTTGCCCGGGGCGCACGCGCGAATGTCCATGCCCGTGTGTTATATGGACGGTCCAGCCACCACAAGATCGAAGCGCTCTTCAAAGCCTTCGCCAGAGCCCTGCGCGTGGCCTGCTCGCGCGACCGTCGCCTGGGCCGCATGCTGCCGAGCACCAAGGGACTTTTGTGATTGCCATTGTGGACTACGGCGCCGGCAACCTCAATTCGGTGAAGAAGGCCTTCGACCATCTCGGCGCTCAAGTCGTTGTAACGGACCAGCCTGAACTCGTAGCCGCAGCCGACAAGGTTGTCTTGCCCGGGGTGGGACACTTCTCATCGCTCGGAGCTTTGTACCGAACTGGCTTGCACGAAGTTCTGCTGAACGGCGTTTCCGCCAAGCGACCATTTCTCGGAATCTGTCTGGGAATGCAATGGTGCTTCGAAGGCAGTGAAGAGTGCAGTGAGATTCCGGGAGCAGGAATCTTTCCCGGAAAATGCCGGCAGTTTCCGTCGTCCGTAAAGTCGCCGCATGTCGGTTGGAATTCACTGATGGTGCAGCACGGGTCACGCTTGCTGCGAGGCATCGCGCAGGACTCATTCGTCTACTACACCCATTCTTTCCATGCGCCACAGGTGACTGCCACGACGGGGGCAAGCGAGCACGGACTCTGGTTTGCAGGCGCGGTCGAACGAGATAACGTTTTTGGAGT
Source organism: Candidatus Acidiferrales bacterium (assembly GCA_035603035.1). GTDB lineage: Bacteria > Acidobacteriota > Terriglobia > Terriglobales > Acidobacteriaceae > Sulfotelmatobacter. Next base: position 11,445 of record DATNLE010000045.1, on the reverse strand, counting down.
GCAGTTCCATCCGGAAAAATCCGGAGAGGTGGGGCTCTCTATCTTGAAGAACTTCTGTGAGGTCTGATGTGTTGACGAAGCGCATCATCGCCTGCCTGGATATGGACGGCGGCCGGGTTGTGAAAGGCGTGCGATTCAAGAACCTGCGCGATGCCGGAGATCCCGCGGCGTGCGCTACGGCTCACGCGGCCCAGGGCGCGGACGAAATCGTTCTCCTGGATATTACGGCCACAAGCGGGAACCGGCGCACCCTGCTGGATGCGGTTCGCCGCACAGCGCGCTCGCTATTTGTCCCGTTTACGGTTGGCGGAGGAATCCGTAGCCTCGAGGACGCCGCCTCGGTCTTCGATGCGGGCGCCGACAAGATCGCGGTCAACTCGGCCGCCGTGAGCGACCCCGCATTGATTGGCAGAATCGCAGGGCGTTTTGGATCGCAGGCAGTGGTGGTGGCAATCGATGCAAAAAGGATCGATGAAACCTTTGAGGTGTTCGTTGCCGGAGGACGTGTATCGACAGGTCACAACGCCATTCAGTGGGCGCGGGAGGCCGCGGCTTGGGGAGCGGGGGAGATCCTGCTGACTTCGATGGATCGCGATGGAACCCAGTCCGGGTTTGACTGCGAGTTGGTGAGCGCGGTGGCGCAAGCGGTTTCGATTCCTGTCATCGCCTCGGGCGGAGCAGGATCGGCGCGCGATTTCATTGAAGTGTTTCACCGGGGCCATGCTGACGCGGCCCTGGCAGCGTCCATCTTTCATTTCGGCATTGAGAATATCGCTCAGCTGAAAGGCGAACTGCACCATGCCCGGGTGCCGGTGAGGTGGCCATGCTGATTCCATCGATCGATCTGATGGGCGGCAAGATTGTGCAGTTGGTGCAAGGCGAGAAGAAAGCGCTGGAGTTCGACAATTTTGAATATTGGATTGAGCGCTTCTCCAGATATCGGATGGTGCAGGTGATCGATCTGGATGCTGCACGGGGCAACGGGAATAACCTCTCAATCGTGAATCAGGTTGTCGAGCGGTTGAACTGCCAGGTTGGTGGCGGCATTCGCAGCCTCGAAACGGCGCGCGCGATTCTACGGGCGGGCGCATGCAGGGTAATCTTCGGTTCCACGTTGTTCGCAGATGGAAAGATCAACACCCGGTTCGCCGCGCAACTTGCGACCGAACTGGGCACGGCGCCGCTGGTATTTGCCCTCGATTCCAGAGCCGGCCGGGTGGCGATCGACGGCTGGCGCAAACAGACAGCGGTGACGGCGTTCGACATGATTCGCGAACTCGAACCCTTCTGCGAAACTTTTCTCTATACCCACATTGATACGGAGGGGCTGATGGGCGGAATCCCGATGGAGACCGTGAATGCAATCCGGCAGGCAACTTCGCGGCGGCTGGTGGTGGCCGGCGGCATCAAAGCTCAGCAAGAAATCGATGCCCTTGACGCGCTCGGGATGGACGCCGTGGTGGGAATGGCGCTGTATTCAGGCACGCTATCGGCGTGAATCCGAACGATTCGCGGCAGCAACTTTTCTGTGCCCGCGGGTTTTGAAATTCGCATACTCCGCATCGAAATTCTGAGTTGTACTTGTCAACCGCGAAGGCTTATCACAGAATCGACGGACTGGGCTTGGAGTGGAGTGTGGGCTGCGCCCGCAGCCTCAGGCTCAAGTCCAGGAACAACCGATTCGTGGTTCGAAATTCATCCCTAGGAGAAGCCGTGACGTCCCGTGCAAGCCATATCAATGGCATCCCGCCGGCGCAAGGTCTGTACCATCCTGCGCATGAGCACGACGCCTGCGGGATCGGGTTCGTGGCCAGCATCCGCGGCGCGAAGAGCCACGACATCATTCGCGACGGGATTCAAGTGCTGCTGAATCTGGCACACCGCGGAGCTTGTGGTTGCGATGCTGAGACCGGCGACGGCGCAGGTGTGCTGATTCAGATTCCGCACAACTTCTACGCCCGCCAATGCGCGCAAGTGGGATTCGAGTTACCGCTGCCCGGTTCTTACGGGGTCGGCATGACGTTCCTGCCCGTGGAGAAGCACCCCCGGTTGCAGTGCGAAGGGATTCTGGAGCGAATTGTTCGCGAGGAGGGTTTGTCCGTATTGGGCTGGAGAGATATGCCGGTCTTCGCTTCGGCAATTGGTCGCGTCGCGCGAGCCTCGCAGCCCTATATTCAGCAGATTTTTATCGGACGGCCTCCGGGTCTTGAGGAAGACGCTTTCGAGCGAAAACTGTACATCGTGCGTAAGCGTGCCGAAGGCGAAATACGCGAATCTGGCGATGAGAGTGCGGGCACGTTTTACATCCCCTCGCTCTCTTGTCGAACCGTCGTCTACAAAGGATTGGTGCTGGCCTCCCAGCTCACGAACTTCTACCGCGAGCTTTCCGATCCAGATGTGATCAGCGCTCTCTGTTTGGTACATCAGCGTTTTTCGACGAACACATTTCCCAGCTGGCAGCGCGCGCATCCTTATCGTTACATCGCGCATAACGGCGAGATCAATACGCTGCGCGGAAATGTGAACTGGATGCATGCCCGCCAGTCGCTGCTGGCTTCGCCACTGTTTGGCGACGATCTGAAGAAGCTTTTTCCGGTCATCGAGCCGGAGGGGAGCGACTCCGCGAATTTCGACAATGCACTCGAGCTGCTGCTCCAGGCCGGGCGCAGCCTGCCGCACGCGATGGCCATGCTGATTCCAGAAGCTTGGGCAGGAAATCCGCACATGAAGCCGGATAAGCGGGCGTTTTATGAGTATCACGCTTGCCTGATGGAGCCGTGGGACGGCCCGGCGGCGGTGGCGTTCACCGACGGCCGCGTCATCGGAGCCACCCTCGATCGCAATGGTCTGCGTCCCGGAAGATATGTGGTAACGCATGATGAGGTTGTGATCATGGCCTCCGAAGCCGGCGTGCTGAAAGTCGCACCGGAGCAGGTAAAGATGAAAGGCCGTTTGCAACCGGGAAAAATGTTTCTGGTCGACACGGTCGAGGGTCGCATCGTCTCGGACAAAGAGATCAAGCACCGCCTGGCCTCGCAGCAGCCCTATGCCGAGTGGCTCAAGGACAACCAGATCACCATGAACCAGTTGCCCGAGCCTTCACGGACGCATCCTCCTGATCCCGAGACTCTGCTGCGGCGGCAGCGCGCATTCGGTTATACCGATGAAGATTTGAAGATGATTTTGGCGCCCATGGCATCCAATAGCGAAGAACCCGTGGGCTCGATGGGAACCGACACTCCGCTGGCATGCCTCTCGGATCGGCCACAGCCGCTGTTCAATTACTTCAAACAGTTATTCGCGCAGGTCACCAATCCTCCGATCGATCCCATTCGCGAAGAAATGGTGATGTCGCTGATCAGCTACATCGGCAGTGAGCGCAATATTCTCGAGGAAGCGCCGGAAAATTGTCACATGCTGAAGCTGGAGCATCCGCTGCTGAGCAATCGTGAACTCGAGAAGCTGCGCCGGGTTTCGACCCGGGATCTGCTGGCCACCACGCTGCCTGTGCTGTTCCGGGCAGGCGAGGGGGAGGCAGGACTCAAGCGGGCGCTCGATGAACTTTGCCAGAGAGCGTCATTGTCGGTTCGAGCGGGATACAGTCTGCTGATTCTTTCCGATCGCGGAGTGGATAAGGATTACGCGCCCATCCCTTGCTTGCTGGCACTGGCCGCGGTGCATAACCTCCTGGTCAGGGAAGAGACGCGAACTCAAGTGGCTCTCATCACCGAATCTGGCGAACCGCGCGAAGTGATGCATTTCGCCTTGTTGAGCGGATACGGAGCGAGTGCAATCAATCCTTATCTGGCCCTGGAGACGGTGGAAAATCTCGCCTGGCGTGGCGATCTGGCCGGCGGCATCACTCGTGAGCTTGCGGTCAAGAATTTCATGAAGTCGGTAAAGAAGGGGCTATTGAAGACCTTCGCCAAAATGGGTATTTCGACACTGCAAAGCTATCAGGGTGCCCAGGTCTTCGAGGCAATTGGACTGAAGAAAGATTTGGTCGAATCTTATTTCGCGGGGACCTCCTCGCGCCTGGAAGGAATAGGCCTTGACGTCCTCGCCCGCGAGGCCCAACTCAACCACGAACATTCTTTGCGTCCGGTCACAGAATTCGAGACCGAACTTGCAGTCGGCGGCGCCTACCACCAGCGGGTGGATGGCGAATATCATCTGTTGAATCCCCTGACCATCAGCAAACTGCAGCAGGCCGTGCGGCAGCAAAGCTTCCAGACATTCCAGGAATACACCGAACTGATCGACAAGCAGAGCACCAACCTGTGTACTCTGCGCGGATTGATGAAGCTGAAGCAGAGCGCCAGGCCGGTTTCGATTGCCGAAGTGGAGCCAGCGAAGGAAATTGTGAAGCGCTTTACCACCGGAGCAATGTCATTTGGCTCCATCAGTAAAGAAGCGCATGAGACGCTGGCCATCGCCATGAACCGCATTGGTGGCAAGTCGAACACGGGCGAGGGGGGAGAGGATGAAAAGCGCTTCGGGCCGGATGCCAGCGGAGATCTGCGGCGCAGCGCGGTAAAGCAGGTAGCTTCGGCGCGTTTCGGTGTGACCGCGAACTATCTGGTCAACGCAGACGAATTGCAGATCAAAATGGCGCAGGGCGCGAAACCTGGCGAGGGTGGCCAACTCCCGGGGTACAAAGTGGACGAAGTGATCGCTCGCTTGCGGCATTCAATCCCCGGGGTCGGACTGATTTCGCCGCCGCCGCATCATGACATTTACTCGATCGAAGATCTCGCACAACTGATTTACGACCTGAAAAATGTTAACCCGCAAGCCCGCATCGCGGTGAAGCTGGTAGCCGAGGCGGGTGTGGGCACGGTGGCCGCGGGAGTGGCCAAGGCGCACGCCGATGTAGTTCTGATTAGCGGCGACAGCGGCGGGACGGGAGCGTCCCCGCTGAGTTCCATCAAGCACGCGGGCATTCCTTGGGAGTTGGGCCTGGCGGAGACGCAGCAGGTGCTGCTGCTGAACGATCTGCGAAGCCGCATTCGCGTGCAGACCGACGGCAAACTGCAAACCGGCCGCGATGTGGTCATCGCCGCATTGCTCGGAGCCGAAGAGTTTGGTTTTGCCACCACGCCGCTGATTGCCATGGGATGCGTGATGATGCGTAAGTGTCATCTCAATACCTGCTCCGTGGGCATTGCCACGCAGGATCCTGTGCTGCGCAAGCAGTTCCAGGGCCAGCCCGAGCACGTCATCAATTTCTTTTTCTTTCTTGCCGAACAAGTGCGCCAGCACATGGCGGAGCTCGGATTTTGCAGCTTCAACGAGATGGTGGGGCGGGTTGACATGCTGGACGTTGAACCGGCAGTCGATCACTGGAAGGCGCGAGGGCTCGATTTTTCGGCAATTCTCTACAGCCCCCCGGTGCCCTCGCGAGTGGCGAGGCGGTGCGTGCAGGCGCAGGACCACGGTCTCGAAGACGCGCTTGATCACAAAATTCTCCAGGCTGCGCGCGTCGCTATCGACACGCTTACTCCGGTCGAGATTAGCCTGCCGGTGCGCAACGTTCACCGCACCGTGGGTACGATGCTGAGCGGAGAAATTGCGCGCGCCTATGGCTCTGTAGGATTACCCGACGATACGATTCGGGTTCATCTGACGGGCTCAGCCGGACAAAGCCTGGGTGCTTTTCTTGCCAACGGCGTCACTCTGACGCTCGAGGGCGAAGCCAACGACTATGTCGGAAAGGGTCTATCCGGCGGACGTTTAGTTGTGTATCCACCGCGTGCGTCCCGGTTCGCTGCCGAAGAGAATATCCTGATCGGAAATGTTGTGCTCTACGGGGCCACCAGTGGAGAGGCTTTTTTCAACGGAGTTGCCGGAGAACGATTCGCGGTTCGCAACTCGGGAGCGACTGCGGTGGTGGAAGGAGTCGGCGATCATGGCTGCGAGTACATGACGAACGGGCTGGTGCTCGTGCTGGGATCATGCGGAAGGAATTTCGCGGCGGGCATGAGTGGCGGCGTCGCTTACGTCTTTGATGAGCGGGGTAATTTCGCGGAGGAGCGATGCAATCTCGGTTCGGTCGATCTGGAATCGGTGACCGAGGCGCAAGATGCGGAGGTTCTCAGAAATCTGATCGCGCGGCATCTGGAGCTGACTGGAAGCCGGCGAGCCAAGTCGATTCTGGAGAATTGGTCTGACCTGCTGCCGCGCTTCATTAAAGTATTCCCCCACGAATTCAAGCGAGTGCTGGGAGCAAGCCGCAGCCGCCCGGCCCTGGTTCCCAGTCAGCCGATGGCCCGGGTCGCACAAGCCGAGCATGTGCGCCACGTACAGGTGCAGAATGGGTAAGACCACGGGGTTTCTTGAATATTCTCGCGAGCTTGCTCCGCGTCGCCCGGTTACCCAGCGCGTCAATGACTGGTTCGAAATTTATCTCGACCTGCCGGAAGAAACTCTCAGGAAACAAGGCGCGCGCTGCATGGATTGCGGCGTACCTTTCTGTCAGACGGGGTGTCCCGTCAACAATCTGATTCCCGATTGGAACGATCTGGTGTACCGCGGCCGCTGGAAAGACGCGGTGCGGCAACTGCACGCCACCAATAATTTTCCGGAATTCACCGGCCGCATTTGTCCAGCCCCATGCGAGGCATCGTGCGTGCTCGCGATCAATCAGCCGGCGGTTACGATCAAACAAAACGAAAAAAACATTGTTGAGCGGGGATTTCTGGAAGGCTTAATCCGGCCCGAGCCGCCAAAGCTTCGGACCGGGAAGAAGGCCGCGATTGTGGGGTCTGGACCAGCGGGCCTGGCAGCGGCGCAGCAGCTCTGCCGCGCCGGTCACGCGGTAGTGGTGTACGAAAAAGCGGACCGCATCGGTGGCTTGCTGCGATACGGCATTCCGCAGTTCAAGCTGGAGAAGCACATCATCGATCGTCGCCTGGAGCAGATGTCGGCCGAGGGCGTGAGTTTTGTTACCGGCGCTGAAGTTGGAAAGAATATTTCGCTGGAGGATCTGCGCCGCGACTGCGATGCGGTCGTGCTTGCGGGTGGCGCTGAACAGCCGCGCGATCTCAAAGTGCCAGGGCGTGAACTGAAGGGAATCCATTTCGCCATGGAGTACCTGCCGCAGCAGAACCGTCGCTGTCTAGGGGATACGGTCGACGCGGAGACGGAGATTCTGGCTACCGGCAAGCGAGTGATTATCATAGGAGGCGGCGATACCGGGGCAGACTGCCTGGGAACCTGTCATCGCCAAAAGCCGGTCTCGGTACACCAGTTCGAGATCATGCCCAAGCCACCAGATGAGCGATCGCCGCTCACTCCCTGGCCCATGTGGCCAATGCAACTACGCATCGAAGGGGCGCACGAGGAAGGCGGCATTCGCGACTGGAGCATTGCTACCACGAAATTCAGCGGCGAGGTAGGAAGCGTCAAGCGACTGCACGCCGTGCGCGTTGGTCCCGCGCCGAAATTCGAGCCGATTCCGGGTAGCGATTTCACGATCGATGCAGACTTGGTACTCATCGCGATGGGCTTCCTCGGTCCGGTTCGGAATGGAATGATTGAACAATTGGGCCTGGCACTCGATCAGCGCGGCAACGTGGCGACAGATCGCAGCTATATGTCCTCGGTGCCCGGAGTTTTTGCGGCTGGAGATATGCGGCGAGGCCAATCGCTGGTCGTTTGGGCGATTGCCGAGGGCCGAAAAGCAGCCGCTGCGGTCGACGCCTATCTCCGTTCTTCGGCCGTAAGATCCGCTCCCCGGATTTCTGCTGTCGAACCAATCGCCTCGTAATTGTAACTGCCGGTGTTGCTGCCAAAGATTTAAGATAACAGCGCGAGCGTAATGATAGGGATCCAGGATATTCAGAGGGCGATGGGCCGGATACGGGGAGCCATTCGCATCTCTCCCTGCACCCACTCGGAGGCTTTTTCAGCACTCACCAAAAGCGAGATCTTCCTCAAACTCGACAATCAGCAGCGAACCGGAGCCTTCAAAGAGCGCGGTGCCCTGAATAAGTTGCTCACGCTCACCGCCGAAGAAAGGGCGCAAGGAGTGATTGCCGCGTCCGCTGGCAATCATGCGCAAGGCGTTGCCTATCATGCTGGCCGGCATGGCATTCGGGCGCTTATTTACATGCCCTTGCCCACACCGCTCACCAAAGTATCTGCCACCCGCGCCTACGGAGCGGAGGTAGTCCTTCACGGCGCGAACTACGACGAAGCGTATGAGCAGGCCATCGAGCAAAGCCAGCAATGCCATTTGACGTTGATCCATGCTTTCGACGACGACGCGGTGATTGCCGGGCAGGGCACACTGGGATTGGAAATTCTGGAACAGCAGCCGGATATCGAGGCCATCGTTGCGCCCATCGGGGGCGGTGGCCTGATCGGCGGCATCGCGTGCGCGGTCAAAGAAATGAATCCAGCTGTCCGAGTCTTTGGAGTGCAGCCAAGCAAGATAGCTTCCATGAAAGCCGCAATGGCCCATGGAGGCCCGGTAACGCTTAAGTCCGCCGCCACCATTGCCGACGGAATTGCGGTGCGGCGTGCCGGCGAAAGGACGTTTCCGCTGGTTCGCAAATACGTAGACGACATTGTTAGCGTCGAGGAAGAAGAAATTGCCAATGCCATACTGCTGCTTCTCGAAAAGGAGAAGACTCTGGCGGAAGGTGCGGGTGCGGCGTCTATTGCGGCGCTGCTTAATCACAAGCTGCCGCTCGAGGGTAAGAAAGTTGCGGTCCTGGTGGGCGGAGGCAATATTGACGTGACCCTGCTCTCGCGAATCATTGAGCGCGGCTTGGTGAAGGATGGCAGGCTGGTCCGCCTGCGCGTGCATTTGCCGGATTATCCTGGAGCTTTGCACCGGCTCACGGGAATTCTGGCAGATCTTCGGGCCAACATCGTTGAAACCGCTTATGACCGCGCCTATCACGGGGTGAACCTGGGCGATACGGCGATTGACATCACCATGGAAACTCGAGGACCGGCCCACATTGCCGAGTTGCTGACGGCGCTGCTCGCCGCCGGCTACGCCCACGAAAGAATTCTGTAGGCGGAGTTGGGATCGTGCATTCTAGCCGGCGCTATTGGATAGTCTGATGGGCCCCATAAGAAATTTGAATTGGACTCAGTTGATTTTGGCCTTTATCGTCTGCGGATTAGGGAGAGGACTGCGATCGAACGCCATGGCGCTCGCCGCTGTCGGCTCACTTTTTGGTTAGCCCTTCCCTCCAAGATTATGAAGTGCGGCCGCATCGGCATTGCCGGCGCTTTTCTAGTGCGCGCGCGACCACGAAAGACTTACCCACGCCTTAAAAACAGGAGCAAGCAAAGATGATAAAGCGAGTCGACGGGCACTCTCTGCGCCTGTCGTTAGTGTCGGCTGGTACCACAATCGTTCTAGCCGCCGCATTGTTCGGAGGGCTATCCGCGCCCTGTTTTGCCGACGATGGGCCTAAACCAGATCCGTCGGGCGTGGCCACGGGCGACAAAACTACCGCTGTGGATGGCGCGGGTAATCCCTTCGTCGTCCCCGAGCCCACAGACCAGTCGGCTCCGGACTACGCGGCGAACAAGAAGGCATTCGACGATTATCAGGCTCAGGCGGCGAAGGAGCCGCTGGCAATAAAGCTTGCCGACACCGTGGGCCATGTTCGCGTCGCTACCAATTTCGCCTGGACTTTGAATACCGGCTACCTGGTCCTGTTCATGCAGGCGGGTTTCGCCCTGCTCACTTGCGGACTGGTTCGCAAAAAGAATGCCGCCCACCTGATGATGCTCAATTTCGCGGCATACGTGTTTGCCTTCCTCGCGTATTACGCAGTCGGATATGCATTTCAATTCGGCGCCGTCGCGATCAATGCCGCACCTACTAACCTCGGTGGTATTCCGACTCTCAGTCACTTTTTGGTCGGAAGCGGCCAGTGGGGCTTCGTGGGTGGCAGGGGATTTTTCCTGGTCGGCCCGGCCTATGACAGTGCCAGCAACTGTCTGACCCTGTTTGAAGTCGTGTTCATGGAAACTGCCGGCTACATTATTGTCGGGGCGGTGTGCGAGCGAATCACCTTCTGGGCATTCTTGCTCTGTGAACTCTTCATCGGCGCAATACTTTACCCCATTTCCGGCTGCTGGACCTGGGGTGGAGGATGGCTGTCGCAAGTCGGTTCCACGCTGAATCTGGGACACGGCTACGTCGACTTTGCCGGGTCCACAGTGGTCCACGCGGTCGGCGGTTTCTGCGCCATGGCCCTTGCGATTATTTTGGGTCCGCGGCTTGGGAAGTATGGACCGGGCGGAAAGATCCGCGTTTTTCCTGCGCATAACATTGTGTATGTCGTGACCGGCACCTTCATTCTGCTTTTCGGATGGATGGGATTCAACCCGGGCTCCACCCTGGGAGCAACCGACCTTCGCATCTCCGTGGTTGCCGTGAACACGAATCTGGCCGCCGTTGCCGGCTCCGCCGCGGCCATGCTTCTGTGGTATTGTGCGTTCGGAAAACCCGACATAACCATGGCGTGTAACGGAATGCTGGCGGGATTAGTCGCCATTACTGCTCCATGCGCTTTTGTGTCTCCCACTTCCGCGACTGTCATCGGCGCCATCGCGGGCTGCCTGGTTTGCGGCGGCGTTCTATTCAATGACCGGGTGCTTAAAATCGATGATCCCTGCGGCGCGATTTCGGTGCACGGTTACTGTGGCTGGCTGGGAGCAGTCAGCGTGGGGGTTTTTGCCGATGGCGCCTACGGCCAAGGATGGAACGGCGTGGGAGCGACATCGTATCTGGGACGAGCCGGCCAAGGGGTGACGGGATTGATCCACGGGGATACGCGACAGTTCTGGTGCCAGCTTATGGGAGCAACTTTGTACGCCATCTGGGCGTTTAGTGCCACCTACGTCGTCTTCTGGAGCGTCAACAAAGTGAAAAGCATGCGAGTAGCGCCGCAAGCGGAAGAAGAAGGCCTCGACTATCCGGAGTTTGGGATGGGCGGTTATCCGGAAGACGCGGTGATTCCGGCTCCTTACTAGCCGACTTCAAGTCAGGCGCAATGTAAGCGATGGCAACGGCAGTCCCTCGACTTCGACCGTCCAGACATCGCCTCTGTCGATCTGGTGTCCTCCCGTAAGCGTTCCGGAGCTGACGATTTCTCCAGCTCTCAAGGGCTCGGACCGAAACCGGCGCTCGATCGCCGCTCCAAGTTCTGCCAGGCATAAAGCCGGATTCTTCAAAGCGTTTCTGCCGGATCCTTCTTCCACAAACTGCCCATCCTTCGACATGCGTACCTTAAACCGCGGCAACTCCTCGACCAGTTTCGAGATGAGTTCTGGTCGAATTTGCATCTTCTCGCCAATCACGAGAGCGGCATGAAGTCCAAACGATGCGACCAGATCGCCGGGCTGAAATTTCCATTCCGGAAAGGGACAATCGATGATTTCGAATCCCATTGCCAGCCAATCCGCGGAGGCGAG
>DATNLE010000414.1:0-1172 GCA_035603035.1 Candidatus Acidiferrales bacterium | reverse complement strand
CCGCCGTCTATGTAGTCCACGTAAACGTCGTCGGTGTAATACCAACCAACCGGCCACGGTTGGATAAATCCAAAGGAGTAGCCGCCGTATTGGAAACGGGAATATCCACCGACCAAGATCGGATTGCCGATGCGGAATTCGTGCCCGCGACCGAAGTTGGAGCGGAAGCGATCATCGGGGATTCGTCCGCTGCCCCTGGCGCTGAGCCTTAGAGCAGGAACCGCGCGCTGTCGCTGCTCTTCGGCCGGAGTTCGCTGGGCATGCTGCTCGCCACCGGCTCTGCCGTGTTGTTCCGGCTCGGCGTGGTTGGCCTGTTTGCTCTGCGATTCCTGCCTTACCTCTTTGGAGTGGGATTGCTTGGACTGGGTTTGCTTGTTTTCTGCGCGAGCTTCATTTTCTTGTTTTGCGGGCTTCGCCTGTGAAGCATGTTCGACCGGCTTCGCTTCGTGCTTGGTGGCGCTGGCATGATTTTGTTGCTTTGCTGGTTTGGCCTGTGAGACGTGTTCGGTTGGCTTCGCTTCCTGCTTGGCGCTAGCGTGATTCTCTTGCTTTACAGGCTTCGCTTGTGAGGCATGCTCGGTTGGCTTCGGCTCCCGCTTCGCGGCGCTAGCATGACTTTCTTGTTTTGCAGCCTTCGGCTGAGCTTCATGTTGGGCAGGCTTCGCCTGCGCTTCGTGCTGAGCCGGCTTGGCCGCGCCGCCTTCTTCGTGATGCTCCTGTGCGAATGCCGGAACGGTGGCGCTGAAAAGCAAGAAAACAGCTGTTGTGCCGATGATTCTGATGACTTTCATAAGTATTTCCTCCGTTGCTGCAATCTTGTGCGCCCGGTGGTGGCCACCTGAGGTGATTGGTGGTCTGCGCTCCACGGCGCACGCTCACGCGGGTCTGCGTTACACCAAGAACTGCTCGGGCAGGATGACGTGCGAAGGAGCCTGCAGCTATCAGCGTCGTTCAGGCGGAACTCTTGGAGTCATTTCGCCCCGGGCCTCACGGAACGCCGACAGGCCATATGTTAGAAGAGACGACGGCGAGGAGTCTGTGCACTTGTGCACACATTTGCAGGTCGATGGCAGATGGTTCGCTGCTGCGTGTTAGGATGCGAACATGGGAGCTGGTGCAAAATCTTCGCCTCGTTTGAAAACCGATGCCCAGAAGGTATTTAATACACAGGA
>DATNLE010000419.1:0-8658 GCA_035603035.1 Candidatus Acidiferrales bacterium | reverse complement strand
AATCTTGGATAACAAGAAAACGGACAACAAGAAAGCCGTTGAGACTGCTAAAGCTAAAGATAATGAGCGCCAGTACGGAGTTGGTTACAAGCTGATCGGCAAGAACTACCAGACGCCAGATCTATATGCGAAGGTTACCGGCCAGGCAAAGTATGCGGAAGATTTTCGAGCCGAGGGCATGCTGTTCTGCAAATTGCTGCTCAGCCCCATGCCGCACGCGCGGGTAAAGCGCATCCACACGAGCGCTGCGCTGGCCATCGCCGGGGTCAAAGGGATTCTCACGGCGAACGATCTTCCCGCGCCGGCTGACACTCTTACCGACAATGGCACAGTGATCAAAGCCAGCAAGTGGGGCGAGCGCGGCCTTACGAATGAGCCGGTCTATCAGGGCGAGCCGATTCTCGCCGTGGCCGCAGTCGACGAACTTACGGCCGCCGAAGCGATCGAGAAAATTGAACTCGATCTCGAACCGCTGCCGTTCGTGACCGATCCCCTCGACACTTTGCGGCCGGGCGGACCGAACCCGCGGACGGACGGCAACGTGTGGGTGCGGCCGTCGGGGCAAAATGCCGGTCCGCCGGTGGTAGCAGAACTCAAGTGGACGAAGGCTGACTTCGTAGAGCTGAACAATGGCCGTCTCCCCATGGGCAAGGCGCCCGATGAGTGGAACTATGGCGATCTCGAATCCGGCTTCAAGAATGCGGCGCTCGTTCTAGACGAGACCTTCCTTACGCCCGACACCAGCCATCAGACTCTTGAAACCCGTAGTGCCTTGGCCTACTGGCAAAATGGCAGAGTCTACATTCACACCGGCACACAAAGCACCGCGCAAACCCTGCCCGCGATCGCGCGCTGGCTGAACATTAGTCCAGACAAAGTTGTTTTCATCAGCGAATACACCGGAGGCGGCTTCGGCAGCAAGATCACGGGCGGAGTGTCGATGATCATTCCCGCACTTCTGGCAAAGAAAACGAATGCTCCGGTGATGATGCGCATCAGCCGCGAGGAGGAGACTTTCATCGGACGCGCGCGTCCCAGTTTTCAAGGGAGGATGAAGGTCGGGTTTACGAAAGAAGGGCGCATCACGGCTCTCGACATGTTCGTGATTTGCGACAACGGCCCATACGACGCCGTGGGTGACGCCCCGTCATCAGGGCGCATCGTCTCTCTGTTGTATCAACCGCAGGCCATGCGCTGGCGCGGCGTGACGGTGCTGACAAATACGCCTCCACGCAGTGCGCAAAGCTCTCCGGGCGGCCTGCAGGGAATCGTCATCATCGAGCCCATCATCGCGAAGGCTGCGCGCCGGCTCGGAGTTGACCAGGTGGTGATTCGCCGCATCAATTGTCCCGAGGGTAAAGCACCGTTTGGACCAGCAGTGCAAGGAAAACGGGGTTATGCCACCAGCGCTTTCCTTAAAGAGGCACTCGACCGCGGTGCGGAGCAATTCCGATGGAGCGAGCGGGTTGCACGCACCCCGAAAAGAATCGGCACAAAGGTTCGCGGCGTAGGCGTGTCTCTAAGCTGTTACGTTGGCGGCACCATCGGATTCGACGGGCTTCTCGTCATCACGCCGGAAGGCCGTGTCATCTTTCAGTCCGGAATCGGCAATCTGGGAACGGAGTCGGTAATCGACGTTCACCGCGCAGGCGCGGAAGTTCTCGGTGTACCGTGGGAGAAATGCGAGGTGGTGTGGGGGAACACGACCAAGAACCTTCCCTTTACTTGCGTCTCCGGCGGCAGCCAGACCACCCATGCGATGACGCGCGCGGCTCATGCTGCGGCGATGGAAGCGAAGAAGAAGCTCCAGGAAATCGCCGCGAAGAAGCTTGGCGGCAAACCGGAGCAATATGAGGTTGGCAACGAGCGCGTCTTCAGCAAGAACGGCGCAAACATGACTCTGGCGCAGGCGGCGAAATACGCGATTCAACTGGGCGGCATCTACGATGGCCACGAGGCGCCCGCCGACGTGCACAAATTAACCCAGGCGTCGGTGGCGGCGCTGGCGGGTCAGGGCCTGGTGGCGGCAGCGAAAGATAACTATCCCCGCGACGGCTCCACGTTTTCATATGTGGCGAGCTTCGCCGAGGTTGAAGTTGATGTCGAAACCGGCAAGTACTACATCGTGGATTTTCTCGCCTCCGCTGATGTGGGAACGGTGATTCATCCCCGGGCGCTCGGCGGCCAAGTGCTCGGCCGTTCGACGCTCGGCATGGCTCATGCGATCGGCCAGAAGTGGGTGTTTGATCCGCACTATGGACAGATGGTTTCCAAGCGCTTCTACCAGAACAAACCGCCGACAATTCTCGATGTTCCCGTCGACATGCAATGGAGCGCGCTGGATATTCCCGACCCGGAGACCCCCGTGGGCGCCCGGGGTGTGGGCGAGCCCCCGGTTGCGGGCGGCTGCGCTTCCGTTTTGAACGCACTCTCAGATGCGCTCGGGGACGAGATTTTTCAGCGCGCTCCGGTAAACGCCGACACAATTCTGACGTCGCTGGAAGCGGGCCGGCCGATGCAGCATCCTCTGATGGCCCACATTTGAGACTGGAATGAGATTGGAAGGAGACTTATGGCTGTCATCCGAGATGTAATGGCTGCTTTCGAGCTGTATCAGCCAAGCTCTGTTGCCGAGGCTCAGAAGCTTCTCGAACAGCACGGAAGCGACGCCTGGGTTCTGGCCGGAGGGCTCGACAGCTTCGACTGGCTCAAGGATCGAATTAAAAAGCCCAAGGCCGTGATCGATCTGAGTGGAATCGAGGAATTGCGTGGAGTGCGCACGACCGCCGATGGCGTCGAGATCGGCGCGATGACCACGCTCACGGAAGTAGTGGATCATCCCATTCTCAAGCAGAAGTATGATCTGCTGACGCAAGCCGCGGAACTAGTGGCGTCGCCGCAAATCCGGAACCAGGGAACCATCGGCGGCAATGTTTCGCAGGACACCCGCTGCTGGTATTACCGCGGAGGTTGGCCATGTTACCGTGCTGGCGGCAACATTTGCTACGCCGATGCGCCGGAGGGCCGCAACCGCGAGCACGCGATTCTGCACGCGGCGCGCTGTGTCGCGGTGAATCCCTCCGATACAGCCCCGGCCCTAATTGCGCTGGAGGCCAAGTTCGTCTTGCGCACTCGCAAGGGTGAGCGCGTGGTGGATGCCGAGGACTACTTCATCGGCCCTGACATCGACATTACCCGTCTGCACATCTTGCAGCCCGGGGATCTGCTGACGGCCATTCGTATTCCCTCGGGGTGGGCGGACGCGCAATTTTATTTTGAGAAAATACGTGACCGGAATGTTTGGGACTTTCCGCTGATGAACGTGGCGTCCGCCATTGCAACCTCGGGCGAAAGCATTGAGCGTATCCGAATCGCCGTGAACGGCGCCGCTGCGCGTCCGTTACGGTTGAAGGCAGTCGAAGATGCCGTTCGCGGCAGGCCACGCAGCGCGGCGACCGGGGAGATGGCGGGAAAGCTGGCCGTGCAAGGAGCGGTTCCGTTGCAGTTCAATGCCTACAAAATCCCCTTGATGAAACATCTGGTAAAGCGCGCCATCAGCGGAGTGCAGGAGGCAACATGGGAATCTTAGAGTGGGCGACGAATCCGTGGGGGCAGTACGTTCCGATCCATATTGCATGGTTCCTAATCTGGGTTTCGGTCATCGCCGGATTACTCTTCCTGATAGTCCATGCTACCTGGCTGAGGTTCTTCGCCAGGTCAAGAGAGTTTGCAAGCGAAGCTTCTCCCACAATCGTTGCGCGTCTCCCCAAACGCGTTCCGCGGCATTCGCTGGTGGCCCGGCTGTTTCACTGGGTCATGGCAGCTTCGATGTTTACTCTGCTGTTTACGGCCTTCCTGCCGAAGGTGGGAATCCAGTTTGATTGGGTGACCTATCATTGGATCGCGGGTACGGTGCTGACGATTTCTGTCCTGTTCCACATCGTTCATGCTTCGTTCTGGCTGGATTTCTGGTCGATCTGGCCTGATAAAACAGACGTGCAGGATGCCGGGAGAAGGGTTCGCCGGTTTTTCGGATTGTCCGCGCCAGCACCGCGAAGGTTCGCCAAATATCCACTCGAGAATAAGCTTTTTCACGGCGTCATCATCTTGTGTGGTCTGTCGGTTATCCTCACCGGTGTTTTCATGATGTCTCGCGTGCGTACAATTTTCTTCTCCCGGAATCCCTACCTGTTCGGCGACATGACCTGGGGCTTTATGTACGTGCTGCACGGTCTGGCGGGAGTCGGACTGATTGCGCTCGTCATGATGCATGTTTACTTCGGACTGCGTCCGGAGAAGCGCCCAATCACGAAATCGATGATCTTCGGCTGGATGGACCGCGACTTTTATCTCGAAGAACATGATCCCGAGCGTTGGGCGGTTAAGACATCTTCGACATCCACATTCAAGTAGTGCGGATGACAGGGCTGCGACATGCTGGCTGAGATCTTGAATCGTTGTGACACAGTGGAAGAGTGCTACGAGTTCCTGCTGGCCTACGCTGCTCAAGGACTCCCCAGTGATCAAGGCAGCAAATCGGGTGCACAAGTCCGTGAGTCCCTGCAGAACGCCGTGAAAGCATTAACCGGGCTGGCGGAGATCTGCGCGTTGGCGGTGAAAGAGGAAGGTCTTGAGCCAGCCGACACCTACCTGGCATTTCTAGCCGTTCTTGATCGCGATGCTCGTGATTCTCTTGCTGCCATTCAGCTCGTTCTGGCCCAAACCATAATCAGTTCCCAGTTGATCGACAATCTGAATGCTTCCATCCATCTCCGCGCTCTTCTCACTGACTTGTTTCTGGCGGGTGAAATTCTGAGAAAGCGACACAAACCCGCAGGGTAGGTGGTCGGGCGCGCGGGCAAATGAACTGCACGGCAACTGCGGAACTGCCTGAGAACAAACTGTCGACGAAGGCGCGCACCAGTTGCTTGTTCGCGTAGGTCTTATCCAGATCCCTTGGCTCAGTCGGACCATCGAGCATGCTGTGGCCGCCTGGGTTCGGACGTGCCGTCGCCTGAAGATTGTCCCAATGCTCGACGATCCTGCCGTTCTCGAAGCGGAAGATGTCGAAGCCAATCATCGGACCGAAGAAGTTATAGTCGGTAAGCGCGAAAACGTGATCATGGTTTTCGAACACACGCGCCGGGTTCGCCGAGCCGTCGGGCAAGGTCGCAAGTAAGGCGCTCAGGCCGGCAAGCCCGTCGGCGCCAGCCAGATTGTGCTGAATGTACTTGTCTGGGTTTATGATCGCGAGCGGTTCGGCTGCCCCGGTCTCGATTGCCTTCAGTAGGGCGACGCCCTGCTGCTTTCTGTGCGACATATCTCCGCTTCTGTGCTTTGTCTTTGCATGAACTCCTGTAGGACCATCCGATGCGTTCATTGCCTCCGAACGGCTCAGTAAGAGTTTCACGCGAGGCTATCGATCGTGAAGCCGACGTCGCACCACTCCGTACCGAACCATGATCTGGCCGAGATGCCGCGAATCGCGAGTTGATGTCACCCCTTAATCGGCCCTGGTGTTGCAGATGCTCCGTCGTAACTCGACAATCACCGAACCTTCACCCCGTATTTCTGTGTGAACGGTGGGACGATACCGTTCAAGCGCAGGTACTCGACAAGCTGTCCGTAATGGTCGGTGATGTGCCAGACCGCAATGACCGAGATACCCAGTTTGGTGTTCGGTCCGGCATAGCGGCCTTCGACTCGGTCGAGAGCATTGTTTGCCGTGAGCGTGGCGAGGACACGGTTGGAGTAGTCGAAGGAGTCCTTGAGATATTTGATCAACTCGGCTTTTGATTTCGCCGGATCGTGGCCGCCCTTTTCGCAGTCCTCGGGCGGTTTCTTACCCTCAAATTCGTTGAAGAAGGCGAACTGAGCGCACGCGACGTGCTTCACTTGTTCACCGAAGCTGCGAACGCCGTCGTACTTGCCGACTGTGGGGATATAGGAATATTTGTCTTCAGGCATAGCTTCAGCAAGTCCGATAAAATTCCCTTCCGCGAACTGGAGCGTGCCGCTGACGCTTTCCGCGACGGACTTGGGAATGTCATCCGGCTGGGCGGCTTGCTTGGCTGCTGAGTTCTGCGGCGTTGCAGATTTCCCGACAGCAGAGAGTGCGATGCCACACATGATAAGAAGGGCAGCAACACGAAAAAGGCTCATCCTAGCCTCCGGTGTTCGCAAAAAAGGATACTTGAGCCACGGAAGGAAGTCGAATGTGGGCTTTTAGCTCTGGTGGTTCGCAAGGGGTCGAATTTCGGGACCCTTTTATGCGGCCTTTCGCCCCCTGTTTCGAAGGTTCGGCTGCTAGCCTGCATCGATACCTTCTGAGGCGAGCCGGACGAATTACTCGATACAATCGTTGGCGCCAGGGCAACAATACATTGGACTATCAGAAGCCTCAGATCGCAGAGATTTATGACCTCGTTAACCCATGGTCGCAGGATTCTGAATTCTACGTCTCCCTCGCCGGACGGCGGCCATGTAGTGTCCTCGACTTGGGTTGCGGTACGGGCACGCTCTGCTGTGCCCTTGCCGAACGCGGTCACTGGGTGACGGGAGTTGATCCCGCGGCGGCGATGCTGGATGTCGCCAAAAGAAAACCTCACGCCGAACAGGTTGAGTGGGTCGAGTCCTCGGCGCAGAGCTACGGGTCACATCGCCGCTTCGACCTGATCACCATGACCGGGCATGTTTTCCAAGTCCTGCTTACCGACGCTGATGCGCTTGCGGTCTTGGACAACGTGCGCGGACATCTCAAAAAGCGCGGTAGGGTCGCTTTTGAAACGCGCAATCCATCCGTAGATTGGGCTGTTGAGTGGGCAGGAAGGCGGAGAGGAGTCCACACGCCGCTCGGCGGACAACTTATCGAAACTTTGGACATCCTTGGCAGGGATGGCGAGTTGATCTCTTTCCGGACTTCCTACTGCCTTCCAGCCGTGACACTAACCACGAACAGCACGCTGCGGTTTCCATCGCGACAGCATGTAGAGGGCCTGATCGCCCGTTCGGGGCTGGTGCTTCGTGACGTGCTGGGAGATTGGGATGGTGTTCCGTACGACGCCGCAGGCTCACGGGAAGTTATCTTCATTGCGGAGATCGCTGGGTGACTAGGCTGCGCTCGGTTCTCTCCGGGTTGTGCACGTCCCGGATGACTCGCTTGCCGTCCTGATAGAAGGTTCCCGAGCGAGAGATTACTTCACCCCAACATCATAACCATCGGCTCCCCTACGTGCATCGGCTATCAGGAGATTTTCACCAGCGGGAAGATCAGTTTGGGGGGCGATGGTCAGGTTATTGCTGTTGGGAATGCGAGCCACCGTAAGGGGAGGAGCAACGGCGCCTCAATGCGATTGAGGCCCCAAGCTTCCTTGATCATTCGTATGACCTTATCCCACCGCGCCATCTCGGACACTTGGACACTTTGCTCGGTGGGATGTGCCCAATTTGGTGCGGAAGGTGCGAAGAAAACGCTCTGGAGAAGCCGCCGCGAATGGTGTTCCGGGACAAGACTTTGCCCTTTCCGTTGTACGGACAGGTCTGAAAAAGTTCTGGATTTGGCTAATCCTGCCACCGTCTCCGTCGATGATATTCGCCGCCACTAAGGCCGCCGAGGTCAATCACAATGGTGACAATCAGAATCAGTAAATTGATGCCAGCTATAGGCTGTCGTGTATTCGCCATCCACGCATACACTAACGTGGTAAGGGGTAAGAACAGAAATCCGAGCAAGGGCAATATCAGACCGTGGTACGCTCGTTCTAAATAATTCGAGAACAGGAACAACAATGCGAGTGCGATTCGAGGAAAGGCGAGAAAGACAACTAGCAGGAGGCAGCCCACAAGATTCTCCTCGCGCATCGTACGCTTTTTTTGGATGTGACACAAAGAAGTTGCGGCCGGGCGGACGGGCGGATGAAAGTGATGCAGGAGCGGGCGCTCCCGTCCCATGCATTTCTGTGCTTATCAAAGGCCACGAAGCTCTGGAGAAAAGTACGCTACCGAACCGAAATCAATTTTCTTGGCGCTAACCTATTTGCTGGGGCTGCAAAAACCTTGTTGGTAACGACGCCCGAATGGACAACACTATTTCTTTGTATCGTTCCGTTTTCTAGCTTTGCGCTTTCACAAGGACGGAGCCATATAAGTGAACGTCGGCGTGCTTTGCGCATACCACCCCCGAATAAAGCGACCAGCCGCCACACTTGAGGCGGTGGGTTGAAGTCCATTGGTGAAGGCACGCCGGGCAAACTCTGCTATCTCGCAGGTCGCTGCACGACCTCGATGGATGTGATCGGGTGAATTTCCCAAGCAGTCGCTCTCCAATTGCGCTCGCGACCCGGAACCGTGTTCTCGGACGCATTCTGGTGTTCCACGTCGAACAGCATCCAGCCCCTAACCTTGATCCAGCGTCCGAGCAGCCTGTCGCGCAACGCCCGAGTCGACCAGTCCACTTCTTGAGCAGCCATGATTGCCCGCCAGCGTGGTGTAACCTCCACGACGACGCGCTGGGTAGGGGAACCGGCCATTGGGTCGAGAACAAGCTCGATGTGCGTATCGCGTTGCTCGGCAGCACGCGCATGACAGTTGGTGCTCTCGATGCCACCGACTTTCACGTCAGATACATAGCCGATGATCTCGGCCCCCTGCTTCATCTTC
>DATNLE010000412.1:0-6155 GCA_035603035.1 Candidatus Acidiferrales bacterium | reverse complement strand
CAAGGCCTCGACCGCGATCAGCAAAAACCACGCGATTGTGTGTGTCGAGGATCTTCGGGTAAGCAACATGTCGAGCTCGGCGGCTGGCAGCATGCAGAGTCCGGGCAGCAAGGTGCGGGCCAAGTCCGGGCTGAATCGATCTATCCTCGACCAGGGCTGGGCTGAATTACGGCATCAGCTGGAATACAAGCTGGCCTGGAACGGCGGCCGGCTGATCGCTGTGCCGGCGATCAATACCAGCCGGACCTGTCCGGAATGCGGGTGCACGGGTCAAGGCAACCGCAAGACTCAGGCTCGGTTCTGCTGTGTGGAATGCGGGTATGTAGCCAACGCCGATCTGGTAGCAGCAATCAATGTAGGAAGGGCTGGACTAGCCCGGATCGCCTGTGAAGTGAACGATGCAGTCAGTCGTCAGCAGCAGGAACCCACCTCGGTCGCGGCCTAGCCGCGACGCCTGGAATCCCCCTCCTTCAGGTGGGGGAGGACGTCAAAATCCCCAGATGCTCGCTCTCCCCATAACCGGCGCAGTCTCCTTCGCGGCCGTGGTCACTGCCGGGTACCAGTCCATGGCACCAACTGGACAATGGTACGGAAAGACGTTCACGGGCCTCCAGCGCGGATCCCGTCAAATCGCCCTCACCTATGACGACGGCCCCAACGATCCGCACACGGTGCGATTGCTCGACGTCCTCGCCAACCACAACGTTCAAGCAACATTCTTCCTGATCGGACGCTACGTCCAGCAACGTCCGGAAATCGTCGGCGAAATCGAACGCGCTGGCCACGTCGTCGGCAACCACACCTTCACGCATCCCCTGCTGACCTTCAAAAGCGAAACAGAAATCAGGCAGCAACTCTCCGAATGCCGTTCCACACTCCAGGATGCCATGCGCCAGCCTTCCAACCTCTTCCGTCCTCCCTTCGGCGGACGCCGCCCCGCCGTTCTTCGCGTGGCCCGCAAGCTTGGGCTGCAACCAATCATGTGGAATGTCTCAGCCTACGATTGGAACGCACCCCCGGCCGAAATAATCGAAGGTAAAGTCACAAGGCGAATCTGCGGAGGCAGCGTCATCCTGCTGCACGATGGAAGCCACAAACAAATGGGCGCGGACCGCTCCCAGACGGTGATCGCCACCGATCGTCTGATTTCACGCTACAAGTCTGAAGGCTACGAATTCGTGACCATCCCGCAGATGATGGCAGAGTCGGCCATCAGCTCTCGGCCGTCAACAAAAACCGTGCCATCCTGAGCCGAGTGAAGACCCCTTGCCGGTTTGCGGATTCGTCGGCCAGCAGGCGTTTCCCTCACTGCTCTGCCGTTCTCTCCTGGTGCCAATAGGTCTTGGCGAAACCCTTATCCTTTCACCGCCTCACCGCCGCAAACGCTTGCTTCGCCGCCGCAATCGTCTGCTGGACATCCTCCGCCGAATGCGTGGCCCCCAAAAATGCCGCCTCGTACTGCGACGGCGGCAGATACACTCCGCTGTCCAGCATGCTGCGGAAGAATTTCCCAAAGGCTGCTGTATCCGACTTCGACGCCGATTCCCAATCCGTCACCGGCCCCGCCGCGAAAAACCACGTAAACATCGAACCCACGCGGTTGTAGCATAGCGCGACGCCCGCCTCCTTCGCTGCCGCCGCCACGCCCTCTACCAACTCTCCACTCAACTTGTCGATCCGCGAATAAATCTCCTGCTTATGCTCGCCCAGATGTTTCAACGTCGCGCATCCAGCCGCCATCGCCAGCGGATTCCCCGACAGCGTCCCTGCCTGGTACATCGGCCCTAGAGGCGCCACCAGATTCATAATCTCGCTCGGCCCCCCATATGCCCCCACCGGCAAACCACCGCCAATAATCTTTCCCATCGTGGTCAGGTCCGGACGAATGTTGTAAAGCTCTTGCGCTCCGCCAAACGCTACCCGAAATCCGGTCATCACTTCATCAAAAATCAGCACCGATTTTTCACGTTCCGTAATCAGTCGCAGCGCCACCAAGTAATCGTCCGCCGCCGGAACGCATCCCATGTTTCCCACCACCGGCTCCACGATAACGCACGCAATCTGATGCTTGAATTTTTGAAAGGCATACTCCACCGCCTGCACGTCGTTGAACGGCAGCGCTAGTGTGAACTGCGTGAACTCCTCCGGAACCCCCGCCGATCCTGGGATTCCCAGCGTCGCCACTCCCGACCCCGCCTTCACCAGCAGCGAATCGGAATGCCCGTGATAGCACCCTTCGAATTTCACGATGTACTTCCGCTTGGTATAAGCGCGAGCCAAACGGATGGCGGACATCGTGGCTTCTGTTCCCGAACTCACGAATCGAATTTTCTGCACGTGCGGAAACGCGGATATCACCAGTTCCGCCAGATCCGCCTCCGCCGCAGTCGACGCCCCGAAACTCGTCCCGTTACACGCAGCTCCCACGATCGCATCCAGCACATCCGGCGCCGCATGCCCCAGAATCAGCGGTCCCCACGATCCCACGTAATCGATAAACTCATTTTCATCCGCGTCCCAAATCCGCGAACCCTTGCCCCGCACAATAAACCGCGGTTCCCCTCCCACCGCACCAAAGGCCCGCACCGGTGAATTCACCCCCCCCGGGATCATTGATTCAGCACGCTGCTGCAGGCGGCGTGACTCGACGACCTTTCGAGATACGGTGGACGGCATTCAGACTCCCACTAAAAACTAGATTTCACCGGACGTGTGGGGACAGCCCCGGCTGTCCGTCGCGCAGCTCGACTCTTTGCGACCGACCACTATACCAGCGACCACAAAACGAATTAACCAGATATTCATTCTCCAGCCATCATTTTGCAACATCGCCCCGGTAACCTCAGGTCATCAAGTTGCCCTTCTAACCGGGAGGGTTTTCTAAGGACGGCTTCGGGGGCTCCGGGCCGTCTTTTTTCTTTCCTGCTCCGATGATCGCGGTCGATTGATCGAGCTCGAAGGGACGAAAGCACTCGCAGAACCACCCAGGATCCTTAGCGTGCCCTGCTTCGTCAGTTTAGATCAGCCCGCACCAGCCCCGATCAGGTCTTCTCCGAACTCCTCGGGCGACTCCATCTCTGATCCGGATTCATCATGTGCAAAACGAATGGGATCCTCGAAAATTTCTGCCATCAATCCATTCACGCCCCCGGCGAATCTTAGTCAGCAACATTAAAATATCGATGCACGAACTGATCGTCGTCACCGACTGAAACCGCAGCCACAGCCTGCGCATACAGTGGGATGCGGCGAAGCACTGTTAAGCGCCGGTCTCACCTGTAACATTCCTTTAACGAGCACTGCGTAGGCTCAGGGGACCAGTCGAACCATTCCCTGCCGGCCGGAAGGCTGGACAGCTGTAATTAATCATAGTTAACCGCCGGTGGTATATTAACGTTAACCATTTTGAATCCAAGATATGGATGGGCATGGCGCAATTAAAGTCACAGCGGATTGCGGCATCCGGCGCAGAGAGCTGATCTTCGCTTCCCGCTTGTAATTATGAAATTGAAATTCATCTTCAGAATAGCCCGTGCTTCATCCTGGCTGCACGCTGATTGCAAAACCGGTCCGAGCCCCGCGTTCCCAGCCCCTCTGCGGCATTTCTGTTCGAATCTGGCTCTGCTCCTGATGATCGTATCCTCGGTTATGCCGATGTTGGCCCAAAACTCCGATCCTGCCTCCACCGCGAAGTCCGATACCGTGGCCCAGCCCGACCCATCCCAGGTAACCGATTCCCCGCCCGACGACTCAATCGAAACCATGCTCCCGCACTTCAAGAACTCCCGCTTCTGGCTCTCCGGCCAGGCCAACTTCATTTTCCAGACTCATCCACCGTTCCATGCTGACTACAGCGGTCCAAACAGCCTCAGCCCTCGGTACGAGAAAGCCACGTCGCGCCTGATGACGCTCTACACCGGGGTGCGCCTCAATAACTCCACCGAACTTCTCTTCGACCTCGAAGAAGCTGGAGGAGCCGCTCTCTCTACCGGACTCGGCCTCGCCGGTAATACCGATCTCGATATCGTGCGCAATCCGCTGCTGAGCAAGGCCCCATATGCGGGCCGCGCCATGATTCATAAGGTCTTTGCCCTTAGCAAAGATAAAGTTGAGAACCAGCGCAATTACTTCTCCCTCTTCGACGAACTCCCGCGCCGCCGCCTCGAAATTCGCTTCGGCAAGTTCAGCATGCCCGACTTTTTCGATATCAACTCCGTGGGCTCCGATACCCACCTTCAATTCATCAACTGGACCACCGACAACAACGGCGCCTACGACTACGCCGCCGACACCCGCGGCTACACCGTCGGCGCGACTGCCGACTACGAAGATCGCAACTGGGGTTTCCGTTTCGCCGAAGCTCTCATGCCCAAAGTGGCCAACGGTATCGATCTGGTATGGCGCCCCTGGCAAGTGCACGCCGAAAATTTCGAGTACGAATTACGTCACGGCATCATTCCGCAGAAAGCGGGAGTCATTCGTCTATTGGCTTACACCAACGATGCCAACATGGGCATCTATCGCGATGCCATCGCTCAGTTTGAAAATCACACGGCCCCGAGACCGGAATCGGTCCCAGAGATCACCAACCATCCCTGGCACATCACTCGCAAATACGGATTCGGTATCAACCTCGAGCAGAACCTCACACACTACCTCACGGCCTTCGCCCGCTTCGGGTGGGATAACGGCAAAACCGAATCCTTCGCCTACACCGAAGTCGATCAAACGTTCGCAGAGGGATTAGGAGCAAGCGGCGCATGGTGGCACCGCAAACAGGATCGCGCCGGACTCGCCTTCGTCTCGAACGCCATCAAGAAGGATCACCAAACCTACCTCGCCGATGGCGGCCTCGGCTTCCTCCTCGGCGATGGAAAACTCAACTACGGCCGCGAAAATATTCTGGAAACCTACTACACGGTCCACGTCTGGCGCGGCATTTACCTCGCCCCCGGCCTCCAACATATCAACAACCCCGGCTACAACCACGACCGCGGCCCCGTCCTCGTGCCCTCATTCCGCGCCCATATTGAATTCTGAGAATCAGAGGAATTGATCCAGCAGAGCCGTTTCGAACTCCACGACCCTCAAAAAAATTGGATCATTCGTAATGAAGCCCGTCGCCTGCGCCAGAATGGCGATTGCCGCCTGCAGAGCATCCGGCGTCCGCAGTTTGTACGTCGCACGAAGCCGCGCAGCCATGTCCGCTGCCTCTAAATCGGGCGCCATCCACCGAAGGTTGGGATAGGTCGAAAGCAAACCGTAGAACTCATCTACTCCGTGCTCGTTGTTGTCGCGATACGATGGCACCAGGAGTTCCGTCATCGTAATGGTCGAAGTCACTGCCTCATGCCCCGTCCGTTCCACCCACGCAAATACAGCATCGGTAAGCGAAAGATATTTCGCATTGGCCTCTAGTTGGTATATAAAGACGCTGGTGTCCAGAGCGATCCGCCGGTGGCGGCGAAGTAATTGCTTCAACTCCTCTACGCCCAACTCTGACGTTCCTTCTGAAGGTGCCGGGCTGGAAAGCCAGTCCTCGCCAGCCCCCGAATGGACGCCCGGTGAGATGCTGGTTTCTGCAGCACCAGAACTCGCTTGCCGCGCACCACCACCAGCACCTTATCGCCCGACTTCAGATCGAGCGCCTCCCGCGCCTCTTGCGGAATCACGATTTGATTCTTGGATGAAATTGTCGCTTGCTTCATGCTTTACATTCTATCATAAAGTAAAGCACATAATCCCGCCGCTGTAGGGTGGCGCAGGGTGGCGCGGCGATATGTTTACTTTCAAGATGAAGGGCTTTAGCCCTGCGATTTGCTCTAAGCCCCTACTTCTCCACCCTCACGCCCTTCCAGAACGCCACATATCCCCTGATCTGCTTCGCCGCCTCCTTCGGTTCTGGATAAAACCATGCCGCTCCGTCGTTCCGTTTTCCATTTACTTCCACATCGTAGTAACTCGCCGTGCCCTTCCAGGGACACACCGAATGCGCGTCACTCACCTTGAAATATTCTTTAAGAATGGAATTCGGAGGAAAGTACTGATTCCCCTCCACCTCAACCGTCGCATCGCTCTCGGCCAGTACCGCGCCTTCCCACATTGCTTTTGCCATAATGCCCATATAGATTCCAGAGATGCGCAACCGCTTCACA
>DATNLE010000385.1:0-3144 GCA_035603035.1 Candidatus Acidiferrales bacterium | reverse complement strand
ATCTTGCCGGCCTCGGCGAGGATAGAAGCAATGGCGCGATCGACCGAGCCGTCATCGGTAACGTCGAGTTCCACGACACTTATTTTCTGGCTTCGCAGCGCATCGGCGTGGCTGCGATTGCGGCCGGCGATGTCGCGCATCGAGGCGAACACGCGATAGCCATCGCGCACCAGCCTTTCCGCGGTTACGCGGCCGAAGCCACTCGATGTGCCGGTGATGAGAATAGTCCTGGTCATGGTTTGCTTCCGGTGATGAGGGTTGCGGGTCAATGCGAGATGATCAGCCGGCATGGCTGGTCAGGAACAGGCGGGGTACCGCGACCGGGATGTCCGAGAGCGACCTTGAACAGACGTCGGGAGCGGTGCGTTGGGGTGATGACGCCTTGGACGCGAGTCAGAAGGCGAATTCCAGGCTGGCGTGTGCAACCAACTTTCCCGTAGACGCAAACGAAACGCGGGTTTCCGTGAAGGCCGACGTTTTGCCAAAGCGCAATACTTCTGCTCTTACATGATAGTCATCGTTGATGGCTGGACGCAGGAAGTGAGTGTGCTGATACACGGTGCCTTTAATGATGCGCCCGGTCGTGCCCACAGACAGTGCTGAAACCGAGTCAATGGCAGCCATTATTGCCTGACCACATACCGCACCGTTTGACAATTTGAGCGCGTGATTTTGTGGAAACATCGCGGACACGATGCCCGGGCAGACCTTGAATTCACGAAGGCCGAGTATTTTCACCCAAGGCGTGAAAACACATTCGCAGAACTCAAGAACTGTGGCATCTGTCACTGGCAAACAATGAAGCGGAACAGTCATTTCAGGCCGTCCAACTCCCAAAGCAGGATCGGACTCGTTTTGCGTTGCCTGCTCGGTCACAAGAGCCCGGTTTCCCGTTGGCGTCGTTGAAGTCTCCATCTCTGCAATGATTGACACAGAACTATCGAGGCCTTGATCGACAACGCTTGGAACTTCCATTCTTTGTCTCCGATCTCTGCAACGCGTGACTACCAGGATCGGAAACTAGGCCGCTGCGCCTCAGGTGTCGTGAGGCGATCGCGCCCAATCGAACGTATTAGCGCGCACCACCTGGCGCGCGCCGCGGCGGCGCTGACACGATCTCGGGGGTGTGATTTGGCGTGACGCAGAGTTGAGCGGAGCCAGCTCGGGGCCACGCTAGTGGATGGAATCTAACACTTGGTGCCCTCTCTTGACGGCGGCGATGATTTTGTCAGGGTTGGCCGTCCACGTGAATGGCTTCGGATCGGCGTTTGTCTCAGCGACGAAGCGGTTGATGGCCGACTGGAGATCGACGACGGAGCGGAAGACACCACGTTTCAAGCGACGTCGGCTGAGCTTGGCGAAGAACCCCTCGACAGCGTTGAGCCAGGAGCACGAGGTTGGTGTGAAGTGGAAAACGAAACGCGGGTGGCGATCGAGCCAGGCACGAACGTTGGGGTGTTTGTGAGCTGCATAGTTGTCGAGAATGACGTGGATGATCTTGCCGATCGGAACCTCCGCCTCAATGGTGTTCAGAAATCGAATGAGTTCCTGATGACGATGACGCTGCATGTTGCGGCCGATGACCGTGCCGTCGAGGACGTTGAGGGCGGCGAACAGCGTCGTGGTGCCATACCGCTTGTAATCGTGTGTCACGGTTCCGAGCCGGCCCTTCTTCAGCGGCAGGCCTGGCTGGGTGCGATCGAGGGCCTGAATCTGGCTCTTCTCGTCGACCGACAGCACGATGGCATGGGCCGGCGGATCGACATAGAGCCCGACAACGTCGCGCAACTTGGCGACGAAGTTTGGATCGTTCGAGAGCTTGAACTGTCGGCACCGGTGAGGTTGGAGCCCGTGCGCTTTCCAGATGCGACGGACCGCGCTGGCACTTATGCCGCTCGCCCGCGCCATCAGATCGGCCGTCCAATGGGTCGTCTCGGTCGGCGGGTCGGCCAACGTGAGCGCGACCACACGCTCGGCCACCTCCGGGCCGTGCCCAGGAACCCGCGAGGGGCGCGTCTTGTCTCGCAGGAGGCCGTCGACGCCTTCTTCCATGAACCGCTGTTGCCAGCGCCAGACGCAGGTCTTCGACGTGCCGGTCTGGCGCATGATCTCGTTGGTTCCCACGCCGTCGGCGCTCAGAAGCACAATGTTTGCTCGCCAAACGTGCTTCTGCGAAGCATTACGGTCCCGGGCGATCGCTTCAAGCCGATGGCGATTTGGTCGTGTGATCTTGATGGAAATCCCGGTGCGCATGCGTAAGACTCGCACGCGCGCCAAACAAATGGAATCCCTAACGGGACTCTTATGTTAGGCAGAGACCACTAGGTTGACCTACGCTCGGCCGTGGTTTCGGCGCAGGCCGTTACAAACCATACGATGAGGGTTGCAAGATAATTGCCCGGTGGAGTTGCTTGATAGATATGGATCGCAATCTCGTTTGTGAGACAATTGTTATTGCCGGACGATTTGGAAGTTTCCCTCAGTTGTCTTGTGAGACGGGATGACATCATTTTCGCGGCCTCTAAGGCCGAGGCGGCCTCAGTCGCCTGGGTGCCCAGGCTGCACGGTGAGGAGTGCGCGCGAGTCCGCAAATGAGGGCGTTTTCGTCCATGCGCCGACCGCCTAGTTCTGTACATTCGGATTATGGATCGGCCGAAGACAGGCAACTTGGACGGCAACGTTGCATCGGCGATTGGCGGCCGATCCAGCATCGGGCGGACGACCACCGAGCAATGACTCGCGCAAATACGCGTGCTCGAGAGAACTCTGCTCGGCAATTCCCTGCCACTGCGAACATTTGGTTGTGCGGTGAACCCACGCGAAGTTTTCGCCGTGGAAATCGAAAAATCGGCAGAGCCCAAGCCGGCGGTCGACGCATAGAGCCGCAATTGTAACCCTTCATTTATTAGGTGGCGAGATCTAGTAACAGGACTCGCCGATACTCGATGAAAGCAGAGCACAACGGCCACAATGCAGGATCGCCAGAACAGCTTCGTGAAGGAAGTCTCTCTTTTATCATATCTATTGGTGTTGGTCGCAGTCGCTTTGCTGCCCGCCATCGCGTTTCAAGCACACAGCGAACTCGCGTTGCGCCACGCAAGCCAAGTCGACGTCGAAAATCAAGCGCTCAACATGGCTCGGCTT
>DATNLE010000384.1:0-36169 GCA_035603035.1 Candidatus Acidiferrales bacterium | reverse complement strand
TCCGCGCGCCAGTCTGTGGCTATTAAATCGGCCGAATTGATTCGTGCTCATACGAAACTCACTAAAAAGAACCCTCGCAACAGCATACAGATGCAGCCATGAGTTTCCGGTCGCATCAATTTCTCCAGCGAAACAGTCCTGCGGCCGGTACCTGCCGGGGCGGCTAAGGTTTGGATCGACACAGACCCGTTCTGCCAGATTTGCCACATCCCTTGCTGCGCACGGCTTTCATTGGATATTCACAGACTGCAACCCACTGCCCACGCCGAAGCACACGCCTACCCCTGCTGTCCCTGAACATGCAAAGCCGCATCCTGCGCGCCCTTTCAGTCACTTTACGTCAGCGACTGCACAAAATCCTGTCACTTGCCTGTGGACTGCCTGCACTTGATTGAAAATAAACCAGATAAACTCACCATCTTTTCGTTGACTCAGAATTTAAAAGGAGTACAACAGGATCGTTCTTCGACAGTTTCTTAAGTTTTTCCGGTTGGTGCGGCGTCCGGGGCTCAAGCTTAGTCACTCTCACATTGCAAAATGCGGAGAGAAGGCAAGTGAGGGTCTATAGCAAAGCGCTGGTCGAGGAGAACGGGAGACCCAGTCGAAGGCAGGATAGAGTTCCGAGGCGTTGAGTAGGTTTATCCGGTTGGCGGTGAGCCCGGAGCCCGAGCAAAGATCGCACGCAGCGCGCCCGCAAGGGAAGCAGCACAGCAGGTCTAGCAAGGGTCTAACGCGAGCTACTGGCCGAGACGAATGGACTCAACACCACCTCGGAACTCTTAATTTTGTTCACGCTCACCTCGCTTTTCCTCCGCATCCCCGAAATTCTATTTCTTATCCAAGCTTTCGATCTGTTCGACGAGAGTATTGATTTCTTCTGGCGTTAGCTTGCCTGCAAACTTCGGCATCCGGTGCTTGCCGTTTGAGATTATGTTGCGCAGATCATCGGCGGATACCGCCGTTGTTTTTTTGGAGACAAGCGACGGGCCGGCGAAGTGGCGCCCCCCAGCGGTTTTTCCGTGGCACTCCGCGCAATGTTGCTGAAAGACAGGGTTCTCGGCCAAGGTCCCTTCAGCGGTCGACGTCTGCGCGGATAGGGCAATTGGCGAGGATAGTAAGCAACCAAGAACCAAGGCGAATCCAGGAATTTTCAATTCAAGCCTCCGAGTCGCTGATCGAAGAAACTTTTTATGCGCACAGCTGTTGCCAGGGTGTGTTGCCGCCGCGGACATCCCGCCGGCCGTGGCCCAGAATTCTCTGATGGCTGTACGCGACCCAGTTCAGAAGGGCATTCTCGTGATGCTGCAACCAGTTCCGCGAGGTGCCGCATTCCCAATTTACAAGCCGGCCATCTCGCCCGTTACAAAACATTTGCGATTTTACAAAAGTTTTACCAACCAGTCAGAGTCTGGACGGGCATTTCCTCTATCTTAAGATCAAGGCAGTTTAGACGATGTCCATTGCCCATCTCACCGCGACCGATGCTTGCGCCAAACCGGTTAATCCCCAATGGGTCAAGCTGCGCCTGCCTGCGACGAAAGTCAGCTATGAGCGATGCGCGGGAGCGGATTGGTTCACCAGCGACGGTGAAAACAGCCTATCTATGTCTATGTCTACGTCTATGCGCGCCGGACTGGCGACGCTCGACGTGCTCGAAAATAAAACTCTGGGCGATGGTGCAACCTCCGTTGGTGTCGAACGGCAAGGAGGTTGGAGGCAAAAAAGATCGGCCGCCGCGGTCAGCGGTTACGGGATGGTCAAGGAAGTCCGCGGCAAAGGCCTCTCGCTGGGCATTGAGTTTACTCCCCCTTGCCGCTTGCCGTTGCCAGCGCCGTTTGAAGCATTCGTTCAGATCCGTCCCGCCATGTTCGGGCAGATTCTCGTCCTGCGTCGGTTCCGCAACAGGAACGTTCTCACCCAGATTTGCGGCAACGATTTCATGGTTCTGAAGCTCGCCCCTCCGCTTGTGGTTACCGCGGCACAAGTCGCGGAATTCGTCTGGGCACTCCACGACGTGGTTGATTTTGCGCACCGTCCCGGTCCCTTCTGGTCTGAAGCTACGGGGCTGGCGCGGAGAGCGATCGGGGCGTGAACGCGCGCGAGCGTTACTCCTTATTCGGAGAATAAAGAGTAATAAAAAGAGTAATAAGAAGACGGCGCACGGACGCGGTCCTGGGTATTTGTTTCATGGAGAGAGCAACGGATGTTTTCATAATCGGTGGCGGCCCCGCGGGATTGGCGGCGGCCATCGCGGCGCGTCAGCGTGGTCTCGACGTTATAGTGGCGGACGGTGCACGGCCACCCATCGACAAACCGTGCGGCGAAGGCCTGATGCCCGACGGCCGCGCGGCACTCGCACAGTTGGGAATTTCCGTCCCGGAGGTGGACTCCCATTGCTTTCGCGGGGTCAGCTTTGCCAGCGACGGCCTGCACGTGGCGGCAAGTTTTCCCAACGGGGTTGGAATCGGCGTGCGCCGCACCGTCCTACACCGCCTCATGGTCGCCAGGGCGGAGGCGGTTGGCGTTTCTCTGCTCTGGCAGACTCCCGTGACCGGCTTGCATCCAGACGGTGTCCTGCTGGGCGAGCAGATCGTTCACTCTCGCTGGATCGTCGGAGCCGACGGAGGTCATTCGCTGGTGCGGCGTTGGGCCGGTCTTGACCGTTATCACTGGGATCGGACGCGCTTTGCCTTCCGGCGACACTACCGCGTTTCTCCTTGGAGCGACTGCATGGAACTGCACTGGGGCGCGAGCTGCCAGATCTATATCACTCCCGTCGCGCAGGACGAAATCTGCGTGGCCTTGGTCTCCCGCGATCCACATCTCCGCCTGGACGCCGCACTGCCCGCATTTCCGGAAATCGCTTCACGGCTTCGCGATGCCGAACCCACATCCCCGGAGCGAGGTGCGATCTCTTCAACCCGAAGGTTGCGACAGGTATATCAAGGCCGGGTTGCCCTCGTTGGCGACGCCTCGGGCGCGGTGGACTCCATTACCGGCGAAGGCTTGTGCCTTGCATTTCGTCAAGCGCAGCTATTGGCTGAGTGCTTCGCCGCCGGCGATTTGCGAGGTTATCAGCAACAGCACAGAGCTTTGTCGCGGCGTCCAGTTCTCATTTCCCAATTCATGCTCGCTCTTGATTGGAAGACTTCTTGGCGGCAGCGCGTGATGCGTGCCTGCGATTCCGATCCCCGACTCTTTGGCCGCATGCTTGCCATGCATGTCGGAGCTTTGTCACCCTCGGCCTTCGCCGCTAACAGCCTCTCGCTAGGATGGCGCCTGCTAAGCGCGTGAACGCTGTGGGGGAAGAACCGTCCTAATCGATGTGTTCTCCCACCTCGAACTCTTCGTCGCTTCGGGGCAGCACGTCGCGCTCCCGCGCTACCCACACGTAAAGCGTCGGCAACAAGAAGACGCTCATGATCAAAGCCGCGATTAGGCCTCCGACGATTACAATCGCAAACGGACGCTGCGAGTCCGATCCAATCGCGTGCGACAGAGCTGCCGGCAGCAGTCCCAGGGTCGCGACCAGCATCGTCATCATGATCGGCCGCAGTCTCAGAACCGCGCCCTCCACCGCGGCATCCTCCACACTGAATCGCCGCGCCCGAAGCTGATTGATGTATTCCAGCATGATCACTCCCGTTTGCACCGACACGCCGAACAAAGCGAGAAATCCCACTCCCGAAGAAACACTAAAATTCGTTCCCGTGAACCAGAGTGCGAGAAGTCCGCCGATGGGAGCAATGGCGATGTTAACCATAATCAATCCCGCCCATTTGAATGACTTGAACATCGTATAAAGAAGAATGAAGATGATCAGAATCGTAATCGGCAGCACGATCATCAGGCGCGCGTTTGCCCGCTTCTGGCTGGCGTATTCACCCTCCCAGTCGATGTTGTAACCAGTCGGGAGTTTCACCTGTTCGTTTACTCTCTTGATCGCCTCTTCCACTGTGCTACCCAGGTCGCGGCCGCGCACACTGTATTTGATGGCTACGTAACGCCGGTTGCCTTCGCGATAAACTTCGGAGGCGCCATCGGTCACGCCGATCTTGCACAATTGTGCCAGAGACACGCGTTCTCCCGTCGGCGACAACAATCGAATATTCTCAATCGCATCCTCGGTATTCCTGTATTGCGGTAAATAGCGCAAGGTGAGGTCATATCGCGCTTCGCCCTTAAGCACCTGGGTGAGCGCGTTGCCGCCCACGGCGGTCTGAATCGCATCCTGCACATCGGAGACATTGATCTGATAACGCGCGCAGGCCGTCCGGTCGACGGTCACATTCAAATTCGGCTGGCCCAGCACGCGAAACACGCCAAGATCCTCAACCCCTTTGATCCCCCGCATGATGCCGACGATCTCGTCGCTCTTGGCCTCCAGCACTTTCAAATCGTCGCCGTAAATCTTGGTAGCCAGCGCCCCTTTTACGCCGCTCACCGCCTCTTCCATGTTGTCTTCAATGGGCTGAGAAAAGCCCCACGTGACGCCGGGGATTTTATCCAGTTCGCGTTGCATGGCGGCAATCAATTCATCTTTATTCTGATGAAACACCGACCGCCATTCTTCTTTCGGTTTCAGATCCACAAAATACTCAGTGTTGAAAAATCCCGTGTTATCCGTTCCATCATCCGGCCGTCCCACCTGGCTGGTGCATCGGGGTACTTCAGGAAACGCGCACAGCACGATTCGCGCCTGGTTTGCAACTCGTATGCCTTCATCCGGACCCGTGCTCGGCGCAAGCGTACCGCGAACCCACAACGCGCCCTCATCCAAATGAGGAAGAAATTCGGACCCGATGGCGCCGCCGAACGCCATGTATCCTCCAATCACCACCATGACCGCGCACGCTCCTACCGTAATCGCGCGCCGGCGAATCGCCCAGCGCAGCGCGTCGCGATACCCCTCGATCACATACGTCATCACCGGGTTATCCCATTCGCGCGCGCCCTTTGCGAATGCGAAACTCGCCAGCACCGGCGCGACCACGATCGAGAACAGCAAAGCCCCCAACAGCGCGAAGGCCACGGTCCAGGCCATGGGATGAAACAGCCTGCCTTCAACGCGCTGCAGCGTAAAAATTGGCAAGAAAGAAGTAATAGTAATGACGATGGCATAGAACACCGGACGCTGAACTTCGTGCGAGGCAAAACCAATCGTTTCGTTCGAAGTCCGGCTGCCATTGGAATGGCTCAAATTGCGCACAATGTTTTCGATCAGAACAATTGCGCCTTCCACGATCACGCCAAAGTCCAATGCTCCCAGCGACAGCAAGTTGGCCGGAATATGCATTAACTCCAGACAAATGGCGGCAAACAACAGGGCAAACGGAATGGTTACCGCAACGATCAGCGCGCCGCGAATATTCCCCAGAAACAACAGGAGAATAATCGATACCAGAATCATGCCTTCGGTCAGGTTATGAAGAACGGTGTGCGAAGTGTAGTGAACCAGGTTGCTGCGGTCGAGGAAGGGAACAATCTTAACTCCCGGGGGCAAGATGTGGTCATTGAGCTCTTCCACCTTCTTGTGTATGCCTTCGAGCGCGGTTTCCGCAGTTGCCCCTTTGCGCAACAGCACGATGCCTGAGACCACATCGTCGTTGTCAATAATTTTTCCGTCTTCCCGGTGAATGGCTCTGGCAAACTGCCCCAAGCGGATTTTCGGACCTTGCGAAACCAGCGCAACGTCCTTCACTCGAAGCGGCGTGCCATTCCTGGTCAGGATCACCGTCTCAGCAATATCCTGTGATCGGTCGACCAATCCCACCGCACGCACATTGATCTGTTGCAGACCTTCCTGAATAAAACTTCCGCCCGCGTTGGCGTTATTGTTGGTGAGTTGCTGTTCGATCTGCGCCAGACTCAACCCGTAAGCGATCAGCTTGTTGGGATCGACACGCACCTGGTATTCGCGAGTAGGTCCGCCAAAGCTGGAAACATCGACAATATCCGGCACCGATTTGAAACTCTTCTCGATGACCCAGTCTTCGAGAGATTTCAATTCCATCGCGTCATAAGCCGGATTGCTGCTGTGCAGGGTGAAGAAATAAATTTGTCCGACCGGGCTCCAGTCCGTGCCCATCTGCGGCACCACGCCCGCCGGCAGCGTTACCTGGCTCAACCGCTCCAGAACCCGTTCCCGGTTCCAGTTGTCGTCCGATCCGTCATCGAAAATCAGCTTCAGGTCAGAGAGTCCGAACAGCGAGAAGGACCGCAGATGCACCGTCTGGGGAATGCCGTTCATGGCAACTTCAAGGGGAATCGTGACTTGCTGTTCGATCTGCTCGGCTGAGATTCCCGGCCATTGCGTGATCACCTCCACGTAGTTGTCGGCCACGTCAGGATAAGCCTCGATGGGGAGATCGTGGAACGCAACAATGCCCCCGGCGAAAAGCATCAGCGCAAACGCCAGCACTAACAGCCGGTTGCTAAGAGCAAAATCAACGACTCGGCGAATCATCTATTGCTCCACCGTGTTTTGCAGTACCAGCGCGTTCGAGACCACCTGGTCTCCCGGCTTCATCCCCGAAACAACCTCTTGCAGGTTGTTGGGAAGCATTCTCCCCGTGACCACTTCCAGCCGCTTGAAGTGTCCCCCGCCCAGGGGTGCGTAAACCCACTCGCGATCGTGCAAGTGCAGAATCGCAGTCGCGGGAATGGCCGCCCGCGTCACCGGCTGCTTGCCATAAAATGTTGCAGTTACAAACATTCCCACGCGCATCATTCCGGGATTCGGAACTTCCAGCCGCACCTTGGTTGTACGAATCGTCGGATCAAGCACTGGCAGGATGTTGGCGATCCGGCCCTTGAATATTTTGTTGGGATACGCGCTCAGCCGAATGTCGGCAAACTCGCCCACCTTAACCGCGTCGAGGTCGTTTTCGTAAACGTCGCAGATAATCCAGACATAAGAAAGATCAGAAATGGTGAAAGGATTGGGCGATCCCAGCCCTTGCACCCCTGAGGCATTGGTAATCTGCTGGTCCGTGATTACGCCCGAGATGGGAGCCAGAATATCGACGATCCCCGAGGGATGATCCTTATTCACGCCTAAAATCTTCAGTTGTTCGATATAGGCATCCAGATCAGCTTGCGCATTCTTGGCCACGTCTTCGGCCTGCTCCAGAGCGCTCTTGGCGACCGCTCCTTTGTCGTACAGAATCGTTTGCCGTTGAAGATTCAAGCGCGCCAACAACTCGTCGTTCACCGCTTTGCGGTACCCCTGATAGGCTGCGGAAACATCGTTGCTCTGCACCCGCAACAGCAACTGACCTTTCTTAACCGTGTCGCCCAACCGCGCCTTCACTTCCACGACTCGGCCCGCAGCCAGTGAAATCACCGGCACAGCGCGCGCGATATCGGGCTGCACCACGCCGGTCACATTAAGAGCCGGAGCCGCCTTGTCCGCAGCCGCCGTCGCCAGCGGAAATTGCTCCGGGTGATCCACCTTGAAATTGTTGGCGTCCAGATCGGGCTGAACGCTCGCCGCAGGCGGGGCCTCGGCTTTCGGATCCGGCTTGCCTTCATTGCAACCGGCAAGCAAAGATGCGAGCGCCAGACACAATCCCGCGGCGGCATATTTAAGGTGTTGGTTCTTCATTGGATAACCTCGTGCCCCACGGCCTGGTTCAGTTGCGCCGCCGCAGTCAAATAGGAACCCACCAGGTTCACGTAATTCAACTCCACAGTGCGGTACTCCGCCTGTGCGTTCAGGAATTCAAGCAGCGAAGCACCGCCATGTTGATAAGAGAAGGTGATGGTGTCGCGCACTCTCACAGCTAGCTTCAGGTACTTGGCCTTGTAAGGCCGCAGCAGAATCAGGTCGCTTTCGACCGTGGCGTAGCCGGAATCCACGTCGCTCAACACTCCCGCTTCGGTGGCCTCGCGCAATCGCTGATTGCGAGTAATGTCCAGTTGCGTGCGTACCTTTTCTCCCTGATTGCGATCGAAGATGCGGAATGGGACGCTGACGCTGACGCCCAGGGTATTCAACCCAAAGGGATTATTGTTGGATGAGTTGTGCGTAAACCATGCGCTCCATGTCGGATCGGTTGCCCCGTTCGCAATCGCCAGCTTGTGGTCGGTTTGAGCTTTATCCACGCCTTCCACGGCGGCTTTCAAGTCAGGCCGCGTGGCGAGAGCAATCTTGCGGAACTCCTCCCGCGGCATGAGTTGGTCGTCGAAATCGAACGGCCCGATCACGTCAACCTGATCGGTCGGAATTCGGGAATTCAGCAACGTGAGGAGTTGGATTTTTGCGTTTTCCAGGTTCTTCTCCGCTGCCTGCAAATCCGATTCATACTGCACGCGCTGAAGCTCCAGTCGGTCGAGATCGGTTTGCGCAATGTCGCCCGCCTGAAAACGGTCTCGGCTGATAGCGAGCACCTTGTCGTAGTAGACAAGATTGTCTTTTGCCAACTGCAGCACCGCTTTCGCCTGCAGCGCCGACACAAATGCATTGCGCAAGTTGAACAGCAGGGTTCTTTCCATGTCGGCATGGCTTGACTCGGCAATCAGCGTCCCCTTTTTTGCACTCTCCAAGCGCAACTGCCGCTTGTGTCGCCGTTCCTGCAGGAAGCTGATACTTGGAGTTTCATAAGTTCCCGCGAACGGACGCCAGACGCCGTTATCAGGAGTGATTTGGGTTCCATCCACCGACAGTCCGAGCGTTGGGTTCGGACGCAGAAACGCCGTAATCTCCTGTGCCCTCGATTCGTCGATACTCAACTTGTCCGCCAGCAGCGTCGGATTATTCAACTCCAGTCGATCCTTCACCTGCTCCCACGTCCAGACCTGTGGCGCCGGCTGCCTTGGGGGTGGCGCGGCCTGCGGTGCGGCCAATCCCACCGCAGCGCCCAGCGCAGCCAGTACTCCGTAAGCTCGCCACAACATTTTTCGCATCAATAACTCCGCCCAACACTGCACGTTCTCGCTAGAGACGTAACTGCTACAGGTGCCGGCCTAAGCGCCCTTCACTGAGAAGGCTTGCGCTTCGCAATCGGGACATCGCTTCCAAGCGATGCTGCCCACGCCGCGAATCCAAGCGTCCTTCAGGCGCCACGGCTTCGGATCGGGAAACCATCGCTACTCTGGAATGCGAGCCTCTAGGAGCATCCGATGTCCGCCGTAAGGATTCCCTAAAGATGAAAAACTCCCGCTGCCGAGTTATTGCTAGTTCCGATCAGCGATTCGGCAAACGACAATTTATTCAGGATAATTCAGCGAACTAAGCGAGGAGAGAACCAGGAGGTGCGCGGCCCATGTGTAAAGCACAGGGCCTGGCCACTGGTGCCAAACATAAAGCAGAAATTTCAAATCGCCCAGCTTCCGGAGCGGGCGTCCAAGCAATGCTCGCCATCAACGCCGGTGGTCCTTGCAAGCGGTTAACCCCGGTCGAATGTTTTTCGCTGCCCGCGTGCAGCACCGTGTGCTTGCCGGTGGCGGACTCTTCCATCTCGGCCCGCATGGCGTGCAGATCGTCCGTAGCCGAGATCACCGGGAACAGCAGTATCACTGCGCAGCCCAGCGCCAGCAGACACTGCAGCGCAGTCACTCTGCGCGCCACCCGCGCTTTCCCGCCCCGGCGCCAAAGCCAAAAAGCCGGCAGCGCCAGCAACATCCACGCGAGATTAAGCAGCAATTCCATACAGAAATAACCAAAGAACGCAATCATCAGTTTTTCAGAAACTTCAAATTCAAGTCAACATGACCATCGTAGCGCTGCCCCAGAAATCCCAAGCTGAGGATTGAAAACGCTATGGCCCCACCACTACCTGCAGCGGCGCCGGAGTCTGCATCTGCTGCTTGTAGATTGCGTTCCGCTTCGCCACTTCGCCATTCACGTTGACATACACCAGATAAGCGCCGTAGGGCAACGTCTCGCCAAACGGAAGAGCCATTCCAATGGTTCCGCGCTTTAGCGGAAAGCGCTGATATCCAATCTCCGTTGCCCTCCCGTTCTCCGCCACCGCCTTAACATCAAACGTCAAATCCATGTCATCCGTCGTCGAATTCGAAATCTCGACGCTACCTTCAATCCGGTTTCCCGCCACATGCGCCGGATTTTTCCACGCCAGCGTGATCGCCTCCACCACCTTGATCACAAACCCTCTTTGCACCGTTTGCTGCGGTTGTCCGCCATCTTTGGCCGATACTACAAACTGAAATTCCCCCGCCCGCTCAGCCTCGCCGTGCAGCTGCCCGTTATCGTCCAGCTTGATTCCTGGCGGCAAGATCCCGCTCTCCACCCGCCAGCGCAACACCGGCACATAATTTCCGCGTCCCTGAAATAGCACCTGATAGCGTCCGTGGGGATACGTCACCGGCAACTCCGTCGGTTCAATCACCAGCCCATCGTCGGTATCCTTTGCGGCTTCAGTCCTGGCCTGCGCGGTCGCGGACATAGGCGGATTGGCTTGCCCAGCGGCCTCACCGACGACGCCCATAGCCATTGCCAAGGTGCACGCGGCGACGCTGTGCCTGAACTTTGTCATCGATTCCCACCCTCTGTTACGCAGAGCGCCGGCGCGGCCTGCCACAAAAGTTTTTTGCAGTCTTCGCTCCCTCCATGCTACCGGAATCTTCCCGCCCGTTCCCGCCAATTCGTCTCGGCGAACAACTATCCCTGTGAGTTCACTTGGATGCAGAAGCCCCGCCCCCCAGGACCCAATCCAACCCTCACAATGTAAAGATATGTATATGTTGCACTTGCCCCAATTTTTTTCTCTCGCTCGCCGCTACTTATCCTTCTGGTTCGGGTTGAAGCATGTGAATTCGCCTGTGCTAACCTCGGACCAAAGGTGATCAGTTCTACACGTAGATTCGCTTCCAAGGGGGAAGTTATGTCAGTACGCAACGGAATCGTCCTGCTCCTCGCACTCTCCGCACTTCTGTTTCTAGGCGCCTGCGGCAGCAACAATACTACTCGTCCCGTGGCCCCGCCCAGCGGCAACTTCAGCAACAGCAACCTGAACGGAACATACGTCTTCTCGGTTGCGGGCGTTGACCTGGGGAACGGCGCTCCCTACGCGATCGCCGGCACTATAACTGCAAATGGCAGCGGCGGCATCACCGGAGGCGCTTTCGACATTAACGACCTGGACGCAGTAGAATTCACTGCCGGGCCCATCGCCAACGTCCCGATCAACAATAACGGCACCTACCACGTGAATGTAGATGGACGGGGAGAAATCACCTTTGGCACATCTTCGATCCAAAACTTTCCCAAGCTCACTCTTGATTTCGTGCTCTCCTCCAGTTCGGGTGGCCTGGTCACAGAATTTGACACGTTCGGCAGCGGCAGCGGAACCATCGATTTGCAGGCCGCCAACACCACTCCGGCCGGTTCCTACGCTTTCAGCCTTTCTGGCGCTACGGCCAGCGGCACCGCTTCGGCCACGGTTGGCAACTTCACTCTTACCGGCTCAACCATGGCCGGCGCTGACGATCTCAATGTAGGCGGTGTTCTCGCCTATCCTGCCCAAGCTCTCACCGGCTCGCTGGTTCTGGGACCGTCAAATACTCCATCGACGACCCTAAGCACCCCGGCGTTCAACGGGACGTTTGACGTGTTCGCTGTAGATTCTACACATCTGAAATTTATTGAAATGGATCTTACAGCCAATCTGGCCGGTGACGCTTATTCTCAGGCCACCTTCCCAGCAGCCAGCCTTGCGTTTACCTTGCAGGGCGAGACCTCTGCCGGGGCTTTCCTTGCCGCAGGAGGCGTGATGACGCCAGGCAGCGGCGGCGCAATAAGCGGCACTGAAGACTTTAACGAAAATGGAACGTCTGCGGCGCCTTCGCCGTTTACGGCTACTCTCACTACCGACACGACGAATGCTGGCCGCTACACTTTGGGCAGCTTCGCTACCTTTGTGGGGGGCACCGCGTATGCCGCCTATCCGTCCAGTGGAGGCATCCTCTTGTTGGAGATCGACAACGCAGGCATAACCACCGGCGCCGCCTACGCCCAGACGGCCAATGCAACCTTCGCCGCGGGGCAAGGCTACGGGTTGAACTTGACGGGTATCTTTCTTGGCCAACCAATCCAGGTGTACGATATCGCCGAATTCGCTGCCAATAGCACCGGAAGCACCATTACTGGCTTGATCGACGAAACTTCGGGTGGGGGCATTGTTGGCTCCGGAGTGCCGTTCAGCAATGGTGCTTACACTGCTCCTTCCGGCGGCCGCGGCTCCATCGTGGCGAATGCTTCCACCAACTCGTCAGGAACCTTGAACGGCGGATTCGCCCTAACCTTCTATACCGTGGATGGCACGACCTTCCCGTTTATAGAATCGGACAATGGCCAGGTTGCGGCGGGAGTATTCCTACTGCAGACTCCCGCCGGCGCTTCCGCAGCGGCGGCATCGCAGTCGCGCATGTTTGTCCCGACTCCTCTGATCCGTCCCCACGCCGCGCGTCAAAAGAAGAACTAAGCAGCCCGCATCGCTCACAACTACCGGGGCGCGGCCTCTCAAGCCGCGCCCCTCTTCCGAGAAAGCTCCCCCCCGCTCGTCCTTCCCCTTCGTGACCTTCGTTACCTTTAACAAATGACCTCTCTTCAAGCACAATCTTTCTAAGTTCTATGCTTTTCGTGGGGAGAACAAGAGTGCTCTGCCATCGCTTCTTTCGTATTTTCGTCTTCGTAGTGCTCGCCGCTTCGCCTGCGGCGGCACGTGACATCGCTCTGGTTTCGAATAAATCCAATGCGATTGGCGCAGTCACCGTCCCCGACCTGGTCAAGCTCTGCAAAGCCCAGACCAATCGCTGGCCGGACGGCAAGCCCGTCATGTTCATCATGCGCTCGCCTTCCGCCCCCGAAATGAGGCTGGTGCTGGAAAAAATTTACGGAATGTCCCAGAGCGAACTCAGCAGTCTGATCGTGACTTCCAATCACGCACAGCCGTTGCATCCGGCTATCATGGTAGCCACCTCCGACGAGGAACTGGTGAACAAAGTCGCCTCCACCCCCGGCGCCATTGGTGTCGTGGACGTTTATTCCATCAACAGCAGTGTCGCAGTCGTCAAGATTGGCGGCAAACTCCCGCTCGAACCCGGCTACCTGCTGCATGGCAACTAGCCCGCACAACCGGGAGTCGGACTGATCACGAATTGCTGATCGATGGG
This sequence comes from Candidatus Acidiferrales bacterium, assembly GCA_035603035.1. Classification (GTDB taxonomy): domain Bacteria; phylum Acidobacteriota; class Terriglobia; order Terriglobales; family Acidobacteriaceae; genus Sulfotelmatobacter. Next base: position 23,032 of record DATNLE010000384.1, on the reverse strand, counting down.
CTGGAAAGCAGGCTGGCAAAGATTGGCTGTTGAAAGAGCGCGGCTTCAGACGCACTACCGAGCAAGGCCGGAAATTAAAATATGGTAGCTCCAGGCAAGAAACGCACTCCCGCCCCGCCGGCGCTCGGCTACGTTCGCCGTTATCCCCGCTTTGCCATCGACGCCCGCCTCCAAGTCCGCATGTTTCAGGGCGGCGAATTCCGTACTTGCTGGGGACGCTCCACCGAACTCGGACAGGACGGCATAGGCGCGACTCTCACCGGCGAGCTCGAAACCGGCGAAATTGTTTCGCTTGATATCCCTCTGCCCCTCAGTCCCTATCCTCTGAGAGTTCGCGCCATCGTGCGTTACCGCCAGGGTCTGCGTTACGGTTTCGAGTTCCTTACGCTCAGCGAAGCCCAGCGCGAAACCATCCGCCGCGTCTGTCAAATGCTCGCCACTGGATCCTGAACCGTAGGTTAGGCGGTTCCTGATTTGCTGCCAGGCCTCCCCACGTCAGTACTTCACGAACTGACCCTCCACGGTGGTTCCCTCCGCGGATTGCAAAGGCTCGGCATCAGGAAGCGAGTCGGTATTCGGAACTGCAGCAGAGGCAGACAGGCAGCTGTATCCTCCAACTTTTACCTGCACCAAAAGAGAATGTGGTGAGGGTATGCGACATGCCGGACCCGCATTTGGGGCACTTGGTTGCTACGGGAATTTTCAGCGACTCAACGGTAAGGAAATTCTCCAGGGATCGTCTAATCGGACCGTCTGCGGACATATCGCCACCTCCTGGGTGCAACAGATCAACACTGCACAAGAGGCCGCTGGCGGCAGCAAGTTTTGTGGAGCCACTTACGTAAGTTGAGTATAGTCCCGAATTGGGAAATCAAGCCCTTAATTCCGAAATGACCGCCGTTGCAATTCGTAACCCCGCTCGGCACCTACAAGCTAAGGATCTTTTCGCGGGCCAATTACCTCAGTAACTTTCGAGTACACCCCTCGCGTTCTACTATGCCTTTTGCCGGGCTTCAGAGGGGGGAGCCTCCAATGGGTGGTCGTGTCACCCGGTCAGCGCAATCCAAGGATGTTCTGCGCGCCAAGAATTTGCGCCAGGCGCTCGAGTGCGGAGCTCCACCCTCTTTCATTCCACCCAGCATCCCCGCCGATACTCAGTCAGATTCTCCTTATCTCCCTTGGAATCCTCCGCAAGCAAATTCGGCAGTGGCTGATGCACAATATCCGCCCGATGTCCGCCAGCAGTTCCTCGAACAGCTGTTTGAAAACTCGCCCGACGCTCTGGTCATTGTCGACGCGTCCTTCCGCGCGCAGTGTGTCAATCGCGAGTTTCAGCGCATGTTCGGCTACTCTGCCGCACAAATTCTGTCGCATCCCATCGACTCGCTGATTCTTCCCCCCGATCGAGACGCCGAAGCGCACTGGATCTCGCAATGCCTGCAGCGCGGCGAACCCATTACTCTCGAAACCCAACGCCGTCACCGAGACGGAAGTTTGCTCGACGTCTGCGTTTCCACTGCCCCGCTGGTGGTCAACGGCCGCACCACCGCCTTCTATGTTCTGTATCGCGACATCTCCGATCGTAAACGCGCCGAGACTCTCAACTCCGCCCTTTATCGGATCGCTGAAAAAGCCAGCGCCACTCAGGATCTACAGCAGTTCTTTGCCGCGATCCACGGTATCGTCGACGAACTCATGCCCGCCGGTAATTTTTCCATCGCGATTCTTGATCCCGAGTCCGACTCGCTCAGCTTTCCCTACTTTGTCGACGAGCAGGAGTGCGCGTCCGCCCCCGTTGCGGCTGGCCGGGGCCTCGTCGAATACATTCTGCGCACCGGCGAGCCTTTGTTATGCACTCCAAAAATATTGCAGAGACTGCGGCAGAGCGGTGAGGTCGAACGCACGGGTCCCGCCCCGCTCCACTGGCTGGGTGTCCCGCTCAAAGTCAACCATCACGCCTTCGGCGTGCTGGTTCTCAAAAGCTATTCGGAAAAGTCTGTGCTCGGCGAACGCGACAAAGAAGTCCTCACCTTGATCTCGCGCCAGTTAGCTCCCGCCATCGATCACAAACGCAACGAACAGGCCCTGCGCCGTTCCGAAGTGCGCTATCGATCGCTGGTGCAGACTGCGGTCTACGGAATTTACCGCTCCAGCCTGCAAGGCGACTTTCTCGACGTCAACCCCGCCCTCATCGGTATGTTGGGCTACTCCTCCGCTCTCGAAGTTCTCGCGCTCGATCCGCAAAGAGATGTTTTTCTCGACTCCGGCCAATACACCCGCCTCGTCGATGAGTTTCACCGCACCGGACGCGTCGACGGTTTTGAAGTCCGCTGGAAGCGAAAAGACGGTGCCGCCATCACCGTCCGCATCAGTGGCCGCGCCGTCGCCAGTGAACACGAGCCAGCCGATGTTCTCGAAGCCATCGCCGAAGACATTACAGAACGCCGGGTCCTCGAAGACCAATTCCGCCAGTCGCAGAAAATGGAAGCCGTCGGCCGTCTCGCCGGAGGCATCGCTCACGATTTCAATAATCTGCTCACCGTCGTCAGCGGCTACAGCGAGGTTCTGCTTGACCAACTAACCCCCGCCGACCCTCTCCATGCGAAGGCCGAAGCCATCCAGCAAGCCTCCGACCGCGCGACCACGTTAACTCGTCAGCTTCTCGCCTTTAGCCGCAAACAGCATCTGCAACTCAAAGTGGTTGACGTCAACGCCATCGTCGAAGACATGGAGCGGCTCCTCCGCCCCCTGATCGGAGAGGATATCGAACTGACCACCCAGCTCGAGCCCACCATCGGCTGCACCCGCGCCGATGCCGGACAGCTCGAACAAGTCATCATGAATCTCGTGGTCAATGCTAAGGATGCCATGCCTCACGGCGGTAAAATCCGCATCAGCACCGCCAGCGTCATTCTGGACGACTCCTATCACCCCGAAAATACGTTCATCAAACATGGTCCTTATGTCATGATCTCCCTCTCCGATACCGGCCAGGGGATGGACCGCGAAACTCAGGCTCGCATCTTCGAGCCTTTCTTCACCACCAAGGAAAAAGGCAAAGGCACCGGCCTCGGACTTTCCACCGTCTACGGCATCATCAAGCAAAGTGGAGGATATGTTTTCGTGCAGAGCGAACTCGGTCGCGGCACAGCTTTCACTATTTATTTTCCGCGCGTCGACGAGCCCTCCGAAAGGAATGGCGCCAATTCCGTTTCCCTCGTCGCCGCCGGCGGTTCCGAAACCATCCTCCTGGTCGAGGACGAAGAATCCGTTCGCCAGCTCGTCCGCGAGACGCTCGAGTCCCGCGGCTACCGCGTCCTTGAAGCCGCCAACGGCCCCGCCGCCCTCACACTCGCCGACTCCGTCCTCGACACCATCCACCTCGTCATCACCGACGTTGTCATGCCCGGCCTGAGCGGTCACCAACTCGTTCAGCACCTTCTCAATGCACGCCCCACCACCAAGGTCCTCTACCTCTCCGGCCACGCTGAAGACGCCGTCGCCAGCCCCTCTGAAGCCGGTCCTCCAAAAGCTTTTCTGCAAAAACCCTTCACCCTGCAAAATCTCTCGCGCAAAGTTCGCGAAGTCCTCGGCCCATCCACCAACTAGCCAAGGGCTTCGCCCTTGATATTCCATCGCACCCGGATGCTGCAACTGGACGTTACAACGTGGTTACAACGAGAACAAAATTCTCGTTTCACGGGCCATAATGACTAAACTACAAGGGTGTGTAGGGACGGCCGCCTCGGGTGTCCAACCAAGCATAGCGAAGCGTTTCAGCGCGGCGAGCGCCTGTGGATGGCGCCGCGCTTCTAGGCCGCGATTGGATGACCACAAAACTTTCCCCACAACCAACCCGCCGCTTCTCCTCATCCAAATCCTGTAGCCCCTTCGACTGAATCTATACCCGTGCGTCCATCATCAGTACAATTAGACTCTGGAGGAAATCATGGCTCATGAACTACCGCCCCTGCCCTATGACTACGCGGCGCTCGAACCCGTCATCGACAAGCAGACGATGACCCTGCACCACGACATGCATCACGGTACCTACGTCAAGAATCTCAACGCAGCGATTGAAAAACATCCCGAACTCGCCAAGAAGAGTGTGGAAGAGTTAGTCCGCGACCTCAATTCCATTCCCGAAGACATTCGCGCCGCGGTCCGCAACAATGGCGGCGGCCATGTCAATCACAGCATGTTCTGGAAGATCATGAAGCCGAAAGGCGGCGGCGACCCAACCGGCCCGATCGCTCAGGTCATCACCAAGTCTTTCGGCAACTTCAAAGATTTTCAGGCCAAGTTCAACGACGCCGGTGTCAAGCAATTCGGCTCCGGATGGGTCTGGCTGGCCGGCAAACAAGGCGGCGAGGTCCAAGTCATTTCAACCCCCAACCAGGATAGTCCCATCGCGCAGGGCCTGTTTCCCATCTTCGGCAACGACGTTTGGGAGCACGCCTACTACCTCAAATACAACAACCGCCGCCCAGAATATCTGTCCGCGTGGTGGAATGTAATTAACTGGGACGAAGTCAATCAACGTTACGAAGCCTTCAAGAGTGGCAAGTCAGTCCAGGAACTGGCCATGGCCCGTTAGGATTGCCGGTGTGGGTCGAAACCAACCATGTAGCGACAGCCGCCTCGGGTGTTTCGCGAAGCGAAGCGAGCGGAACCTAGACGGATCAAGAACCAATAGAAAAGCCCCGCGTCAGCGGGGCTTTTTCATGGTGTGCCGAGCATGTTCGACAGTTCGAGGGTGAAAGTCCCTTTGACAACCTGCTGGAGGTGAAGTCATAGCGAAGCGCAAGGGTGAAATAACAATGGCCGCGAGGCGGGGCCTGAATAGGCGTGGAGCAAAGACGCGAGCCCAAGCCGATGAACAAGAACCGGATACGAGGCCTACGTGGCAGGCGAGCAGGCATGTGATCGGATGAAGAGATTCGCCCTGACAGTGCAGCAGAAGTCAGCAGAGGGCAAGGTAGGTCATGCAGCCGGCGAGGATATTGATATTGAGGCATTCCAAAAGGCCGAAAGGCGGAGCAACAGATAGGCCACGCCGGGAACGATGACCGAAGGCCCGAACCGTACCGCAGGGAGAATAAAGAGAACCCAACTAAGCAGTGCGATTTCAGGGACGATACGCGGCAGAGCCAATATTGTTTGGCCTTTCCCGGAGGCAGGCAGGGGTGAAAGCCCCGAGGGGCCCCGGGAAGGGACCGAATCGTCTCTTGGCGACGCACTATGCAGAACGCCTGGCTATTCACACATAGCCGAACCCGCCGAACCGCCGTATGCAGAGCCGCTTGTGCGGTGGTGTGGGAAGGGAGGACAGGCGACTGTCCTCCTCCCGATTGGGTAAACGATGAAATCTTTAGCCGCGCTAAGCCGCGGCCGTCTCCACATATGCGTCCGGCTCAGCCTCAAATTCTTTCCTGCACTCATCCGAACAGAAAAAATATTTTCTTCCCGCAAACTGCGTGTGGAATTCACCTCTGTTCTCGTCAACTTTCATTCCGCAAACTGGATCCTTCGCCATCGATCCCCTCCGTCTCGAGCGATTTGCTTTCCTCTTCCCCGAGAGTCTCTGCAAAACACTCTCCTTTCTCCGTCGTCTTCCAAGTCGCTGACCCCATTCGCTTTTTTGTGCATGCATTTGTTTTATTTACAAAGCCATCGGAAAATTCTCCACTCCCCGTGCACCTTATACCTACGGCTCGTCGATAGAACCATGACGTCCTTTTGCCCGTACATGCAGCAACGGCGACGCTGTCATTCTCCTCCACTGACTCGGCGGCAACCGCATGGGTATGACCGGACAAGCTCAACTCCTTCTCGCTCACGGATTCAGCGTTCAGCGTTCTTCTCCCCGACGCGAGAGCTCACCGCGCCAGTCGGGGAGACCTCGCGACCTATTTATAAGGACTGAACGGGATGATATCCGCCAGCGGTTCGGCTTTCTCTTGGCACATGTTCATCTGGCACATGTTCATCCCTATTGCATCTTCGGATTCGCCGAATCGGATTCGGCGAATCCATGGGTGCCGACCGAACTCTTACAATCTCTCACTGTCGAATCACGCTTCTGTGTCCTCGCTGCCGAATCTTCCTTCTCCACTTTCCGCGAGATCGCCTACGACCGCTGGGTCAGCCCTTTCACCTCAGCCTCTGGTTCGGCCGCACTCCTGTTCCGCCCCGTCGTCGAATTTGCCTTTCTCTCTGTTCTGTTCGCTGGAAATATCACCTCGACATGCAGCAAGCCTCGCCAAAAGATTCAGTCGCAGCCACCGCTGTTCCAATCTTGCTCATTCACGGGTCAAGTCGATAGCAACATACCGATCCGGCAGAGTTCTCTGGGAAGTTCCGAACGTTGACCACTGCGGTGCCATCCGCGCCGCTCCTCGGGAGTTCGAACACCGCCTTCTCGCATGGTTTTCCCGCTAACCCACATCTCTCGTAGCGACCGCTGCCTCGGCCGTCCCGCCAAGCAAAAGCGACGCGGAAACTAGACGAGACGGAAAACCGTCGCGCCATCCATCACCCGTTTTCTGCATTTCCTGTGCAAACTCTGTGGACAACCGCCTTTTTATCCAGTGGATTATTCCTCCCCGCACTTTCTCCTCAACCAAACTCCCCGCCGCGCAAGCGGCTTAGCGGAACATCTTCGATAACATCCGTAGTCCCGGTTCAGCCGCCAAAATCCCCACCTGAGCTTTTCCTCAATTGCACCAAAAATATTGAATTGACCCCGCGCCCTTTCACTCGTACATTTTCATTCGCCTTCAATCAAAAAATGAAATCCAACTCAGCCGAAGACACGAACCGGCATGAGACGAAACGCACTCTGTATTCAACATCCGTTAGCCACCATCACACCATTACAGCAAAGCTGGTCACCGATGAAAGCAACTACGCCATGGATTACTTACCGCACCCGTTTTCTGGTCAAAGCCAAACAACTCACCACCAGCCTGAGTTTCACCGACGCCCTCGGCCGTCAGCACTCCGGTCGCAAAGGCGACTTTCTCGTCGAATCCTCCGACGGTGTTCTCCGCATCGCGCCCCGTCAAATCTTCGAGGATATCTACGTCCCCCTGCTTGCCGGCGAGATTTCCGAATCAATTGCTCTTCCCTCGCCCCGCGAGATACCGCCGCAAACCCGGAAGCGCCAGCCCGCCCTTTCGCCGCTGCCGCCTCACCTCGCTCGAAAATCTCCGCAGCCGGTTCGCGGTATCCCAGCCCCGGGCTTTCGCTCTCTTTAGGATCAGCGTTCGACAGGACCGGCGTGTACGGTGTTTATTGCCGGAGAAAGTCAGCCACACCACTGCTTCGGCCACGCCGCACCCTCTCCCAATTGCCTCCGCATTCAGGTGCTGGCATTTGGACCTCACCTTCCAGCGCCGTCACCCTTCGCTTTTGTGAACACACCATGAATTGCCCTTGTGGAAAATTAATCCGTCACCCCCGCATCAAGCCCGTCATTGCTGGAGATACAACCTATAGTGTTTATCTCTTGACAGACACAATAAGCGGGAGTAAGTTTGCAATCCCATAGGTTTCAAATCGTCCTGCGGGAACGGGACGACTGTTGAGCAGGTGCAGTTAGAAGACAGAGTGGTCGGGAGGGGATGGCACCGGGCCAGAGGTGACCCGGCGGTATCCCATAAGCTTAACAAAACAATGGACTAAGATTGATTCCAGCTCTGGGTGCCCGTTGTCGGTAGTCCGGAGCTGGGGAGTTAGAAAAAGTGCGGTGGCCGTTCCCGATCCCCCCGGCGAACGACCAGGACAGAACAATCTTGGTTGCCGGCAGCACTGTGACCAATCGCAAAAAAGATTGGGGCTTTAGCCCCTACTTGAGGAGCCCTGGATGGAATCTTTAACTCGCCTCGTCACCGATTCACTGGCCCGGCACGGCTTCGATCGCCCCATCGACCCCCGCCGTCTGCAATGGTCACGCTGGTTCCGTTGCGATTCCCCCCATAGTCTTCTGGTCGTCCCCAGTAAGCCCGGCATCTTCGCCATCGCTGAGGAGATTGGTGCGAGTGTGGCGCGAGCGCCCTCGCCCGCGATGGCATCCACTTTTATCTCCGGACAAGAGACTTTGGGCGGCGCAGCGTTTGCGCGCTGCGATTTAGCGCCGCAGACAGATTTGACTTTAGCCGCAGAGGCAGCGGTCTCCAAACGCATGCTCGCGGTCATCCAGTTCTCCGAGGATGACGACATGGCCTTCACTCTCGACCGCATGTTTACCCGTATCAATCCTATGCGTACCCGCCTTTCCTCCGGATGCTGCTTTCTGCGCTTCGTCGTCATCGAAGACCAGGACCAGCGTCGCAACATCTGCAGCGCTCTCAATCAATGGATGCTCACTTCTGCCGAAAAAGCCTCCGGCATCCCCGCCGCCTTCTCTTCGTCCCTGGAGCTAAATACCACTGAAGAAATGGCTGGCGAAGGCACAGGCCGTGTGGGACGGTCACTGTTGTCCGTCTCTGCCGACCGCACCCGGACTCCGGCTCCGAAGCAATGGCCCGGTCGGGAAGCGGATCATACAAGTTCGGCCCCAGCCCTCGATTCGGGAGTCAACAAAAATCTCCACTGTCCTGACCCTCTCCCCTCCGGTTTCTAACGAGAGCAGGGGTTAGGATTTTGGGTGGCCCAGCGCTTTCAGCGCTGCGATTGGTGATTGCATTGTGATTTGAGTTTTAGCCCTTGAGGTCGAGCAGTATGAAGCGCCACCAACAGAAAGCACTTGATGGCGCAAGCAGCGTGTCGGAAACGAATTTGATTTGGGCTTTAGCCCCTGATGTGTCAGATGGGATTGCAAGAAAAGCTCTTTAAAGCACCCGCTCTACCCCGAACAAATTTCCGTTCGGGACGCCCAAATTCCCGCCTCCGCCGCCCCGGGACGCCGAATCGGGCCCGGTTGATTCGAATCTAATTATTAATGGAGAAAGAAATGCCCGAGGTCAAAACCACTACCGTCAATTCCCCCGGAGTCACTCCCGCAACCTCTGTCACCGCTGACGATCTCGCGCGGAACAAGAAGTGTGCCCCCGGCCTCTCCTTCCGCCGCTTCTTTACCAAGCCCGGCGTCTCCCCCTACGACGAACTCGAATGGGATCTCCGTCTCGCTCAGATTACCGACGCTCAAGGCAACGTGATCTTCGAGCAGAAAGATGTCGAAGTCCCCAAAGATTGGTCCATGACCGCGACCAACATCGTCGCTTCAAAATATCTGCATGGCAAAGTCGGCACCCCCGAGCGCGAGACCGGAGTCCGCCAACTCGTCACCCGCGTAGCCGAAACCATTCGCAATTGGGGATTGGACCAGGGCTACTTCAAGACTCCCGAAGACGGCGCAACTTTCCACGACGAACTGGTCCACATCCTCGTCCGCCAGTACGCCGCCTTCAATTCGCCAGTATGGTTCAACGTTGGTTGCGACCGCATCGAGCCCAATTCCGACGCCCGCAACTGGCACTGGAATCCTCAAACCCAGCAAGTCGAGTTCGGCGTTACCGGATACAGCAAACCGCAGTGCTCCGCCTGCTTTATAAACTCGGTGAAAGATTCACTCGACTCCATCCTCACTCTCGCGAAGACTGAAGGCATGCTCTTCAAGTGGGGCAGCGGCACCGGAACAAATCTGTCTCCGCTGCGCTCCTCGACCGAGGGGCTCAGCGGCGGGGGCACCGCCAGCGGCCCGCTCAGCTTCATGAAAGGCTTCGACGCCTTCGCCGGTGTCATCAAGTCCGGAGGCAAGACGCGCCGCGCTGCCAAGATGGTCATCCTCAACGTTGACCATCCGGACATTGTTGAGTTCATCGAGTGCAAACAGAAAGAAGAAGCCAAAGCGCACGCGCTGGTCTCCCTGGGATACGACGGCTCCCACCCCGATTCCGACGCTTATTCGTCCATCTTTTTCCAGAACGCCAACAACTCCGTACGCGTCACCGACGACTTCATGTATGCCGTAATCCGCGACACCGATTTCTCCACGAAGGCAATCGGCGACGGCAACGTCATGAAGACCTACAAAGCCAAAGGCCTGCTGCAGAAAATTTCCGAAGCCACCTGGCACTGCGGCGATCCCGGCATGCAATACGACACCACTGTAAATCGCTGGCACACATCGAAGAACACCGCAAGAATTAATGCCAGCAACCCGTGCAGCGAATACATGTTCTTAGACGATTCAGCCTGCAATCTCGCCAGCCTCAATCTCCTGAAGTTCGCACCCAACGGCACCTTCGACGTCGAAGCTTATCGCCACGCCGTCGATGTTCTGATCACAGCACAGGAAATTCTCGTCGACAACGCCGGCTATCCGACAGAGATGATCATGCGCAACTCGCATGACTATCGCCCTCTGGGATTAGGCTACGCAAACTTAGGTGCATTACTGATGGCTGCCGGTCTTCCCTACGACTCTGACGGCGGCCGCGACTACGCCGCCTGCGTGACCGCCATCATGTGCGGCGAAGCCTACCTGCAATCGTCAAAGATCGCAGAACTTTGTCAGCCGCTTACGCCCGCAACCGAAACAGTTTCAACTCGCCTCGGCATTACCGAAGCGGACAAGATGCCAGGCGCAGCCTGCCCCGGCTGGTACATGAACCGCGAACCCTTCCTCGACGTAATCCGCATGCACCGCGCGTCGGTGAATAACATAAATAAAAACAATGTCCCCACTGCCCTCTACGAATCCAGCAAACAATGCTGGGACGAAGCCCTGGCCCACGGCGAGAAACATGGCTACAGAAATAGCCAGGTAACAGTGTTAGCGCCGACCGGCACCATCGGCTTCATGATGGACTGCGACACGACCGGGGTGGAGCCTGATCTGGCGCTGGTTAAGTATAAGAAGCTGGTTGGTGGAGGGATGATCAAGATTGTTAATCAGACTGTACCTACTGCGTTGTTCAAGCTGGGATACGATCACGATCAGGCGAATGCGATTGTCAGTTACATCGATGCTACCGGCACCATTGAGGGGGCGCCGCATATTAAGGACAATCACCTTGCTGTCTTTGATTGCTCGTTCAAGCCGGCCAAGGGGACGCGGTCGATTGCTTACATGGGACATCTGCGGATGATGGCGGCGGCGCAGCCCTTTATCTCCGGAGCTATATCGAAGACGGTCAATCTTCCCGAGAACGCATCGGTGGAAGACATCATGGAAGCGTATCTGCAGGCCTGGAAGCTCGGCCTCAAGGCGGTCGCGGTGTATCGCGATGGCTGCAAAAAATCGCAACCCCTTTCGGCGGCGGGAACGAAGACTGCGAACTCCAGTAAAGACGATCTGCGGCCGGGGGCGGCCGCGCCACCAGAGCCGGAGGATATGAATGCGCCTCCGCGCGCGGTGCGGCACAAGCTGCAGGAAGAGCGCGCGTCGATCACGCACAAGTTCAACATTGGCGGGCACGAAGGCTACATTACGGTCGGGCTCTATCCCAATGGCGAGCCCGGCGAACTGTTCATCACCATGGCGAAAGAAGGATCGACGGTCAGCGGATTGATGGATAGTTTTGCTCTGGCGGTCTCCATCTCACTGCAGCATGGTGTGCCGCTGAAATTGTTCTGCGAAAAATTCGCTCACACCCGCTTCGAGCCCAGCGGCTGGACCAGCAATCCCGACATCGGCTTCGCCAAGTCGATCATGGATTACATCTTCCGCTGGTTGCAACTCCGCTTCACCGGACAGCAGCAGTTGCTCTTCGAAAATCTGCGGCCCAAGCTTTCCGGCGTCACCCCGCAGCCGACCGAAGAATCGGCATCTGCCATCCGGCGTCCGGAAGGCGGAAGCCACGCGGGAACCGGCAGCGTCCACGCCGCCGACGCCCTTGCCGCACTCATCGACCTGGGCGACGCTCCCACCTGCAGTTTCTGCGGCAGCATCATGACCCGCAATGGCAGTTGCTACCGCTGTGGCAGTTGCGGCAGCACGAGCGGCTGCAGCTAGAAGTTGTAGTTTCGATTTGGAGGACCTAGGGAGCGCTTATCGGGGAATTATTTGTTGAGGAGCGACCCCAGGGAAGGCAATTACGCACTCCGAAGGCCGGGTGCTGAGCGAATCAGCGGTCACGAACAAATTCAGGGAACTTCCAAGGTGCCAACGCGTCCAATCTTGGGCTTCAATTCTTGAAACCCTTCAGGCATCAGGGCACGCCCTGCAGCCGCGCCAGTTTCCACCGTTCTGTGAGTACGTCGAGCGAAGCGCCAAATAGTTCAATTGAGTCGTGCAGGTACAAAATGTCGTTTGCAAGAGACCGCCAGCTCCCGTCGAATCGTCGATCAAGAGTTTTGCGGCGATGAAACGAAATCGGATGCGCGAACTGGATCTGTGGCGGATGTTCAAAAGGAAAGCCCTTCGCTTGAGATAATTCGACCTTGAGCGGCGAGTCTTTCTTGCTGAGTGTCGAGGCAGGGTGGGATGGGGCAGTCGGCAGGGCGGTAGGAAGGATCTAGCTCAGCTTATCTCTCTGCTAAACGAGCCGCCTGGGTCATCAGGTAATTCTGTTCCGGGATGCTTGTCGTCCGGCTGGCTGCAATGCGGTAGTGCTTGATGGCGCTTTCGCAATCGCCAACCATCTCAAGCAAATGGGCACGAACCGCGTCGAGACGATAGTGACCCGCAAGCCGGTCGTCGGTATCGAGCGTTTTTAGCAGTTCGAGACCCTTCGAAGGACCGTGTACCATGGCGGCTGCGATGGCATGATTGAGCGTGACCATGGGGCTGGGAGACACACGCTTCAGGAGATCGTACAAGGCAAGGATCTGCGGCCAATCCGTGTCTTCAGTTCGTGCCGCTTCGTCATGAACTGCGGCGACTGCCGCCTGCAACTGATACAGACCGACCGATCCTTTCGATAGCGCGGTGGTCAGATGCTCGATGCCTTCAGAGATCTCGGCCCGGTCCCAGAGAGTTCGGTCTTGTTTATTCAGGGGGATTAATTCCTCATCCGGTCCGGTTCGTGCCGCACGGCGAGCGTCGGTCAACAACATGAGGGCCAACAGGCCTGCTACTTCTGCATCACCGGGAAGCAGCGCTTTCGCACAGCGAGTCAACCGGATCGCTTCACGCGCCAAGTCGAGCCGCTGCAAGTGTGCTCCGGTGCTGCTGGCATAACCTTCATTGAAGATCAGATAGAGCACATGGAGAACTGCGGGCAGCCGCTCGGCACGCTCATGCGCAGAAGGCAGACGGAATGGCACGCCGGAAGTCTTGATGCTTTGCTTCGCGCGGCTGATCCGCTGCGCCATTGTCGCCTCAGGAACCAGGAATGCGTTGGCAATTTCCGTCGTAGTTAAACCGCCGACGGCACGCAGGGTCATAGCAATTGCCGAGGACGAAGTCAAAGCGGGATGGCAGCACATGAACAGGAGAATGAGAGTGTCATCAGGATCCATGTCAGACTCAATATCTACTGTGGGCTCCACGATCTCCACATCCCTTGCGACTGTGGTTTCCCTCTGACGACGGGCAATTTCGCTGCGCACCAGGTCGGTCATGCGGCGGGATGCGACCTGAATCAACCAGCCGCGTGGATTCTCGGGAACCCCCTCTTGCGGCCATTGCGTGAAGGCCGCAATCATCGCCTCCTGCACCGCATCTTCGGCCGAGGAGAAGTCGCGAAAACGGCGAGCCACTGCACCGAGCACCTGTGGCGCAAGTTCGCGCAACAGATGCTCGGAAGTCACGTCCCATGGCTTTGTCATCGCAGCTCTCGTTACAGCATTTCTGGTGGAGGCCCGCTCATAATCGGACGCACTTCAATCGGCATATTCAGCGGCGCCCCACCCGGACCCGGCGCCGCCGATGCCTTTGCGGCAATGGCATAAGCTCGCTCCGGAGAGTCAACATCGACAATCCAGTATCCGGCGAGAAATTCCTTGCTTTCGGGAAACACGCCGTCCGTGATGCCCACACCATCCTTACCGGCCCGCACCAGCTTCGCCTGATCGGGAAAAGACAGACCCTCGGCTGAGACCAACTCTCCGGATTGGCGAAGCTCTTGGTTGAGACCGATCATAAATGCGATGTGCGCCTGGAGGTCTTTTTGGGCCCACGCGGGAACCCCGTGGCCGGCGCGCATCGTGTTCATCATCAAAATATATTTCATTGTTCGCATTCTCCTTTGATTTCATTGAGCGTTGCTTTCCGCGCCTTCAGCAGAGTGCGCTCCGCCTTGTCGGCATTCCATCATTGGGACTTTGATTGCTCATAAACCGCGAACCGCCGGACTTCAATCGGCATGTTCGTAGGCACTCCTCCGGGTCCCGGAGCCGCCGAAATCCGGCTCGCGATGGCATAAGCGCGTTCCGGAGTGGCTACGTCAACAATCCAGTAGCCCAGCAGAAACTCCTTCGACTCGGGGAAAATACCGTCTGTGACCGGCACCCTGTTTTTCTCCCCGCGCACAACTTTCGCTTCAGCGGGTTCGGCTAAGCCTTGAGTTGCCACAAACTCTCCGGATCCGGTCAGGTCGTTCGTGATACCCCGCAGGACCGCCATATGCGTCTCAATATCCTTTTGCGACCAGGCGTGATGCTGATCAACTCCTGCCTTCGTAGCGGACATCAGCAATATATATTTCATTTCTTTCGCTCCTATGTCGTCTTGTTGCCGCAAAACCGTTTCCCTACGCCTTCTTGTCTGTTTGAAACATCCACCGGACACCAAACTTGTCGTTGAGTGCTCCGTAGGTGCCGAAAAACTGCTCTTTCAGGGGGTCGGTCACTTCTGCCCCTTCTGAGAGTCTCTCAAACAGAGTTTTCAATTCCTCGAATGTTCCTTTGCTCAGATAAAGGCAAACCGTGTTGCCGCGAATTGGAGTTTGGTCAGGCCTTAGCCAGTCCGAGGCTGAAATCTCCAGTTGGCCGCTTCTGAGCCGGGCATTGAGGATCTTCTCCTGTTGAACTGCCGGCATAAAATCCTTGGCGGGAGAATCCTTCACCTTGATCGCGGCCAACTCTCCGCCAAAACAGGACTTGTAGAACTCCATGGCCGGCTGGCATTTCCCCTCGAACAACAGGTACGGGGTCAGGCTTGTCATTTCGTGTCGCCCTATTTTCTGCATCCTAGCGTCCGCCATCGAGCGACCAGGGAAAGCCGCCAATGCCGCGGCGGAGAGGCCGGAACCAACGAAATGGCGACGAGATATCTCGGTGACTCTGCCCACGGTCACCCTCCTTTTGTGAAGCCCTTACGTGCCCAGCCCAGACTGCGTCTTCATGGGGTAGTCGGAGCCGTCGCGGCGTTCTCTACATCCCCGAAAAGGTTTTTAGCGACAAAATCAGGCCAGCCTGTCGATTTCTATCAGTTAGAACCGACATACAAGTGGAGGTTGGGAAATGACCACCGGCGATCTGGTAGTTGACGTTAGCCAAGACTGGGTACTGGCTTGCGATGTCCAGCAGCGGTTTATGCAGGGCCTGGGTCGGACCAGCGCCTCCATGGACCATAGCGCGCAGTGCCGCCAAGTACGAGCCCTCGGTGGCGATTGCTATGATTTCATGCCTCTTACGGATGACCGCCTGGCGATGGTCGTGGGCGATGCTTCCGGCAAAGGTGTCGCCGCGGCGCTCATGATTGCCAGTGTGCAGTCCTCACTTCGGACAGCAGCATTATTCACCGGAAACGACCCGGCCGCCTTACTCAAGATAGTGAATCTCCAGGCATACGATTCGTCGCTCGCAGACCGCTACGCGACCGTGTTCTACGGTGTCTTCGACCGATCGACGCGGATGCTGCGGTACGTGAACGCCGGACACACTCCGCCGGTTGTTCTTCGGCGTAGCGGCTCAATCGATACGCTCGAGACGGGCGGAGCGCCGGTTGGAATGTTTCCGGATTCAAGCTATGAGGAGGGAGTCGCGCAGCTTGAGCCCGGCGATGTGGTCATCACCTACACCGACGGAGTCATTGAAGCGGCAAACCAATCTGGCGACGAGTGGGGAGTGCACGGTCTCTTGAAAGCGACAGCCGACTGGGCGCGACAAGGCACTGAGAATGCCGAACATCTTGTCCGGTCGATCTTCAACTCCATGGACGACTTCTCCAGGGGGTGCCAGATGGATGATGCGACATTAGCAGTGTTGCGGGTGCTCTAACCCTAGCCATGTTCAGAGCTGCTTATGATAATTCAGAGAAGGCGCAGCGTCGATCAGTTCTTGGGCGGCTGCGGAACCGATGAAGCCGGTAGCTCCGGTGACAAAAACACGCATATTCTTTTCCTCCTGAGCATTTGTGAATTCGGCCGATAGAGACGAAGCGTTCACCCCACCGGGGAGCCGAGTCGAAACTTTCGCAGTGATCAATCGCCATTCGCGCGCTGAAGCGGGCAGACCATCGATCTCGATCAACTCGTGCAACCAGTCTCCTGCTGAGAGCTCCGCCTGTTCTGACCCGAATAAGTGGGTGACGGCGCTGAAGAATGCTGACAACTCCCGCTCCGCCATCGCCATGAGGTCGGCGCAATGAGAGTTGGGATTTTTTGACGTTTTATCGCAAGCCAGTGGATTCATATTCCTCACCTCTCGAAGCCGCAGAACAAGCCTCACAACCCGGAACTGTATTGACAGGACAGCCGCGTTCCGACTAAAACGGAGAGTGTCTCCGAATCAGCAGATAAGATAATCGGAGACTGTCTCCGGTTGCAACTTTTTTGTATGCCGACCAAAAATCAGAAAAATGCCCCGCGAAAACCGCGCACCGACGCGCAGCGGAACCGCGAGCGCATTCTGGAGGTGGCGAAGGAGGCATTTACGCAGTCCGGCGCGAACGCCAGTCTCGACGACATCGCGAAAGAGGCAGGGGTTGGAGCCGGAACTCTGTATCGCCACTTTCCTACACGCGATGCACTGATCGAAGCGGTCTATCGGACTGAGGTGGAAAAACTGGCCGCAGCCGAGAAGAAGTTCTCCGCAAGCCTTCCTCCCATCGAGGCCTTGCGAGCATGGATGTTACTTTTCGTCGACTACATCGCGGCCAAGCAGATCATCGGCCCCGCTCTGCATTCTCTCGTCGGAGGGCCTTCAAAGCTGTATGAAGGTTCACGTGCTCAGATTCAGGGAGCGATTGGTGCGCTGGTGAAGTGCGCCATTAAGAACGGCGATATACGCAGAGATCTCGAGCCATTCGATCTGCTCCGCGCACTTATCGGCGTCTCCAACGTGGCATCCGGTCCTGACTGGCAGCAAAGCGCGAGGAGACTCGTGGACATCCTCATCACGGGTTCGCGGCCAATCAAATAGACGCGAGACGCAGACTTCGTACGCCGTGGCACTCCTGGGTCCTTTTTCCGGTACTCCGTCACGTGGGGCGCACCTTCATCAAAATCAAAGATGCCGAGAGGCGAAAAGCCTCAACCGTTTCCGCGATCGCTCGCCTTCGGGTGTTTGAGGTTCGCCACACCGCGTACACGTGCCGGCGTATCGCCGGCCTCACGGCCAGGATGCTTACTCCGCGGGCGGATTCCTGCTTCACGATCTGGACAAACTGGTTTATCCGAATATCTCCGCCAACGTCCTCACTACAACGGCGGTCATTGTTTGCCTCTCAAATTTGGCGTTCTATGGTCGACAAATGTGGATAGCTGGCGCGCTCATCGCTGACGGCTTTCGTTGTACTCACGTGGACGGTCCCGGGCGCGAAGGTCCTCCTCGGCGCGCATGATTTTGTAAATTCCGTAGGACTTGCCGGCTGCTGACGTCGTAGCAGCTTCCTCCAACGCTCTAACCGTTCGACCGGGCGGCGCATTTAGGAGGGATGACGCCGAGTGAGACGTGGCGCGATTGCATAGTAGAGTTGCACGAGAACTGGCGGAAGTGCGGGGCTGGTCATCGCCCAAAACCCTCAGGATTCTTGGTGGAGAGCTAGTATGCCGCTTTGTGTTCCGCAGCAGCCCTCGAAGGAGTGGCGTAAAAAGCCATGGACACCAGATTCCTTCTCAAGACGCTGCAGCAGTCAGAGGATTGGCTTAGACGGCTGGAATCGCTTCTGGCCATTCCACGGAACCGTTGCGGCTGTCGTTTTCATCCGCTCGATTGGATGGTTCGGTCGAACAGGATGGCACAGAGGTAGCGCAGTGCAGCAGGCAAAAAAGTTCCCGCACGGAGCAGAATTCAAAGACACTCTGCAGGTGGGTCAGTTCAAGGATCTGCTCGACCCTCTTCGTCGCATTCATCAGCTTAAACATGATTGCCCTGGAACGAGCCGACTCCTGCAGGCCCAGCAATATTCCCAAGCCGGCCGCATCGATGCGCTCAACCTGCGCCAAATCAATGACCAGCATCCTGCTGTGCCGCTGGCTGAGTACAGCGTTCCGCAATATCGAACCGCCGTCGCCGGCCACAATTCGGCCATCGCACCGGACAACACTGGTGTCTCCCAAATTCTGAACGGTTATCTTCAACATCATCATCTCCTTCAGTCATTCCCAGAGATTTTGCCTTCGGAGTGCCATCCGGCTTCGACTACCCGAAACTCTCCGCTATCTATAGGACGAACGAGAAGTGGTCGGATTGACAAGTTCTTCATCTTTATTTTCATTTTTTAGGGTTATGTGCGCGATTCTGACATAACACTTGTCAACCGTAACAAGGAGTGAGTTCGTTGTGAAGGTTGATACAGCGGAAGGTGCAAATGGGGACTCGAGCGGAGCATTGCGCCATCGCCGACGATCTGGAATGAACGGCGTATTTGCCGTACGGCCGCCGTCGATGTCGCTGTCCGGAAGAAATTGCTCCGGGCCTCCTTATAGATGCGCAACCCTGTTTCGGTGATGATCTTCACAAGGTTGCGCAAATATTCGGGAGCATGGCCTTCGATGGTTCGCTGTTCCCACCAGGTAACAGAATGCGGCCGGAATAAGCCTTTGACCGCTACTTAGTAGGAGCCTCTTCCCGCTTGGTCAATTCCAGTTTTGTATCGGGACGAAATTGGTGTGCGAATCCATTTCTCAAATGCGCCGCAAGCAGATCTGCATATTGATGGTGTGAATGAGGATATAACGCCTTTAATGCACCTCTAAAACGCAGACCTGATAGATTCCGTTCTTCGAAATCGTAATTATCTAAGCAGGCTCCCAGGAATTCGGTGTCGAGGCCAACCAAGGAAAAGGATATGAAATTGATGCTTCTCCATTATTTGTAAAAGCTCCGCCAGGAAAACCTGTTGTATAAAATCTCCTGGGTGCATGCAAGCTCCGTTGTAGGTGTTTCATGCCGTAGTCTTTCACTTATATACACGGCAGAAGTCGCCTCGCCAGGGAGCGGTGCGCACCATTGGAAAGCGGAATGGCAAGACTAAACAATTCGGATGGTTGCAGGACATCTGCAACCTAAGTTTCTTCTCTTCGATAACCTGCGCAATCCTGCAAACATCGGAATTTGTATCGCACTGGATATTCGGGAAGGTCGCATCTAAAGACTTTGCTTGGATCACGACGGAACTGGCGCGTCGTTTCGGGGTTGCGACTAATCAGAATCGATGCCAAGCGCGGAGATAACTTCCTACAAGCCGACTTTCGTTCCCATCATTAATGCATGCACAACGACGATCCTGGTGGCCTCCTTCCGGAAATCAGCAGGCGATAGCGGTGGGGTGGCATACCAGTGACCCTGCGGAATACGGTGGTGAAGTGGCTTTGGTCGCAAAATCCGGAGGCGAGAGCGATGTCTGAGATTTCCAGGTCGGGGCTGGACAAAAGCGCCTGCGCGCGGGCAACGCGGATGCGCTGCATGTATTCGCTGAGAGTGCAGCCGAAGTGCTGATGAAATTGGCGGCTGATTTGAACAGGATGGCGGCCCACATCACGCGAAAGATCGATCAGAGACCGCCGTCTGTTGGGTTCTTCATGCAGCATTTCGCGAATTCGCAATAACCAGCGGGGAATCGGCTCAGAGCTCATCGCATTTCTCTCATCGGCCAGTACAAGGCGCAGTACCGCTCCCTCGATCTCCAGCAAAGAGTCGCTGTCTTTGTGGCGAAACTCGCGGTGCAGCCGCTGTCCTAGCGCGGCTGAGCCAGCGCGGGTAACTTGGCCTGGGGCACAAATCGTGGTGCCGTATTCGGAGGCGAGGTCAAGGATGGATTGACGCAGTTCGATGTGAAGACATCGGGACTCGACCGGAAAGTAGTTTTCGTGGGCTTCTCCGGCAGCAAGAAAGCGGACTGTCTGCGGAACACAGATGTCGCCTCCACGACTGTATCCGGACCAATGCACCCCCGTGATGATGAAGATGAGGTTGGCGGAATCATGGAAATGGCGAGCGATGCAGAGACCAGAGGAGTAAATTATCTCCTCGATTCGGACGGCAGGGGTTTCGAGCTGGGCCACAATGCGGCGCGAATCGCCAGGATATAGCGACGGAGGCTGTGGGTTAACCGGGCTGGTTGATCGTGGCATAGTCGGGTTGCCTGCTTAGTGCATCGTTAGAGCGCTCACTCCTTTAGACAAACGGGACCCCGATTCGTTTGCCTTAATCTGCGGCAGTTGTGCCATCAAACGCTAATCTCTTACAAGATTTTGTCCTGGCCATTACCTTATAGGAGTTTCAGGGTGTGGCGGAAGATACAAGGCTTTCTCTGCGCATGCTGCGCCAATGCCGTTTTTAAGCTCAAAACAATCTAATGCCGCGCTTGTGGCTAAAAGGACGGTTCCAGATGACCTCTACCTGTTGCGGATTACCTCGGTTAAGGAGTACGCGTCTCCTGACGGCTGCCGTGGTAATTTTCCAGTTTCCTGCGTGCGCTTGGCCGCAGGCAGCACGGCTCACGACGGCTGCCCAGGTACTCGACCGTTACAAACAAGCGCTCGGCGGAGTGCAGGTCATCCAGGGGGTTCAATCGCTGACCGTTCGCGGCGAAATGGAAAAAACGGGCACGGCAGATAAAGCGACGTTTGTTTATCGCGCCAAGCCATTCAAGACGCTGCTCAAACTCACTCGACCCGACGGCACGGAAGTTACGACCGGATTCGACGGCAGCGTTTCCTGGACCGTCACTTCCAAGGGTGCAGAAATCGACAAAGACACCCCGCTCGATGCCATACGCCGCGACGCCGATCTGCAATATCCCCTGCACCAGCCCGACTATTTCAAGAAGCTCGAGCTCGCCGGCGTGACAGATTTTGAAGGCCATCGGTGCTACTGGCTCCATGGCATCACGAACTGGGGCAAGGACAACAACCAGTTTTACGACGTCATAACCGGACTACTCGTCGGCTACCGCTTCGAAGACGACGCCTCGAAGGCGGCCTGGATCGTGCGCTTTGACGACTATAGGAACTTCGGCGGCCCACAAATGGCGACGAAGAACACGTCGCGCTCCGGCGATCACACGCAGACCTTCACCTACGAGTCTGTCAGCTATGAACCGCTCGACGATTCGCTGTTCGAATTGCCGCTGGCCGTCAAAACACTACTCAAATAGCCGTGATTCCTCGCTTGGTATCCGATTGCTCAAAGCGCATCTGGTTGCTTCTCATGCAATGAAAATCACAGATTCGGATGGTTGCAGGGAATCGGGAAGTCATTCACACGAAAGAGCAATTGATTGCAGAGGCCTGCAACCATCCGAATTGTTTAGTCCTCCCTTTTAGATTGGAACTGATACGGCTTGCCGCGTAGCCAGCATCCAAGGTTCATAGGTGGCGGTCCCTTCCGGTTTGCCGGCTATGCGTAAAGTGGACTGCGGAATCGACAACGTCCGCGGGCGGGATCATCTTCCGCATTACGCCTTGACGGCTTCGACTATCGATAACGGACTCTCAGTCGCAATGACGCGCGACAGTCGGAAACCCGCACCGCGCAGCAGCCTTACAAACTCGGCCTTCGTCCGCTCACGGCCGCGCGGTGTGAGCACCAGCATTTCCAGGTCGAGCAGCTTGCCGTAATGCGGCGCGTTCCCAGGGGGCACAACCGGATCCACAATCAGCACCTTGCCTCGCGGCCCAAGCGCGCGGTGGCATGCTTGAAGAATCCGCGTCGCCGAGTCGTCGTCCCAGTCGTGAAGGATGTGCTTCATGATGATCGCGTCGGCACCTGATGGCAGTTCTTGGAAGAAGTCGCCGCTTTCGATTCGCACTCTGCCGGTGATGCCAGCACGAGCGAATGTCGCTGCGGCGCCAGCCGCAACATGCGGAAGATCGAAAAGTACAGCACGCATCGTCTTGTGGCGGCGCAGAACGGTGGCCAGCAGCAGACCGTGTCCGCCCGCGACGTCCATCAGGGTCTCGACTCCTTTGAAGTCGTACGCGTCGGATGTTGCTCGGGCCTCCGTAGCGCTGATTGATGTCATCGCGTCGTCGAAGACTGCGGCGACTTCGGGATTCCGTGAGAGGTGTTCGAATATAGGAACGTTGAAGACATGATCGAACGCCGGCATGCCCGTCTTCACGCTATAGCCAAGCTGTCCCCAGGGCCGCCACGTGCTGTCATGAGCGACAAAACGCGCGTACCCTGCAAGGCTCTCAGGATGGTCCCTTCGAAGCAGCTTTCCCATGCCCGTAAGCTTGAACCGGCGGTCAGCGCTTTCAACGAACAGACCCACGCTCGCGAGTGCTCTAAGCAAGCGATAGACCCCGTCTTCTGAGACACCAGCTTCACCGGCAATATCGCTGCACCGCCGCGCTCCCTTCGCGAGCTGTTCAGGGACGCCGATTTCGACGATAGTACCGAGTGCCTGACTGATCCACTTGCCGATCACCATCTGGAAAAGGACCTCGTAGGGGCGCGATGGGGAAGCCCGATTAGCTCGGCTTTTGGCCATAGATCTCCTTAGGCATTATGCCGCCTGGATTCTAATGGTGTGGCCCGTGAAAGGTAAAGCGGTAGAAGATTCGCGAGCGCTCGCCGGGAAGTGCTGCTTCCTGCTTATCGTGTGACGGGCGATCCAGAAGTCAAGTTCCCAATTGCCGACGATACACGAACGATCCTTGATTGCAGGATGGAACTTAGGCAGCTACAAAATACGGAATCAAACGGTAGGCATCGTGCCGCCATCAATGATGTAGTCTGCACCATGAAT
>DATNLE010000372.1:0-6375 GCA_035603035.1 Candidatus Acidiferrales bacterium | reverse complement strand
AGTCCGTCGGGGTCAACGATCACGGCTTCCGGCTTTGTGCCTTGGTCTTGCGAACCAAAGAGTTCGCGAGCCAAGGCCAGATCTCATCCCGGCTACGAACTCCTCTTTGCACTCGCCGCTTTGCGATTTAGAACACCTTGCCCGCTGCTTCGAAGTTCCCTCGATCAGCTATTCTGGCAAACGGTAATCGTATGCGGACGAGGTTTTCGGTAATGACAGCTTTCATCGATTACCGCTCATTTGTAGCGTCGTGTACTCGGCTTGGGCTTGCTTCAGGAGTGGGATGTCTGGATCGGCGTCGTTCCAGAGGGTGAAGAAATCCTTGTAGGCGGCGAGCGCCCGAGTGTGGGCAGCATCGGCATCTGCGCCTTGCGAGGTTCTCGATTCCAACGCGTTCGCACGTGCCACTCCCAGATGGGCTAGCGTCCCAGTCCAACAGTTCCAGACGATACCGCTGTGTTCGAGAATTTTCTTGAACTCGGCGGCGGCCGCATTGCCCTGTCCGGCTGCGAGAAATGCCTCACCCCGAAAGTAAATTGGATACAGGCAGGAGATGTTTGCTACAAAGGGAATTTGCCCCAACTCGATCGGTGCGCCGGTTTGGAGGACCTTCAAGGCGAGAGCGGAATCATGCTGACCAAGAGCTAGTTGCGCCGTAATGGAAGGTAGCCAGACAGACTGCATCTGTGTGTCCTGCGGAAAACGCTGGTTCAGGTTTTGTGCAAGCGACTTAGCTCGTGCCGCATCGCCGCTCATAGCAAAAGCCAGAGCCGCTTCTACCTCAACGCCTTGACTCCTAGGAGCAAGCTTTAGGCCATCCTTCGCCGCCCGCTTCGCATTTGTGAAATTGCCGAACGCGGCCTCTCGCTGGGCGGCAATCTCCTGCCATATAGCTCCAGTTTCCTTGCTGTCAGCGCGGATAGCGGAATCGACAGACTGCCTGGTCAGGTCCCTCGCTTTACCGAGATGACCCGCGTACGCCTCGGTGTCGGATGCGAGTGAAAGTCCAAAGTCCTCTTCCGGCTTGCCCGCAAACCACTGCTGGTGCTCTGTCATGCCGGGAAAATCTCGCCGCAGGAAAGCTAGCGCATAGAGAGCCGCGTGGAGTACGGAATCACCCAGCTCTCGCGTCTGTGCCTGTTCAGTTGTCTGCCGCGCTTCCTGAAACCGCTGCAAGGCGAGCAAGCTGTTGGCGAGATCATCATAGGGGGCCACATTGTCGGGGGCGAGGCGGAGGCCTTCGCGATACGATTCCAAGCTCTTTTCGTACTGCCCCTGTTCAGCGTACAGGACGCCCAGATCGAGATGCGCCCGATACTCTCGCGAGTAGGTTTGGAGTTCTTCTTGTAAAGTCTGTGCCGCTTTGTCAAGTTCGCCAGTCACATTTTGGTAGTAGTTAGCAGTGATCTGCAGCTTTTCCCGCTCGCTGGCATGATCCCGCAACTGGGATGCCTTTCTGAAGTACTCGCTGGCGCGTCCTACCTCAGCCAGGCCGTAGTAATCGGCGGCCACCGCCCGATATCCCATGGCAAAACTCGGATCGAGTTCAACGGCACGTTGGTGATACGGGAGAGCGGCAATTTCGCCCTTTTCACGCAGTGCTTTTTCGCCCAAACTGTAGGCTTTTAGAGCTTCTAGCGAAGATGTCGTGGCCTCTGACAACGGGAGATCCAGTTTCTGCACTGTAACCAATGACTCGCCCACTTCGCCGCGCAGTTTGGACGCCGCCTCACCCAGTGCGTCCAGCACTTCCTCTTTCGTTGCGGTCTTTGCCTGCTCCTGTGCTAGCATGTCCCCATTTTGGCAATTCACGGCCTTCAGCCCGAGCACATATTGGTTGCCCAAAGCAGTGATGGAACCAGCGATGTAAGCCTTGCTGCCCGTTCGTTGGCAGACCTCCTGTGCCACCTCTTGTGTGACTATCGCGTTGGTTGGGCGGGCCATTAAGCGCATAGTCGTTGCCACCTTGTTTTCAGAAAGGACATTGAGAAAAGGGGACTGGTGCAAAGCGATGCTGAGCGCCGTCTTCAGTGTGTTATCGAAGACCGCGTCACCCGTGCTGTTGGCGAAATCAGCTAGCACAACGGTGTCTTTGTCCGTGAGCTTTGTCATTTGCGCTTCACGCGAGTCGGACTGGCGGCCACGCAATTTCCCGCGCAACGCACCGAAAGCAGCCAATAGCACAAGCAGCGCCGCAATGATAAGGAGGGAATGCCTCCACTTCAGCGCCTGAATCGCTGAGCTGTGGAACGAAGCGACACCAGGGGAGTGAGCCCCGGCGAGGTTCTCATAGGGCGTGTCTCTTGCGTCGGGACGGCGTCGCGATACCGCGGACAGCCGGGGCGGCTGTCCCCTCATGGGCTGGGGTGCTTCCGGCGACACCGCTGTCGCATGAGGCGGGTGGCCGTTTTTTTCGATTACGAATCGATAGCCTTTGCCCGATACCGTGCGGACGAAGCGGGGATTGTCAGGGTCGTCTTTCAGGGCCTGGCGGACTTTGCGGATCGCGGTGTTGATGCCGTGTTCGGTATCGACGAAAACTTCCTTGCCCCAGAGACGGTCGACGATTTCCTGGCGGGAGACGACGCTACCTTGCCGCTCCAGAAGAAGGATCAGCAGCTCCATGGGGATGCGCTCGAGGGAAACGCGCTCGCTTTTGTGGGTGCGCCCCTGGCGGCGCAACTCGAAGCTGGCGCAATCGAGCTGGAATTCAGCGAATCTGTACTGCGACTCAGACATACCGCCCCAAGACTGAGGCACAGAACTATAGCATTGCCGGGGGCCGCGTGGGTAAGGGCTTTTGGCGTCAATTGGTTAGGGCTTCAGGTTTCTTCACCCAATCTTCACCTTGCCGTCCTTGTGATTTTTGGACATCCGCGACAGGATGCCGCCCGGAGTTCGAAGAAGTTCTCTTCCAGCGAACTCTTCGAACAAAAATTACAAGGAGATGATTTATGAAAACAATTTCCAAGATGCTCGGTGCAGCTCTGGGCTTCGTTTTGATGGGAGCCTTGTTGACCGCGATGGCCGCCGCCCAGTGTGGCACTCCGACGGCGAAGCTTCATAAGCAGGCCTGGCGGGTGGGCGATCCGACGGCACCACTGACTCAAGCTGCCGACACGGTAGAGCCAATCGTGGGGATGTGGCACGTGATGTTCACTGCCGAGGGCAACGGTGAAGGACCACCGAACGGCACTCCAATCGACAATGCCCTTATCGTCTGGCACAGCGATGGCACGGAGATCATGACCTCCATGCGGCCAGCTCAGGATGGGGATATCTGCCTGGGCGTTTGGAAGAAAGTCGGGCCGAACAAATACAAAGTAAATCACCTCCCCTGGTTTGGCAACGATACCACCAATGCGCCGAGCGGGATTGGGAATCCAGCCGGGCCGACCCGGATCATCGAAGCGGTTACTGTGTCGGCGGACGGAAGCTCTCTCAGCGGCAGTTTTTCGCTTAGAGCTACCGATACCACAGGGAAGACGACTGCCTTCATCCTCGGCACGATCACGGGGACTCGCGTCACCACGGAAACGACGATCCGGGAATTGCTCTAAGGGAACGTCTAGTTCGCGGCCGAGCGGACTAGGGGGGAGCTTCGACGGTAAATGGTTTTCGCTTCGGAGAAAACCATTTTTTTGTCAGCGTGGTTTTTGGGCCGGGGCAGCATGGTGTGAAGTTCTTGCGGCGATTGGGCGGGGTGAGGAGTGCAGAGGTTCATGCCGTCCAGGAGAACGGCCACACCGACCGTCCCTAGTCAGGTCAAAAGGGAGTTTTTCACAGCCACAGGCGTTTACGCCTATTGACTCAGTTCTGCGTCAGGAACAGAAGGTGCCCCAATTCAAACACTCAGCTCGCCTGTCGTTCGCCAAAACGAGATCGTGTCTAGTCATGAAGTGAAAAGTCGCGCCAATCTCTCCCGCCCGGTCGTCGTTGCAGCACAGTGGGTGAACCAACATGAAATTATGCTCGGATTCGAAGCAGCGCAGGAAAGCATCCTTACCTGATCCTTGGAACCAGCTTGACTTATCCGTCGGTTCAGCCCGCTATCTCGCCGCCAATGGAGCGGACGATTCGGCCTTCCCGGCCTTCCCTTCCCTTGCCTTTTAGTTCTCAGGCCACGCGCCGTTCATAACGGTGGTGCAACCCGCCCACTTGCGGTATCGCGATGATCTCGCCTTGCCGCATGATCCCCCGTGGCTCTGGCGCATCCTTGCCTAACCCCAAGTGTGTCCGCGAGCGGTGATAATAACCCATGTAACTCTTCAGCAATCGACGTAGGTGCCCCTGGCTGAGCACTACCACATGGTCCAGACATTCCCGTCGAATCGAGCCGATCAGCCTCTCCACATAGGCATTCTGCCAGGGACTCTGGAACCCGCTGATCACCTCCTTCATGCTCAACGACTGCAGCCGACGGCGAAACTCTTGCCCGTAGATCTTGTCCCGGTCACGAATGACATAAGTCTTACTCTCAGCCTTCCCAGAACGCCTCGACCATCTGTTGACCCGTCCATTCTGCCGTCGGATGCTCCGTGATGCCGAAATGCAGCACTCTTCGGCGTCCATGTCAATCGCTACCGTCTCTCCCATGTGGTTCCGCAGAAAGGTTCTCCAGTTCTGCGAAGGCCGCCGGGGAATACTTCGCAGCACCCGCGACACCGTTCGCTCTGACACAGAGATTCCCAATTTCTTCAACTCGCCATGAATCCGCGGCGCGCGCCACAACGGGTTGGCCTTCGCCAAAGTCTGAATCACCCTGCGAATCTCGCGCTTGATCGGCGGCCGCCCAATTCTTCCCGGTTTACTGGACAGACCTCCCCAGTGCCGGCGAAAACGCTCCCGCTGCCAGCGCACCACCGTGTCGGGATGGACGATGAGCAAAGCTTGCCGCCAGTTCTTCCACATCACCGAGATCGTCATCCAGAACCAGCGGTCTCCCCCGATCAACCGTGGACGCTTCTGCTTGCGTTGGTAGATGGAGAGCTGCTGACGCAATGCAAGATTTTCCAGGACAACGTCACGTTGACCTTTTCCGAACAGCCAAACCAGGCGAAACAGACTCAGAAGCAAGGCGAGCATGTCGCTCGATTCTTTCTTCTAGCTCATTGAAAAGTCAATGTGATCTGGACGATCCAATTTTGGCGAAGGACAGGTTCGCGTTCGACGAAACGATGCAACGCTTCTATTCCCAAGGCAAATTCCCGTAGAGCCAGCGACCTTTTCGTGCCGAGCCCTCTGGAGCGAAGACGCTCCAGATGCTCGGGCGCGGCGTATTCCGGCCCGTAGATGATCCGCAGATATTCCCGACCACGGCACTTCACCGCTGGTTGCACGAGACCGCGTCGGCTCTTCGTGACAAATTGGAAAGGCTTCACAACCATTCCTTCTCCACCGGACGCTGTTAGTTCCTCCCACCACACGATCCCTTCTTGGTGGCTCGCCTCATCGCTGAGATCGACCGTTCTATATCGGGTAGCCAACAGAAGCTCGGGATCGGCAGCGCAAAGGCGAGCCAGAGTCGTCATGTGCCACACGTGGTCTTTTTCTGTGTGCACCGCGCCTTCGCTCGCGAGCAGGTGAAAAGGCGCAAGCTTCAAATCTGCCAATGAGTGAACCGTCCAGCAGTAGCGTCGGTATGCCTCGACGTATTGCTCGGCCATCACACGGCGCTCTTCATAGCGTCTAGCGAGTTCGGATGCTTCTGACACATGTTTGCTGGTTGTCCGCAACGCAGCGATTGACGCTGCGAGTCCAGCGCGAGCAGCCGCGCCAGTTGGAGCGTACTGCTGGCGAAGCAAGTCCTGCGCCTTCGATGACCACGGCATCAATTCGCAGTCGAGACACACCCAATCGCTCGCAAGCTCGTCCCATAGACCTGACTTCGTTACCGCGGCCTGCACACGACTGAGGAATTCTTTCTCCAACACGGTATCGTTGAAGAATCGCCTGCCAGTCCTCGTATAGCAGACCCCAATCTCGTCCTGCACGATGCCGAATCGACGCAACGCCGCATCGCGGTCGCGGCAGACAATCACGACCGCACGCGATCCCATGTGCTTCTGCTCGCAGATCACTTTCTCCACAAGCTCTTTGCGGTAGTACGCAAGTGCCTCGGCTGGGTGCTCCAACAGTCCCGGCTGCTTGGTCGTCTCGCTTGGGGACATCGTCGGGGGCAGATAGATCAGCCACTTGGGGTTGCTAGCAAAACGACTCATCACCTCTAGTGCGGCAATCGCATTCTCTTCTCGGACCGTGAGATTCCCGTGGAGGCGTGTTTCGACGATCCGCTTTCCCATGACATCATCAATATCCAGAACATCATCTTGCTCGTGCTGCTGTGACAAGGCGGTCGCGGCTTGTGGTGTCACC
>DATNLE010000406.1:0-41901 GCA_035603035.1 Candidatus Acidiferrales bacterium | reverse complement strand
AACGGGTGGCGGCATCGGCTTTGGAGAGGTCGAGCGCGGCGAGAGCGTTGTAGACCTCGTGATTGAGGGCAACGGCAGTTTGGGCGGCGCTCGCTTTGGTAAGCATCAGGGTGGCGCGGTCACGGAATGTGACGTCGGGATGCACTTGCTCCATAAGTTCGGCGAAATAGCCAGCGGAGTTATTTTGGTGGACCGCCTCATCGAAGGGGACGAGGGTGTTTTCAATCGTGCGCGGTCCTTTGGCGGAGAGCAGCTTGTCGATGGAACGCTGGCCCGCGGCGAGGCGGTCGGTCTCTATTTTTTCGAAGGCGGCAATGTCCGGCTTGCCGGCCCAGATGGTGGGCTGAGAAACGATGATTTTCTGAGCGGAGAGTACGGCAGCGAGAACGAGCGGGAGACAGAGAAAGATAGTCAGGCGTACCGCGAACATCATGAAAGAACCTCGTCGAGGAAGTTTTGGACGGGTGAAATGAATTAGTCCAGTGATTTTAGAACTGATTTGAAGTGCAGATAAATTGTTGATGAAGGCGTCTTACGATGTCAAGCCGTGGAGGGGCAGATCGTCGGATTTCAACAAGACTCGCGCCTGGTGTTCTGTTAGTTCTTCTGCCGATCAGGGTTCCTGCGACTACAAGCCGGGTTTTCGCCCGGCGGACAGCCGAGGCGGCTGTCCCTACAGAATCCATTTAGCGCCAGCGTTTTAGTGCTGGCCAGAGCTGGCTTAGGGTGCCGAATTTGGCTCCGCGGCAGATGAAGACAGCAATTTGTTTTTCGAGCGCATAGGGATTGTCGGCGGATGTGCCCACGTATTCGACGTGGTCCCAGAGTTGTTCGAGTCGCTCGCGATTGTCGTCGAGGACGATCATACAGTTGCCAGAATAGCCGCGCGGCCCCCACAGGAACCACGTTTGATGTCCGCTTAGCGAGCGGGGCAAACCGTAGCGCCGGCCGAGGAAGTCGATGGCGCCAGCTTGGCCATAGTCACGAAAATGCCGCAGGCTTCGTCTTTACGTTCATCGGGGGAAAGGCGATTCCATGCTAACGCGGTTTCGGCGACGATTTCTTTCCAGCCGAATTGATCGGCATACCACTGCGGCAGAGCGGCGCGGGCGTGGCTATGTTCCATCACAGGCAACTTCATGGGCAGAGTTTTCGTGTAGGCGATGAAGTTGTCTGGGGAAAGAACAGGCAGCGTCAGGGGCGCCAGGTGGGCACCGCTGGCCAGCAGCACGATGACGATTACGGGCTTTAGCCAGCCGCGGTGGGAACCAGTGTTTCCCTGTGCCTCACCGTTCTTCCCTTCGATCGCGGATTCGATAATGACCGCGCCTGCGGCGAGAAGCATGGGATAGACCGGAGCGAGATAGTAATTCTTGCCGTGAAGAATAAAGAAGACGGTGAAGCAAACCAGATAGCACCATCCGAGCGCGCGATAGGGTTTGAGTCGGGAAGAAAAGAGTAGGGCGAGTAGTCCAGTGAGCCAGATGGGCACGGTGATGGGGTCAAGAAGGAATGTCTGCTGGAGGAAGTATTGCGGCAGAGGCAGGATGACGTCGCGGCCTTCGGCGCGAATGTTGTGCATCAGTTCGAGAAAGGGCCAGTGGTAGTGGATGTTCCACAGCAGATTGGGGAGGAAGATCAGAAAGGCTGCGCTGCCGCCGATCCAGATCCACCGATCGAGGAAAACGCGGCGTTGAGCGGTGAGCAAAAGACCGGCGACCATGCCGAATCCGAAGAGAGCGATGGAATACTTTTCCTGCAACCCGATGCCGGCCACCATGCCGAACCAGAGCCAATAAAGCGGGCTGCGCTTGATGGCGAGGATGGCAAAATAAGCGCAACCCATCCACAAATTGGGTTCGAGGCAGTTGGTGCCGAGCAGGCTTCCATTGGAAAGATATTGTGGGGCAATGAGGATGGTGATAGCGCTGAGGAGAAGCGCGAAGCGGCGTCCACCGAATTCGCGGGCGAGGATGGCGGTTTGCACCACGAGAAGGGAAGAAGCCAGCGCGGGGATAAGACGAATGCTGCGGAGAGAGTCTCCGAGGACAGCGCGGCAGATGTGAATCAGAAAAGGGATGAGTGGTGGCTGGTCGACGTATCCCCAGGCGAGTGATCGCCGCAGGCGACGTAGTCGAACTCATCGCGAAAGTAGCCGTAGCGATGGTTGAAGTATATGTGGAAGAGGAGTTTGGCAAAGGCGATCAACCAGATGATCGCCATGCCGAGCCGAGTAACGCTTTGTGGGCGAGAATGAGACTCAACCGAGATTTTTGTCGTGCTCGCCACCGGAGCACTAGGATACTAGATGAGTCGCTGGGATAGTCCGGGATTTGAGCGTACGCTTGCGTGGGCAAGTTCTGCGTCTCTCGGGTGTTTTCCTTATTATCATTATCGGGCCTCCTCCCAAGTTATTGGTGTGTCCACAACAGCCCATGGGAATAATCCGTAATCGAATCTGTGTATGGACCTACAATCTCGCCGAAATCATTGATTCCCTCTGCGACATTCGCCTCGCCGCCGTATTGGAGAACAGTCAGCGAGGAGCCTCCCGACCACTCGAAGCCGCATTGAGAGGCCCCGTCCCCGCAAGCAGTGGAATTGTAGAATCCAACTAGTTCATCATTAGCATCGATCCCCTTGGCCACCGTGTTGTCGCTGCCCCCAGGAGTGATATCAATAACGTCTCCGCCCCAGGTAATCGTATTACCGCTCAAGGAGGGGATTGCAGATAGTTCAAAGTCGTCTTGATAGGGCTCGAAATAATACTTGCCCGCAGCGTCGCTTGCCCGTTCATGCCATAGCCCTGCGTATACTCGAAATTTCCCCCGCCGCTGATCCCCAGCGGATAGAACTTTCCTCCGCAGTAGTACATGAATGTTTGATATCCAAACGTGCTCGGCGAATAAGCCCATCCAACGATCTGTCCAGCATCGTTGATGCCGAACAGATAGGTAGCTGTCGTAGTTTGTCCATTGTAATTGTAGTCAATCTGCGTCGCGCTTCCGCTGGCGCTCAGGAGAAAGCCATGATATGCCCCATTCGAATCTTCAAAATACCCGACGATCTGCCCGAGGTTGTTGATTCCCCAGGGCTGCACGTTCGTCGCTCCAAATACGTTGAGGATGGTGCACGTACCTCCTATATTCCGGAAGGCATAGTAGGGGCTGGTGAGAGAAGTCTGATAGGTCCCGATTATCGTCCCCTTCTGCCCTGGTCCATTGATGATTGCACTGCCGTTCATGTCGTTCATCGCGGCAGGAATCGTGCTGACTGCGCCTGGGCAGTCGATCGGAGCAGAAGTGTACGTATAAGACTTGGTGATGGCATTGGCGTTCGCGACCGGGGCGTTGTCAATGTCGTAGTCCATGGGCTCGTTAAGAACCTGTTTGCCCCAGTTCGCGCTGGGCTGCCCTATCAGGAATTGGTGCAATCGCTGACCACTCGGCCACAAACCATCCGTCAGCGGCGAGAGATTCCATATCGTTACCGATGGCGGCGTTGCGGGGGACGGTGTTTTTGCAATCCAGACGTCGTCTGGGATTGGGGCTGCCATGGAGAAGTCGTTTTGGGCCGGTTTTGGGTTGCCGTACACGCCTGCGAGGTAGTAACCGCTTCCGTCTGCCGTCGAGTGCAGTTGGGTATCCCATCCGCTCAAGAAGGCCTTCACCGCCGCTCCGGCGGCGGCTTGCTGGGCCGGGGTGCATAGGGTCGGTCCGTAATAATTTTCGATGTCCTTGTAGATTATCGGCGTGGCGACGCTCAAGGTATTCGCGGCGCTGACGGCCGCTTTCGCCTCATTTGTCCCATCCTGCCCCGGGTTGGAGCTGAATAGGGACGGGTACGCCATCGTGCAGGCCCCCGTAGTTGCATTTGTCTTGTAGCACGCGCAGGGTGATTGCACGCCGACCCAGATGGGAATCAGGCCCCAGCCCTGTGCTTCAACGGTGGAGATCCAAGCCGGGCCGTTAGCCGACCCCAGAATGGGATCCTTGTGTCCGTTTTTGCTCCCTGTAGATAGATACCGATGTCATAGAACGGGCTAGAGGTCATCCATGCAGCCATCGTCGGTGTCGCCGGGGGCACGTTGTACGCCTCGAATCCAAGATGGGTGCTCACTGGGTTTCCGGAACTGGTATTCGACTCGTTGTGCCCGGGCCACGGTTCGGCGACGTTCATCGACCGTCCCCGTTTCGCCAGGGGCGTAGCATTCGACCCCGGGTTCGTATCCTCCGCGAGGTGCGTAGAACCGGGGGTAATGTCTGTCCAAGTGCTCCCCGAGTCTTTTGTAGCTAGGAGCTTGTCGGACATGTCGAGCCAGCCCTGATCTTGGCTTAAGAAACTTAGCTGCATCGCCGCTCCGGCCGACGAAACGAAAGCGATATTTTTGGCAATCTTGCCGTCCCGCCCTTCCGTGTAAAGTTGGAGCTCCGTTTTTTGCGTTTTCCGGGGCTCGCTCCTCACCGCGACCCAGAATGACCCGGCCGTGGCAGAGACGAATGCTCCCGGAAGCCGGGGGAGGCTTCGGTCCAGCTTCCATGTTTTGCCACCGTCGGTAGTGCCGAACAGGACCAGCGTGGTCAAATACGGGCCAGTAACGGTGCCCACAGAATAGTGGACGGAAAGAAAGCCCTCCTTTTCGCTATTAAACGCCGGGGAAGTAAGGGATTCACCGAGGTTCGGCTGCGTATCAGCGGTTGCGGGCAGCCGGACCTTCTGCCAAGAGTCCCCGGCGTCGTGGGTTACGAAGAGTTCCTGGTCCTTCCCGCCTGCTATCCACCCGTCTGTTGGGGTGACAAAGATGAAATGATCGGACGTCGGAGTATCCTTAGTCGCCGTCCATGTCTTACCGCCGTCCACGGTTCGGAGCATCTCGCCCGCGCTGGGATTGGCGGAGTTGGTGGCAATGTCCAATATCTCCCAGCCGCGTTGTGAGTCGACGAAGTCGAGCCAGCTGCGGCCAGAAAAGCCGTAGCCGTCCTCGAGTCGCTCCTTAGAGAATGCATGGACAGTCTTCTCTTGTGCGACCGACCAGGTCTCCCCGGCGTCGGCAGTAGAGGCAAGCGCAAAACAACTGTTGTCGGCCGCTATATGACGGTCGTCGGCGCAACTGAGCAGCGCCCAACCCGCAGACACGTCGAGAAAGAAAACGGAGGAAACTGTCTGGTGCTTGTGATTCAGCTTCGGGGTGATGTCCTTCCAGCTTGCGCCGCCGTCAGCGGTCCAGAAGAGCTTGTTACGCGTTGCGGCCCAGCCCGTGTCAGCCGTCAACAATTTCATGGATTCAATTTGGCCCGCCTGTTGCGCTTGTGTGTCATGAAACAGACAGAGTGTCAGCAAAAGCGAAAGGAAGAGGCTTAGTTGCCTTGTTTGCATGGAACCACCCTCCTATTAAGAAATCCACGAAACCTGATGAGCACACAAACACCCGAGCTCGGAAATTCGTTCAGTCATCTGGGACGCCGCGAGGGAAAGGTGCGGCGACCGAACGCACCTAACTGTACCCGCTGATGGATCTAGCGTCAACCTGACCCAAGGCTGCGGTCATGAGATCGCGACGGATACTGCCCTGCTGGCTATGAGATCGCGGACGGACACTGCCCTGGCATCGTGAAGAAGGATGCCGCGCTTTTGCCCGGCGGACAGCCGAGGGCGGCGATCCCCACATTCTCTCTTTACATCTTCATGCCAATGCGGTCGTGCACGAAGGTAACGTTCCCTATTGATTGCCTATTCTTGGCGCTGACGGGCTTGTGGTAACGTTTGACTTACCGCATATTCAAAAAGTTTGAGTAAGGTTTTTCCTCAACGTGTCTTCGCCGACTCGCAAACCGGGCCTCCACGTCGCATGGACCACGGTCACCTACCGCAGTGTGGCCTTGATGGTCCTTGCCGGGGCAGTGGTGTTGCTGCTCGGAATGCGGTTCACGTTTCCGCAATTTACCGAGAACAGCATCAAGGCGGCAGACGGCATGGCCAATAAGATTTTAGAGCGAGTGGCGGGGATGACGCCGCCAACGGGCAGTGGCACTTCCACGGCGCAGCAGGCTCACTTTACCGCGCTCGACGGCACGGTGCGGGTAAAAAAGGGCAGCAGCGGTAGCTGGCTGGCGGCGGACTACAACGTTCCTTTAGATAAAGGTGATGTGGTGCAGACCGGCTCAGAAGGCATGGCGAAGGTGGTGTTCAACGACGGCACCAGCTACACCGTGAAACAGGATTCGCTGATCGTGATAGAAGAAAATTCGGCGAACGATCAGCAGCAGACGAATGTGGCCGTGGCGGTGAGTACGGGTACGGTGGATCTTTCAACCGCAACTTACTCGCAAGGATCGAAGTCGCAAGTGATCGTGGATGGAGCGACGGCATCATTGGGTCCGGAATCGACCGCACAGGTGCACAACGATCCCAAACTGGATCAGCACGAGATCCTGATGAAGAAGGGCGCTGGCGAAGTGACGCGCAAAGGGGAGACGGTACAGTTGGCGAACTGGGAAAAAGTCAGTTTCCAGGCGGCCGCGCCACATATGGAAAAGGCGAAAGGTACGGGACCGCCTACGCCGATATCTCCTGCGAACATGGCTCCAATCTTTACGTCGGGTGAGACTACGAAGGATGTGGAATTTTCCTGGACGGTGATGGCGAATGCGGTGGGGTACCGGCTTCGTATATCGAGAAACCCTTACTTTTCTTCTACACTGGTAGATAAGAGAGTGAATACAGCGGACGTTACCGTCACCAGCCTGGGCGAAGGTGCGTACTACTGGGTGGTACAGTCCTACGAAGCGTCAGGAAAAGAGTCGGTGGAGAGCGAGAAAAATCGCTTCACGATTATTCCCAAGGGAAAACAGACGGAAGCCATCGATCTTGAACTGGATCCATTTATTCAGCACGGGCATGTGATTGAAGTAACCGGAAAGACCCAAATTGGCGCTCGGGTAATGGTGAACGGGCGGGAAGTGCCGATAATTACTACGGAAGGCACGTTTCATTATTTTACGCCGCCGCTGGCCACGGGCGAAGCTGTGATCACAGTTACGGCGCAGACGTCGCAGGGCGGAGTGAACACGCAGCAAAAGAAAATCATCATTCAGTAAGCAGGAATACCGGGTTCGCCCGGAAAATCGAACGGTTCGAATAGGCAAAGCGAGAGAAGATTTCTCATGTCAAGCAACGGCTTTCATTCATCGCGTTCCCACAACCTGAGGTCCTTATTCAGCCTGTTCTCGAGCGATCTGGCGATCGATCTGGGGACGGCCAACACGTTGGTGTACGCACGCGGCAAGGGCATTGTGGTGAACGAGCCCTCGATTGTCGCCATCAACAAAAATACCGGCGAAGTGGAAGCCGTGGGCAAAGAGGCGAAAGAAATGCTGGGCCGCACGCCCGGCAATATCGTCGCCATCAAGCCTATGAAAGATGGCGTGATCGCCGACTTCAAAGTCACCGAGAAGATGTTGAACTATTTTATTCAAAAGGCGCACAACCGGAAAATGCTGGTGCATCCGCGGATTGTGATTGGAGTTCCTTCGGAAATCACTCAGGTGGAAAAGCGCGCGGTCATGGACTCGGCCTATCGCGCCAAGGCCAGTGAAGTACATCTGGTGGAGCAGGCCATGGTGGCGGCGATTGGGGCGGGCCTGCCGATTACCGAGCCGAGCGGGAACATGGTGGTGGACATTGGCGGCGGCACCACAGATATCGCTGTAATTTCTTTGAGCGGCATCGTGTACTCGCGTTCGGTACGGATGGCCGGGAACCAGATGGATGAAGCCATCATGAATTATCTGAAACGGAAATATAATTTGCTGATAGGCGAGCGCACCGCCGAGCAAATCAAGATGGAGATTGGGTCGGCTCATCAGCTCGACAAGCCGATGACGATGGAGATCAAGGGACGAAACCTGATCGAGGGTGTACCGAAGACGATCACGGTGGACGATGGCGAGATTCGCGAGGCGCTCAGCGAGTGTGTATCAACCATCATGAATGCGATTCGTGTAGCCTTGGAGCGGACGCCGCCGGAGTTGTCTGCCGATATCAGCGACCGCGGCATTGTGCTTACCGGCGGAGGGGCGTTGTTGAAGAATCTGGACAAGCGCATTCGCGAGGAAACTGGGTTGCCGGTCTCGATTGCCGATGATCCGCTGTGCAGCGTGGTGCTGGGTACGGGCAAGATGCTCAGTGACTTTAAGCTGCTTAGAAAGATATCGATCGAGTAACGGATTTCAGTTTCGAGTACTGAGGTCCCGGTACCGAGACATAGTGCGACGGCGATCGAGAGTTGAAAGCGAGTGTCATGGCTCTCGCCAAGAAGTTATTTCAGTACTAGGTGCCAGGTACTAAGTACCGGGTACTCGCAACTGACGTTATGGAATCCGTACTCGGCCGTTACCGCAATCTGACCATTCTGGTGGGAGTGTTATTTCTGCAGGTGCTGGGACTCGCGGTACAGGTCAAGCGCGGAGCGGATGCGGAGAACACCCGGCTCATCCGCATCTGGGCGGTGGATACAATCACGCCTTTCGAGCGCGTCCTGATCTGGGCGCAAAATGGCAGCAGCAACCTGTGGCACAACTATTTTTTCCTGCGCGGAGTGCGCGCGGAAAACCGCCAACTGAAGCAGCAAATCGAACAAATGCGCCTCGAACAGGTGCGGCTGAGCGAAGACGCCGGGCAGGCTCACCGCTTGCAGCAGTTGCTCTCTTTTAAGGAGCAAGTCATTGCCAAGACCGTACCCGCGCAAGTGATTGGATCGAGTGGAAGCGATCTGTCGCGGTCGATTTATATCGATAAAGGTTCGAATGAAGGTATTGCGTCAGACATGGCTGTGATTACGGCGGGCGGGATCGTGGGGAAAGTGCTGCGCGTTTATCCGTCGACTTCGCTGGTGCTGATGATCAATGACCAGACAAGCGGTGTGGGCGCGATGCTTGAGAAGTCGCGGTTGCAGGGCGTCCTGAAGGGGACTCCTGAGGGAGCGGTAATCCTGGAACGGGTGATGAGTGACGAACAAGTCGTTCCCGGAGACACCGTGCTGAGCAGTGGAGGCGATCAGATTTTTCCCAAGGGGCTGCCGGTAGGCACAGTCACCAAAGTGAGTCCGGGCAGGGAAATGTTTTTGAAAATTCAAGTGAAACCTGCGGCTGATCTGAGCCGTCTGGAAGAAGTGCTCGTGGTGACCCAGAAGAAGGAGCGGGACGCAGTGGTCGACAGCGGGGTCCGGGTGCGTGCTGCCGATATTCTGGCGCAACGGTTGCCTTCGGTGCCGAACAAGCCCCCGGCGGATATAGCGGTATCTGGATCCGCCACCTCGGAAAACAGTAAAGTTGCCGTACCGGGACCTGTCACTAGCCCAGCCGCGAAGCCCGTGAGCCCCACCGACAGTTCCGGGAAGCCCAAGGTTGTCCAACCAGCTGGGACGAGGCCGATACCCAGCCTGCCCGGCGGCACCGTGGCTGCGCCCTCCGCCGCTGCAAATGCGCTCAAACCTGGCGGGGCGCACAGTGTACCGGTTGTAGGCCAAGCCACTCCCGGTCATTCTCAGAATGGGGATGCTCCAAAGAAAGCCCCTCCGAAGGCAGCCTCCGGCGACCCGGTGTCGACTGTTTCTCCCCGTGCAGGATCGAATCCCGCAGGTTCGCCGGCGACGCCAGCCACGGCGCGGCCTAAACCTCCCGTCTCCGAGCCCATTCCGCAGCCGCCTGCAACGGATGATCCGCACTAGCGTGCCCATCACTTACACTTCGGGAGAGCAAATTGAGGTCTACCGGTTCAGCATCCCGGTAACGGTTGGCGTACCTTTGCTGGCGCTATTTCTCCAGGCGTTCATCCCCCGGCGTTTTCCCTTCTTCTCCATCTTCGACCTGCCGTTGCTGGTAACAATTTTCTTTGCCATGGCGCGGCGGAATCCGATTTCCGGCCTCTTTACCGGAGCCGCCATTGGTCTGGCGCAGGATATGTTGGGCGCCTATCCGATCGGAATTTACGGCATTGCTAAGACGGTGGTGGGTTATGGGGCATCGTCACTAGGGGCGAAGTTAGACGTGGAAAATGCTGGCGCGCGGTTGCTGGTTACGCTGGGATTCTATCTGCTGCATGCGGCAGTCTACTTCACCGTGGCGCGTGGCATGGTCAATATGACGCTGAACTGGAGTTGGAGCCGTGGACTCTTAGCGGGTCTGGCAAACGCGGTTCTCGGTGTGGGACTGTATTTTCTGCTGGATAAGTTCAAGCAGAGAACGTAAAACCAGTTCTCAGCTCTCCCTATGAGCAGGCGGTGACTTACGTTACTTTCCGTTTCTCCCGGATCAGCTCCCTAAGAGCTAGAATTGATCTACATCCCCTACAGATTCGAGAGGCTCGGACCGGGCATGGTTCGCGCGTCAACTCAGAATTGAGAAGCGAGAACTGAGAACTGATGTTTAGCCGTGACGAAAAGGTATCGGCAGTCCGCCTGACGGCGGCGCAGTACATGATCCTGGCCATCTTTCTTGTGCTGGCCTACGGACTGTGGCGGCTGCAGGTGATGGAGGGGGGTAAGTATGCGTCGGCGGCGGAAAAAAACCGCATTCGCAATGTGCCGATTCTCGCGCCGCGCGGCAAGATTCTGGACCGCGAAGGACGCATCATCGTCGACAACTATCCGTCGTTTTCCGCTTTGCTGCTGCGCGATTCCTCCCGTGACCTCAACGCTGACGTGGAGATGATTGCGCAAGGACTGCATCTGGATGCGAATGAAGTGCGGATGCGTATCCACCATTTCGCTTCCATGCCGCAGTATCAGCCGATCTTTCTGAAAGAAGACATCACTCAGGACGAACAGGCCTTTATCGAAGCGCATCGCAACGAGTTGCCCGAACTGGATACCATCAGGGCGGATCGGCGCTTGTACCCCCGCAAGGGATTTATGGCGCACCTGATCGGCTATGTGGGCGAAGTGACGGAAGACATGCTGAACCAGGCGCAGTTCGAGCTTTATAACCCGGGCGACGTGGTCGGAGTATCCGGCGTGGAGCGGCAGTATAACAACGCCTTGATGGGAAAAAACGGAGCGCGGCAGGAACTGGTGAACAGTCACGGACGCGAAGTGGGCCTGCTCGGTGAAACCGACGCGGTGCCCGGAAAACAGTTGAAACTCACAATCGATATTGACTTGCAGATCGCGGCCGAGGAAGCGTTGGAAGGGAAAAACGGCGCCATTGTGGCCATGGATCCTCATTCCGGTGAGATCCTCGCGATGGTGAGCCGCCCCACCTTCGATCCTAATGATTTTGCGGTGCGGGTCTCGCGAGATGAATGGAACAAATTGGTCACCGATCCCGATAAGCCGTTGCTCAATAAGGCAATTCAGGCGCAACTGGCGCCGGGATCGACTTTCAAGATCATCATGTCGGTGGCGGGTTGGCAGGAAGGCATTGCCCAGGACCTGCACGTGAACTGCACCGGGGGCGCGGAGTTTTACGGACGGCGGTTTGGCTGCTGGGTAAAGGGCGGACACGGCCCCGTAAGTTTGGAGAAGGCTATCTACCAGTCTTGCGATGTCTTCTTCTACACTCTGGCGGAAAAGTTAGGCATCGACCGCATTGCCAGGTACGCCACCGCGTTTGGCTTGGGACAGAAAACGGGAATTGACCTTCCGAATGAGGTCACAGGCGTGATGCCCTCGGAAGAATGGAAGATCAGGAACTTCAAACAGAAATGGTTTGCCGGAGAAACTATTTCGGTCGGCATCGGCCAGGGCGCGGTGGCGATCACACCGGTGCAATTGCTGCGGGCCATCTCGGCGATCTCTATGGGTGGACGCATGGTTGTGCCCCACGTGGTCGATCCGCAAGAGCTCCCCAGCGGATACGTCGAGACCAGTCACGTTTCTGAAACGAAGAGCGTTCCTATCGATCCGAACGGTTGGACCTTTATTACTGATGCAATGTCGCGGGTTCTGCTGCCGGAGGGGACGGCTCCCTCGGCGCATATTCCGGGAATTGATATAGCCGGCAAGACAGGATCGGCACAGATTGTCTCACTGGCTACGCGGGCGAAGTTCAAGAACAGTGAAGCGCTGGCTCAGAATGGATGGTTCGTGGGATTCACGCCACGACGTAATCCCGACGTTGTTGTCTGCGTGCTGTTTGAAGGCGGAGAGCACGGAAGGTTGGCGGCTCGTGTAGCGACACAAGTGCTGAAGGCCTACGTCGACAAGCAGCGCCGCTTGCCCAACAAGATGGTGGAGAAGCCGAACAGTGACGGCAGGGTCGATATGGGCGCACTCTGGACAGCGCCTGAGGGCGACAAGTTAGAGGGCGGGAGGTTCTCCGTGGAGTTGCCGAGAAAGCCCGCCGTGGTGGCGACTGCTGCTCCGGGGATTTTGCCGGTGAACTAGGAGTGTGGACGATGCGAGGGCGGGACGCTCCGTCGCGACAGCCGGCAGGATGCCGGCGCTACAACCCTGAAAGCTGAAAACTATAGTCTGAGCTAAGAGCCAGAAGCCAGGAGCTAGAAGCGAGAAGCTGTGTTCTTATGTCACGTTACGTTTCATTTCGCGATTTTGACTGGCTGCTGCTGATCTTTGTGCTCATGATCTGCGGGCTGGGGGTGATGGAGATTCGCAGCGCCACCATGCACACTAAGTTTGCCGGGTCGCACATCAAGCAAATGTACTGGGTGGCTGCGGGCGTGGGGATGATGTTTCTGATCAGCCTGGTGAACTATCAGGCGCTTCTGGACAGAATCCACTGGTTTTACATTGCCGCGGTCGCCTCGCTGATGGCGGTGACGATCTTTGGACAGAAGTACCTCGGCGCGAAGCGCTGGATCAAGATGCCCGGCGGCAATCACTTTCAGCCCTCCGAATGGGTGAAGCTGATTCTGATATTGGCGATGGCGAAGTTCTTTGCCGATTTGCGGCATCGCGATCTTTCCTGGCCGGACTTTATGAAAGCCGGAGCCATCGTCGTGATTCCAATGTTGCTGGTCTTGAAGCAACCTGACTTGGGCACGGCTCTCACTTATATTCCCATCGCAATCATGGGAGTTTTTCTGGGCGGAATGCACTGGAGGCAAGGGTTGCTGGTGGCCGTGCTCGCCGGGATCGCCGTCGGAGCTGTATTTTTTGTCCCCCGCGTTCACGTTCTGAAGACTTATCAAAAGCAGCGGCTAACGAGTTTTCTGCAGCCGGAAGACGATCCGCAGGGGTCGGGGTATCAAGTTGAGCAATCCAAGATTGCGGTGGGATCTGGAGGGTTGTGGGGCGGAAACGGCTCCCAAACGCACGGTGCTTTCCTGCCCGTTCCCCAAACGGATTTTATTTTTGCGGCATTTTCTGAGGAACATGGATTCGTGGGCGCTCTGGGGGTTCTGCTGCTATACTTCATTGTGCTGATGCGTTTGACGCAGAACGCGCAAACAGCGCCCGACCGCGCTGGCACGTTCGTGGTGATGGGTGTGGTGGCTGTGCTTAGCTTCCATATCCTGGTCAATGTCGGCATG
Organism: Candidatus Acidiferrales bacterium; assembly: GCA_035603035.1. Taxonomy (GTDB): domain Bacteria; phylum Acidobacteriota; class Terriglobia; order Terriglobales; family Acidobacteriaceae; genus Sulfotelmatobacter. The sequence goes on along the minus strand of DATNLE010000406.1, from coordinate 28,413 downwards.
GTGGTCGGTTTTATGCCGGTCACCGGAATACCTCTACCGCTGATGAGTTACGGTGGGTCTTCCGTTCTGTTCATGTTCCTGGCGCTGGGGATGGTCATGAATGTTCGTATGCGCCGGTTTGTGAATTAACTGGGTTAGCCAAGATTGGGTGAGCCGGCTTGAGGGACATGAAGTTCGAACCGGAAGTTTGAATGAGCAAGACGGTAGAGAGCAGTCGCTGCGCTGGTTAGCGCAGCCCCAAAAATATCGATCGCCCTCGCGTAAAGGGGGCATTTCACCGGCCAGTCGAGCGATAGAAGGCCGGGCAGGATTAAAGCAATAAAGCTGCAGGCAGGGAAACGGCCCCCCGACCCGAAACGGTCTGAGAGTGCGGTCACAAATCCGGCAGAAGAAAAGCGAATAGTGCAGAAGAAACCCAAACTTGTGCAGCGGATTCGGTCAGGGAGCAACCTCCCGGACCCCAGCCGTCCCCGGTCCGGGGCCAGCATCGCGACGCTCGATCCTCCCGGTTGCTTACTCGCTCCGCCCCGGTGAACCCCGTCCGACTTTCTTAAATGAGTCGGAGCGGGACCGGAGTGTCCATGAACAAAGAGTTGTTTGTTTCTTCCACGCCTCACGAGACTAAAGTGGGCATGGTGGAAGATGATCTTCTCGCGGAAATCTACCTCGAGCGCGAAAATGAATACACCTTAGCGGGGTCTATCTACAAAGGCCGTGTCACCCGAGTGCTGCCCGGCATGCAGTCTGCCTTCGTTGACATTGGGCTGGAGCGCGATGCGTTCCTCTACGTTTCCGACTTTATGGAGTTGGAGGAGCACGACGAGGATGTAACCGACATCGTGCCGGCGGGTCGCGGCGTGCAGGATATGCGTCCACAACCGGCGCAGGGGGTTGAAGGAGCGGATCTGGCAGAGCTGGCGGGAACGCCTGAAGGCGCGTCTCGTCAGGAATTTGGCGGAGCCGAGGAACCCACGGACGGCCAACCATCGATAACAGCCGCGGGTTCGGCGGATCCTTCCGCCACAGCCGCCAGAGATTCGCAAGAGCGCGAACGTGGAGGTTGGCGCGGACGCCGTCGCCGTCGCGGCGGACGGCGCGATGGACGCGGAGACGGCCGTGACCGGGTTGTCGAGACGCGGGTGGCAGCGCCGGTGGTTGAGAGTGCGCCGGAGCCTCCCCCCGCACTTACTCGTCCGGTGGAAACGCGGAGAAGCCAGCAGTTCGGACCGCCCGCCGGATACCAGCCGATCATTCTTCCAGGAGAGTCAATTTCCAAGTACCGAGGATTAACCCAGCCCGCGGTGGCGCCATCGCGCCCCCGCGGAGATCGGACATTTGAAGGTCGAACATCCGAGCCAGAATCGCAAGCTGATGCTGCCGCGCCTATCGCCGCCACTTTCCCGGACGATGAACCTATCTTTGCCGCTCCCGTTGCTCATGCGCACCTTGAACCGCGTGACCATGCGCAGCCGGATCATGAAAAAACCGTAGAGGCCGCCGCAACTTCGCTGGACTGGAACCGTGAGTTTGCCCGTCAGGACGCCAGGACTGCCGCTGAGGTGCCGGTAGCTTTAGAGTCAAGCGTGCAAGAAATCTCGGAAGTAGAAGACGAGACAGGATCTGTGCCCGAGCTGTCCGAAGAGGCCGTTGCCAGCGCCGAACAGGTCGTGGCTTTCGCCTCGCCGGGGACATTGGAAGAAGAGACCATCGACGAAGAGGAAGCGGACACCGTCCGCTACGAACAGGCGTCGGATGAAGGCTACGACGAGTTCGAAGAGGAGACCCAGGCAGCTGGTCAGCAAGCTTCCCAGGGTAGTCCGCGCGAATTTTCTGACGTGCGCGAGACAGTAGAAGAGATTCATATGACTTCTTTAGCGGAGTCGGGTGCCGTGCCTGCGGAGGGCGCGGCCGAAACCGAGGAAGACTCCGAGGAACTGGAACTGGAGGAGGCGCAAGCTCAAGCGGAGGCGTTGCTCGACGCGGAAGCGCGGGGCGCGGGCACGGTAGATGCGCGCGCTGAAGTCCGTGCTCCCGCGGCCACCGCCGGCTACACGCAGCGAGCGCCGCGTCCGCGGCCCGGTTTTGACCGCCGGGGTGGTGGACGCCGCGGCGGTGGTGGTCGCCGCTTTCCACGTCGCGAAGCGCAAGAGGTTCCGAAGATCAGCGATCTGCTGAAGGAAGGCCAGGAAATTCTGGTGCAGATTGCTAAAGAGCCTATTGGTAAGAAGGGCGCGCGCATCACTAGCCATATCGCTCTGCCGGGACGGTTCCTGGTATACATGCCGACCGTGAACCATACGGGAGTTTCGCGCAAGATCGCCTCCGATGAAGAGCGGCAGCGGCTGAAGCGCATCGTGATGAGTGAGCGCGACAACGGACATGGCGGATTCATCGTTCGCACCGCGGCGCAGAGTGCGAGCGAAGAAGAATTGCGGGCTGACATTCGTTTCCTGAAAGGCCTGTGGAACGACATCAAGACGCGAGCTGAGGCGTCCAAGCCACCGGCATTGATCTATCACGATCTCAACGTAGTAGAGCGAGTTCTGCGCGACCAGGTTACATCAGACTTTTCCGTGATCTGGGTCGATACGGAGCCGGAATATGAACGCATTCTGCGCTTCTTTAATCGCTTCCAGCCGGGCTTGGTGAAGCGCGTGAAGCTCTATACCAAAGAGACGCCGCTGTTTGAGCAGTTCGGCCTGGCTGAGGAAATGAACAAGGCGCTCAAGTCGAAAGTGTGGCTCAAGAGCGGTGGCTACATCGTGATCAATCAGACCGAGGCGCTGGTGGCCATCGACATCAACACCGGCAAGTACGTGGGCAAGACCTCGCGCCTCGAAGATACGATCGTCAAAACCAACGTGGACGCCATTAAAGAAATTGTGCGGCAGATTCGGCTGCGCGATCTCGGCGGCATCATCATCATCGACTTCATCGACATGGATGAGCGTCGCAACCGTCAGCGCGTGATGCAGGCCCTGGAAGAGGAACTTCGCCATGACCGCGCTCCCTCGAAAGTTCTGCAGTTCAATGATTTCGGCCTGGTTGCAATTACCCGCAAACGGGTCAAGCAATCGCTGGAACGCACCATTGGCGCGCCTTGTCCCTATTGCCAATCTACCGGCTACGTGAAGTCCCTGACCACGGTGGTGAACGAAATCTACGTGGAGATGCGCAAGATCGCGAAACATCTGGAGCACGAAGATGTGATGTTGCGTGTGAATCCGGATGTAGCCAAGGAACTGAAAGGCAACAATGCTCGCCTGCTGAACGAGATGGAAGAGCTAACCAAGCGGACAATTATTGTGAAGAGCGATCCGGCGCTGCATCAGGAGCAGTTCGATATAAACTAGCTCTTAGCCGCCGGCGAGCAGCCATGGGTGCCCGTGTGGAGACAACCGCCCCCGGCTGTCCGCCCGCCGAAGTCCCGCTGTTGCCTCGCGCCACGGCAAGCTGTGCTCCCGGACTTTGAAAGCGCGGCTTCCAACCGCTCCGGGTTGGAGTTAGAGGCCAATAAAGACGTGCGCTGCAGCACGAGAGCGCCGTTTCACCCCTCGGCGTGCGTTTTTGCGTCTAGCTTCCTGGATGCGCCAGCGCCTTCACCGCCAGGTCAGAGCGGTCGCGCAGTTTCTGCACGGTTTCGTGGATGGCCTTCACCGAACCGGCATCGCTAGTTTCGGCCATCTTTGCAACGCTTCCCGCGTCTTCCGTGGCGGAGCTCGCAATATCGAGCAAAACGACGAGCGCGTCCGCGTGGAGCTTCCACAGAGAAGACATGCTCTGGCTGCGTTTGAGTTCTTCGAGTTCGGTGTTCACCCGCGCCACGCATGAAACCAGGCGGATCAGAGTACGGGCGACGTCGGCCCGAAGGCTCTTCTCCTCAAGGAATCCCGCATTGTAGGCATCGGCCTCCGGCACGGTCAGCGTCAGATTGAAAAAGCGCATGGGGACAATCTGGCGGTATTTGGGATCAGCCACGCGGACAAAGACTCGGATCGATTCCTCGACGCGTCGTAATTTGCCTTCCTCGGCTGAGATTTGCTGGGCCGTGATGGCAGGCGGATGAAAAGCTTGAGCCGGCGCGGGTACTTTCGCAGCGGCCGCGCGCGCGGCTTTCGCAGCCGTGGCAGCTCCCCCAGATGCCGGCGTGCCACGTCCAGCGCTGGGGGCGAGCAACGACTTTCGAATGGGCGGACGCCGGTCCAGTTCCTTTTTCAATTTGGAGACGCGGCGGAATTTTTCCAATGCGCCGCCATAGTCGGCCGAGAGCATTTCTTTTTGCTCAATCGCGGCCACATGCTCGACCGTCACTTCCACTCCGTCGACCGTGCTCAGGATGCTACCGCCCATTTCGTCAAGGGCTTGCGCGAACTGTTTGATTTCACCCAGAGCCTTGGCGAATAATTCGTCGAACCGGGCGCCAAATGTGGCATTGTGGGCTGCCACCGTTGCCAGCACGCCAGGATGATAGAACGAAGAATCCAGCCAGCGTTTTAATTCACGCACTCGCGAAACTATCCCAGAATCGATAAGTGAATTGAAATCGCGATAGCGGGCAATCTCTTCGCGTAACGGGTCGAAATTTCGCAGCAGCTGTACATGCTGTTCGGGAAGTGACGGCACGTCGGTATCGGCAAGGATCTCGATCAAAGCAATTTCAAAGGGAGAAAGCGGCAACGAACCGTCCAGCCCATAACCTTGCTGCTGCCACTGGCCGTGCACGCGGGGATGGCGATAGAGAAAAGTTGAAATCAGGTCAGTCTTGTCGCGGTTGATCTCGCTGGGTTCACGGCGACGCACAAAGTAGCGAAGCAGGGCCTCGGCAACTTCCGAGTCGGTGTCTGGCGTCAGCGCATGCCGCAACATCGCGGGGCTGATGGCCATGTCAAGCACATGCAGCCAGCGATACATGCGCGATAGAGTTTCCGGAAGATCGCGATCGATATGGCGAAGCGCAAGTTCATCCAGCCCGCCCGGCAGAGGAATCTCACCGCCGAGCAAATCCCGCAGCAGCTTCTGATAAAAACCCTGGACCGTCGCCAGGATTGCCAACTCAAATTTAAGATCCTCGGCCAAGAAACGCTCCGCGAGCGAGATTCTCCCTGTTCGGCTGGGGGGAATTCCTTACTGCTGTCTAAGTAAAGACGAATGTTACTGCCGCCGCAAGTTACTTGCGGAGCGACACTGTTACGCACCGGCTTCCGCTTTCCGGTAGGGCATGGACTTCCGCGCGAGCGCTGCCTGCGGCAATTTCGGCCTTGCGCTTCTTGCGGAGCTTGTCGGCAGATCGCGGAATTCCTTCCGTTGTGGCGCCCGGGTCCTGAGGCCCCGCTGCCGGGGAGACGCCGAAGCTACTTCTTGAGCTGCTTCAGAATCTCACGCGCGGCGTTCGCGCCCGAGCCTCCCGTCAATCCCGCCCCAGGATGCGTGCCACTACCACAAAGATAGAGGTTTTCGATCGGGGTGCGGTAGCGCGCCGAGTCGAGCAGCGGCCGCATCGTGAAGAATTGATCGAGCGCCAGATCGCCATGGAAGATCTGTCCGCCGGTTAATCCATAGACGTCTTCCAGATCCTGCGGCGTGATGATCTCGTGCGTCATGATCATCTCGGGAAGATTCGGAGCGTACCGTGCCAGCGTCTGTACAACAGTTCGTCCGAGCGCTTTTCGCTGGCTCTCCCAATCGCCCTTAAGCTTGTAAGGCGCGTACTGCATGTAGATCGACATCACGTGCTTACCTTCGGGGGCGAGCGTGGGATCGGTAAGCGAGGGGATCGTGGCCTCAAGGTAAGGCTGATGCGAGAAATTTCCGTACTTGGATTCGTCGAAGGCGCGCTCGAGATAGTCGATCTCAGGCCCGATGTGGATCCGTCCCCTGAGCGCACCGGCGCCGCCGTCTTTCAACGCGGTGAAATCCGGCAGGCCTGAGAGCGCCAGGTTAACCTTTGCGACCGTACCATTGCCCCGGTAGTGCCGCAGCTTTTGTATGAAGTCGGGAGAAAGATGAACGGGATCGGTCAGCTTGAGCAGCGTGCGCTTGGGATCGGCGTTGGAGACGACGGCCATGGCGCTGATTTCTTCTCCGGTGCCGAGCAGCACGCCGGTTGCTGCGCCATCCTTTACCCGGATCTCGATGACCTCGGCGGCGGTGCGAACCTCAGCGCCGGCAGCCCTCGCGGCGGTGGCCATGGCTTGCGTCAGCGCGCCCATGCCGCCTGCGGCGAACAACGCCGAGCCGGCGGGATGTGAATCGCCAGCGGCTCTAATCAGCAACTGCAGGCTGCTGCCCGCCGACCACGGTCCGAGAAACGTTCCGAAGATGCCACGCGCCGCGATGACTGCGCGCAATAATTCGGTCTCAAAATATTCAGAGACCAAGTCGGCCACAGCCATGGGACCCCAGCGCAACACGCGGTACATATCTCGCTTGCCGAGGTTTCGCAGAGCCCGGCCGGTCTTGAGCATGCTCCACAGGTCGCCGCCGCTGGGGTGATCGATGTCGGGTGGGGTGGTCGCGAGAACTTCCGCGATTACTTCGCTGATTTTCCCCAGTGATTTCTCGAACTCAGGATATTTCTCTGCATCTTTTTCTGAGAATGCTGCGATGGCCTGCGCCGATTTGTTTGTGTCCTGATAAAGAGAAAGAGCCCGACCGTCTGGGGAGAGCGCGGTGACGCAAGTCTCAGGGGTGATGAATCTAACGCCCTGTTTTTCAAGCTGCATGTCTCCCACGATGTCGGGCCGAATCGGGCCGGCGCTGTGCGCCAGCGTAGAGCAGTGAAAGCCGGGATGAAATTCATCAGTGATCGCAGCCCCGCCGACCTGATCTCGACGTTCGAGAATCAGTGGCTTGAATCCCGCTTTGGCCAGGTAAAACGCGGTGACCAGCCCGTTGTGCCCGCCGCCGATGATGACGATGTCGCGCCGGCTGGATTTTGCCTCGGACATGTTATGCCGCTCCCTTGATGTCTTTCAAAATTTCCAGAGCGGCGAGACGTCCGGGTGCGCCCATGATTCCGCCCCCGGGATGAGTGGCCGAACCACACATATAAAGATTCTGAATGGGCGTGCGGAAGCGTGCATAGCCTGGCGCGGGACGCAAGAAGAAAAGTTGCTCCAAAGAGAGTTCACCCTGGAAGATATTGCCTTCGCTCAATCCCCACTCGCGTTCGAGATCAAGAGGAGTGATGACTTGCCGGTGAAGGATGATGTCTTTGATGTTGGGCGCATACTCGGCAATCGTGTTGACGACAGTATCGCCGAAGGCTTCTTTCTGATCATCCCAGTTCAAACCGGGGCGCAGTTTGTAAGGCGCATATTGGACGAAGCAGGAGAGCACGTGTTTCCCCGGTGGTGCGACCGATGGGTCGGTGAGCGATGGGATGACCATATCAATGTAAGGATGGCGCGAGAAGTTGCCGTACTTGGCATCGTCGTAAGCACGCTCCATGTATTCCACTGATGGTGAGATCGAGATCGCGCCGCGAAGGTGTGGGCCCGGCCCCGGCATGCACTTGAAGTTCGGCAGCGCATCAAGCGCCATATTTACTTTTCCCGACGAGCCGCGATATTTGAAGCGGTTAATGTCCTCGAGAAAGTCTGCGGGAAGATGTTGGGCTTCGATGAATTTATTGAAAGTGAGTCGCGGATCGACACTGGAGGAAATTGTGTCGGCGCAGATTTCATCGCCATTGGCGAGGACGACTCCCTTGGCCTTGCCATCTTTGACGATAATTTTCGCGATGGCGGCTTCGGTGCGGATCTCGACGCCAGCTTCGCGGGCCGCATCGCCGATGGCGTTTGAAATTGCGCCGGTGCCGCCGCGCGCGAATCCCCAGGCGCGGAATGCGCCATCAATTTCTCCCATGTAGTGATGGAGTAGAACGTAAGCCGTGCCCGGGGAGCGCACGCCGAGGAATGTGCCGATAATGCCGGAGGCTGACATTGTCGCTTTGAGGACGTCGGTCTCGAACCACTGATCGAGAAAATCAATGGCGCTCATGGTCATGAGCTGCACCTGGTTGTACTTGTCGTTGCTGGACATGCCCTGGAAGCGACGTCCGATGAAGAGCAGTTTCATCAGTTCGCGCGGGTTCAGAGTGTTGGGATCGGGCGGGACCATGCTGAGAATCGGCTTCACGAAGCGGCACATGGCTTGCATGGCTTTGCCGAATTCGTCGTAGGCTTCGGCGTCGACGCGGGAGTGGCGGGCGATCTCGCGGTGAGTCTTGCCGTGATCATTCACGCGCCACAGATAATCACCGCTGGGCATGGGAGTAAAAGTGCCGTCGAGGGGAAGGATTTCGAGGCCGTGACGAGGGAGATCGAGGTCGCGAATAATTTCCGGCCGCAGCAGCGACACGACGTACGAGCAGACCGAAAACTTGAAGCCCGGAAAAATTTCTTCCGTGCAGGCAGCGCCGCCGAGAATGTGGCGGCGTTCGAGAACCAGAACTTTCTTTCCCGCACGCGCGAGATAGGCGGCGTTCACGAGTCCGTTGTGGCCGCCACCGATCACGATGACGTCGTATGAATTAGCCATGAGCTCTTAGCCTTTAGCTGTTAGCTTGCTGGTTGAGAATGGAGACGAGGAATACTAGCGCAGTTTGCGGCCCGTATTAGAGACCGCTGGGGAGAACGCTCCATTGTATGAGGCGGTACATGTGAATGAGCCATTGTAGCCTAACCAGCGATCGAGCCGGCGAGACGTCCGAAGATACCTTTGGGATCGATTTCCATCGCCTGGCGAAAATGATCCCGTGCCTTCTCCTGCATTTTGAGAGTCTCGTAAGCCTTCCCCGCGTGATAGTGGATCTGTGCAAGAATCGGTTTGGTTTTGGTGCCACAGAGGGGGAATGCTTTTGCCAGCAAGGATTCAACCTCGTGGACATTGCCCGAGTTCGCAGCAGTAGCCCACGCTAATATCGCAAAGTCTTCACCTAATCTCTGGTCGAGGGCTTCTTTCGGCATTCCGGTCGCGCACCCATCAATCTCGATCGCTTGCCGTGCGCACTGCAGTGCCTCGGCAAACTCACGGGCCTGGCGCAGCCAAGTTTCCGCTATACCGCGGAGGCTGGATCCCCTGTCCGGCCACGCTCGGCCGGCATTTTCGTAAAATGCGACTGCTTTCGGGAAATCGTCTCTGATCCATCAACACCGAGGCGAGAGTGCTGTAAACGAGCGCTTTTTGGCGGGGATCGTCGTGAAGTGGTATTGCTTCCCGAAGAATCGCTTCAGATTTGTCGAGCTGCCCCAAGTGATGTAACATCGCACCGCGCAGGAAGCAGTATTCGCCAGTCTTTTCCGGGCTGTTGTTTAGGCCTTCGGCTTTCTTCAGTGCAGTGATGTAATCACCGTTGCGATATGCGGCCATGACCGCATTCATCGCGTTGGACGTGCCAAAGGCACGAGTAATGGCTCTAATTCTCCTATGCCCGCCGAGGAAAAAATACACCAGCAGAGCGACTACCCCTAGCCAAATCAAGAGGTTTGGATGCATATTGTTATCGATGCCTTTCGCGTCAAGCATTGTAGGCCATCCGTCAATTGAATCATTCTAACGAGGACTCCTTTGCCTATTGGAACCGCGTTTCACGAGCGAACCTTTCCGCTTTGCCAAAGCTTGAATTACCGCGAGTGGTCGGGATACTACACAGTCAGCGTGTATGAGGTCCATCATGAGCACGAGTACAACGCCATTCGCAATGCGGCGGCGTTGATTGATATCTCGCCGCTCTACAAATATCTGATCTCGGGCAAGGACGCGACCCGGCTGGTGAACCGCGTGATCACGCGCGACATCAACAAGGTGAAAGTGGGGCAGGTGATTTACTGCTGCTGGTGCGATGAAGAGGGCAAGGTCATCGACGATGGAACGATTTCGCGGCTGGAGGAAAATATTTATCGCTGGACGGCTGCTGACCCCAGCCTGCGCTGGTTCCGGCAGAACGGCCTGAATATGGATGTGCAGGTCGAAGACATCTCCGAAAAAGTTGCGGCGCTGGCTCTGCAGGGGCCGACTTCGGCGAAGCTGTTGAAGTCTGTGGCCGAGGCTGATATTGCAAATCTGAAATATTTCCGCGTGACCCACGGCAACATCGCGGGCGTGCCGGTGGATATTTCACGCACTGGTTACACCGGCGATCTGGGATACGAAATCTGGGTGCCTCTAAAGGAGGCCAATGACGCGGTGAAAGTCTGGGATGAGCTGGCGGAAAAGGGTAAGCAGTTCGATCTGCACGCAGCGGGGATGTTGGCGCTGGATGTGGCGCGGGTGGAAGCCGGGCTCCTGCTGATCGAAGTGGACTACAGTAGTTCGAAGAAGGCGCTGATTCCGTCGCAAAAGTATTCGCCGTATGAACTGGGTTTCGCGAAGATGGTGCATCTCGAGAAAGAGAATTTTATTGGCAAGCGCGCGCTGGCGCAGGATGCTAACAACGGGGTGTCGCGGCAACTGGTTGGCGTCGAAGTTGATTGGACCGATGTGGAAGCGCTCTATGAACGCTATGGCCTTACGCCTGCCGCTCCCAGCCAGGCTTCGCGGGTGGCCGTGCCTGTTTACTCCGGAGAAAAGCAAGTGGGCAAGGCTACGACTACGACTTGGTCACCGATCCTGAAAAAAATGATTGCCCTGGCCAGCGTGGAAACGGAGCATTCAAAGCTCGGAACGCAACTGCAAATGGAGATTACGATTGAGGCCATTCGTTTGAAGACGAATGTAAAAGTGACCGCGCTACCGTTCTTTAATCCGCCGAGGAAGACGGCTTCGCAAGTGTAACCATCGTCGATGTATAAGTCCGGCCTCCGACAGATTGTGAGAATCGTTCGAAGCCACACTGGAGTACAACATGCGATCGCAGGACAAGGCGATCTTCCTCGAAGCCGCACGCCAGTTTCAAATTTGGATTCTCGTGCGTCGAACCAACCGGGCGTCATTGGAATATGTGGGCCGGCCCGGATACACGCCGAAACGAATTGATTGCAAGGCGAAGACAGCCGACATCGACATTGCTCCTTACCGGCTCGCGGGATTAGTCGCGGATCCAGGCACCCATCCCAAAGCTTTCAAGCCCGGCAAGACTGTGAAGGCCGCGGATTGCTGGGCTGCGATGAAGCCTCTGCTGGGCCGAGTTTATAAGGTCGACACCGACACCAAAAGCAAGCACTATGGTTGCCTGCAACTGCAGGGATCTTACATTCACGGCGACTACGATCTCTACGACGTGATCGATATTGCCCAGGCCCAGCGCAATCTGGCGGCGGTGGAAACCCTGCTGGGTCAGCCTCACCGCCGCGGGGCGAAGGTAGCTATTGTGCAGAACTTCATCAACGCCCGCATTGGTTCCCCGATGATTCAGCACGGCGGCGAAGCCCAATATGCGGATCATTCCGAACAGTCGATCGATGCCTTCGGACCCAACGGTGAGGACGTGACGATTCTCAACGAATTCAGCGTCCGCAGCTGGTACGAGAAACGCTTCGGTGGCCGCAAGGTGCTGGTGTAGTGAGCGCCCGCTAAAGCATCACCGCGGGATGTATTCATCGAGCAGCGGGACCACGTCTGAGGTGAAGGGAAGAAGCCGTAGCTCGGCAGCATCCGCCGTCTCTCCCCGAAGCATGTCCGCTGTGATCCGCACCAAGGCGCCGTCGCTGCGATTCATGCGAATCGCGTCTTTTACCAGATAAAATTTTGCCCAATATTCGCTGGCCACTCCGCGATCGTGGGCCCAATACCAGTAGAGCACCAACTTGCGCGCCGCTCCTTTGGAGATGACATAGCGGTTCGCCGGAAACGAAGAATGGCCGGCTAGCGAAATCGTAACCCGGTCATTTCTCTCGGGAGTCCAGCCGGCGCCAGGTAGACAATTCTTGGGAGAGTGGATGGTATCTCCGGTGCGCTGGCTGGGAAAATAAGCTAGGAAAAGATCGACGTTCGGCAGCCTGGGATCCTGAGCTCGATAGTTGCGGACCAGAAAATCCCCGGCTCCAAGTACATCTAGAGTTTCCTTATCCAACGGAATGTCTTGGCCGCGCCAGTCGCCGAGTTGCGCGGGAAATGATGAAAGCGGCAAACGAGGCGGAATGAATTCGGTGCGGCCTCGCCCCTCCAGCAGAATTGCCGTCAGTGCGATGAGGCCGGCAGCGACCACGAAGCGCAACACGCCGAGTTGCCTCATGGCACGCCCCCTTCCTCAGGCCAGATCACGCGAATCGTACGGTGCAGAAGATAAAGCATCACCAGGGACGCGACAAACATAAGCCAACCCTGGAACTCATGGAAAAATCCCTGTGCCTTATCCGGATCCCAGTACTGCACCAGCAATCCCGTGCCGACGACGCGCAAACTGTTGGCAGCGACGGCGATAGGAAGCGAAGCCAGCGCTAATAGGACGCGCAAAGACGTCTTGCGCTCCATCAGATAACCGTAGATCACGGCAAGCGTTGTGAGAGACGTCAGTGAGCGAATACCACTGCAGGCGTCGGCTACTTCCAACCTCATCGCAGGAAGATTGATTATGTTGCCCTCGCGCAGAACCGGCACGCCGAACCATGGCAACGTAGTGCTGGCCACTTTCGAAGCCAGCATTTGCAGCGGGAAGGTAATCTGATTGAAGACGATGGCGGGAATGGGGATCATCAATGCCAGGAAAGCCCAGGGAAAAAGAACTGCGCGAAAAAAATCCCACCCGAGAAACAGGACGACCAAACCCGCCAATACAATCATCAACGACAAGCGCGAGAGGAAGATCTCGGCGCCCATTTGACCGAGAATCAGTACGCACAATCCGAATCCCAAAATCAGAACGCCGGACCATGAGGGGCGGCGGCGCAGCGTCGCCCCCGCCAGTCGGGCCCGCTGCTGCCAAATCACGAAGGCGGCAAAGAGCGGAACGAAAAAACCGTGGGAGAAATTGGGATCGCGCCACCATTGTGACACCAAGTGCAAAAGCGTAGGAATGTATAGCAACAGCAGGAGTCCACAGAGCGTGAGGGTTTGCCACACGGGGGGCCACGCCGGATTAGTGGCGGGCGCCGGGTGCGCAACTGGCGGCTCAGTTTGCAACACTTGGCTCAAAGACAGCCTCGGAACTTACCGGTGGACATCCTCTAGCATAAGCGAAGTCAGGAACACCCGCAATTAAGACTGGGATACGGGGGGGGCCGGGCCAGGCAGACGGCGAATCCGAGCGGTCATAGTCGGTAGAGGGGCGGGTAGGCCACTCAAGAGAAAGGATTTGGAGTATTCCCTCCTCCACAGACCGTACTCGGACATCTGAATCGGATTACGGAAAACACTGTAAGCCATTCCGCACTTGGCGAGCGTAAGCTTCTTGAGAGGTAGGATGTGGTGGAGTGTCGCAATCTCTGGATGAACCTTCAAGTAAGGAGAGACAGTTATGAAAAGTAAGTTGGTGGTTGTCGTGTTCGTTCTGTTATCGCTCGCCACGTTGGGACTTACGCAGGACCGTGACCAGCCTTCGGCCAAGTCTCAAGATCGCATCACGCGGGAGGTTCGCCACGAACTTCTCATGCTCCCCTATTTTGGTGTATTCGATTACATTGCTTTTAAAGTGGAAGGCAGCACGGTAACGCTGCTGGGCCAAGTTGTACGACCTTCGCTCAAGTCTGACGCTGAAAATGCGCTGAAGCACATCGAAGGCGTCGAGAAGGTAGATAACCAGATCGAGGTTCTACCCCCGTCGCCTATGGATGACGGTTTGAGGATTCGTCTCTATCGCGCAATCTATGGCTATCCCGGCTTGGAGAAATATGCTCTCGGCGTACAGAAGCCGATTCGCATCATCGTGAAAAATGGCCGCGTCACGCTGGAAGGCGTGGTCGACAACGAGGGAGATAAGAATTTGGCGGGCCTGCGCGCCAACACTGTTCCGGGAATCTTTCAGGTGACGAATAATCTGCAAGTAGTCCCATCGAAATAACCGTGACGGATGATGATTAGAACCTTCCAGAATCGATGGGGCGCCGGGCGGCAGTTCCTGGAACCGGATGCTGCCGCGCTAGTTCCGGGCTCCCAAGATATCGCATATCGCTTCAGACGCGTTTCCCGAACGGATCTTCCAGCGACTGGCTTTGCGGGGTGAACAACTCCGCACCGTTTTCCGTAATGTGCATGTCGTCTTCAAGACGGATGCCGAATTCTCGGCGAATGTAGATACCGGGCTCGTTGCTGGTGGTCATGTTGGCCGCAAGTTTGGTCGTGTTGCCTCGAACCAGATAAGGCCACTCATGGCCGTCCATGCCCATGCCATGACCAAGGCGGTGGGCAAAGTATTTATAGTCGGGTCCGTAGCCGGCATCGGTAATCACTTTTCGCGCCGCCGCGTCGACCGCGCCGCATTCTGCACCGGGACGCGCTGCCGATAGTGCTGCCGCCTGCGCGCGGTGCACGATCTCGAAAACTTCTTTCATTTTGTTTCCCGTTTTTTCTGGAAGAGTGCCCAGCACAAACGTACGCGTGATGTCGGATTGATATCCTTCCACGGTACAACCGTCGTCAATCATCACGATCGAACCTTCGCGGATCACTTGCGGGGTGCTCGATCCATGCGGGTAGGCCGTGTATTCATCCACTTCCACGCTGGCGTCGCCGGGGAAGCCCAACTGTCCATAAGCCGCTGCGATCAGATCCTCCACTTGCTCCTGGGTCATGCCCTCACGCAGCGCGTAATAAACCGCTTCGTAAGCCGTGAGCGTCACCTGCGCCGCCAGACGCATGAGTGCGATCTCGTGCGGGCTCTTGATCATTCGACACCCTGCAGTAACCGGCGTCGCGCTGGTCAGGGTGAGCCCCGGCGCGGCCTTGGCGATCCCATCAGCGAAGAAGAAGAGCACCGTTTCTTCGATCCCCAACTTGCCCGAGGCCAGGCTACGTTCTTTGAGGCCTTGCGCAACGAGCCGATAAGGACTCTCATCCTCCTGCCAGATGCGTAGGTCGGAGCGCTCACCATCGGGCGCATTCACGATCTGCTCACGAGCGCGGTCTTCTTCGAACGCCGGGCAGACATAGAACGCCGAGCCTTTCCCGGGCAGCACGAAAGCAAACATGCGTTCGCCGCCCCACCAGCGAATTCCAGTGAAGTAATTAAGCGAGGTGCCGGACATCAGCACCACGGCGTCGAGTGCATTCTCCCTCATCAATTGGCGTGCGCGCTCCAGACGTTCGCGGCGTTCTTCTCGTGTAATGGGAGCGGCTTCACTCTTTCGCGACTTCAACCCTGCCAGAGATGGCGGCAAGGAAGACTTAAGTTTTTCATCGGCCGGCGTTTGGCCGCCCGCGAGAGGTAAAGACAATGCGGCGATTCCAGCCCCCAGCCCACCTACCTCAAGAAAATGCCGCCGCGAGATCATGAAGCCTCCAGATCCTGAAATGATAGCCTCGTCATTATAGGGGTAAGGTGTGGCGAGGAACTTCAGCATGGAAGCTGGTTTTCAGTGCGCGGGATGTGGTGAGTGGAATATCACTGCGGTCGATGATTCGGCGGGACGCCGGCAAACTTATGTTGAGGATTGTCAGGTCTGCTGCAAGCCCAACGTGCTGCATGTGGAATACGATTCGTCGTCGCAGGAGTTCTTCATCACGACTAATCTTGAGTGATGCGGCGTTTCGGCTCGATGGTAGAAAGACGGAGCGAGTTGCTTCTCAACGACTATTCTATGTTGTCCGGGTTATAGTTAGCGTGCAGATCTAGAGAGGAAGAGGAATGGCACCCAGCTATACAGGCGGTGGACGGATGGTCGCGCACAACATGGTCACCACTCAGTTCGAACTGGATGGCTTTCGTGTAACGCGGACGCTTGGAGTTGTGCGCGGCATTGTGGTGCGCTCGCGCTCGATCTTCGGAACAATCGGCGCCGGATTACAGACTCTGGTGGGCGGCAACATCACGCTGCTTACTAACCTGTGTGAAAAGACTCGCGCCGAAGCCTTTGACCTTATGCTTGTGCATGCTGCTGAACTGGGCGGCAACGCCGTCGTCGGCGCTCGCTACGACGCAACTGAAGTGATGCAGGGCGTCACCGAAGTGCTTGCCTATGGCACTGCGGTCTTCGTCGAACCCGCAAAGTAGAGGATCCCGCACATTGCGGCGCCGCCATGCGCGAGAGCGACGAAGAAGGCATAGCACGGCGTTTTCAGAAACAAAGTAGCTTTTTGGCGCTTCCCTCTTCTTGCTGGTTACTGAGTCCTGCTGAGGTATAGTCGTCGGATCATGAAACTCGCGTGGGTTGTGCTTCTTACTCTGACCTTCTGCAGCAGTGCCGCGCTTGGCCGCGCCCCCTCCTACAAATATAAGCGCCTGGGCAGCGACCTGGATGCGCAGACCCGTGCCGAGCCCGGAATTGCCTTGATGGGCGGCGGGGGCGATCTGGACGAGGCGTTCCGCTGGCTCTGTGGCAAGGCCAACGGCGGAGACTTTCTGATTTTGCGCGCGCAAGGCAAGGACGATTACAACCGCTATGTCAACAAACTGTGCCAGATGAACTCCGTAGCGACGTTGGTCATTCCTAATCGCAAAGCGGCGGACGAGCCCCGAGTAGCACAGATCATCAGGCAGGCAACCGTGATTTTCATTGCCGGCGGCGACCAGTCACGTTACGTCGACTTCTGGAAGGGTACCCCGCTGCAAGAGGCGCTCAACGCTCACGCGACTGCGGGTAAGCCGATGGGAGGAAGCAGCGCAGGGCTGGCGGTCCTGGGGCAGTTTGTTTACGGTGCGCTGGACAACAAGTCGAATGAGGAGGATCTTACGTCGCGCCAGGTATTGGCCGATCCCTACGCCAAACGCGTAACCCTGGTGCGTGATTTCCTCAAGGTGCCGGGCTTCGACAACACGCTCATGGAAAGTCATTTCGCCAAGCGCGACCGTGGGGGACGAAGCCTCGGATTTCTGGGGAGGATTGTGGCGGATGGCTGGTCGAAGGCACCGCGCGCAATTGCTCTCGACGAAAAATCTGCTCTGCTGGTGGAAGTGGACGGTCGAGCCAAAGTGGTGGGCACGGGCATGGGCGCTTACTTTCTGCAACTCACGGACCCGCCGGAGGTATGCAAGCCGGGCCAGCCATTGACCCTGCGCAATGTGTCCGCCTATCACGCCCCCACCGGAGCCGCATTCGACATCCGTGGGTGGAATGGCAACGGTGGCGAGGCTTACACGATCTCGGTGGAGGCAGGACAGATTCACACCAGCCGTGCGGAGAATGCGGTCTACTGAGGGGTCTGGGAGCTTCACGAGTTCGTGCCCGTCGATTATGAAAGAAGCGTGGGAAGTATCTTCTGGCGCTCAGCTAAAGCGCGGCGCATCCGCCGCTCGATGACGAGAGCATCAGCCAGTGCGCCCAGAAGTCCGAATCCAACTTCATATTCAATGATGTCGCGGACTGCTGTGCCGCTGCGGGCATTCCTCGCCTCCGGCAGAAATTCGTGTCGGTGATGCCACCGCTTGAATGGTCCCTTCTGCTGCACGTCGGCGAAGGAGTGGTTCCATTCGAATTCGGTGATCGCAGCAATCCACTGCCGGCGTATGGGCAAGAATCTGAATGGACGAAAAGATGTTGTGATCGTCGAACCCATTCCAGTCCGCCCCTCGATTGGACGGCGCGTCCTCAGCTGGCGGGAGGGGAGGCGCGACAAGTTGGAGGCGGTCAATCCGAGTCTGTGTCTCCGGAGGCATTAGCCGCGGCAGGTTCTCGGGGCTCGAGAAGAAGGCGAAAACTCGGGCGACCGCGAAGGGAACCCAGTCGGCAAATTGCAGTTGCCGTGTCATGCTCGTAGCTCGAACCCTCGCCGCCGCAGCCCAAATCCGCGATTTGCACAATGGAGTGCCCGACTGGCGCAGAGTGCAAGCAAAATCGAAGCGAATGGATAGCGAAGGAATCTAAAGCGTAAACCACAACATCTTGTGGTCGCATTTCTGGTTAACCACATGCCATCGTAGTTTGCCAAATCCGCACTTTAGTAACATGCTCACCTTCAAGTTTGCTCTTGACAATCAATGACTTACGGCTAAGATGTGGGAGAAAGTGGTACAGAGTGGTTAGGCAGATCGAGATCGTGGGACGGGAAGCGGAAATCGAGGAGCCGGTGGAAAGCCGACCCAAAAGCACGGTAAACAACCCGAACCGACCGAGTTTGATCAGACTTTGCGCCGTTTTTAGCTCCTTCGACTCAGGTTTTACACATGTTTCGCGGCAATCACCCAACTCGCGTGGACGAAAAGGGACGGTTGAAGGTCCCAGCCGAGTTCAAGCGGGTTATCGACGAGAAGTACGGACAGCAATACTACATCACCAGTCTCGATGGGAAGGTTGCTCAAGTGTATCCCTTCGAGGAATGGGAGCGGATCGAACAGAAGCTGGCCGGGCTCTCCACTTTCAATCCGACCAAGAAAAAGTTTCTGGACAGGGTGAATTACTACGGGCAGATGGTGGAGATGGATGGGCAGGGCCGGCTCTTGATCCCGCAGTTATTGCGGGAAGCAGCGCAGATCAAAGGCGAGGTTGCGGTTACCGGCAATCTAACGCACCTGATTGTGCGCAACCTGGATGCGTATCGCAAACAGGTCGAGGAAGAAAAGTTCACGCCTGACGATGAGAGGACGCTCGACGAATTGGGCATCTAGTGGGCGAGGGTTCAACAGACACCCCTCAGGGGGTTGGGCATGGTGGTGGAAGGGAAGCCAGCCATGTTCCGGTTCTTTTAAAAGAAGCGATCGATTTTTTAAACGTGCGGCGTGGCGGGACGTATATCGACGCCACCGTGGGCTTGGGCGGACACAGTTACGAAATCGCAAAACGCCTCGGCGCACCGGGACATTTGATTGGGCTCGATAAAGATCCGGCGGCGCTGCAGATTGCCGGGAGAAAGCTGGCGCCGGCGAAGCTGGAAGGTAGCACCGGCGTCGCGCTGGCAAATGCTGACTGGCCGAAGGTCACGCTGATGCAGTCCTCGTTCGCCGAAGTTGGAGAGCGGTTTGGCAAGAATTTTGCGGATGGCTTGCTGGCCGACATCGGAGTGAACAGTTTGCAACTGCAGGATGCGGCGCGCGGATTCAGTTTTCAGGCGGACGGACCGCTCGACATGCGAATGGACCCGCGGTCGGAGCGAACCGCCGAACAAGTGGTAAACCACCTCGACGAGCGCGAGCTTGCCGATGTGATTTACGAATTCGGAGAGGAAAGGAGGTCGCGGAGAATCGCCAGAGCCATTGTCCGGTCGCGGCCGATACGATCTACCGCACATTTTGCGGATGTCATATCAGCCGCGGCCCGGCCAATGAATTCAGAACAGCGGCGAATTCATCCAGCGACCAGAACTTTCCAGGCTCTTCGAATCTTCGTAAACCGCGAACTGGACGATCTGACGGCGCTGATGAATGCGGCGCCCCGGATTCTGAAACCAGGAGGACGCGTGGTGGTGATCAGTTTTCATTCGTTGGAAGATCGCATTGTAAAGGATGCCTTCCGCGAGGCAGGAAATAAGTACAAGTACTTCCGGGTGTTGACCAAGAAACCGGTGACGGCATCCGAAGAGGAGCAAGATCGCAACCCGCGAGCACGCAGCGCGAAAATGCGGGCAGCGGAAAAAGTTTAGGCTTCGGAGAACCTGCCGGAGTCCCCGGCACAGCTGTAATGGCGTGCCGGGCGTTCAGGTTCTGAAAAGGCGGACGAAGATCCGCCGATGTAGATAGGCTTCCGGTTCGAAGCCAGGTTCGGGGTAGGAATTCGAGTTGGAAGGTGCGCGATGTATACGGGGACTTTGATTAAGGACTTGGTGGCGGTGGTGGAACGCGCTGAACAAGGCGCTCAAAACCAGCGCATGTCCGAAGAGATGGAACTGCGGCGGCTCTTTGATTTGCATCCTCCACAGCAGGTAGAACGGATTTTCGCAGGAGCAGCATAATGGCAACGGCAGCAGCGACACTTCAGATGGCGGTTCCAGCGGCGCGCCGAAATACTTTTTTCACCGGCACACCGGAGATTTACTTCGCCAAAGCGATCGACAACTCCCGTCTGGTGAAAGTTGAAGATCCCAGACGCAATCGCGACATGAAGCAGTTCGGCACGGCGCTGGCGATCCTGTTCATGCTGGTGTTTACTTACGCCTGGCAACACTTCCGTGCAATTGAGTATGGCTACCAGATTGAATCGGCCAAGCGGGAACTGAACAATTTGACGGAGATGAACCGTGCGCTGCGCTTGGAAGACGCCAGCTTGCGCGATCCGGAGCGAATTGACGTAATGGCGCGGCGCATGGGGCTGGTGCCGCCGGACCCGGGTCAGGTAATCCATATGGATAGCGCGGCGGCGGATTCGAACGCCCCGGTGATGGCGAGAGTGGAGCCGGCAATGATGATCGGGAGGCATTAGAGGCAGCAGCAAGAGTCGGCCCGGCTGTCCCCACACGAACTGATTGGCGGTTCCGCCTGATGGGTGGGCCGCCATGTTTGTCTAACGGCGTTTGTCTAAGTCGAAATCCATGGCGACCACCCCCATTCTCGGCAAGAATTCCAGACTCTACCTGCTCGGCGGAATCCTTCTGTTCTGGTGCCTGGCGATCTCCTTCCGGCTCGTTTACCTGCAAATTTTCCGTTACGGCAGCTTTGTGAAGCAGGCCGAACATCAGCAGCAGCGCGAGATTCCGCTTTCCGCCAAGCGCGGCGTGATCTACGACCGCGCGGGACACGAGCTGGCAATGTCGGTACTCGTAGATTCGGCTTTCGCCGTGCCGTCGGAGGTGAAAGACCTGCCCACCGCGGTCTCTCTGATCACGCGAATAACCGGCGAGGATCATAACGTGGTACTCGCTGATTGCCACAGCCATAAGACTTTTTGCTGGGTAGCTCGCAAGGCCGATGATGAAACCATCCAGCGTATTAAGTCGCTGAGTCTACAGGGCATTCATTTTCAAAAAGAGCCGAAGCGGTTTTATCCGGCGCGTGATCTTGCCGCTCAGGTGGTAGGAACCGTAGGGATGGAGGACTCAGGTCAGAGCGGCATCGAGCACGCCTTCGACGATGAACTGCGCGGGCGCGCCGGGAAAATGTCCATCTCGGTGGATGCGCGGCGGCAGTGGTTCTCCGACGTCGAGAAGCAACCGGAGCCGGGCGAAAATCTGGTTCTGACTGTCGATAAGAATATTCAGTACATTGCCGAGAAGGAACTGGAGCAGGCGATTCACGACACGCGGGCGATTGCCGGCACCGTGATCGTAGAGAATCCGCATACCGGGGAAATTCTGGCGCTGGCAAACCGGCCGACATTCAATCCCAATCTGCGCAAGCAGATCACGCCCGGCGCGCTGACCAATCGCGCCGTGAGCTACGTTTACGAACCGGGATCTACCTTCAAGCTGGTCACAATTTCGGCGGCGCTCGAAGAGAAGCTGACTAATCCCGATGAAGTGTTCGACTGTCAGATGGGATCGATCGTCTACAACGGCATGCGCATTCGCGACTCGAAGCCGCACGGCCTGTTGCCAGTGTGGGGCGTGCTGGCGGAATCAAGCGACGTGGGCGCGATCAAAATTGCCCTGCGCCTGGGTGAGGACCGCTTCTACAAATACATTCGCGCCTACGGATTCGGACAGCAAACCGGAATCGAGTTGCCAGGCGAGACGCGCGGTCTGACCAAGCCCGTCAGCCGCTGGTCGAAGGTTTCGATTGCGGCGATTTCCATGGGCCAGGAAATCGGAATCTCGCCGCTCCAGCTATCGGCACTGATTTCCACATTCGCTAATGATGGAGTTTGGGTGGCGCCGCGTATCGTCGCGGGAACAATGGATCCGCAGAGTTCGCCAAAAAAGAGTTTGCCACAAACTGTCGCATTCCATTCGGGAACTTCGCGGCGGGTGATTTCCAGTTACACCGCGGCTGAGATGCGGTCGATGATGCAGAAAGTGGTGCTCGAAGGCACGGGGCGTAAGGCAATTTTGGAAGGCTATACATCGGCGGGTAAGACGGGGACGGCTCAGAAGGTGGATCCGGCAACGGGAGCCTACTCGAAGACAAAATATATCGGGTCATTTGCCGGATTCGCGCCGGTCAACAATCCGCAGATCGTGGTGGCTGTGATCCTGGATTCAGCGGTTGGCCTGCATCAGGGCGGGCAGGTGTCGGCACCCGTATTTCGTCGTGTCACGCAGCAGGTACTCGAATATCTGCACACGCCCCACGATCTGCCGCTCGCGCCCCAGCATCAATTGCTGCTGGCACAGGCGAAGATGAAGGATAAAGACTTGGAGGAAGGAACCCCAGATCACCCCGGAGAACCGTTGGAAACAGCAGAAGTCAATGGGGACACCATGCCTTCTTCGGCCAGCAAGCCAAGCGTTGCGCGGGAACCCTCGCCCGCGAATACGCGCAGTGACGGGAACGTGGTGCAGGCAGCAATAAGGCAGAATGAGTCGATGCCGGGTGAGGCCGGCCCGTCAGGGCCCGCAAGAAATGAAGACGTTGCCGACGCCGCTGCACTTCAGGCAAAAATCCCTGCCACCGGAACCGTGGTGTTAGACGTTGAGCAGGGGGGGATCGAAGTGCCGTCTTTCGTTGGGAAAACTGTCCGCGGTGCGGTCGAATCTGCTCAGGACGCTGGTCTTGAACTGGAAGCGGTTGGCAGCGGCGTGGCGCGCCAACAATCTCCCCTGCCCGGCACGCACGTGGCCGCGGGGGCGCACGTCACGGTGCAGTTCGGACGATAGCAATCCTAGCCCTTTACCCGGCGTCGCTGTGTCCCCAATGGTTGAGATCTTCCGGTTTGACCCACCGAAAATCCACGTGTTACGGTAGTCAGTCATACCATTCGCGATGACCCCGCTCTGCTGGTCGAGGATTAGATTTTGACTCCCATGGAAGCCGCCGCCGCCGTCCGCAAGACTGCGCTGAACGCTGTCCATCGCCAGATGGGCGCGAAGATGGTGGACTTCAACGGCTGGGACATGCCGGTGGAGTACCCGGCCGCGATCGGCTGCGGCATCATCAACGAGCACATGGCGGTACGCACCGGCGTCGGCATCTTCGACGTGAGCCACATGGGCGACATCCGCTTGGCCGGTCCCCAGGCCCTTGCCGCAGTCCAGCACATCTCCATGAATGACGCAGCCCGGCTGGCCGTGGGGCAGGCGCAGTATTCAGCGCTGCTCTATCCTCAAGCAACGTTTGTCGACGATGTCATCGTCCATCGCCTGGGCGAGGATGAATACCTGCTTGTAATCAACGCGGGTACGCGCGAGAAAGATTTCGCTTGGGTCCGCGACAATACGCGGCAGTTTGATTGCGCCGTCGAGAATCTTTCCGACGACTTTACCCAGATTGCAATACAGGGGCCGAAGGGCGTTGACGTCTTGCAGAAGCTGACGGACGCGAATTTGAGCGCGGTAAAGTTCTATTGGGTTACGCGCGGTTCTGTCTGTGGACTGAACAATATTCTGATTGCGCGCACCGGATACACGGCAGAGGACGGGTTTGAGATTTACGTTCCTTCGGATGAAACCATCGGCGCTCGGGTTTGGAATGAGATTTTGAGCGCGGGCAAAGAGTTTGGCATCGTCCCCTGCGGTCTGGGCGCTCGCAACACTCTGCGTCTTGAAGGCAAACTTCCGCTCTACGGGCACGAGATTTCCGATACGATCAATGTTTGGGAAGCTGGCTTGGACCGCTTCTGCAAAATGGAGAAGCCCGAGTTCATCGGACGCGCCGCCCTCGAAAAAGGAAAAGCTGAAGGCGTGAAGCGTACGCTCGTTGGCTTGGAGATGACAGAGCGCGGCATCGCGCGCGACAGTTATAAAGTCCTGAATGTTGCCGGTCGCGAGATTGGATATGTGACCAGCGGATCTCCATCGCCGTTCCTAAAGAAGAATATTGCGCTGGCGTATGTGCCGCCGGAATTCGCGCCCGTAGGCACGGCGGTGAAAGTGGAAATTCGCGGCCAGGGCGTGGGAGCACAGGTCGTGCCGACGCCGTTTTACAAGAGGCCGAAGAAGAGTAGCTAGAAGCCAGGAGTTGAGAAAGCCATCATGGCCTACCCGTCAGATCGTAAATATACGAAGCAGCATGAATGGATTCAGACGAGTGGAACTACTGCCACTGTCGGGATCACCGATCACGCACAGGAAGAGTTGGGTGACATCGTGTTCGTCGAATTGCCGAAGGTTGGGGCGGAAGTCACAGCGGGCAAGACGTTCGGTTCGGTTGAGTCGGTGAAAGCCGTATCGGACTTGTACGCTCCCGCATCTGGCTCGGTTACCGAGGTTAACGGCGATCTGGCCACTTCGCCCGAGAACGTGAATAAAGATCCTCATGGTTCCTGGATGATGAAAATCAGGCTGCAGAATCCAGGCGAACTGGATGCGCTGCTGTCTTCTGCGGATTATGAGAAGTTCGTCGCCGAAGAAGGCGGACACTGATCAATCCAGGGAGAATTGAGACGCAAAGATAACATTGAGGATTGCGATTCTTTCCTGGCGGATTTTGCGCTCGCTTCAAGCTACCGGATGGCTGCCACAATCCGATTGACCTCGAGCTTCATCTAAGAACTTCCTATGCGCTATTTACCGAAATCTCCTGCCGACCGAGAAGCCATGCTGAAGGCGATTGGCCTGCGCTCGGTCGACGAATTGTTTGCCCCGATTCCGGCGGAATACCGGCTCAACCGTGACCTCAAAGTTCCACGACAAATGGCGGAATCTGAAATCGTGGACTACTTCCGCCAACGCTCGCGGGAGAACGGCGAAGGCTACATCAGTTTTCTAGGTGCGGGTGCGTACTCCCATTACCGCCCCGTTATTATTGATTCCCTGATCTCGCGTGGCGAGTTTCTTACGGCATACACGCCCTATCAGGCGGAGATTTCACAGGGCACCCTGCAATCGATTTTTGAATTTCAGACGATGATCGGCGAACTCACTGGCATGGAAGTGGCCAATGCTTCCATGTATGACGGGTCAACCGCCGCGGCCGAAGCCGTGATGATGGCTGTGCGTCTTACCGGCCGGCGGGCGGTGGTTGTGGCTCGCAGTCTGCATCCGGAGTATCGCGAAGTGCTCGCGACCTATGCCACCCATCAGGGAATGCCTCTGTCGGTGACCGGTTTCGGCGATGATGGGCGGATGAATTTCGCGGAGTTGGAGAAGTCCATCACGCCGCAAACCGCGTGCGTGTTGATTCAGTCGCCGAATTTCTTCGGCACGATTGAAGATGTTTCGGCGATTGCCGGGATCGCTCATAAGAACGGATCGATGCTAGTGGTCTCGATTGCTGAAGCAGTATCTCTGGGAATCGTGGAACCACCGCGGGAGGCGGACGTGATCGCGATGGAAGCGCAATCGTTCGGCGTGCCCCTGAGTTTTGGTGGTCCACACTGCGGCGTCATTGCCACGCGGGAAAAATTCGTCCGGCAGATGCCCGGGCGATTGGCCGGGCAAACCGTCGATACACAGGGTAGACGCGGATTTGTACTCACGCTAGCCACCCGCGAGCAACACATCCGGCGCGAGAAGGCGACCTCAAATATCTGCACCAATCAGGCGCTGGTCGCATTGATGGTCAACATCTTTATGACCGTGTATGGCAAAGTCGGGCTGAAGGAGTTAGCCAAGCAGAATTTGGCGAAAGCTGCCTATGCAGCCGGACAGTTCTCGAAGCACGGCAAAGTTCTATTTGGCGGCGCTCCTCGGTTCAACGAATTTGTGCTTCAGACAAGAGACGACTCGCACGCCATCAACCATCGGCTGCTCGGTCACAACATGGTCGGCGGATTGCCGCTGAAGAAGTTTTATCCCGAACTGGGGAATGCCGCGTTATGGTGTTGTACAGAACTTACCACGCGGTCTGCAATCGATACGGCCGTCGGGCTGGTTGCGGAGACTGACGCCTTGAAGCGGTCGGCCAAGGAAGATGTCGCAGTGGAAGAGGTGGCACGATGAACTACGAAACTCGCAAGGCCACGCGCCACGTTAATCAGAACGAGGGACTGATCTTCGAGAAGTCTTCCGCCGGAAAAGCCGCATGGAAGTTGCCGCCGCTCGATGTTCCAGAAGTGGATACATCCGCGTTGCTCGGCGCCTCTGAAAGAAAGGATCTGGGAAACATGCCCGAGGTGAGCGAGATTGAAATCATCCGCCACTTTACGCGCATGTCGACCTGGAATTACGCGATCGATCTTGGTATGTATCCCCTGGGCTCCTGCACGATGAAGTACAACCCGCGAGTGAATGAAGCAGTGGTGCGGGTGGAGGGAATCGCGAACGGGCATCCCTATCAGCCGGAGCAGATTTCGCAAGGCGCTCTGCAGATTCTGAAAACTCTGAGCGAGTGCCTGATCGAAATTACGGGCATGGATGCGATCACGATGCAGCCAGCGGCTGGCGCGCACGGTGAGATGACCGGACTCCTGATGGTGCGTGCCTACCACCATGCGCAGGGGCGTCCGCGAAAGAAAGTCTTGATTCCAGATTCTGCGCATGGGACGAATCCGGCGACCGCAGCGATGGTCGACTACGCTGTAGAGAACTTGAAATCCGACTCCCGCGGGATGGTGGACATTGCCTCCCTGGAAGCTCAGATGAACGAGGATGTTGCCGCGCTGATGCTTACCAATCCCAACACGCTGGGAGTGTTCGAACAGCAGATTCACAAGATTGCCGACATCCTTCACGCCAAAGGCGGCCTGCTCTACATGGATGGAGCAAATATGAACGCGCTGGTGGGCAAGGTGCGGCCCGGTGATTTTGGCGTGGATGTGATGCACCTTAACTTGCATAAAACATTTTCCACACCGCACGGCGGTGGTGGGCCGGGATCGGGACCGGTGGCGATCAAGAAAACACTCGAGCCATTTTTGCCTACGCCCGTGCTGGTTACCAAAGCGGATGGCACACTCGGATTTGAATACGACCGTCCGCAGTCGGTTGGACGGGTACGCGCGTTCTACGGCAACTTTGGCATGTTCGTCCGCGCCCTGGCCTACATTCAAGCGAACGGGCCAGATGGTCTGCGGCAGACCACTGAAGATGCGGTGCTGAACGCCAACTACATCCGCAAAGGACTCGAAGGCACTTACGATCTGCCGTATTCCACGCCTACGATGCACG
The DNA here is from genome assembly GCA_035603035.1 of Candidatus Acidiferrales bacterium. GTDB lineage: Bacteria > Acidobacteriota > Terriglobia > Terriglobales > Acidobacteriaceae > Sulfotelmatobacter. The sequence goes on along the minus strand of DATNLE010000406.1, from coordinate 1,311 downwards.
AAGTCGTTTTCAGTGACAAACTGCAAGCCAAAAAAGGCGTGCGCACCATGGACATTGCCAAACGGCTGATCGACTACGGATTCCATCCCTACACAACGGCGTTTCCGCTGATTGTTCCGGGGGCGCTGATGATCGAGCCAACCGAGAGTGAGTCCAAGGAGGAGATGGATTTATTCGTCGACGCGATGAAGTCGATTGCCGAAGAAGTGGAACGGGATCCGCAGATTGTGCTCGACGCACCGCACTCTACACGGGTTTCGCGGCTTGACGAAACTGCGGCCGCCAGAAAACCGGTGCTGCGCTGGAAGCCTGCCTCGTAATTGCAGACTGTGATTGAAAACCCGCTCTAGAGTTTTCAATCAGCAATCCGCAACCAGGAAATCAAATCTCAACCGCGCGTAGACTTACTTCGCGGCGATGGCGACCGACGCGCGCGTGGTCTCCCAATCGATGCGCAGCGTGCAGCCGCTTCCCGCCTTATCGTAGGCGATCGTGAAATTTTCCAACGGCGAGGGCAGCTTGCTTACCTTCATGTCCACGCGCGCCAGTTCATCGCTCTCATATTTGTAAGGGATGCCCCATTCGCCTGTTTTCTTGTTGACGATCAGCGTCCATTTGTCCGCGGCGGGAACGGTGAAGATGGTGTAGCTGCCGGCGGGAATGGTCTTGCCGCCGATGACTACATCAGCGCTGGTGATAAATGTCGTAGCGTCATTCGCTCCCGTGCGCCAGACTTCGCCGAAGGGTACCAGGTCGCCATAGATCTTGCGGCCTTTCATACGCGGGCTGGAATAATCTGTCTTGATGGTTTTGCCGCCGCCAAGATCGCACTCGGCTGACGCCGCCGGGCTCGGCCGACTCTTGCCCGTCTGCGCGAAAGCAGCTGTGGTGAACACCAAGGTTAGCAGCGTGGGAAGCACGATTCGTTTTCGCATGATCTCTCCTGTTGAGTTGTTCGCTGTGGACAAAAATCTTAGACGTGTGAGAAATCCATTTGTCAGCAGAGACCAATGATTATGCCCCATCGACGGCAGCGGTTACAATCGTCCGATGCCGGTATTCGATGAAAAACACGAAGAACTGGAACACTATGAAACCATGATGGGCGTCCCCCGCGGGCGCCTGGCGGTCACGATGGATACGATCACGGATGCCATGGCGCTGGTCGGTCAACACGGCGTGTACTGCCAGAGCCAACGCTGGCCGGGCAAGCCTGTCATGGATATCCAGATCATTATGAAGAGCCTGACCGACGCGAAGGAACTGATCCAGAGCGTGATGGAAGAGTTGAAGACCAGCCGCTGATCTGGG
>DATNLE010000404.1:0-22623 GCA_035603035.1 Candidatus Acidiferrales bacterium | reverse complement strand
GAAACGAGAATTTTGTTCTCGTTGTAACCACGTTGTAACGTCCAGTTGCAGCATCCGGGTGCGATGGAATATCAAGGGCGAAGCCCTTGGCTAGTTTGGATGTTGGCTTGAGAACTCATGAGGACCTGGTTCCGGAGGAATTCCAATCCACAGATTGGCCTGCTCTGAGGTCTGGGGTGGGAATGACATCGTGGATATCATGGAGGTCCTCGGATACATGGGCTGGTTCCATTCCAAGCCATTGCCACCCGCAACAGAGGGCGGTGATGTTCACTACTTGATGGTGCTTCCCCCGGTCTGCTTTCACAGATCGTCCCGGCGGACGTGGCCGGCCCCGGACAAGCTGTCAGTGTGATCGCGGCTACGCTCCACAATTTGTTAAGAAAACACATGAACACTCTGGATCAGTCGGTTCTCCCCAGAGATGAATGAGACTTTCTGTCGCGAGGACGATCGGGAGAAAGTGCAATACGCAGCTGCAGCAGTCTTCGGTAATTTCCGCAAGACTCGCGATTTGATCTTCACCAACGCTGGTCATCCCTTTGCTCTGTGACACGACGCGACGCAAAACATGTGGGATTGGCTAGATAACGAAGCGCCGTACCGGCAGACGACGGTGGAAGTCATCCCGCTTGGAACCGATCGAGAGTTAGTCGTTAAGCTACGGGAGAATATGTCACTTTTAAGGCCGACTAGCATCCCACGGACATGGGCTGCGGAGCATGTCTGCAGGGTTTCGGAGCGGTTGAGGCAGCAAGAGGCAGTGAGATGATGTCTGCTGTAGCCGTGCGAACAGGCCTTCCCGGGACCAGTCTTCGAGTCGACGGAAAAACATTGGCTGGCACCAAATCTCAGGTTGAGCCGCTTGAATTGGAACAGATCCAACGCGTGCTCGGGGGGCAGCACGAAGCCTTTCGCGAACTCGTGCGTCCTTGCGAACCTGCGGTGTTCATGGCTACTCAAGCCATTCTGAAGAATGAGGCCGATGCGGAGGACGCGGCCCAGGAGGCAATTCTCAAGGCATTTACTAATCTTTCCAAGTTTCGTGGCGACTCGAAGTTTAGTACCTGGTTGGTGCGTATCGCCACTAACGAAGCCCTGATGAAGTTGAGAAAGGAGCGGCGCCAGAAACTGCACGATTCGTTAGACGACGGGAGCAAGAATGAAAAAGGAGATTATGTTCCTCGAGACTTCGCCGACTGGCGCGAGATACCCTCTGAGGCGTTGCAAACAAAAGAGCTGCGGCAAGCGCTATCCAGGGCACTAGCCTCCCTGACGGCCAAGCACAGAGAGGTGTTCGTGATGAGAGATGTGCAACACTTCACAATAGAAGAGACCGCCAAGCTGCTCGGCATCCGGAAAAGCGCGGTGAAAACACGCCTCCTGCGTGCCCGCCTCCAGATGCGCGACGCCCTTGCACCGGGTATGGACGGGAGTTGGAGCACCGGCCGGAGGGAATACAAACAGGTGAGACCATGGTGATAGAAATCAGTTGCGAAGATGTCTGGCGAGAAGTTTCAAACTACTTGGACGGCGATATCACTCCGCAATTACGCGCCAGGATGCGGGAACATTTCAAAGGCTGCAAGCATTGTACGGCAGTACTGGATGGGACTCGTAATGTAGTGCAGTTAGTTGGCGACGCTAAGGCGTTTGTGTTGCCTGCAGGGTTCAGCGATCGCTTATATCAGAAACTTGACCGCAAACTGTCCAAAGATGACCAGTTATGAAGGGGCGAGATTCGTAACCCTATGAACGACGTCCACGAGATAAATGTCGCTAAGGCGAGGCTTAGGGAGGCCTACAACGCGGGAAACGTCGATCTCTTGTTGACGGCGTTCGCGGACGAGTTTACGGACATGAGTTTCGGAAAACCATGATGCCAGACGCACACACCCTTATCCAATGATCTTTTGGACAGTAACACACCGATAAGCGGTCAGAAAACAGTCAAATGCGCTGTAACTTTTTTGCCCCAGGCAGTTATCACATGCACGTCTCGTTGCTTTCAGGTTTCACGCCTCGTTTTGACTCTGGCGCTGAACTCACGTGGAGAATCTTTGAAATCATGTTGACTAACGCGATCGTGAATTTCATCCTGGTCGATCCATGCTGCGTTTCTGCCGCGAATCGTGGCCGCCGCCCTATTGTCGATCCCAGCCAGCACTTTGTGACGAAAGCCGAATGAACCAGTTCATCCGGCGAAGCTTTCTGGGAACGCTGGCTGGAGCAGTGGCTAGCGTGCCACTGGTGGCCGCCCTCGGCCATGCTCGGTGGAGTGTCATCTTGGGCATCGCCGTGGGTGCAGCCTATGCCGCCATTTCGCGTCCCACCCGCGGCGCCTATGTGGACAACCTAATGGCCGCGGGTGCACTGGGCGTTCCACTGTGGGGTCTGATCAGCGTGATCGCGTTCCCATTGGTTTCCGGGCAAATGCCGCAATGGAACGCAGAACAAATGCGAGCACATTTTCCAGCTCTGGTTGGCTGGGTGCTGTACAGTGCCTCGCTCGGCCTCATCACCCAAGGCTTCAGTGATCTCGCAGAGCATGTGCTCGGCCCGGAGCCAGAATCCCGGTTGCAGGTGCCGCCTGTAATAAAACGGATCGTGATTCTGGGCGGCGGATTCGGCGGCATGCGAACGGCGGAGTGTTTAGAAGAACGACTCCGTGCGGACCGCTCGGTCTTCATCACCCTGGTGAGCGACACAAACGCTCTTCTTTTTACTCCTATGCTCGCGGAAGTGGCGGGGAGCAGCCTCGAACCCAGCCATATAAGCGCACCATTGCGTAGCAGCCTGCATCGGACGGAATTCATTCGCGGATCCGCCGGGGCGATTGACATCGAGCAGCGCCGGGTGATTCTGCGCACTGATCACGGTACAGATCCGCCAAGGGAAATCCAGTTCGACCATCTGGTCCTGGCACTCGGCTCGGTTTCAAATTACTTTGGAATGGCGAACGTTCAGAGGTTCGCCTTCGGCTTCAAGACGTTGCTTGACGCCATCCGCATTCGCAACCATGTAATTGAAATGTTCGAACTGGCCGACCGCGAGTCGGATCCCTCATATCGCCAGGAGCTTCTCACGTTTGTAATCGCGGGAGGAGGTTTCGCCGGCGTAGAACTCGCAGGGGCCCTCAATGACTTCGCGCACGGCATTCTTGCCGATTATCCGAACCTGCATCCCGGGGAGTTGAGCATCGTGCTGGTGCATGCGGGCGACCGTATCCTGCCTGAATTGAGCGAATCCCTGGCCCGGTATGCTCAGCAAAAGATGGAAGCCCGTGGCGTCCGCTTTCGCCTGGATACTCGTCTCACAGATGCGCAACGTGGCGTGGTTATTCTTAGCGACGGCGAGATTCGCGCAATGACTCTCGTATGGACCGCCGGCACGACTCCGAATCCGCTGCTGAAGTTATTACCCGTGGACAGAGACAAGCGCGGCGCCGTCATCGTGGATGAAACACTTGCCGTGAAGAATCACAAAGGTCTCTGGGCGCTCGGCGACTGTGCATCGGCGAGCAATGGGAAGACCGGTAAAATGTGCCCACCCACGGCCCAATTTGCAATTCGCCAGGCGGAAGTGTTGGCTAAGAATATCCACGCCCAATTGGAAGGGCGCCAACCCCGGACTTTCCACTTCAATTCTCTGGGAGCGCTGTGCGTTGTCGGCCACCAGACGGCTTGTGCCGAGTTGACCATACCTTTTATCCGCACCCAATCCCTGCGTTTTTCCGGGTTGCTCGCCTGGCTTATGTGGCGCGGCATCTACTTATCGAAGCTTCCGGGTATCGAGAGGAAAATTCGTGTGCTGATGGATTGGACCGCGGAGCTTTTCTTCCCCCGAGATATTGTCCAGACCATTGATCTGCGATAGAGGTCCTCCGGTAGGAGATCTTAAATCATGGCAACCTTAGAGTCTAAGGTTAGAGCGGAAGTCACAAGCGGAGTAGCCGGCCAGGTTTGGATTGAGACTCTGATAGGACTGGGAGTAGGTGCGGCGGGCGGAGCTCTGCGCAGCGCAATCCTGACAATCCCGCTTACGCATGGCGTGTTGCTTGGCGGTCTTTTTGGGCTTGCTTTTGGCCTGTTCTTCGCCAAGCGCGCAACCAGCGCCGGTGCTGGATTGATCTGGGGTGTGGCCTCCGCGCTGCTTCTGTGGATGCTGGTCCCTGCCGGGATTTTGCCTATGTTGAAGGGAAACGAGCGTTCCATGGGAATGTTGAGCGATGCCCGAGCGCAGTTTCCGGAGCTCGTAGCCTATTTGCTCTGCCTGGGGATGCCCGTGGGCGTTGGCCTAGGCATTCGGGGCGGACTTCGCTCAAGAGGGGGGCAGCCACCGTTCCGTCTGGGTCGCGCCATCGTTGCCGGTGGGCTTGCTGGCACCTTTGGGGGCTTGATTTTCGGTCGCTGGATGTCCGAGGGTGATTTCTTCCCCCTGCTTGCCGGGGTTGGCGAACTTCACTCCCGTACCGCAAATATAACCCTGCAGTTCGTCGTTGCGCTTTTCATCGGCGCCACCTTCGGGATGCTCTTCCAACGCGACATCCGCGGGTACGGCTCTTCGATGGGCTGGGGGCTCGGCTACGGGATCTTCTGTTGGTTTCTCGGGCCGCTAACTCTTCTACCCATCGCCGCCAGAGTACCGCTCGATTGGTCGGCGGAACACGGCAGTGAACTCTTCGGTTCGCTTGTTGGGCATATCCTCTATGGGTTGATCCTGGGCATCGCGTATGCCACCTTGGACCGCGTGTGGGTTCGGCTGTTCATTCAGAGCGATCCGCTTAATCGGGAAGCCGAAGGACCCGGCATTCATATCCTGCATTCGCTTGGCTGGGGAGCGATGGCTGGCCTCGTAGGAGGTTTGATCTCCAGTCCGGTGATGCTTGCCACCGGAATACTGCCGAAAATTGCAGGACTGGGCAGCGGCTTTTCCCTTGTTGGGGGTCTGTTGATCCATCTGTTCATCAGCGCCTTGATCGGCACGAGTTATGGACTGCTCTTTCGAAATGAGGCTTCGAGTCTCGGTCTGGGCTTGGGCTGGGGCTGGCTGTTTGGTCTGATCTGGTGGTATCTCGGACCCATGACCTTTTTGCCTCTTATGCTTACCGGTGTCTGCGACTGGAGCACCGATGCAGCTTCGGCGCTTTTGCCGTCCCTCGTGGGCCACTTGATTTATGGCGCTGTGACTGCCTTGACCTTTCTTTTGCTGGAGCGCCGATACACCCGCTGGCTTGTCCTTGATCCGAAATTTGCAGCCCGCGAACTACGCCGGATCCGTCAGGTAGGAACGCCGGCGCCGCCTTTGTGGTTTTTCGCTCTGGTCCTGGGAGTACTCTTACCAGTCCTACTTGGGTAGAACTCGCATCGATCTCGGGACCGAGAAAGCAATCGCAAGCAGTTTTCGCAGACAACTGCAGCGTGAGTTTGCCGTTCTTACCATCGTGCTGATGACCTGCTTTCCGGCCGGAGTTCCGTTCACAACCTCTGACTTCCCATCAATTGTCCTATTGTTCAACGGCTGGAGTAAATCTTTATAACTGTACAACTCAACTCGTGATAGATGAACACTTCGTACGCCTGCAATTCTGAACGATGAGTCTGCAGGCCTTTGGCGCGTGGTCCGATAAAATCATGGGCGTCTCAGTGTCAGGCTGCACCGATCAAAAGATTGACTCGTAACTTCTGATGGCGCTTTGCATCTACTAGATTCAATGCGGCGCATGGATTGCAGATCTTCCCTAGCGGCGAACGGAATCGAGACAGTCTTGGCGACTATGCGATTACTCCTGTTGGGCGTCATCTTTCTTGGAATCGGATTCAATGCTGCAGCTCAAGACATGCCGGGCGTTGCGGTGGGCAAGTCCGCCCCGACATTTCGGGCGCGAGATCAGTTTGGCAAAGAGCAAACCATTTCTTCTCTAATGGGGCGCAACGGTCTGGTGCTGGTTTTCTTTCGTTCGGCGGATTGGTGACCCTTCTGCAAGCAGCAACTGGTCCAGTTGCAGAATGCACGAGAAAAGTTCCAGCGGCAGGGCCTCGGACTGGCGGCACTCAGCTACGACTCGGAGGCGATCTTGGAAGATTTTACTCAACGGCATAGCATTGAGTATTCGTTAATCGCAGATCCGAAGTCCGCGATCATTCGGCGTTATGGGGTATTGAACGCAAACGCACCCGGATTTACCAAGAATATGGCGTACCCGGGATACTTTTACGTAACGCCAAATGGGATTATCAAGGAGAAGTTCTTCGAGGCGGTGTACACCGACCGGGAAACCGGAACCAGCCTGCTCCTCAAATTGTTTCCTGACCTGGTAGAAGGCAACGGTCGTGAAGTGGCGGCACCTAATATTAAACTCGCGCTCTTGCAATCCGACGAGATCGTAGGTCCCGGCAGCCGTTTCACAGTAGCGGCCGAAATCTCCCTCCCTCCAGGAACCCACGTTTACGCTCCTGGAGTTCATGGCTACAAGCCGATCCAACTAACAATGGAACCCTCGCCAGAGTTCAAGTTGCTGCCGCTCCGCTACCCCGATCCAAGAGTGCTATTTCTTCCGGTAATCAATGAGGCGGTGCCGGTATATGAAGGCAAATTTCGCGTTCAACAGGACGTGGTGGTTTCGGCCGACCGTGCGTTTATCGGTTCTATCGCACAGCCAAAGACAGTCACTTTGAAAGGTATATTCTTCTATCAGGCCTGCGACAGCGTGAAATGCTATTTACCCCAGAAATCTGAACTCTCTTGGGATGTGCGAGTAATACCGCTCGATCGAGAGCGTTCTCCGGAACCGATTCAGCATAAGTAAACGCTGCCCGGGCGGCTAAGTTTTTGTGACGTTGGATAAGTAATAATTGGCCATCGGCTGAACGAAAAAGCTGAGTGCCTGGAGAAAACATGGATAAGTTGTCAATTCTGGTACAACTCGAAGCAAAACCCGGCAAGGAGCATGAAGTTGAACAGTTCCTAAAGTCGGCACTACCATTGGTGCAGGCTGAAACCGGAACCACAACCTGGTACGCATTGAAGATGGGTCCATCGAAGTTCGGCATCTTCGACACGTTCCCCGATGAAAACGGGCGCAACGCACACCTTGGTGGCGACGTCGCGAAAGCCCTCTTCGCAAAGGCCGAGGACCTGTTCGCGAAACCGCCCGCGATCGACCAGCCGGAAATACTGGCTGTAAAAGCACCGCGAACCTAGGAGAAGTGATATGGGCTCACGTCTGGATGTGAGCCCATCTTTACTGAGTGCGAACTCTTCGAACTGTTCCTCGCGTGACTCGCGTAAGGAAATGGCACTGTCGTTGCCGCTCATTTTGCCGCTTTTTCCTTCTTCTTCCATTTTAGCGCGCTCGCGCGAACCGGGGCTGAAGGAGTCCCTCGCTTTGAGTGGGACTTGTAACTTCTTTTGCACGCCCGAATCTGATCCGCATGGGCAAGAATATGTTTCTGCTAACGCTGGTCTTGGCAGGCACAGTGGCTGCCAGTCAAGCGCAGGGAAACTCCAATCACCTGAGTGGGCAGACTTCACTGTACCTGAAGCGGGCAGTTTCCCAACCCGTGGACTGGTATCCCTGGGGTGCCGGCGCTTTTCAACGGGCAAAACAGCTCAACCGCCCGATTCTATTGGACGTAGGGGCGGTTTGGTGTACGTGGTGCACCCTCATGGATCGCGAGACGTACACCAACGCCTCGGCCGCCGATTACATCAATCAGCATTTCGTCGCGGTAAAGGTTGACTTCGATTCTGCTCCAGAACTGGTGGCGCAATTACAACGCGCACAGGCTATGCTAAACCTTCCTGCAGGGTTGCCTCTCACCTCTTTCATCACTCCAGACGGAAAGCTGTACTTTGGCGGGGGATTCCTGCCGTCCGAGCGCAAGGGTGACAAACCACCATTCAGAGAAGCAGCGGAAGAAGCTCTGACGCGCTATGCCGATCAAGGCAAAATCGAAAAAGAATCATATCAATTGGAGATTCCGAAGTGACCATAAAAAAGATTGCCCTGCTCCTGGGTTTGTTTCTGCTGGCGGTGCCTACTGTGTTCTCCATCGACAACTTGAAACTCAATGAGCACCTCGATTACGGAAGTGACAGCCTCGACGGTCCACTCATTACTGGATCGGACGCTCAATCGGGATTTGTTCCAGGCAAACCAAACTACGTGATCATCTACGGCGAAGGATGCTTTAACTCAAAGAGGCAGGCACGCCGGACGGTTGAACTGTACAACAAGTACCGCTCCCGGGTGCACTTTGTGGTCATCGATCTTGACGTTCAACGCTCGCCTGAACAGCAACAATTGGTCAAGCTGTACTACAAGGGCTACATCCCTCACGTGCTCGTTTTGAATGGACGCGGCGAACCCGTCTACAACCAATCTGGCGAGGTGGATTCACGAGTGATTGAAGATCTCTTCAACGGATCTGCCAGCCAGTGAGAAGCGAGATTTCCATACATTAGAGTAATGGGAGAACGCTCGGGAATGTGCGACCGGAATTTGTCGGCAAACCCGGGTTTGGATCATTGGCGGATCCAGCAGTATCGGGAAAGCCGTAGGAACACTTCAGCAAGAAAAACGGGTTGAGGCGGTTGTTATTGTGGGCAAAAACCAAAAGAAACTCCTGGTTGCCAAATCTTTGCAAAGCGAAGCGTTTCGGCCTTCCGGGATTCTTTGATCGATCTATACGCTAGGCGGCCTTCTTCAAATCAATCTTTGGGAAGTCGATTTCGGTTTGAACGGCATTATTAAAATAGTTTGTGAACGTGTTGAGCCCGACATTCGTGATGATCTCTGCGATTTCGCCGTCGCTGCAGCCAGCCGTTTGCAGTGCTTCAATCTCCGCCTGGTCAACCTGCCCGCGGCGCGACACGAGATTACGGGAAAAACGCAGCGCTGCATCGATCTTCGGATCGCCAGAATTGAACTTCCTGCTGGCCAGAATGTCTTCTTCCTTCCATCCCACCATTTTCCCAATTGTCGTGTGGGCGGAGAGGCAGTATTCACAGCCATTTGCCTCAGCCACTACAACAGAAATAAGTTCGCGCAGTTTGCCGCTGAGCAAGCCGTGGCTCAGCGCCTCGTTGAAGTTGAGGTATCCCTCCAATGCGGCGGGGGAACTGGCGAGTACGCGCATGAGATTCGGAACCATTTTCATCTTGGACTGAACTGCATCAAGCAAAGTCTTCGCTTGACCTGTGGAGGTTTGAGGATCAATTGTTACGATGCGTGCCATTATTCTTCTCCGTAAATTGTGTCGACGTATTCACAACTATGACGTGAGATGTGTTTCGGTGAGCAAAGTTACGCGAGCCGTTCGCTTCATCTGTGGAGCATAATTAAGACCGCGAAGCCGCTTGTCCCGTAGCTTACGGGACAAACTACCTTTCGAAGCCGAAGTCCGGGCCTCGCCGTCTCGCGTCAGCCTCCGGCCTTCGTGAGTTCCTCCGGCGCGCTGATGGTTTCACCGGGTTGGGGACGTCTGGTGTAATCCGGGCTCACATTGGCTCTACGAATCACGCTCTGTTGATCAACGACGTATCGTGCGGGCATGGGCAAGCGGAAGGCGTTTTCGCCGTGGAACTCATCCAGCTTGTTTCCGAACTGCAGATAAACCGTCTTGAGGTAATCGGGAAGCACGAAGACCAAGCCGAATTGAGCTGCCAGTTGCAACTCGAGATCCGTCAGTACATCAAAACCCAAGTTGAGGCGACGATGGACCGAGCGCCCGTACCTCCCCAATTGCGGCGAAATCGCAACCAGATTAGCTCCTAGCTGCTGTATATCAGGTAAAGCTGTTTGTAGAGCCTCCAGCTCCATGACGCAGTAGGGTCACCAGTGCCCACGGAAGAATGTGATTACCAGCGGGCCTTTTGCCAGGAGTTCAGTCGAAGAGATCGAATTTCCGTCCTGATTGTTCAGGATGAATGCCGGCGCCCGATCGCCGTTCTTCAGGGCGCGTTCGGCCAATCCAGACTGGCGCAGCTCTTCCGTGGCCCGATGAAAGACTTCGATTATGGACTTGGGAGCATTGTGAGGCGGACCTCCGGATTCGAATTGTGCTTTAAAGTCGTCCAGCTTTTGCTGAAGCCTCATCGAATGCCTTCCGTTGTGTTGCTCGTTGTAAGTTCAAATTCCGATGTAATTTCAAACGCAGGCCGCAGCGTCTTGTAGACTGGGCACTTATCCGCATACACGCGGTGGACGCGCTCAACGGTCTCCCTGACGAGTTCGGTTTCATCAAGGAAGAAATGAACGTGAACTCTGCGAATTACCAGAACTCCCTGATCCGATTCGATTTCCCCTCTTACTTCGGCACGCAACCGGCCGTTGCTCGCATTTATTTTGCGCGCTTCCAGCGCGCCCCCGAAGGTTCCGATCATTCAACCACCCAGGGCAGCCACAACGTAATCTAGCGTTGCCGCGTGCGATTCGGGCAGTTTTGCCGGATCCAGGCCATAATGCTCAGCAATGGCTCCATGAACGCTGAAGAAGACTGGCTGCGACTCGCCTGGCAAGTGTGCTATTCGGAGAGGCCCTGAGCGCCGTTCAATTTGAATCTTGGACACATACACGGGATTAGACATTTTGGTCCTTTCATTCCTTCGCGAAGCCGCCGGATCACGAGATGCTTCTCACATTGCCTTCGTAAAATTGCTTTGTCGAATTTGTCTCCGCTTCATCCCAGGCATTTCACGCCATCAGAACGGCAAAGCCTCCAGAACGGCCGAGGTTTGCGCTCCTGGGCGGACGCCATAAACATCTTCCACCGTGGCACGCAGTAGTTCTGCCACGCTCCATGCCTGCGCAATGCAGCCGACCGGTCGATGGGGCTCATCGCCTTCGAAGATTTCAGAGACTTGGCCAAGTCCAGAGTCTGACAGCCGAACTTTGAAGGCGGAGAGCCAGGATTCCGCCTGTCGCCGCGCTGCCTCACTTCTACCATGCACCTTTATATATGCAGTGAGGAATGGACCCATCAACCACGGCCAAACCGTGCCTTGATGATAAGCGCCATCCCGGCTGGCCTGGTCCCCTCTGTAGCTGCCGCGATATTGAGGATCGCTTGGCGCGAGGGTTTTCAGGCCAACGGGTGTGAGCAGATGCTGTTGGACGACGTCTAATACGCGATTCGCGCGCGCCGGATTGAGCATGGTGTAAGGAAGACTCACGGCAAAGATCTGGTTCGGCCGGATGCTGGCGTCCGGCGCGCCGCCATTTATAACATCGAAGAGACACCCACTCTTTTCGTCCCAGAAAAGTAGATTGAAGCTTCCGCTGGCTAGCGCCGCCATGGTCCTATAACGATGATTGCTGACTTCGTCTCCAAGCCGCCGCGCTATATCCTCCATGACGCACAGCGCGTTGTACCAAAGGGCCTGAATTTCGACAGGCTTCCCGCGGCGCGGCGTAACGACCCAATCACCCACCTTCGCATCCATCCACGTCAGTTGAACGCCAACCTCGCCTGAGCTGAGCAGTCCGTTTGAATCAACCCTGATTCCGAAACGCGTGCCTCCTACATGCCACGAAACGATCTCGGTCAAAACGCCATAAAGCTCGTTGTCCACGAAGCCCAGGTCATCGGTGTAGGCCAGATAGGAGCGAACAGCTTCGATGAACCACAGCGTTGCATCGACTGTGTTGTACTCGGGTGTTTCGTCCGCATCAGGGAACCGGTTTGGCAGCATGCCTCGATCCACATGGCGGGCAAAGGTGCGCAGAATGCTGCGCGCGACGTCGTAACGGCCCGTCGTTAGCGCCAGGCCGGGTAGGGCAATCATGGTGTCTCGGCCCCAATCGCTAAACCAGTGATAACCCGCGATGACCGTCTTCTGCTTGCCTCGCGCGACGATGAACTGGTCGGCGGCGGTAGTGAGCGACTCAACGAAGGCGTCTTTCATCGGAGCGTGCCTGACGATCGAAACTCGACGGGAGATTTCTGCTTGGCGATACTCGTCCACACTCGCGGCATCGCGCGGCTCCGTCGAAGCGATGATCATCGCACCTGCTCCGGGACGCAGATCAAAGCGCAGGAGGCAAGGGTTAAAAAGGTCTTCTGTGAAATCGAGTCCTCGTGCGCGCTCGGCCTCATATTCGAAATTGCGGTACCAACTTGCATTGCCGCTTTCAAGTTGCCCGGCATTGTGTGCCAGGTGCAGAGATGGCAGGCCACTATAGGGAGTGATACTCGTGACTCCAGGCAAAGACGCAACGGCGGCATTCAGAGCAGTGTTCTCGTGAGTTGTACTGTGGTAATCGCGAAAGGCGATGAGGGGCCTAAGTTCGAGCGTGATCTTCCCGGGGAGGCATTTGGAACCGCCCACGTTCCCGAGTTGATATTGAATTATCGTCGAGTTCTCGCCGTGCACCATGAAGACCGTCTTCTCGATCTCGATGCCCTCGATCTCGTAGGTAAATACAGGGAAGGGATCAAGGCGAAATTCCTTTAGGTAGCGAAACCCCTGGGGATGCACGACCGCTGGGTAGCGATTCGCGGAGAGATCGAATGCACGTCCGTCTAACAGAAGAGTCTCTTCCAGCTTGGACAGAAGTAGGTAGCGCCCGACCGGAGGTTTGGTGGCTGCCACAAGCAAGCCGTGGTACCGTCGCGTATTCAAGCCAATAATGGTAGAGGAAGCGAATCCGCCTAAGCCATTCGTTTCCAGCCATTCGCGACGCAAGGCCTCATTCAAATTGTCGCAAACGTCTCGTCCAAAACGGATCATACTTTCTCTCTATATTTTCCGTGCGCTCATTTTCGATCTTTATTTGGTGAACGCAACGGGCGCCAACATTGAACGCCTTGTGTGTTTGGGAGACTCGCCGCTCTGCTGCAGCAGTTTGGTGACGAGACCGGTCCAACCTGTTTGATGACTGGCTCCAAGTCCCGCGCCGGTGTCCCCATTGAAGTATTCGTAGAAAAGCAACAGGTCGCGCCAGTTGGGGTCATCTTGAAAGCTCTCCAGGTCGCCATACAATGGCCGTCGGCCCCGTTCGTCGCGTAAGAAAATGTTCGTCAGCCGCCGGGACAATTCCGCGGCCACTTCCCAGAGCGTGAGCATGTTGCCCGAACCCGACGGTAACTCGACCTTGAAGTCATCGCCGAAGTAGTGATGGAGCCTTTGCAGCGATTCGATCAGCAGGTAGTTCACCGGGAACCAGATCGGTCCGCGCCAGTTCGAGTTCCCCCCGAATAGGCCGGTTGTCGACTCCGCCGGTTGATAGTCAACGCGGTATTCCATCCCATTCACGGACAGCGCGTAGGGATGATCGCGGTGATATTGCGACATCGCGCGGATCCCGTACGGGGACAGGAATTCCCGATCGTTCAGCATGGTTCGCAACACCCGCCTCAACTGTTCAGGAGAGACTGTAGAGAGCAACCGTCTTTCCCTCATTCCGCGAGTGCGCATGCAGGCTAGGTTTTTTACCAAGTCCGGCCTGTTGTCAATGAACCACTCGAGCCGTCGCTTGAAACCGGGTAACCGGTCCAGCATTTCCGGTTCCAGTGTCTCGACGGCAAAAAGCGGGATCAGGCCCACCATGGAGCGAACGCGCATAGGGTACTTCCTACCGTCCGGGAACTTCAGCACGTCATAGAAGAAACCATCCGTCTCATCCCACAGCCCTACACCGTCATCGCCACGATGATTCATCGCATTGGCGATGTAGATGAAGTGCTCCCAGAACTTACTTGCGACATCCTCGTAGGCCGGATCTTCGCTAGCCAGTTCCAGCGCGATGGCGAGCAGGTTTAGTGTGTACATTGCCATCCAACTCGTACCATCGGACTGTTCGATAAAACCGCCGGTTGGCAGTGGTGCGCCGCGGTCAAATATGCCGATGTTGTCAAGTCCGAGGAATCCGCCCTGAAAGATATTCATGCCGTCCGCATCTTTGCGATTTACCCACCAGGTGAAATTCAGAAGCAGCTTGTGGAAAATGCGCTCCAGGAACACGCGATCGCCTTTCCCGGTTCGCTTCTTGTCGATCTTGTAAACACGCCAAGCGGCCCAAGCATGAACCGGAGGATTCACGTCCCCTAAGCCCCACTCATACGCAGGCAGTTGGCCGCTCGGGTGCATGTACCATTCGCGCAATAAGAGAACGAGTTGTTCCTTCGCGAAATCAGAGTCAACCAGGGCCAGCGCTACGCAGTGGAACGCCAAGTCCCACGCCGCGTACCAGGGATACTCCCATTTGTCGGGCATCGAAATTACATCGGCGTTGTACAAGTGCGGCCATTCTTTGTTGCGGCCGCCCAGGCGCTCGGCGGGAGGGGGAGGATTGCCCGGATCGCCTTCGAGCCACTCCTTAATCACGTAGTGATAGAACTGTTTGGACCACAGCATGCCGGCACATCCCTGGCGCATGACATTTTGCGCGTCGGAGGAGAGTTCTTGAGGTATCACCGTAGCGTAGAACGCATCGGCTTCGGTCTTTCGGGTCGATAAGAGATCATCAAAACCCTCGAACGCAGCTTCGGCCACACCCGAGAAGTCGATGTCGCTGAGGCGAAGTCGCACAATCTCCGTTTCACCAACGCTGATTTCGAGCTGATAATGCGCGGCGGCCTTGGTGCCGCTCGATTCGGCAGCGACGGCTTCTTTGACGCCGTGAACGATGTAGTCGTTGATGCCGTCCTTCACGCATTTGGAGCGGTTTCCCACTCCGAATAACCGCTTGAAATTGGTTTCATTTTCCGTAAACAGCAGTTCGGGCGAGCCCTCAGAATAGAGCCAGCGTTTGCCCAAGCTCGGATGGTTCAGTTCAATTGCCCCGGCAACCTGGCGCATCACGGGTCGAGTCGAGTCCCCACTCCAGGTGTTGCGAAACCAGATGGTTGGCAACACTCGCAAACGCGCGGTTTCAGGCCCACGATTAGAAACACTGATCTTTATGAAGATGTCTTCTACATCGCCTTTCGCGTATTCGACGCAAATGTCGAAATAACGATCTTCGTCGAACACGCCTGTATCGAGCAGTTCGAATTCTGGCCGGTCCTTACCGCGGTGGCGATTCTCGTCCAATAGTTGCGAATACGGAAACGGGGCATGCGGATACTTGTACAAATACTTCATGTAGGAGTGCGTAGGTGTGCTATCGAGATAGAAGTAGTATTCCTTGACGTCCTCGCCGTGATTCCCCTCATTGCCGGTCAGCCCGAACAGCCGCTCCTTCAGGATGGGATCACGTTCGTTCCAGAAAGAGAATGCAAGGCAGATTAACTGGTGACGGTCGCAGATGCCCGCCAAGCCATCCTCATTCCAGCGGTAAGCGCGCGACCGAGCATGGTCGTGCGGCAGATACTCCCAAGCATTGCCGTGCGGACTGTAGTCTTCACGAACGGTGCCCCAAGCGCGCTCGCTGAGGTAGGGACCCCAGCGTTTCCAGTGCTTCTCGCGGCGCTGGCACTCAACCAGTCTGATCTCTTCTTTAGTCATGCACCCCTGCTCAGGCTTTAGAGTGGTACACGGGTGCAGAAGTTACGGTGCTCTGGATGGAATAGCACGAAACTCATTTCAATCCCGCGAATCTAACGAGTGTTCGGACGTAAAAGGACCAATCGCTTAAAGCTTGCACTCTACAAACAGGCTGTTCTTGGAGAGTTGAAACCTCATGGTTGTGACACCGCGGCGCCCCGGCGATTCGTCGCTTGCCTACGCATTGCTGCGTGTTACCTTGGGACTCAACATTTTCATGCACGGCACAAGCCGTCTGTTGGGTGGCATTGGCAATTTCGTCAGCGGGATGATCAAAATGTTTCAAAACACTGTCCTTCCGACGGCCGTTGTTGCGCCATTCGGATATGCTTTGCCTTGGCTGGAAGCGGGGCTCGGCCTTCTCATTGTTATTGGTTTTCGTACTCGAGAGGCTCTGGTCGCCGGTGCCCTTCTAATGTTGGCATTGACCTTCGGGACTGCGCTTCGTCAGGACTGGGATGTTGCCGGGGTTCAACTCCTCTACTCGGCTGTCTATGCAGCGCTAATCGCCGCCCTCCGCTACAATAGCCTGTCCGTGGATCAGAGGGCGTTTGCCGCAGTGAACCGCGAATAAAATAGCCTTGTCGCGCCGACAATTGAGAAGTCGGGACAACGGATTCCACTTGGCGAGACACGAGCCTACGCAACACACTCCTGCTAACCACCCTCCTAACCGGACGCTTACCGTGAATCTGGACCGGCGGTAATAGACTTGCGCACCGAAGCCAGTGGAGCATCATCGACGAAAGAAACGTCGCCGTCCTGAGATCGTTGAATTCCCAACTCTCTCCACAGATTTGGCAGATCAACTGTTACAGGTTTGTCTGCCATTTCCCTATAGAGGTCCTCCAGCACGCGGGTTCCACTGGCTTCGTCTCCGACTCTGAGCGCACGCTCCAGTGGCCAGTCGTCGGAAATGTTGCCGCCGGCAGCGAGAATCCCTCGCAAAGCACTCTCGAAACCTTTTTGATTCTGAGTTTTCTGGTGGATCTGTACGTCTGCAAGAAAGCAAAATAGGGCTCCTCCCCAGTAGGTGCGCCCCCACGTGTGGGTGCGATCGAGCCCTTGATCTCCTGGGCCAGGCAGTCCTTGAGGGAGATCGCGGATCAGGTCGCTCCACATCTGCGAAGGTGAGAGAATCCCCGCCTGTACCCGAGCTATTGGTTCCACGTATGTGGCAGTTCCTTCCTCAATCCAGTGATGTCTTTCGGGCACCGATGGGAACGCCAAATGGACCATTTCGTGTGTCATGGTCCAATCCCGCTTGAGATCGGCCACAGTCGTGTCGCGGCCGACCGAAATGGTGATTCGAGTTGGCGAACCAAAGGTTCTGCCATGGCGAACGCCTCTGCCCTCGGTTGTAGTGATTCGTACCTCCACGTGAGGTACAGGGTAGCGACCAAAATAGGTGGAGACGGACTTGGAAGCAGCGCTGACCCAGCCAATCAAGTCTTCTTGGGTAACAGCGCCTCCCTCCCCGGAGACAAACACATCGATGCGACCACCAGGGGCCATGATCGTTGTGAGTTTGCTTCCTGTACCTCTAGAAAACGCGAGAACGTAGGTGAGAAGCGCAACTTTCGAAAGCGCATTGATCATTAACAGCGAAGACCAACCTATACTTCCCCTCATTCCTAACTCCAGGTCTCTGTTTTATAAAAACATGCGGCAACATCTGGTCGGGGAGGACAACAGAGCGTCGGACCTAATCGCTACGCTGAAAGTTTGGTCTCAGTTCGCTTTTCGAGTGAGCCGCTTGCAGCAGCGGGGCTTGACTCATGTGCTACAACGAGTGCTCGCATTTTGTCCAACAAGATGTCTAGGGTTGCGCCTTTGCCTGCGTGAGCGTCCACGTGCCTCAATTCCTGGGGCGGCAAAACGGCATAACCAGAAATCGGACGATAGGAGCACCAGCGCTTAAGCGCTTAATGGCCAGTATCGGGTCGGATCCAATCATTTTGAGCATTCGATAGTTCACCAGGACCAGGTCACACGCGCTTTGCCGCATCCGTTCAAACGCCTCACCTGCGTTACGGGCGGTTAACCTTGTATCCGCTCCCTTCAATCACGAACTTCAGCATTCCTACGGCCTTTGGGTTGTCGTCCACATAGAGAACGGTTCGTTGATTCCCGGTCCTCCAGCGCTCCCCTCTGGTTTGGAGCTTCCGATTGCCTGAGTCTTCAGCAGGATCCACCCTGGTTGGAAGTTGATCAGCCGATTGGGGGTACGGGAGATCAACATTCCGGGTGGTCGGTGGTTCTCCCGGTCTCCGCCATGGCCTTCTCAGTCACGTGAAAGTCATTCATGTGGACGTCCATTCTTTCTTCCACGATTCGGCGGTGCCCGCGCGGCGCGGTTCTTGCCGGCCTGAGAAATCAGCAGAGCATCGCATTCGTGAACGTGTTCTCCGGAGCTCGACGGTTCGATGTCCACAGATCGTCAGAAGTTACATCAGGACAAACTGGTCGCGAGCGATGCTTCAGAGGAGTATTCATTTTTGACGGTAATTCGCCCAATCAACTGAAGTCCGGTGCAGACCCGCATTAGGTTTGTCGCCGCTCTGTCCAGTTGAGAGTGCAGGCCGAAATCCAGGGTCAAGTCCTGCGTCTCATAATTCTTTTTCTTCCCCGGTTGAAACTTTTTTGTCCGATCCCACGTCGTATGGCCTGAAAGTGACATTCAGCTGATCGGGAGCTAAACAGCGAGATTTCCTCCAACCTGGGGATGACTCGCGACAATTCACTCTAATCCTCTCAGGCAGGGGATTTGGGCTTCTCCTGAGATGAGTGTTGCTGTACCAGGATGCAAAATCAATTCGCAAAAGGAGCAAAAAGATGAGTAATTCAATGAAGGCGATGTTGGCTGGAGCGGCGCTGGCGGGCTTGTTAACAGGCACCAGTGCGAAGCTTCAGGCACAGACGACGGACCAAAACCAGAACAATGCCGGCATCAGAGCTGTGAGCATGCAAGATAATGGCGGCACGGACGCGAAGACGGACAAAGACAAACTTCCAAAGCATGCTTGTAAGGGGCAGAACGACTGTAAGGGGCAGGGCGGCGGCGACAAGAAGCATGCTGGCAAGAACGATTGCAAGGGCAAGGGCGGCTGCGCAACCGATGGTTCGAAACCACCAAAGGATGATCAACCCAAGCCGCAGCAGAACTAACGCACTTCAGCCCCAATGGGTCGGGGTTGAGTGTCCCGGCCCTCTTTATTTCTTGGAAAAAATAACATGCCAGCAAATCCTTTCAACGGATTCACCGATTTTGGAGTTGGGATAGGTCTTCGCGTGCCTCACTATCAGCATATTCTCGCTGAGAAACCGGTTGTGAGTTGGTTCGAGATCATCTCAGAGAATTACATGATTGATGGCGGGCGCCCGCTGCGTGTCCTCGATCAGATTCTTGATCGCTACCGGGTCGTACAGCATGGGGTTTCCATGTATTTTGGTTCCCCAGAACCACCGAATCGGGAGCACTTGAAAAAGCTCAAGACTCTGGTCAAGCGAACCCAGACCCCCTGGCTCACAGACCACCTTTGCTGGGGCAGTGTGGACGGCACGTACAGCCATGACCTATTGCCGATGCCGTACACGTTCGAGGCTGCTCGCCATACCGCGCAGAAAATTCGGGAAGTACGGGACTTCCTTGAGATACCGATCGCGGTTGAGAACGTGAGCAGTTACGCCGAATTCCATGTGTCGGAGATGACGGAGTGGGAGTTTCTCACCGAAGTGGTGGAATTGGCCGACTGCGGAATTCTCTTGGACGTAAACAACGTTTATGTCTCTTCGAGAAACCACAATTTCAATCCCTTGGATTACGTGAACGGAGTTCCAGCGGAGCGAGTGGCGCAGATTCATATCGCTGGACACTCGAAGTTCGAGAAATACATTCTGGATACGCACGATCACCCTGTGATTGATCCGGTGTGGAAGCTCTATTCTCGCGCCATCGAACGCACCGGCCGCACGGCGACGCTTCTCGAGTGGGACGACAAAATTCCATCCTTTGAAGAGGTTCACAACGAGGCACTTAAAGCGAATCAGTTCGTCGCAGACATGGCGGTCACATCATGAAGCTGCTCGAAATCCAGCACCGCATGCTAGACGCAGTCATGCAACCCCTCACTAACGACGAGCAGATGCAGCCGCGTACTCGTGACGGCAAGTCCATGCACGACGTGGCTGCAGAGTTCATCAAACCGAATGATCGTCTGAGCTCGTTTGAGCGTCTTGAGATCTACAATCGCCAATACTGGTTTCGCGTACTCGCCTCCTTGGACGAGGACTTTCGAGGTCTTCGGGCGATCATCGGCCCACGACGATTTGAAGCATTGTGCAAGGCCTACCTTATCGAGTGTCCTTCTGAGTCATTTACTCTTCGAAACCTTGGCTCTCGTTTGGAGTGGTGGTTACGAAGCCATCCGGAACACCTTCAACCACGCGCAGGCTTGGCGCTGGACATGGTTCGCTTAGAATGGGCTGAAATCGAAGCTTTCGACGGTGCGGCTGAACCGGTCTTGGTCCCTGGGGATGTTCTAGCTTCGGATCCGGATCCGCGTTTCAGACTCCAACCATACCTTCAACTGCTTAGCTTTCATTACGCAGTGGATGATTTGCTGGTTGCTATCAGGAAGGATGACTCTGACAGCGAGATGGCCAGCAACGCGGTTTCGGAACGCGGAAAGCGAGCCCGCCTGCGCAAAGTCGCGCGTCAAAAGCCCCAAGCGATTTTCTTGGTCGTGCACCGCGTCGACGATTCAATCTACTTCAAACGAATCGAGCCTCAAGCTTTCAAGTTTCTCAAGGCTCTGCGAGAGGGTAAGAGCCTCTCGATCGCAGTGACGCAGGCTTTCGAGGGACAAGACATTCAAGACAATAAGCTGCTCACTACAGTGCAAGGTTGGTTTGAGAACTGGTCGAACTTAGGCTGGTTTTGCACCCCCAACTCTACAGACCAGGACTTTATTCCCGCGTCAGGAAGACAATCATGAACAAGACCATCGATGCTGGTGCGCGAGCATATTCGCTTTTTGAACGGGCATTCTCTTCTTTGCAGTCCCCGCTGCTCCTTGCTGTTCGCCTCTACTGGGGCTGGCAATTCTTTCAGACTGGGCTCGGTAAGCTAATGCACATTCCCAAGGTCGTGGGGTTTTTCACGGGTTTGGGGATACCGCTACCGGCGTTCAACGCATACTTCGTCAGTTCGCTTGAACTTGTTGGCGGAGCCTTACTGTTTCTGGGCCTTGGGTCTAGAATCATCGCACTACCGCTCACGATCGATATGCTGGTAGCCTACATCACAGCCGACCGCGAGGCGTTATTTTCCATCTTCTCGGATCCCGGCAAGTTCTATGCCTCCGACGCGTATACATTCCTCTTTGCCTCCGTGCTTATTCTCATCTTTGGCCCGGGAAAAATCTCTGTCGATTATGCATTAGGCTATTTGTGGAGGAGGAGAGCCCCAAGGCCGCAGACCTTTCGTGAGAAGTCGGCCCTCGCTACCTGATTCGCAGCACGGATTGATCGGCAATCGCATCTGTTTGAATCGCTGAGGAACGGGCCACGGTGAAACTCTGCACAAAAGCTCTAGTTTTCGACGCTTACGGTACGTTGTTCGATGTGCATTCGGTGATCGCACTTTGCGACCGTAAGTTCCCCGGCCAGGGCGCTGAACTGAGCAAGCTATGGCGCACCAAGCAACTGGAGTACACCTGGCTGCGCAGCCTCGTTGGACGGTACGAAGACTTTTGGAGTGTGACGGAATCGGCCCTGACATTTGCGTGCCGTAGTCTCAGCCTTGAGTGCCCTCCCGAGACGCGCCAAGAGTTGATGGAATCTTATCTGCACCTTGAAACATTTCCTGAGGTGCAGGCGACATTGAGCAAATTGTCGCAATATAAGCTTGCCATCTTGTCGAATGGCTCGCCGAAGATGCTCGCAGCCGCTGTGAAACACGCGGGTCTGAGTGGGATATTTAGCGAAGTGATCAGCGCTGACGAAGTAAAGATCTATAAGTCAAGTCCGCGCGTGTACGGGTTGGTTTCGCAGCATTTGGGCGTGCCTGACAGTGCGATTGCGTTTGTATCGTCAAATTTTTGGGATATCGCCGGGGCAAAAAACTTTGGGTTCTGGACGTGCTGGGTCAACCGGTGGAATCTTCCTGAAGATGAACTAGGTGTAACGCCAGATGCCACGGTGGACGATCTGGATAGGCTGATTGCTGTTCTGGAGGGATGAATTCACTCCTCCAGGTGCAATGTTTTCAAAGTAACGTTGCACGGCGGTGCTCATCGGGACTTCCAGCCTGGTGCGGTTTGCCTTTGACCACAGTGCGACAAATCGACAGCTGTTGTTCGAATGCAGATCTAGAAACCCAATGGCACTTAATTGTGAGAATTTGTATCGCTTTACCTTCGCCTCAAAGCGGCAATCCCCCAACTCAAGCACGTCAGCGAAGCTTGAAAGTAGCCTGGTCGTCGATGAAAACCGTCAGCCAATCGGTCGTCCCTGGCTGAGTTTGGCCGTCCACGCCGCCTGCTCACAAATTCTTACAATTAAGGGCCAGAGATTCGCATTATCCAGTGCCAAAACCGTGGGGCTGATTCTCACAATTAAGTGCCAGAAAAGCCCCGGAAATCGTGATTCTTAGATTCTTAGAATTAAGGGCCGCGCGACAGTTGGCTGGCCGGGCTCGGCCTTCACCGCATCCCACGGTATCTGGCGAGTCCCCTCTGCCTTGTCAAATAGAGCGTCGATTTGCGCCCTAGTTTGCGGCTCGAGAGCTTGGCTGATTCGGCTGTAATAGGATCGGTTCACTGTCGCGCGTGCGGTGCGTGCGGCAAGGAACAATGTTGTGAAGCCCGGCAACTCGAACCGCTTCCGTAGCAACTCCTCGATGGCGACATTAACAATGTCGGCCAGATCTTCGCGCACGCGAGAAGCTTCAACACAGGACTTCACGACGATTGTGAGCACCTCACGATCAAACGCGGATACGCCCATCCAGGAACGCACTGAGGCCATATGCCGCACTCGGAGCGTGCTCTGGTCGTAATCATCCAGCCCTTCGGGGACCAGACCATAACCGGCCGTTTCTGCCACCTTCCGAAGGATGATAGCGGAACGTCG
>DATNLE010000291.1:0-12248 GCA_035603035.1 Candidatus Acidiferrales bacterium | reverse complement strand
AAAGAGAAGTTGTCCTATGGCGAAGGACTGATCGTCAACATCCCGGTGGCGGAAAAAGAAGTCGAGCAAGTGGTACAAGATGTAGCCCAAAATGGCGTCATCCGCGGAACCAAGGAATACAACAAAGACGAGTTCGTTGGGGGTGCGAAAGGCGCGGATTCCTCGCACCTGTTTCCGGCCTGGGACCAGGGCGGGAAGGTTTTCTACAAAGTCCGCAATCAAGCGATCGACCCGCGCAACTTCAAAGACAGCAACGATGTTGGCACCCTTGTAGTTCGATACATCGTCCAACCACAAGGCGAGAAGAACACGGTCTTGCGGATCGATGCGCTTTTTGAAGAAGACTTCCGCCATACCGTGCACCCATCCAACGGCTCGGTCGAAAGCGCCGAATACAAGGACATTCGGGAACACCTCGATGGTATCGAGGTCATGAAAAAACAGAACGCGGAGGCCGAGGAGGAGCGCAAAGAGCACTTGGCGAAGAAGCAAAATCGGGCGGTACGCAGTGAAGGCGCGTCTGCGTCCCGGGCGCAACCGCCTGCGCAACCCATCCCGCAGCCCGCGGAGAGTAATGCGGACACTACCGCTCAAGCACTGCCAGCGGTAGCATCGGAACCGCCGCCGTCGACCCAGGCGGCTCCCACCGAAACTCTGGAGCAGCACGTTAAGGATCTTCGCAAGCAGGTGGAGCGTTTGGTGAAAGCGCCGGGAGCCCCGCTTAAATCTGCGCCCTTTCATACCGCGGGCACGCTGCAATTAATGAGCACAGGCGCCGAAGTCCTGATTTTGATTTCAACCCCTTACTGGTATGGGGTGGAAACGCACGACGGGCAGCACGGATGGATGCAGCGCGATCAGTTGGAGGCGCCATGAATTTGCGCACCGCTGCATTCCGCGGAACCTTCTCGCTGGTGCTGATGGGCGCGGCCATTTTTGGCTGTGCGGTGGGCGGTCATGCACAAGGCGAGGGAAACGAACGGACTTTCCCGCAATCAAAAGCCACCATAGAAAAAGCCCTGAAGGAAATGCAGACGGCTGGACGCTTACCGGTGCTGGACGGTTTCGCGACGTCGGCAAGTCATCCCTTGGAGCGTTATCAGCGCGGCTACTATCAGGCAAAGTTTCAAGTCAGCGCGGCGCCTTCCGGTGGCTCAATCGTCCAAGTCAGCGTGCAGGTGACAGCGTGGTACGCCGACCCGATTGCTTCAAAATCCGGATATCAATTGTTGACCTCGAACGGCCGGGTTGAGGCTGACCTCCTCGATCAACTGGGGGATCAACTCGCGGCTAATGCGCCAGCCGCGAGTCCGAACCCTACGGCAAGTGCGTCGACGAAGGCGGCGAGTCCTCCGCTCTCGACCGAACCCACGATCGCAGCGCCGGTTCCAAGGCTTCCGGAGGTGAGGGGAAATTATTCGTCGTCGCTGGCGCAGAGTCTGGCGGAGCCGGAAAAAAAGGGGGCAGGGACCGGGCCGCCAAAAATTGAGGATAAGAACCCGGGACCTCTGCAAACCGAGGCCAACAGCCTGGAGGAGATTCTCAAGAATCAGGCACACCCGAAAAATCTTGTTGCGGTAAAGAAGTCGGGCACACCGGTGGTAGCCTCGGCCAGTCTGAGCGCCAGAACACTTTTTCTGGCTAGCGTTCATGATGAGTTTGAGATGCTGGATTTTAATCGGGACTGGGTGCATGTGCGAATTTCCGGCCTGTCGCGCGGATGGATCTGGCGCAACAACCTCGAAATGCCTGACAGTGTTCCGGAAAACGACGTGCAACCGGTTGCCCCGACGGTGCCCACAGCGGCGGAGCTGTTCCATGTTGCGCGGGAGGAAGTGGCGCCGTTCCCTGGAGATTGGGAGCCGCTGCGGGGAAAGCGTGTGAAAATTGTGTCGGTGGAAAAAACCGACGAAAACGCCAAGGATTCTGGGCCAGCACTCAAACTGGAGTTCGCCAAGTCGGTGCTGGATAGGGATTATGCCGAACTGGCGCAGAAGGCTCAGGAACTGGCGGGAATTGTTGTGATATTTGACTCGGCGGACGGTGGCATGATTGCAGCCTCTTTTGCAACTCTGCAGCAATGGAAGGCGGGCACGTTGTCGGATGCAGCGCTGTGGCACCAATGTTTTTTTGATCCGCCGGAAATTTTCACGGGCACGGGCGCCGCAGCGAGTCCGTAGTAAAATCGCAGGGTTGGCGCTCCATGCCGGGGTTGGCAGTGCGCTGTCAGCCGGAGTTTGGACTTGACTTTCGAAAGCCAACAGAGTACCTATGCAATCCTTGGGTTAGAGGTGGTCTCGTGGCGCCACCATGTTCTTCTCGACTCGCGTTCGATGTGGCGTCGGTTTGAAACCATGAAAGAGTGCAGGCTACGCGGTACGACAACCACACCACATAATCTCCCATGAGCACGACGACTCGACCAATGTTCCTCCTTCGTAGTCAGGCGACTTCACTGCTGCGCGACTATAGCGAATTGATGAAGGCCCGGGTCACCACACTGATCGTGATGACGGCATGGTGTGGCTATTATTTTGGCGCGCAGAAAGCCGGGGTTTCATCGCTTTCCTGGGGACTTTTTCACGCCTTGCTGGGGATTGGCCTGGTCTCCAGCGGAACCGCCGCGCTGAATGAAGTGATGGAATACAAAGTGGATGGGCACATGCGCCGCACCGCGCAGCGCCCGCTTCCCACCGGCCGCATGAGCTTGTTACAGGCCACAACTGCGGGGTTGGCGGCGACCTTGGGCGGGTCGGTCTATTTGGCGGTCTTCACCAATCCGTTGACCGGATTGCTTACGTTCCTCACTTCACTGGTTTATCTTGCAGCTTACACGCCTCTGAAACGGGTCTCGCCGATTTGCACTTTCGTCGGAGCTTTTCCTGGAGCCATGCCCGGAGTTCTAGGTTGGACGGCCGCACGCGGGCAACTGGAATGGGGCACGTTAATTTTGTTTGCCATTTTGTTTGTATGGCAGTTCCCTCATTTCTTTTCGATCGCATGGCTTTACCGTGAGGATTACGCGGCGGGTGGAATTCGTATGCTGCCTGTGGTTGAGGAAGATGGACGATCCACCGCCCGGCGCATCGTGGTTTATTCGCTGATCTTGATCCCGTTGAGCGTTTTGCCCAGCGTTTTCGGGATGGCGGGCGAGATCTACATGGTGGGGGCCATTGTACTTGGGATTGCGCTTTTTTATTTTGGTGCGCGTCTTGCGTTTCTAAACTTACCCCTCAGCAGTCCTCGCTCCAAGCAGTTTGCGCGTCAGGTTTTGCAAGCCACCGTTATCTATCTTCCGCTCTTATTTGTCTTGATGATGAGTAACTCGCTGAAACCTTGAATCCGCCGAGAGGTCTCGGGGGTCGACCGACCGCGACCCGAGCAGTTTAGATTTAGAGGGCTCGAACTACTCAAAGTTATACCAGCACCTCAGGCAGCTTCTTGTTCGAGTCAGCCTGCATCGAGTTCTCGACGGGGCTGATCTGCTGCACCACCCAAAATCATTCTTCCGGCTTGGACAGTTGCAAAATCAACATAAAGGGCACGGGCAAAGGCAGCGGGCAAGAGTGCCGCTCCACCCTGTCCGGTGTTAACGCGCCAGTAGTGTATAAGAGATAAAGTTATGTCACAGGCAGCGCCAGCTATTACGCGGAGCCCCGCGGACGTGGTCAGGATGACGCCGGTTTCACAGGCGGGCAACGGGGTGTGCTATGCCGTGGCGGGTGAGACTTCCATCAGCGCGTCTGATTTGGAGCGCATGATTGCGGCGGTGCCGACCAAGGCGGCGGCAGGGCTCAAGCGCAAGGCTTATTATTTTGTCCCGCTAACCGTGAGCCAGGGCGAAGAGATTTTGATTGCGGACCGTTATGACGTGGCGCTCAGCGACCACGCGGTGTGCCATCGCAACCTGAATCTGGGCGATTCGCAGTGCGTGTTTATCTCCACGCGACTGATGGACGACAAATTTTCGGTAGCCTTCGAGTTCTATATCAATGTGGGGCACGCGCTCGTGGATGCTGCGGGAGTTTCCGCGGATTTCAGCGAGCTGGCGTGGAAACAAGTGGAGGCAGGAACGCGCGGAGAGACGTCGGTGGATGCTTGGGAAGCACGCAAGCTGGCTTTGGCCGGCGGCCCGGATGCGGAGCGTTTTAAGAATGAATACTTTGAAGCTGCGTTCGCGGATACGATTTCGATTTACCTGTTGTCTTTGTATTTAGACGTGGATTACTACGATCTGCGGGAGCGGGACTATCCGCTGCTCGCGCCTTCGGCGCTGGCCGAGCGCTTGCGGAAAGTGGCGGAGTTGTTTCCGGCAAATGCGGGGTACGAGTTTGCGGTGCTTTATAAGCGGCGCAGCTAGCTCGTGGGGCGCGGGCACTCTTGCCCGCGAAACTAACCACAAGCAAAACTCTTAAAACCGGCTACGTCCTTACTTGTTTCCGATCACGAAATTGACCGTGCTGGGCTGATTGGACGTTACCGTAACTGATCGCTCCCATGTTTTCGGCTCGGTGAAGATGGGGCGCTGAACTGTGCGTTCGGTAAGTACGTCATAGGCTTGTTCCTTGCCGGCTAGTCCCCAGCCTTCGTGCCAAGCAACAATCTGGTAAGTGCCGGGCGGTACGCTGTTGAATTCGAAGCGTCCGCTCTCGTCGGTGACGGCGTAGTAAGGATGTTGAACCACCATCATTTCAGCGTTCATCCAGACGTGGCCGCCGTTGCAGCGGAGATGGACCAGGCCGGGCGTGGCCATGGCGCGCGCAATAATCTGATTGGTGAAGGGGAAGGGCAGATTGTAGGTGGCTGCACCTTCCATGTGAACGGTGTGCAGGGTGGCGTCGGAGCTTTTCATCTGCAGCTCGGCGGTTTGCGGCACGAGAAGAATGTGGGGAATGTAGCGGCAATGGTGCTGATCCAGGTGGCGCCTCTGCTCAGGCAGTTCGATCGCCTTTCCGGCGGAAATATTTTTCAAATAGACGATGGTGTTGGCGACGCCGGCTTCGGGACCGACGATGAGGCGTTCGAGGCTGGTAGTCTTCTTGCCGTCGGGATCGCAGATTTCCGGATCTTTGGTTACGAGAAAATCAAGCGCGCGGGGTGCTGGACCCGACCATTTGACGGTGCCGGAGATAGATCCGCCATCGCTGACGGAAATGACCTTGTAGCCGGTTTGCGCGGCGGCAAAAGTCATCCAAGTCAGGGGGAGAGCCAGCAAAAAGCAACCAGTAGTCAGACTACGCATAACAAACCCCTGAAAGCCCACCGATCTCAACGCGCCCCTTATCGCGGTCGTCGAGGAACGCGGGCTGAATTTAGGTCGCTAAGGTTCTCCGCAGGCAACGGAGCTACCCCCGACTTCCCGGATGGGCTGTACTCTGGCCTCGCTCTGCGTCGCGTCGGCGCTCATGTTTTGCCCTCGTGCTTGATTCCAATGGCAAGGGCCGCGGTCAGGCCGTGCCTGGGATCACAATTTAGGGTGCACTAATGGAACTGAAGCAGTCGAGATTACCAAGGTGGTGGGACCAGCGGTGGGACGTAGTGGCAAAGGGAAATGACCCCGAAGTCTAGCGAAGATGGGGCTTTGGCCGCGGGCCAGATGGCTTACAATCTTGCTGCCATGACGGTAACGGTTCGATCTTTCGCAAAAATCAATCTTGGGTTGAGGATTGGCGGGGCACGTGAAGATGGTTTTCACGAACTGCTCACGATTTATCAGACGATTGGGTGGCATGACGTGATCGGTGTGAGCCTGAGTAGCGGGCGTGGGATTCAGGTCCGGTGCGCCGACCCTAGAGTTCCGAAAGATGAATCGAATACTTGCTATCGCATCGTCGAGAAAGCGATGAGCGCGCTAAAGGCCAAAGGACGAGTTGTGGTCGACATTGAGAAGCGCTTGCCGGTGCAGGGGGGGATGGGCGGGGCTTCGTCAAACGCCGTAGCGGCGCTGCTTGCGCTGGAGCGGGTAATTAGGAAAAACTTGCCGGCGGAGGAGCGGTTGCGGATTGCGGGAGAAGTGGGGTCCGATCTGCCGTTGTTTCTGGTAGGCGGAACAGTGCTGGGCGTTGGACGTGGGGAGCAGGTGTATCCGCTGCCGGATTTGCCGCGCACGGCGTGCGTGGTGGTGACGCCGGAGGTGGGGGTGTCGACTCCCAAGGCGTTTGCGGATTGGGATCGGATCATGAAGGGTTCGGCAGCAGATAAGTTAGCGAGAGGGGGCCCCCGGCTTCGCCCGTCCGGACAGCCGAGAGCCTGCCCTGAGCCGGTCGAAGGGGCGGCTTTCCCTCCCCGAGCTTCGCCCGCGAAATTGACGATGGCGGGGGCATCCGATAGAATGACTGAGCTTGGCCGTGCGCTTTCTGCGTGGCTGAGCAAGAGTTACTCCGGTGCTCCTCGCAGTGAGAGGGGCCGAGCCGAGAATCTGCTTCTCGAGCTTGTCCGGGCCGGGATCAAGAACGACTTTGAAGAAGTCGTCTTTCCTGATTATCCCGAGCTGAGTGAAGCTAAATCTAGGCTGGAGCGTGCGGGCGCGAAGTACGCGTCCTTATCGGGCTCCGGGTCGACTTTGTACGGGCTGTTCGCTTCGAAAGGCGCGGCGCGCGCGGCGGTGAAGAAGTTGCGCGGCCATGAGTGGGCGGCGCAGGCGACCGTTACGCTGACGCGGCGGGGATATTGGAATCGGGTTTTTGTTTAGCGTGGGCTGGCGGTGGTCCGCAAGATTGGTTGCTTAATTTCGATTGTTGATTTTGGCTTGTTGATTGACAATGAGAGGGTTGGTTGAACCGGGTTTCAATCAGCAATCGATAATCCAAATCAACCAGGGCTTTTACTGGGCCGTCGACTAATGGTAGGTCAAGTGCCTTTGGAGCACTTTGTCTAGGTTCGAATCCTAGCGGCCCAGCCAGAGAAACAGCTCTTAGCGTGACCCATAAGAGTGGAAGGTTTTCGCTAAGAGCTAACAGCTAAAGGCATAAGAGCTAAACTATGGCCACTTTGGTGACGCCGACGGAAGCGGAAAAGACGGAGAAAGCCGAAAAGCAGGCTCCCCCCATGCCCGAGGAGAAACCGGAACGCAAGCCGCGAGCGCGGGTGGACGAGAAGTTCAAGATTTTCAGTGGCACGGCGAACGAACCTCTAGCCGATGAGGTTTGTAATTTTCTCGGGATGCCGCGTGGCCAGGCGATGCTGAAGCGTTTTGCGGATGGCGAAGTGTACGTCCAGGTCCAGGAGAACGTGCGCGGCTGTGACGTATTTGTTATGCAGCCGACTTGCCGTCCGGTGGATGAGCACTTGATGGAGCTGCTGCTGATGATCGATGCGTTGAAGCGCGCCTCGGCGCGGCGCATCACGGCAGTGATTCCATACTATGGATACGCGCGACAGGATCGCAAAGACAAACCGCGCTCTCCGATTTCGGCGAAGCTGGTGGCCGATTTGCTGACCACGGCGGGCGCTCACCGGGCTCTGATCGTCGACCCGCACACGCCGCAGATACAGGGGTTTTTTAACATCCCAGTAGACCATCTGTTTGCTTCGCCGGTGCTGGTCGACCATTTCAAGAAGCTGAACCTGCCGAACCTTACCGTGGTTTCGCCGGACGCAGGAGGCGTGGAACGGGCGCGTTTTTTCGCCAAGAAAGTCGACGCGGCGCTGGCCATTGTGGACAAACGGCGGGTGGAGATGAATGTGGCCGAGGTGATGAATGTGATCGGAGACGTCAAAGGGCGCTCCTGCCTGATCATTGACGATCTGATCGATACCGCGGGAACCACGGTGAAGACGGCGGCGGCGCTGATCGAGAATGGGGCAACGTCGGTATATGCCTGCGCTTCCCATGCGGTACTGTCCGATCCGGCGGTGGAAAACATTCACAATTCCGCCATCGAGTACGTGGTGGTAACGAACACGATCCCGTTGACGGCGGAAGCGAAGAGCGAGTCCAAGATTATGGTGCGCTCGATTGCGGGATTGATAGGACGGGCAATTCAGTCCATTCACGAAGAGACTTCAGTCAGCAATTTATTCATGTAAGACAGGAATTGAAATTATGGCAACCACATTGGAACAAAATGTTTTGGAAGCGAATCCGCGGGAGGCTGGTACGAAGAATCAGGCCCGGCGGGTGCGTCGTGAAGGCAAGATCCCGGCGGTCGTTTATGGTGCGGGCCAGGACGCGATGTCGGTGAGCGTCGATCCGCGGCATGTGCTGCGCATTCTCAGGTCGGAGAGCGGGCACAATACGATTTTCGATCTCGCCCTGAATGGTGGCGAGAAGGCCAAGGCCATGATCGTGGATTGGCAATACGAACCCATCAAGGGCCATCTGCTGCACATTGATCTCAAGCGTATCGCGATGGATAAGGCATTGCGCGTGAACGTGCCTATCATGCTGCAGGGCGTGCCCGCCGGAGTGAAGACCGAAGGCGGCATTCTCGAGCAGATTTTGCGCGAGGTTGAGATCGAGTGCTTGCCGGGGGACATTCCGGGCCACATCGATGTCGACGTGAGTGAGCTGACGTTTGGAAAAGTGCTGCGCGTCTCGGACTTACCGCACAACGAAAAGCTGAAATTCCTGACGGATGCAAACCAGCCCGTGGCGCACGTGACCAGTGTGAAGGAAGAGGTTGTGGCTGCTCCGGAAGTGATCGCGGCGGAGGCGGGAGCTGCTCCGGCCGAGCCTGAGGTCATCAAGAAGGGCAAGGCAGAGACCGAGGAAGAGGGTGAGGTCGCTGCCGAGAAGCCGGAGAAGAAAGCCGAGAAGAAGGAGAAGAAATAAGGAAGCGAGCCAAACGCGCGATGATTGCGTCGCGCGGCTCGCCCAGATCCCTCGCTGCGCAGAGAACGCTTGCTCGGGATGACAATTACATGGCCGAGCGCGAGGGAACGGATAAGGCGTGAAACTGATCGTCGGTCTTGGCAATCCTGGAATCGAGTATCAGTTTTCGCCGCATAACGTGGGCTTTCTTGCGCTGGATCGTATCGCCGGCAACTTGGGCGTTGAGGTTCGAAATCGGCAGTGCCGGGCGCTTACGGCACGGGCCGTGATTGAAGGCGAGACGGTGTTGCTGGCCAAGCCTGAGACCTACATGAATCTCAGCGGTCTCGCGGTGCGGGAGTTGGCGGCGGAGTATGAGGCGAGGCCGGAATCGGATTTGATTGTGATTCAGGACGAGCTGGATTTTCCCCTGGGCACGTTGCGGATTCATACGCGCCGCAGTTCGGCGGGGCATAACGGGATCGAGTCGATCATCGGGGCGTTGGGGACGCAGGATTTTTTGCGCATTCGGATCGGCGTAGCACCGGAGCGAAAACTGGAAGATGGTCAACGGTATTTGCTGTCGCCTCTTCGCAAAGCGGATCTGGCGGTAGTGGATGGAGTGCTCGATACCGCTGGAGAAGCGGTGAAAGTGATTTTGAAGGAAGGTCCGGCGGCGGCGATGAACCGCTTTAACCGCAAGGAGCCGGAGTAAGGAAGCGAGCCGGACGCGCGACGATTGCGTCGTAAGAAACGCGACGCGCGCAGGGCTCGGCCAGATCCCGGGTTGCGGCAAGAACGCTTGCGCGGGATGACAATTTCGTGGTGTGGAGACTGCAAAATGAATCGTACTTACGAGTTGATGTTTATTGTCCGACCGGATATGGCGGACGAAGATCTGGAAAAACTGGTTTCACATTTGGAGACCACGGTGACCTCAGCCGCGGGAACGGTGAAGGCCGTGGACCGCATGGGAAAGCGGCGCCTGGCCTATACCGTGCGTAAATTCCGCGAGGGCATCTATATTCTGCTGACGATTGAAGGCACGGGGACGGTGATCCACGAATTGGAGCGCCGCCTGCGCGTGACCGAACAGGTGATCAAGTTTCTTACCGTGCGGGTTGATGAGGAGCACAAGCGCCTGGCTAAGATCAAGGCTCTTCGCGACTCCCGCAAGAAGGCGAGCGCGCAGCCTGCCGTGGTTGCCGAACAAGCACCTGCCGCCGCTGCCGAACCCCCGGCCGCCGATGTACCGGCAGCCACAGTTTAGGGAAGAGTGGTCAATTGCCCAGAGGGCAGTGACCAGTTTCTTGCAGGGCGAACGATTTGACTGGCCAGTAGGGCGGCCACGATTCAAGAAGGAGTGTTATGACTGAAGAGACCAAAGCACCAGCGGCAACCGAACGGCCCTCGCGGCCTTTCGGGGAGCGTTCCGGAGGAGGAGACCGTCCGCGATTCGGGGGAGGAGGCGGTGGTGGACGTTCGGGGCCGGGCGGTCCGCCGCGTGAAGGTGGACGAAAGTTTTTCCGGCGCAAGAAAGTTTGCAAGTTCTGCACGGAAAAGATCGCCGACATCAACTACAAAGACTACCGCCTGCTCGGCCAGTTCGTGGCGGAGAGCGGCAAGATTGTACCGCGACGTTTGACCGGGGTTTGCTCCCCGCATCAACATCGGCTGGCTACGGCGATCAAGCAGGCGCGCAACATCGCGTTGCTGCCGTTTGCCGGACGAGCATCATAAGAAATAGTAGGCACGGATTTGCACCGAGCTATGCGGCTCGACAGAAAAGGCATTGTCAAGCCGAGCGGAGCGAGGAATCTTGCTTTTTATCAGCGGTGAGAGGAACCGAGAGATCCCTCACCGCGCTCGGGGTGACAATCAGCGACGGATCGGAGTCATATTATGGAAGTCATTCTTAAAGAAGATGTAAACAAGCTGGGCGCACGCGGCGATGTGGTGAAGGTTGCCGAGGGATACGGACGCAACTATCTTTTGCCCCGCAAGTTGGCGATCCAGGCCACCGCTGGCAACAAGGCGGTCATCACCCAGATGAAGGCCGCGTCGGTGCGCCGTTCCGCCAAGGAGAAGACGCAGGCCGAAGAGCTGGCCAAACAGTTTGAGGGACTATCAGCTTCCTTCCAACGGCGCTCGGGCGAGCACGATCAGCTGTTTGGCTCGGTCACCTCGGGCGACATTGCCGACGTCATCGTGAAAAAGGGAATCAATCTGGATCGGCGTCAGATACAGCTCCACGAACCTCTGAAGACCCTGGGCGAGTTCACCGTCCCGGTCAAGCTGCACAAGGACGTGACTGCCCACTTGAAGGTAGTAATCGAGAAGGAAGTTGTCGTCGAGTAGCTGGTAGGAATCATGGCCCGGGCGCTCTGCCCGGGCTTTCTATTGGGCGGGCCGCTGCGTGTCTGCCCGGCGCTCGGCTGGATTATTGGCAGGTTAGCGTCAATCTCCGCAGTGTGCCGTTATTCCATCCGCTGCCGTCGGTGGGCAAGTGGGTGAAGTAAACGTAAAACTTCTTGCCCAGCGTGTGCGGATCCTCGCCGAGTCCGACGGCGGTGGGATAAGCAGCAATCGGACCAAAGGTTCCCAGGGAGATGGGCAGAGTCCAGACAAGACCGTCGTCGGATTCCGCGTAAGCGAACTGGGTATCATCGGAGATGATCATCACATAGCGCTGCAACGCGCTGTTGTAGTGAATATCGAGATAGCCCGAAAATGGGGCGTGGGGACTGAGGTCGGTGGAAGCTCCGCCCAGCGCGGGCTGGAGACGCCAGCCTCCCTTATAGAATTTCTGGAAAGCGATGGAGTGTTGCGGCGCCGCTCCGAATGCTGCATTCAGTACGTCGGCCGCGAACGCCCGGGCGACGGAGACATTCGTAGTGGTGGACTTCCCTTCCGCATTCGTGGTGTGCAGAGTGCCGTTGGCCGTCCAGTCGGGAAAATACAAGTAGAAATATTTGCCATCCGGTGAGAGCACGAGCGGTCCATCGCCGATTTCAAAACCGTCGAGTCCAACCATGTACGCCTGGTTCAGGCGAATGATCTCCCCAAGATCGGTCCAGTGCAATCCATTATCGGCGGATGCAGCCAGGCCGAGGGCCGCGTAGAGCGCGTCGTTGGGGAGTTCCGCGTGATAGGTGGCCAGCAGATTGCCAGCGCCCGTCAGGCCTGCGGGAACTTGATAGACCGGACCTCCGCCCATGTAGCCATAGCTCGGATAGATGGGATTCACTGAGGTATCGGGATTCGGGGAGACACTGACGTCCTGAGGATCGCCAGTGCCGAGCGGGTTGTCGAGGGTACCGACCGTTGTGGTGAACGATCCCGACTTGTTGTTGCCGACCGAGTGACCTTGCCAGATCTGCCGGTAGTGCGCGCCCCCATCGCTGGCGAAAAATTCGTAACCGTTGTTCGTCTTGATGACGCCCAGCGGCGTGTCAGGCCAGGCGAAGCCAGTATTGATGTCAGTCAGTGGCGGCTG
>DATNLE010000290.1:0-3282 GCA_035603035.1 Candidatus Acidiferrales bacterium | reverse complement strand
GACTTCGCTCCGCCTGCCCTCCGCCAAATTTGTCAAAAATAATCACAATTTACGCTAGCACTTTGGTTGGAGAGATTCAAGGACTTGGAGTCTGTGGACGTAACGTACGAGGCAGGCAATCCAAGAAGTCATCGAGGTGAATTCAAGTCACCTTTTTGAAGCACTCCCAGTGGAACCCTCCTCGTCCATCGTCGAGGTAAAGATATGCGCCTTCCGTTATCTGCGTTACGACTCCGATATCGCCTGGATGGATGCGGAGTCGATCAAAGCTTGACCATGACCAGCCGATTGCGTGTTCATCCGGGCTAAAGATGGCTTTGTCTCCGATCTTGAAAGGATTTTCCCGATTATTCATTGTCGAACTTTTCGGAGCACCGAATGTTGCTTGACCGCCGCAGTAGGTTCTAGGCGCCAGCTTACGGTACACGGCGAAGAAATATACAGCTGCGGCCCATGAGTTGAAGAACAAAAGAGCCAACAGCCAAATAACTTTGGATAGGGGAGAGCTTCGATCAACCTTTAGCAAGAAGTACAGCATGCCGATCCAGAGATACACACCTGCGGCTAGCACGATTGCAACGGCAACAAAGAAAGCAATAAATGTTGGCGTTCTAATCTGTAAGGTGCGGCCGTCAGGAAGAGATTTGGCAAATACGGTCGCGAACAGGACTGCACCTATCCCGATCACTGTGATATATGCAGTGATGGTGAAACTCTTCAGCATCCTCGAAGTTGCGAGTTGGAGGGTAGCGGGCACCTTCGTTTCCGTTTTGCCGGTTGACATGGCGGCAGGGCGGATAGTACCACGGCGATAGTTCACTATTAAGTTCCCTCACAGCGTGAGGATTCAACCTCTAAAGCAAAGGCTTGCGCAGATGAGACGGCGCAAAAGGTAGAGGAACGAATTGGGGCAATATTTTCCCAACGCTTACGCGTTGGGCTAACTTGTGCCACGCCTACGGCGTTTGGGCGGTTGAGGAATGCATAATCGGTGTCTACAGTATCCATAGCAAAGAGAGGTTAGATGACGTGAAGAGAGATTATATGGGCGCCATAGCAACGGTGATTCTGTCTGTGGTGACGCAGGTTGCGCCGGCAGCTTCGGCTCATCGGTCTGCGCCGCCGCGAGCAGAGGAGCACACCATACAAGAGGCCGATCAAGCTGGCCCTTACGTGATTGGCAATGACAAGGGTAGAACAAAGGTGCTAGGTGAAGTTCGCGATTTTTTATGGAATCGTTGGCAACAACATCGGGCAGGGCAACTAGAGGTGACTTGGATCAGCAAAGAGGGAGAGCCGAGCAATAGTAAATTCGTACTCGAATACGATGATCACAGAGTATGGAGTATCGAAGTGACGATAGACCGGCCAGCACTCAAGGATTCACCGAATGCACATACCGAATACCGAATCTATTCGGTCCAACGCGCAAAGCTACCCGACGCCGACTCTGGCATCGGGGATGATGCTCAAGTTCCAGGGACCGCCTTTCTATTGGTTTTGAAGGACGCCGACGGGAAGAAGAAAACTCAGATATGACTCCGCGTTGCGCGGATCAAGCGGCGCAAAAGGTAGAGAGACGGATTGCAGCGCTTTTCCGGAGGGGATGAATCCCCTCCCTTCCGGTACGACGAGCGCGAGCTGCCTGAGTTACTTTGGTTCTCTCAGCTTTTTGAGCATGTCGACGGCGTTGGTGTTTTTGGGGTCGAGCTGCAGGGATTTTTCGTAATTTTGGATGGCCAAATCTTTTTGGCCGGCTTTCATGTAGGCTTCGCCCAGACTATCGTACGCGTTGGAGGATTGCGGGTGTTCCTGGACATTTCGCTGGAAGACGGTGATGGCATCGGAGGATTTGCCGTCGGAGAGGAGCTGATATCCCAAGGTGTTTAGCAAGCCCTCATCCATTGCGTGGTCAGAAGAATGCGCGGTCTTAATTTGGTCGAAGCGTTCGAGCGCCGCTGATGGGCCGCTCGCGATAGCGATCAGATAGAGATCGAGCGTGGCGTCTTCGCCGATCTTGTAATTCCAATCATATTCGCGTGCGACGCTGCGAAGCAGTTGGCCGGCGACGGCAATGCCATTATCGGAATCGGCCATGATGACGACGCCCTTGCCCGTGTCGTAGTTCATGGTGAGCAGGGCTTGAAAGCCTTCGTCCGCGCCGTTGTGGCCGAACACACCGGGATTTTCTTTTTCAAGAAAAAAGCCGAGTGCGACTTCATCCAGGACAGGTGTGAGCATTTCGTTGGTCATTTTCTGCGACAAGATGCGATTGGATTTTCCATTTTTCGAAAGAGCGATTTCGATGGCGAAGTGCGCGAGGTCAGTGGGAGTGGTCCAAAGACCGGCAGCGGCCATTTCGGGATAGATGTGCCATTTTCCATGGACAGGTTTTCCATTCACATAGGTGCCCCAGGCGGTTGCAGCGGCGCGCGCGGGAGGCAGCGGTTGTTCGTAACTGCTATCGGCCATGCCGATTTTATCGAGGACCGTTTCGCGAAGGAGCACGGGAAAAGGCTTGCCGCTTACGTCGATCATCAGCAATTGCTCGATTGTGACGCCGCCGCCGGAGTAGACAGCTTTTGTGCCCGGCACAGCGTCCACGCGGACGGGAGCGGTGTTTGCGGGCTTTTCGCCATTGAGCACCTGGACGACGGTGGGAAGCGGCGCATCCACGTCATAGCCGGGAAAACCGTGAACGGTGAGGCCCGCGGTGTGCGACATCAAGCGGCGCAGCGTGACTTTTTGCGTTTGCGTGAATTCGTTGTCGGGGACTTTCCAACTCTTGAGCTGGTCGTTGACGTTCTGGTCCAAGGAAAGTTTTCCAGCTTCAACCATGGAGAGGGCGGCAGCGGCGGCGACGGGTTTGCTGATCGAGCCGGCCTGGAAAAGGGTTTTGGGAGTGACGGGAGTCTTGGAGTCAGCGCCGATTACGCCGTAGGCTTTGACCCAGACGATCTGGAAATTGTCGATCACGGCGATGCTAAGGCCGGGGACGTCGAACTTGTCCATCAATTCGTGAAGAGAAAGCTTGAGCGGGGGCTTGTTTTCGCCCAGTGAAATGACGGCAGTGTTCTGCTCGATACGCTGAACGCGGCCGGTATTGTCGTTAGGATGCGGAGACGAAGGCGCAGGTGTGGATTGAGCGGCGACGGAAAACGCGAAAGATCCAAGAAGGGCGGCGACGAGAGCAAAGCGAGTGGTCCGTTTCGTGAGCATCATTAGGATTCCTTTCGCCCCGGTGCGCAGGGCAATGATAATACTTATACGTTCTCTTATTCC
>DATNLE010000251.1:0-11183 GCA_035603035.1 Candidatus Acidiferrales bacterium | reverse complement strand
TGGATATCTCAGTTCGCGCGAGACGGCGCACACCATAGGTGAGACTCGCTCCGGAGGAACACTGCGTGCCGAAAGTTGGAACCGTCTTCCGATGATTCGCATGACCAACATCAGCCTCCTGCCCGCCGAGAAGCCGCTTAGCCTGGAGCAACTCGTCGCTTCGACCGACCATGGCATCCTGATGCAGACCAACCGCTCCTGGTCAATCGACGATAAGCGTTACAACTTTCAATTCGGCTGTGAGATCGCTTGGGAGATCAAGCACGGCAAACGAATGCGCATGGTGAAAAACCCATCGTATTCCGGCATCACGACCGAGTTCTGGAATTCGCTGGATGCGATCTGCTCTCGCGACGAGTGGACGCTCTGGGGCACTCCGAATTGCGGCAAAGGACAGCCGCAACAAGTGATGGGCACAGGCCATGGCGCAGCACCTGCGCGGTTTCGGAACATCAAAGTGGGGAGTGCTTACCAAAAAAGCTAGCTCATCCAATAGACACAGAGGCACAAAGAAAATCGGTATCCAGCTAATCTGACCATTCGATGCTGACTAACGAACAAGCAGCCGACATCTTTCAGCGCATTCGCAAACTCTCGGCCGCCGATGAGGTTGAGGTCTTATTCTCCGGTGGAAGTTTTGCCCTTACCCGATTCGCGAATAACACAATTCATCAAAATGTCGCCGAAGAAAACCATGTCCTCTCCGTTCGCACCGTCTTTAGCGGACGCACGGCTCGCGCCTTCACCAATAAATTTGACGACGATAGTTTGCGTCGTGTAGTTGCATCGTCGGAGAGTCTGGCAAGAGTACAGCATCCAGATTCTGACTTATTGCCCATGGCGGATTCGCGAGAGGCCGCCGGCAATGCGGATAGCGGATCGGAAGCACCACAGCTTCCTTCGCGGTACTTTGCACAAACCGCTGCCATCACGCCGCAGATGCGCGCTGTCGGCGTAAAGAATATCGTCGATGTGGCGCAGAAATACAAACTAACCAGCGCGGGCATTTTTTCCAGTTCCGAATCCGTCGATGGCGTCTTCAACTCGTGCGGTCTCAGCCGCTGGCACACGCAAACCCTAGCGGAAGTTTCCATCACCATGATTGGCGCTGATTCTTCTGGCTGGCAGAAGGCTAACTCGCCCGACCTAACTAATCTCGATCCGCTCCACTTGGCCGAGATTGCGGCCAAGAAAGCAATCGACTCCGCGAATCCAGCGGAGATCCCGGCAGGGAAGTACACAGTAATTCTGGAGCCAGCTGCCGTGCTCGACCTTGTCGGCTTCATGTTTTGGGATTATTCCGGTATCGCGATCCTCGACCAACGCTCATTCCTCACCGGTCGAATCGGTAGCCAACTTTTCGGCGAGAACGTCACCATTTGGGACGACGTCGCTCATCCCTTACAAACCGGCTGTCCCTTCGATGGCGAAGGCATGCGGCGGCAGCGCGTGCAGCTGGTCGAGAATGGAATCGTCAAGCGGGTGGTCTACGCGCGGGCAACTGCCGAGCGCATGAAACGTTCAGAATATAAAGACAAGGTCGGACCGATCGCGGCCACCGGCCACGGATTTCCCCTGCCCAACGAAACGGGCGAGATGCCGGTCAACATCGTCTTTACTAATCCGCAAAATCCGCAAACTCTCGCTCAGATGATTTCCTCCACCGAACGCGGCGTACTGGTCACCCGGTTCTGGTACATCCGCGAAGTTGATCCTTACGAAAAAATCGTTACCGGCATGACTCGCGACGGGACTTTTCTAGTGGAAAACGGACAGGTGCGGAAGGGTATCCGCAATTTTCGCTTCAACCAAAGCCTTATCCAAATGCTTTCAAACGTCGCGGCCATGAGTATGCCTCTCCGCTCTTGTGGCGAAGAATCGTTCGATATGGTCGTACCCGCCATGAAGATTCGAGATTTTAACTTCACGGAAGTGACCAAGTTCTAGGTCGAGAAGGATTCGATCCTCAGCCTCACTTTTTGCACGGAACGACTGGGTCATTTTCGTTGTAATCCTCTCATCCTCAAGCAGTTAACGCCCTATCGTTCCGTGACTTCCGTAACTTTGTCAGGCTGATTCTCGGGTGTAGGCTGCCCTTAATCGTCAAGAAACTTGACGGAAAGAATTTTCTGGAAATCCGGACGGTCGTTTTTGCCGATCCGGAAGGAAGGTTCGTCGGGACAGTGTCAGGCGAAGCGACAGAGCGACAATTGGCAGCGGAACCGCAGCAGCAGACTGCGACC
Source organism: Candidatus Acidiferrales bacterium (assembly GCA_035603035.1). Classification (GTDB taxonomy): domain Bacteria; phylum Acidobacteriota; class Terriglobia; order Terriglobales; family Acidobacteriaceae; genus Sulfotelmatobacter. The sequence continues at coordinate 8,940 of DATNLE010000251.1, read as the reverse complement.
AAGCACTACGCTGAAATGCAGAGTGCTCCTCGTTTTCCGCTGCATTTACCTGTCGAGTTGAAATCGACAAGCGGCGCGTGCTCGGCGGAGACTCAAAACATCTCAGCCAACGGCGTTCTCTTCGCCATGGATCGAGACGTCCCCGTGGGTTCGCTCGTGGACTTCACCATCCTGCTTCCGGGCGATGTCGTGGGTTCGCGTTCCGATATACAGATCGACTGCCACGGCCGCGTCGTTCGCAGCTTTGAGGACAAAGGGCGCCGAGGCGTGGGCGTCGTGATTGACGAATACCATTTCGAGCGAACCTAAGACAAAAGGAAACTGATGGCCAGCACGGTCAGTATCGATGAAAATCACGGGGTTCACGAGGATGGCGGCTCGGCCCGCCTGATCCGTGTGATCCTGGCTGACTCTCAGGCTATCTTTCGCGCCGGTTTGCGCAAGATCTTCGCACTCGAAGACGATATCCGCGTTGTCGGTCAAGCCGAAACCCTTCCTCAGACCCAATCTGCAGTCACAAAATTTTCTGCGGACGTTTTGATTTTTGAATCCGCCTTAGCGGCTAACCCTGTTGAAGCGGTGACGGAACTTCTGCGCCAGGCGCCGGAAATCAAAATCGTCGTCGTCACCCCCGCGTCTGACGAACAGCTCACTCTGGATCTTTTCCGCCGCGGGGCGCATGGCATTTTATCGCGCGAAGTTGAACCCGAGGTGCTGGTCGACTGCCTGCGCAAAGTTGCCGCCGGAGAACCTTGGCTCGAGAACCAGGCGGTTCACTGGGTGATGGAAGCATTCCGCGGCCACAACCTGCGGCCTTCCGGAGCGCGTCCCAAAGTTCAGCTCACGCCCAAGGAAACCCTGATCGTTTCTTGTGTAACGCAGGGCATGAAGAATAAAGAGATCGCCATACGGGTGGGGACAACTGAACAAGTTGTAAAGAATTATCTGCGCAAAGTGTATGACAAACTGGGCGTCGCCGATCGTCTGGAACTAGCGCTCTATTGTCTGAGCCACCACGTCGTCGATGGCGTTAAGCCGCCCCCGATTCCTGCAACCGCTGCTACAGCGGAAAGCACCTCTGCCGCTCCTGCATCCAACAGCGCAGCCGCAGGCGCCGCGGCGGGAGCCTCTACGTCGAGCGCGTCGTCGGCCTCAAGTTCAGCTAGTCCCGATTCGATGGGTCCGAATAAACTCTTCTGAGCTAACGTTTGCCACTCAACCAAAGCTGAAATTCACCTGCGATCAGCGCTCCACGATTTGCGCTGACGGGCCAACGCCCATAGAATGAAACACGTCGGATGTTCAGTGGCTGCCACTTGGCAATTGGCGCCATTCCTCAACAAGCTGTTATTCCGAATCTTGCCGGAGAGATGGCCGAGTGGCTGAAGGCGCACGCTTGGAAAGCGTGTTTACTCGAAAGGGTAACGTGGGTTCGCCCCAACCACTGTTTTCAAGACTTTGAGCGGATTGCGCTCCGGGGCGAAATTCTAAGGCGTGTTACCTTTTTCCGCAAGTCATTTTTCGGTAAAACCGCCGGAAACGCGGAGCCAAGCCTAAGAAGCAGAAGTGATGCACGGAAAACATAAGCAACGAGAAGAGTGGCTCCGCGACGTGGAAGCACGTCAGCGCAATGTCGTGTTTCCTGATACGGTCCAAAATGAGGCGCGATTCTGGCGCAATCTAGGGAAAGGCCCCTCCAGCACCTCCGCCAAAGCTGGTTTGGTTGTCTTGGCAATTTTCGTCTTTGTATCGGCTGCAATGATCTTGGTCGCGACCTATACGGGCGGCGTCCTATGGGAATTCGTGTTGGGGATGATCCTTTTTTGCGGCTCTATTTTTGGAGCCATAGCGTGGGCCACTCGCCGCAGTCTCCGAAATATGGAGAATACCCGCCGCAAGCGGTAGGGTAGCACTATTCCAGGTTAACCAGTTTTTGCCAATCCCTTTTGCCACTCTCAGCCGTGATGCTATTGAAACAATCGCGCCGAAAACGTTTAATCCACTTCACTTCGGCGGGTTCGGCATCGTCCCGCCATCCTAGGCCGCTCGTTTTCTTAGCGAGACCTACGCATGTCTCCAGGCACACAAGCCAAGGCTGGAGTGGCTGAAGTGAGCGCATCCACTCATAAACGGGCTTCGTGTTGCCACGCTTGGCCGCAGATATGTGGTGGGCCAGACGTTGGTTCATTCGCTGTGATGTTCGGCCCACATAGCGGACTTTGTAGTCCCGTGGGTCAATCAAGCCATAAATGTAGTATTTCATCTGTCTATTTTGCCCTTTCTGATGCCGTTTCCTTGCGTTACGAAAGCCATACGCGGCGGTTTGGCCGATGATGGCGCTACCCTAGCCACAACTTTTGTTTGTTCGCCTTTTGTTTGCAACGTTTCTCAAATTTGAAATATTCTTGTTTGTATGGGAAAAACGGATGCGGCGGGCGCTGAGGCATTCATGGTCAACATTTTCAGGGTACTTGCCCTTCCTTTCGCTATTGCTTCGCCCCTCTATATGTCCGATTGAACCACGCATAGAACATGCGCCGCGCTTCGTCTGCTGTGGCTCCCACAGCTACAAACTGCCCGTTGTGATACGCCGCCCAAACGGTTGACCCGTTCCGGCTGACTTCCATGCCATACGGCACGGTATCAGCGCCAACCTTCACAATGGACAGCTCAGGCGGATCTGGCTGGTATTTGTTGCTATTCTTGCCGCGCTGTCTAGGCGTTCCGCTAGAGCCTAAATCGTGGAGTTTTGTCATGGCGCTCCGTTTAGTTTTCTGTCGTCGTCTGCTTAAGGAAACCATACAGACAGACACTCTTGTCCCATCCGTCGTCTCTCACACCCCTTCGGGGTTGTGTGAGAACGAACAGATAGGTTATGGCGTTTCATAAATACGCACGCCCGTGCCAGACAGCTCACGGAGCTTTACAGACACCCAATCCTTACCGCGCCCCTTGATACCCATTTCCTTAAGCTGTCTAGCAGCTTCGCGGATGCTCAATTCGGGATGCGCTTTGAGAAACGCCATTGCCACATCATCCTTGCCATCTTTGTTAGCTCGCTTGCCGCGCCGGGTCTTCAATTCCACAGACTGCGTTGTGGGGTTGCCGATGATATGGAGACGGCAATCAGGACCGCACGTAACTTCAAACGGTTGGCTTTCAAAATCACGTTGTTTCAAATTCTCCAGGTAACTTGCGGACTGATACGGAGTGGCCGGGTCCTGAAGCTTCGTCCCCCAGCAACAGCATAAAAACGCTCCAAGGTCACCACTGCCACGCAATGCGTTTTCCAGCGTCATTACGTCGCCAACCGAATCTTTAGGCGAGTGGTGCAACAATAAGACGGAATCCGCGCCACCTTTCAGCAACGCAAAGTTAGTGTCCGCGAATACCCGTATATCGGCTGAGTCGCTTTCCTTGCCTTCAATGAAGCGAATGGCTGTGTCCAGGATGACCACGCTACCCGGCAATTCTTCTTTCAAGTCCTCCAGGTCCACATGGCCTTGAGCGCTGAGCGTGCGGCAAAATAGCGTCTCGCTCACGTAACTCATCAAGCCAATTTTTCGCAGTCTGTCCGTAAATGGACCGAGTGAGACTTCGGGACACAAGTACAGAACGCGAGCCGGTCTCTTCACAACCGCGAAGTGGTCAAACAGCTTTTCACCTGTTAACAGAGCATGGGCAACGTTGAGCGCAATTAGACTTTTTCGCTCGCGCACTGGAGCCGCAAGGCCGGTTATGCCTTCGCACTGTAAGAATCCGTCAATCAGGAAGCTAATCGGCGGCGCGTTCTCCATTTCGTCTTTTGTGTGGTAGCGTTCCCGCCAATCCAAGACGATTTTCTTTTCTTCTTTCTTGCTGCCGATGGTAACCACAGGCTCCGGCGCGGGCACGTCATACCGTGCCGCACTTCGCGCAATGCGGTCCAGGTCCGCATCGGGCTTCGGGTCTGCCATGATGGACGGGTCTGCATTCCACTCTTCAAGCTGTGCGCGGATTATGACTTCTGATGCTCCGGCGTTTCGCAGCTTTCCGGCTTGACTGATTAGAAAAGCGTCCCGGCCTTCGCCATCATGTACTGGCAAGTTCCATTCGCGTTTGCCTTCCGCGTTTGTGTGCTTGCGGGATTGCTCAATGATGGATGGGACCGGCGCGAGCGGCGCATTCTCCAGGACGTAATAACGCTCTTTGCTGTCGGGATGAATGCAACCGGCAGCGAGCACCAAACCGCCAAGGCTCTTAATCTCGCCGGTCACTCCGTCCAGCTCGAATTTTCCATCCTTGAGACTGCCCGCGTAATAGCTCTGGACGCCAAACTCCGGACGGCGGCCCGAACGCACGGTATAGGTTACCGGCAATCCGTTGCGGTCACGCCACGCCTTGAAGTCTGCCTCATCCTTTAGCCCGTGGTCCGCGTCCAGCACGCACAGGCCGCTAGGTCCGCAGGACACGCCCACGTTTGCGTTAGGCGTTCGCGTCCACCACGCACGCAAGGCGTCTATGTCTAGCGTGGCATCATTCTTGCCGTGGTCCGTAATCGGGATTTTGCCGGATGGCTTGAGCGGATGAACGTGCCAACCACGCGCCACGTGTTCTAGTGCGATGTCCAGGAAGTTAGTCATGGGCAGAACGCTCCCACAACTTATTAACGTCCCCACGTGGCGAAGTCATCCAATCGTCTACTTGCTCCTCACCGCCGCCCGCACCGTGCGACATCTCCCAAAAGGTATTTTCGGGACCGTCGCCAAAGAGCGCGGGATGCGGAATGTTATAGGCGTAGCTAAACGTTTCTCGGTGCTTGATGACCAATGCCTCATGGCACTTGTCCACAACGCGGACAATGAGCGTGTGATTGCCGTAGCACTCACTGTGCTGACATGGGAATGAGACTTCAAAATCGAAGCCGGGTCTAGGTGAGAGAGTCCAATGCCAACCGGCCAATGTGAAAAAACGTGCCCAACGTAGCTTTAGCCACATGGGTTACCACCTTTCTGCCCTGATTGTTTGGGTGGGCGGCCACTCTACGAATGCACGAGAATTGGTTAGTTCGTTGAGAACGTGAAAGATACGTTCACTTATCAGGCGTTGCGCTTTCCTAGGTGTTTCGCAAATGTTGGAGTTGGCTGCCATCTCTCCCAATGACAGCCACTCCGGTTTGTTACGGCGGTTTTTAGGATTCTGTACGCCGAAGACAGATTCCGAGTAGCCCATCACAGAGTCTTTGATTAGCGGGTCTCTGTGATGGCCGTCCCGGTACGGTGTCGTGATGTCCCGCCAAAGTTAATCAGCCGGTTAGCTGGCTGAGATTTGGTACTGCTGGATTGCTTCCGACCGGCGTACCCTTCCATCGGTACGTCTGTAGCAGAGAAGCACAATCAAACCTTGCGTGGCCAAGGGCTGGTCCAGGACCTTGACGTTAATACCGCTGCCACCACGGTCACCAATCACGTATCCCATTTTGAAATTGCCGAACAGGATAGGAGCCGCGCCGCGTGCCACTGTCGGCATGGCCGCTGCGTACGCAACCGGGTAGCCGTGAAGGAAGTCCTGGTCACCCACGCGGGTAAACACGGGGGTATACAGGTTGGACTGAACTTGCGCCTTGCGGATCACGATGGACGTTGTTCTGTTCATCAACCAAGATGCTCCGGGATGGTACATTGAGTTCAGTTTGCCGATAATGTCCAGCGTGCCATTGATGGAAACAAGGTTGCTGTTAGCATCCGGCTCCTCAAAGGTTGCCGGAGCTACGTTGTTAATCAGCCCTTGCGCCTGCCCGCTGCCCGTGCCGTTAATGTAGAGATTTTCCTCATACATCTGTTGCGCGAGAATCATGTCAGTCACAGCGAACGCCTGGAACGCTGGCACGTCTTGCGCCAGTTCCCAAGACACATTCTCTTGAATGCCCGCCATGTAAGCGGACAGCGTGACTTGAGTAAGGGACAGGTCGGATTCCGTGAAGGACGAAGTTTCTGCCTTTGCGGTAGCAACGCCGAAGCTGGCCTTGACCGGAATCTTAATGTCGCTAACCGTGGGGATGATTTGAGCCAACTGCCTCACAGACATTTCCTGTGGAGCCAACGGCACAATCTGATCGTCCACGGTGACGGGAACTGCATAGCCTCCAGCCGGGGAAGATCCTTCGTACAGAGCCGCGCCTACGCGCTGCCCACGGGTTGCCACGTATTGATAAAAGTCATCCGCGTACTCGGCAGATAGCTGTGGGGTTGGTTTGTTAACTTGGTATCTCCGCCCGCCGTCAACGATAACGGCACCGTCCGGAAACATGGAGCGGATTGTGTTCTTAGACTCAATCTCTTTGATACGGGGATTGATGCTAGTGACCGCAGCCATGCACGTGGCAATTTCCATGTCCTCATTGGCGGTAAGCGTCCGGCGTGCTGTCTCTGCCGCTTGGACAATGCTGTCGGCTTTAGCCAAAGCATGTTCGCGCTGTTTCTTAAGTTCGAATAGGTTCAAAGTATTCCTCAATTCATTTGTGAGATAACCGTCCGCCTATAGGCGGTGTGCACCACGCTCTAAGGCTTTCCGGTTTTTCAGCACACGCCTGATATGCCGAGTTGTAGCGGCGGCTAGCGTGCTTGGCCCGGCCCTTTGTGGCCGGACAACTCTCTCGCCTAGGCTTCGTGGACTTAGCACCTGAGCTAGCGAGACTGGCTTGCGTCGTTACACAAGCAACTCATCAAAATTGTCGGGCCGGTCTGAGTACCGGCCCTTGCCCGGCCCACACGTTCCAAGGCTGAGCAAAAGTTTGGGCGGATTGCGGCTCCGCCCGTGCCGGGCTAAATAGCCAAACCCTTAGTTCCCCATTCGGTGGTCTTCCAATGACCACAACTTCGCAAGCCACTCCACGCCGTCATCCGGACGTTTGCTGGAAGGGTTGGTTAGTTTGGCGAGCACAAACCGGGAGTAGTCTTCGGCCAACGTAACAATGACCTCAGCCTCAAGCGGCACGGCATACGCGTAGCGAAACTGTCCGAGCATTAGGCCGAACGTGGCAACGTAGCCAAGTCCCCGCTCTGCAAAGTTCGCATGATATTCAGGTCCGAGTGGTCCCGCCTCCAGGTCCACAACTTCATAATCGCGCTTCGCCACGTTGCCAAGGATTACTACGGCGTGCTGTCCCCACTTCGCGATCCAATCGTGTTTGTCTTCGATCTGCATATAGCGAATCCTTTTTCAGTGGTTAACTAACACTGCCATTTAGTAAGTCCACTTACTACAGTCCAATACTCGCGTCCTTCGCGGGATGGCACAAACCAGAGCGTGAAAAGTTTGTGCTAGTAAATGGCTAGGAGCGGGGAAAATGCGCTGCCTAAGGCGATGAAAACACTAGATGGTGTGAACTAGAACCAATTCTTTTGGCACCCTAAAGGAAAACACCATGCCGCGCCCGGCGTGGGTTGCAAGGATGGAAGTCCCTACTAACTCAGCGTCTTGTGGATCATTGACAAAATGAGCAAAGCAGAAAATAAATATTTCGGTAACACAAAAAATAATCGGCGGGCTTAGCACCCCGTGCTAGAATCCTGCCTCTTATGCGAAATAAGTATCCAGAGGTACGGGACAAGGTTGTGGATTCCGTCCAGGAGTGGCATACCGATGACGGGTTCCATATCGCTGTCACATTCAAGGATCAAACTGTAATGACGTGGGATATAAGCGCCAAGATTGTGCTCAAGCCGGATCTGAGGAATTTCAAGTCCGGCAATGGCAAGCTAGTGCGCAGCTACCCAACCGTCAGGACGCGGGACTAGGGAGTCACTAAAGTGACTTCCCTTATTGCTAGCGAACATCCTATCCTTGAGAGTGGGAGGACCATATCTTATATGACCACTAAATTAAGTGATATGACGCGAGTCTACGGAATCAAGTGCGGGGAATGCGAACGCAAACTGTGCATCAACCGCTGCCCGGATCAGAACCCCAACGCCGTCCCGGATTTCGATTTGAGCGGGGTCAACTGGAAGTGTTCGGTGTGCGGCCTTGAAGCCTATTACCACCGTGACAGCCTGAAGGCGTTTGATGAAACGGAAGCGCAAGGATTAGCAATCCCGTGGGGTAGATCGTGGGTCAATCGAGAGTGGGTTGGACACGGATCTAAGCAGCTCTTACGGACACTCGCTGGCGGGCCGTTTGCCACATACGAGGAAGCTAGAGAGCGGGGGCAGGATAATCCGCGTAGCTTTGCACAAATGCGTGTAGTGGTTGATAACTAGGATCTTTCGCTATGGCAACCAACCGAGCATGGGGCGATATGTACGAGAAATATTGGAGCGTCCTTGAGGACGTGAAGAGAAAGCCAGGGGACGAAATTAACGCGGCTGAGGAATTCACAGAGTTTTTTGCGACGTACGATGACGTAGTGTGCCTACGGTGTCGGACGCTCGCGGCTTGGGATGCACACGACAAGTTAAGGGACCAATTCCACAAGAGAATGGCCGATAGGACTGCGTGCGAATACCTCCGCGAATTGCCGGGCGATGCTTCTAGGAAGCCCTGCACTTGCCCGCCCGATGAGGATATCGGGTTATTCCCCGCGCCTAGTAAGAAAAAGAAAGCGCTCTAGCTGTTGCGTTTCTTTTCCCACGTGCCGGTTACGAGACTATCTAGCCGGTCCTGCCTGCCCTTCATCCATTTTGAATAGCTGCGTTCGGTTGTCTTGATGGATTCGTGTCCTAGCAGCTTGGAGACTTCCTCAAGCGGGACGCCTTTTTCCAGAAGATCCACGGCGAACGTGTCCCGTAATCTGTGGCTCACCATGTTTCCCTCTGACGTGATGCCAGCGTCCTTAAACAGCTTGCGAAAATCGTCCTGCCAATGGCTCACCGCCGTGCGCTCTTCCCCGTTGCCGGTCCAGAACACATAAACCGGGTTGCCGTTGAGCACGCCTAGCAGTCCTTTGGCGACATCGGGCGG
>DATNLE010000250.1:0-4674 GCA_035603035.1 Candidatus Acidiferrales bacterium | reverse complement strand
GGCAATGCCGAAATCCATCACCGCCGCGCGGCCTTGTTTATCGATCATAATGTTCTGCGGCTTCAGGTCGCGATGAACCACACCCGCCCCGTGAGCAGCCGCCAAACCGTAGCAGACTTGCAACATGATTTCCGCGGCTTCCTTGGTAGGCAGCTTGCCGCGATTTCTTAGAATCTCACCGAGTTCCTCCCCCTCGATGTATTCCATACTGATGAAGCGCACTCCGTCAGTAATGGCGAGATCATAAATTCGGACGACGTTGCGATGCGTAATCTGCCGCGCGAGCACCAACTCCTGGCGGAAGCGCTGCAGAATATCCATGCTGCTGGCCAGTTCGGGGCGAATCACTTTCAGCGCCACAATCCGGTCAACCTCTTCATCGTGAGCCTTAAAGACGGAGCCCATCCCGCCTTCGCCCAGCATTTTCAAAATTTTGTAGCGACCGCCCAGGATGGAGCCGGGAATCAGCGAGACACGTCGGTACGAATTGGCATCGGAGGTTGTGAAAGGCTTCGACCAGCCCCCTGCCTGAATGTCATCAATGGTCAGATCGTCGTTTCTGTTCGCAACGTCGATCTGTGTTTCAGCCGCATCCACTGGCGTAGCTGTACCGCAAGCCGGGCACTGAGACTCCGACAGAGGGACCGGCGTTTTGCAGGCTGGGCAAAGCATGGAGAATACTAGCCTAACCCGCTGGGGGTGCGCGGGTCGGCGTCAATGCAATCTTATCTTAAACGACTCTGGAGCACTGCCGAAAATCAACACTCACGACTCTTCGGAATCACCGGAGCGTCATTCTAATGCTTGTATTGTCAGGCGCAATGATTAAGGCTGCGGTGCCTAGGGAGCCCGAGAAGGTATCACTCCGCTTCCTCAACCGAGCAGGGGGCCAGGTCCCCCCTTCGAATGATTCTCGAGAAAACTGACGTCTCGTGACTCGAGTCACCCGAATCGTGGGGCAGCCGGGGAAAGATGGAGGGAGGGATTGATCACCCGACTGCCCAAGCGGTTCTAGAAATGAAAGACGATTCCAGCGGAGGGTTGCGCCGTGTGCGTCCAGCTATCGGTGTTCAAGGGCCTAAGTCCGAAGTCCGGATCTTTGTACACATAACCTCTATATTCAGCGCGCAAAGAGAAGTGTCGAGTCAAGGCATAATCAGCACCTGCTCCGTACAGGAAGGCCCCCCTGGCCTGAGTGCCCGCGCCGGGAGCGAATCCGCCGCTGTTGCCGGTGGGATCAAAGATCAGACTGCCGCCCCCAGCGAGTGCGTAAGCGCTGACCTTTCTAATGGGCAGCGGAAGGTTCACCACTACATCCCCAGTTACTGCGTGCACGTTAGCCTGGACTCTCGATTCTCCGAGGCTACCGAAATATTTTTGCGTATTTCGGTCGAAACCATAGTCCCCTTCGGCGGCTATCCAACGGTTGATATGATAACGGTATCCCAACAGGAATCCGCCGGTGTCAGAGGTGGTCCTCGAGACTCCCTGGCCGCTGGTATCCCTTGTAAAAAAGCCCGTGCCTTCGAGACTGATCTCCGAGCGGTCTTCCTGAGCCGAAGCGCCGAGTGTTAAAAGAAGGACCAAACCTGCAAGCATAATCGCAGTTCGTCGCATGATGTAAATTCCTCCGTACTTGAATCTGTGCTTACGATTCGCAGTCGCGATGCTCGCGCCGGCGCGAACCGTTTTGCCCATCAATACGGGCATGTGCGATGCCAAAATTGCGTTTGCGCTAGCGCCCTCGTCAAATACCTGAGCACTTGGAGGTTACGCAACGGATGCAGGAAACCGGGGCGGATGGATTGTCGAACGAATGGACACTCGATTCGACAGGTGGCGAAGATTACGACATTTTTCTCCGAAGCGTTTTGCTTCTTCGCTACATCAGATCAAACAGATTACGGAGCAGGGACTCGTCGTTCCGTTGCACGATCTCGGAGTTGTAAGCGCGGGCCATGGAGCAGTGTTTCGGGCGGCCAATGCGATTGGTACGTGCAACGATTGCGACGCTGACCCGGAGGTTTAATGATGGACTCGTTGCTGATGCCAGATAATTTACTCCGCCCGCAAGGTTCGTCGACCCTGAGGCCGGACCTGGAACGCGAAAACGACCGACTCAAGCTGCTCCTGGACATGACGAACACGCTGGTGTCGAACTTAGAGTGTCGCGATCTGCTTCGCACGATTTCGGCTAGCATTCGCCAAGTCATGGGCTGCGACGCCGTCGGGGTGTGGGTACCGGACGCGGACGAGTCCCATCTCCGCCAACTGGCGATGGACTTTCCCGCAGGCAGGGGATTTTTCAGGGAGGGTTCGTTGCACCCAATCGAGGGCTCTGTGATAGGTAACGTTTTCAAGACCCGCAAGCCTCGCGTTCTGGATGTGATGAATGAGGTGTTAACTTCCGAGGTAACTCCTGAAATTCATGCTGAAGCCATCGAGTCCGGTTGCGCACTGCCTCTCATCAGTCGTGGCCGGACGCTTGGCGTTCTGACACTTGCCAGCCGGGTCGAGAACTCGTTCAGTCCCGAAGACGTTGCTTTCTTGTTACAGGCTGCGGGGCAAGTGGCAATCGCCATAGAGAATGGCTTGGCCTATCGAGAGATCGCCGAATTAAAAGACAAGCTCGCGCAGGAAAAACTGTACTTGGAAGATGAAATCCGCGGCGAGATGGACTTTGAAGGAATTGTGGGGCAGAGTTCGGGACTCCGCCATGTTTTGAATCTGGTGGAAACCGTGGCTCCCAGTAACTCGACGGTGTTGCTTCTGGGCGAAACCGGCACGGGAAAGGAACTGATCGCGCGCGCCGTGCATGAGCGCAGCGGACGGAAGGAGCGCACCTTCGTAAAGCTCAACTGTGCCGCGATTCCGAGCGGATTGCTGGAGAGCGAACTTTTTGGACATGAACGAGGCGCCTTCACAGGCGCGATTGCGCAGAAGAACGGCCGGCTTGAGCTCGCAGATCAAGGCACGCTGTTTCTCGACGAGGTGGGAGATATTCCGATCGAGCTCCAGCCGAAGCTCTTGCGCGCTCTGCAGGAACGCGAATTTGAAAGGCTGGGTAGCAACCGAACCAAGAAAGTCGATGTGCGACTGGTGGCGGCGACCAACCGCAACCTCGAAAAAATGATGGAGGATCGTCAGTTCCGCAGCGACCTGTATTATCGCTTGAGCGTTTTTCCGATCCGCATCCCGCCCTTGCGAGAACGCCCGGAAGATATTCCGCTGCTGGTCCGCTACTTCACGCAGAAGTACGGCCGCCGCATGAAGAAGCAGATCGAATCGATTCCCGCTGCAGCCCAGAGGAAGCTCTCGAGTTGGCATTGGCCGGGGAATATTCGTGAACTCGAGAATTTCATCGAGCGTTCCGTGATCCTTACCCACGGGCCCGCACTGCAAGCTCCGATCGCCGAACTGGGGAACAACGGCCAAAACTCTTCGGTGGTGGGCGCGCGCGAAGCTAATGAACGTAATGAGATCCTACGCATCCTGAAAGTTACAAGCGGGCGAGTAGCAGGCCCTGACGGTGCCGCGGCACGCATGGACATTAAGCGCACGACGCTGATCTCCCGTATGAAGAAGCTGGGCATCGACCCGCGAAAAGTTGCGTGATCCTCATCAGACAGCCTTCCTGGATAACGTCCCGGCTGGGCTCGGGCCGTTCTGCTGCTTTTAGACTCACTACCACCTCCGTCAGCAATCGTCGACGGCTGTCGATTGTCTTCGACATTTCTCGACACCGTCCTCAGCTTACTTTTTCTTCTTTATTAAATTCAGCGATCTAGGAAACGTCGCGAGCGCTTCGGTTTGGTCCGTCGGTTGCCTTCATATAGTTTGCCGTGGGCGACTTGGGAGCGACAACGGCACGGATGGGTTGTGCGCTTTTGTAAAGCACTTTGCGCAAACCTCCATTGCGTGATTCCAAGTGGCTGTAACTGCGGACGGGTTTTGGTAGGGCGATCAGAATTTGAAAATTGATTGCAGTCCCCACCCGAGACCCACACATTAAGGAGACTGGCATGGAAAAGGTGATTGAGTTTTACGTACCAAAGAACCTTCGTCGTGTTTCTCAGCCAAGACTGGGAAAGGTTATCGAGTTTTGTGCAGTGACCAGGAAGTCAGGCCCGGCCGAAGAGCATGGCGGGGTCCGTGGTTGGCTACTCGAAACAACGGAGTCGAACCGTGCTGTAGGGAGTGAGTAGCTTTTCCGACCCACGATCACCCGCAGCTCTCAGACGAACCGGACCCTGGATAAGAAACTGAGATAAGAAACGCCAACCGTACTTTCTTAGTAAGAGACAGGCATAAGCTCTGCCACTCATTTGGTAGAAAAAAACTCCCGACGAGGGTTGCTGTCGTGAAATGGAATACGACGCCCAAATGTCGTCCTTAATATGATCGGATCGATTGTATCGCGAGCATTTGCAGCGCTGCGATTTTCTTCATGCTGACAGTTTTCTATGCTCTCATTATTAATAACGAGGCAAGAAGCCCACGTATCCGACTCGTTAACAAAGACGAGAGATCCGGTATCACATCACACCTGTCCCGATTGAGCGGCGCTCGCCGCCATGACCGTGCCGCGTAATATTCCGATACTGCGAACGGCCAGTAGACCAGTAGACATCCACTGTAGTGCCGCCCTGGCTGTCTCGATTCCCGACGATTGTC
>DATNLE010000249.1:0-2509 GCA_035603035.1 Candidatus Acidiferrales bacterium | reverse complement strand
AACTGCACTCGATCTGGCCGGCCTAGGTCCAGGTTGTCGCGGATAACTTCCTCAAAGAACTCACGCCCACGTACGGGCCGATCGAAGATCTGCGTCAGGCTGACTTCCATCTGTCAAATCGACAGATCCCAGTCATAGCCGGCTTGGCGCTCTGGATCTCGCAGGGGTAGAGGCACCCGCTGCAGCCACTTCCAAAAAAGTCGTGCGATGTGCTCCGGCCCCAGGCAATCGCAGATCTGCTGTAGTTGCTCTGGTTCGGCGCACGACCAGAATCCGTTGTCCAAGGCTTCGTAGCGGATCTTCTGCTTCTTCAGTTGCCGCTTGGCCCACTCATGCCCGTTGAGGCACAGCTTAATTGCCCACGGCGCATAGCTACAGGTCTTCAGGAACAGCGGGCCAAAAAGTAATGCTAGAAACTAGTACTACTGGGTCATAAAATGCCCAAAGTCATCACCCCCCATGCTAGGCGTATCCTGATGTTATATGACACCGAAACCTGCCGAAGCATGGGCCGTGAGCGAGATTTACGAACTCCTCCGACGTGCGGCAATTCGCAGGCAGCCTGTAGCAGCCACCTATGATGGACAACCGAGGCTGCTTTGCCCTCATGTGGGAGGACGAAAGTCCGGCCGACGGAATGTCTTCTGCTATCAGTTCGGAGGGGGTAGTAATACTGTCGGGCCCCTGGTACCCCAGGGTGGCGGTGTCTGGCGTTGCCTTGCCGTAGAGAAACTCAACCATGTCGAGTTGCGCACGGGGCCTTGGCACACCGAGCCACGTGCCGAACGGCAAACCTGCATTGATGAAGTGGATTTCGATAGCGACGCTCAGCCCGGAGGCGATCCGCAAAATGGGCAATGAGGCAGTTGCCGCAGTAATCGGTGCGCCAGAGTGATTCGCAGTGTTGCGATCGAGTGAGGGTTATGCCGCTCGGGGCGCACCCGGCGACCCGCGTGGCCGGAAGTCCTGCGCCGGCTTGGGGGCGACGAATCCAAGATGACCGACGCGGGCAGAGGGGGAAAAACGGTTCCGCTCGGCCACCAGGAACCCATAGGCTGCGATACAAAGCGTGGCATGGTGGTGGAACCCGCGCCAGTTGCGACCTTCAAAGTGGCCCAGCCCCAACTCTTGTTTCAACTCCTCATAATCCCGTTCGATGATCCAACGGTGTTTGGCCATCTTGCTCAAAGCCTTGAGCTTGGTGTTCTGAGGCAGCGTCGCCATCCAGTACTTAGTGGGTTCGGCCTCCCCGCGCGGCCATTCGATCAGCAACCATTCCTCCGCGTGAGGTTCCGCTTTCTCGTAATCCCGATGAGCGGCGCGTACGCGCACGGCGGCGAAGCGGGATCGCAACTTCCGATCTGTGCCTTCCCGCCACGTGATTTGTTGGAAGGCCGTGGATGGCAAACTCATCGCCAACTGCTTCACTGAGACCGGTTGGTGACCGATGGACCGTTGCCATAGCCGCGGAGGTCGTCCTATTTTTCCGCGAGGCTTGGCGGGCAAGGGCTGCTGGCCCGGTTCCCAGACCGTCATCGAACTCTGCACGCCCACCACATACTGCAGGCCGAGTGCAGTGAGTCCATCGCGAAAGTCGGTATTCATGCCGTAGGCGGCGTCGGCCAGCACCACGCCACGGGCCAGATCTGCCGCGACCGTCGTGCGGATCTGATCCAGGGCGATGTCCGGCTTGGTCTGAAACTCGATCTCTTCCGGCACCTCCGTTTGTTCGCGCCGCTCGGCATCTGCGGCCCATGCTTTAGGCAAATATAAACGATACGCAATCGGCAGACTGGAACTCCAGGTCGCTACCGAGAGGCTCACCGCGACTCGACAGTTCTCCTGTTTCCCCACTTGCCCGCAGTATTGCCGAGTGACCCCGACCGAATGCTTGCCCTTCTTGGGAAACCCGGTGTCATCCACGATCCAGGCCACCACGGGTCCTTGCTTCTGCATGACGGGTAACACATAGTTACGCACCTCTTCCAGAAGTACGGCATCGCTCCAGGGCGCCTTCGCCACCAAATGGTGCAGGGACTGGCGCATCGCTTGGATGTGCTCAGGATCCAGACGGCCCGCCATCGGCTCAATGCTCTTGCGCTCGCCAGGTAACAGTAGACCCTTGCAGTAATTCTTCAACGGTGTCTGTCGGTCTTCGTGCCCCGCGGCCTTCGCCAGGCCCTCCATATATGCCGCGAAGCGTTTCTCTTGTGGGCCTGGCGCGGAAAGGCGTGATCCCACAAAACAATTCTACACCAAAATGTTTGGTTTGTTACCCAGTAGTACTAGACAGTCCAATACCAACTGATCCAACTTTTCAGACACCACACTGCGTGTGCTCACGCTTATCGGGGCAGTCAATAGGAGATGATAATAATATTCTCCGGCGTCCCTTTCTACGCCACAGCCGGAGTTCTTTTGATGGAGGCGGTTCCAGATATCGTCACGGAATTTCTTGGTGGGAAAATCGATATGGGTTTAGCGGAACTTCTCGTACGTGAGGCCGAAC
>DATNLE010000205.1:0-3294 GCA_035603035.1 Candidatus Acidiferrales bacterium | reverse complement strand
CGTGAACTACACCTACGACGGTGACGGCGACCGCGTGCAAAAATCCAACGGCAAGATTTATTGGTTCGGCGCAGGCAGCGAAATTCTCGACGAATCCGATTCCAGCGGCAACATCACCGACGAATATATTTTCTTCGGCGGAAAACGCATCGCCCACCGCGTTGTCAGCGGCAACGCCATCTATTACTATGCAGAAGATTTCCTGGGCAGCTCGCGCGTGATGACCACATCTACCGGCACCGTCTGCTACGACGCCGACTTCTATCCCTACGGCGGCGAACGCGTCGTCACCAACACTTGCCCGCAAAACTACAAATTCACCGGCAAGGAACGCGACGCGGAAACCAACAACGACGACTTCGGCGCCCGCTACTACTCCTCCCAATTCGGCCGCTGGATTTCGCCCGACTGGTCCGCCATCCCCGCCCCCGTCCCCTACGCCAATCTGACGAATCCTCAGACGCTCAACCTCTACGCCATGGTCCACGACAACCCCGAAACCTTCTCCGACCTCGACGGCCACGACGGCGCCATGGGGCAAGCGGGCAAGGTCGAAGTAAACAACCAGCCGGAAAATCCGACCGAGGCGAAACAGTCGCAAGACCCAAATACCTCCCAGTCTCCGACGCAAGATAAGAAACCGGTACTTCCGGCGGACCCCAGCGGGCTAGGTCCAGAATGGAAGGACGTGACTCCACAAGACAAAAAGAATCCTGATAATCCGAAAATTCCGCGGAGGTTTCGTGGGCCCAATGGTGTCGAGATTGAGTTCGATCCAGCCAAACCCGACGCACGTCCAGGCACGCATGGAGAGCAGGGGCATTGGCATGAAATTGATCCGACAGGACATCGGGTCGGCGATTACCTTCGACCTGGCTCGCCTTTCCCTGAGCGGAGCCCCGCGCCTAGTGGCCCTAGCGCATTTGAAAGAATGGGCAATTTTGTATCTGACCATCGTACGGCAATCGTTGGCACGGCATTGGTAATAGGCGCAATTGCGCTTGCCCCAGCAACCGGAGGCGCATCACTTGTGCTCGCGATCCCGTAAAACGATTTGCACTTGGCGCGTACACATAGCTGCCTACGGCCGGGAGTGCTCCGGTCGGGTGAGCAAGCCTTTGCTTCCGTTCTATGGTTTTAAGGATGCAAGGAACAGGGTGAACTTCAATGACGCTTGAGGAACTGGATAATAGTCTGCCAGAGGGTTTGCATGATGCCCAAATTCGGTCGTATAGGAGGGACTTTGAGTCGGCGGCGTTCACTCTTTTCGTAAGGGTTGTAGTTGGTCTTTCACAAGAAAATAAGAATCAACTGCTATATCGTGATGGAGAAATCATCTTTCACGGGGTGCAATACGTCGTGTCGGAGTTTCCGGGCACTGCGTCGACGTTTCGCGACGCGGGATGTGTGTGGTTTAGTTTCAGTCGAACAGAGCCCGGAATAATCTCTGAGGACCTCAGCTCAGTTTTGGCGCCAGATATTCTGAGATATTCGCTATTTGTCTTCGAATGGCACTCGAGTATACATATCGCCGCGCGTGAGGTCAGCTTCACTTGGTCCGCATAATTCTTAGGGCCGCTGGCCCACCCTCACGCCACTCAAGTGAACGCTTAGCTTTTGAGGGCGCCGGTTGTGACGTTGAGTGCTGGCCCCACGCACTGCTGGGGCGAGAGCTACACCTACGATGAATGGGGCAACCTCATGACAATCGATGACAATCGGCGTAGCCTCCACTGCGTATAATAGTTGGTATGGGCTCAGCAGCGACGCGCTAATGGAAACCGACCTCTCCGGCAACCTCACTGACGAATACATTTTCTTAGGAGGCAAACGCATCGCTCGCCGCGATTCTTCCAACAACGTCGTGTACTACGCCGCCGATCACTTGGGAACATCTCGCGTAGTCGCGAGTTCCGCAGGCGCGATCCTCGACCAATCCGATTTCTATCCCTTCGGCGGAGAGCGCATCCTCTCCGCCTCCAGCGGCAACACCTACAAATTCACAAGCAAAGAACGCGACTCCGAATCCAACCTCGACAACTTCGGCGCCAGATACGATTCCTCCATCCTCGGCCGCTTCATGTCCCCTGATCCGTTGCACCTCATGAAGGAGAAGTTGGTCGACCCGCAGCAATGGAACATGTACTCATATGTACGAAATAATCCACTCAAGATGGTGGACGCAAACGGCAAGTGGCCGACTGACATTCACAACCAAATTATCGATAAAGCGTTCCCGGGCCTATCTGATCACGAACGGTCGGTACTAAAATCCGCGAGTGCGTCGATGGACCACTGCCTGTCTTGCCAGTCAGAGAAAAACAGTTACAAGCACTCGATGAGGGCTCCCGATGAGAACCCAGCGGAGGCAAAGCAAAAGACACAAAACTTCGTGAAGACTGAGGAGCACGAAGCGCAAGTCGATCAGAAGGGAACCCCAGCGAACGCATCAGATATCAATGACAAATCCTTAAGCGCTTTCGGTGAAGCAGCCCACACAGTGGCCGATGGTACTTCGCCAGCGCACGTTGATTCTCAAGGAAACCCACTCCCTTGGAATCCGTACTCCCCCTCAGAAGTCGAAGCTCATGAAGCAGCAGAATCGACGATCACACCGGAGCAAATGAATAACGCGGTAAACGCTCTTCAGCAGGCTTTTCAAGATACGTATGGCGAGGCTGCGGCCAAGCAGGCTGTCACGCCTCGAGCACAGCCACTAAAATGAAAGGAAATGCAATGTAAGGGGGAAACAAACTCATGAAGACTAGCGTCGGTGCGGCATCGAGAGCTTTTTTTTCGTTGTTGCTTGGCTGCGTATCCGTGGCGTGCGTGGCTATTGCCCAGAAGTGCCTACCGTATAGCTCCGTGCGAGATAACATCATAGACGCCGCCTCTTTTCCCGGCTTCCTGATCGCACGGATTTTCTACCCGGAGGGTGTCCATACGGGGGTTGGTGCTCCCAAGTGGAGCATCGTGTTCTTATGCAGTAATATCCTGTTTTACGGGCTTCTCTGGTTCGTGATCTTGACTATGGTGAGCGTTTCAAGGGGTCGGCGCGTGGCTAGCCCTTCAATACCATTGAAGTGACAAAATGCCTGACGCAACGTCCTCGGCGGGTGGCCAACCCTTCCGCGCGGCACCGGAGTGAACCACTGCACGATT
The DNA here is from genome assembly GCA_035603035.1 of Candidatus Acidiferrales bacterium. Taxonomy (GTDB): domain Bacteria; phylum Acidobacteriota; class Terriglobia; order Terriglobales; family Acidobacteriaceae; genus Sulfotelmatobacter. Next base: position 132 of record DATNLE010000205.1, on the reverse strand, counting down.
GAAACCCGCGGGGTGCCGAATCTTTTCTGTGGTTTATGCAGAAAAGGTTCGGGTTTTGCCCTGCGCTCCTGGATCAATCGTTTCTCCACCTTTTGCGCAGCTTCACCCGCGCAATGTCGTCGCCTTAGGGAT
>DATNLE010000204.1:0-1656 GCA_035603035.1 Candidatus Acidiferrales bacterium | reverse complement strand
CGTGAACTACACCTACGACGGTGACGGCGACCGCGTGCAAAAATCCAACGGCAAGATTTATTGGTTCGGCGCAGGCAGCGAAATTCTCGACGAATCCGATTCCAGCGGCAACATCACCGACGAATATATTTTCTTCGGCGGCAAACGCATCGCCCACCGCGTTGTCAGCGGCAACGCCATCTACTACTATGCGGAAGATTTCCTGGGCAGCTCGCGCGTGATGACCACATCAACCGGCACCGTCTGCTATGACGCCGACTTTTACCCCTACGGCGGCGAGCGCGTGGTCACCAACACTTGCCCGCAAAACTACAAATTCACCGGCAAAGAACGCGACGCAGAAACCAACAACGACGATTTCGGCGCCCGCTACTACTCCTCCCAATTCGGCCGCTGGATCTCGCCCGACTGGTCCGCCATCCCCGCCCCCGTTCCCTACGCCAATCTGACGAATCCTCAGACGCTCAACCTCTACGCCATGGTCCGCGACAACCCCGAAACCTTCTCCGACCTCGACGGCCACGAAGATGCAATGATCCAGGCTGGAAAGGATTCCGTAGGCGGCGAACCCGAAAATCCCTCCTTGGCGAAAGAACAAGAAGATCCCCAGCAACCGCAGCAGACGACGCAGGCTCAAGGTCTCCAGACGGTCGTGATCGAACAGGTCAAGGGCGAGGATGGAAACCCTGCGGGGCACGTCGTTATCGGAGTGAACGGAGCTCCTCCTGTCGGGCTTGTGCCGGACTCTGATAAAGCTGCGGCCAAGGCCCTAGTTAAAGAAGTGGTTACGGGCTTAGCCAACGGAGTTCCACAACCCTCGTCAGTACCGGGACATGTGGAAGCTCTCTCCAAAGATCGGATCATTACCGCCACCGTCGCAATCCAAGTAACTCCTCAGCAGGCTGCGGAAATGGTAAAAACTATCCAGAGTATGCAGGGCAGTCATCAAATGTATGATCCAGCCTTCAACAACTGCGTGAGCTTTGTCGAGCACGTGCTGCACGGCGGGGGCGTAAAAGCTCCTACCGATATGACGCCGGGAGGATTGGTAAGTGACCTCAAAAAACAATTTCCTCAATAAGAGGAGTGTCCGTTGACCAAATCAACGCTGCCCCGACGGCTCGCAATTTTCGGATTAATCCTCGGTCTCGGGCTGTTAGTGATGTGGTTGTATATTGACAGGTACAATCCGTTCCACTTGCCCACCGTGGAACAGGTTCAGTCGATGACGAGAAGCTATTCGCCGCCGCCGCTTTATAACTTCCTCCAGAACCTGATATTTACTCTCCTTCCGCTGCTCTGGCTCAGCATGTTCACGATACATGCAGGTCCCATCGTGAACTATTCAATTTGGGTCCTCGCAGTGCTGTTTGATGGCGCAGTACTATATTGTGTTGGACTACTGATCGACACTATAAGGACCCGGATGCTCATCCCCAAACGAGAGTGACATCCCCGAATGTTTTGTCAGCGGGCGGGTGGCGAACCCTTCCGCGCGGCACCGGAGTGAACCTATGCACGATTGAAACCCGCGGGGTGCCGAATCTTTTCTGTGGTTTATGCAGAAAAGGTTCGGGTTTTGCCCTGCGCTCCTGGATCAATCGTTTCTCCACCTTTTGCGCAGCTTCACCCGCGCAATGTCGTCGCCTTAGGGAT
>DATNLE010000199.1:0-7595 GCA_035603035.1 Candidatus Acidiferrales bacterium | reverse complement strand
ATGGCGGTGAGCAGGAGCGCGAGGCCGCCAAAGAAGCCGGAGAGGACGGCCATCAGATGCTCCTGAATCACGGAGTCGTCGGCCTGCTGTTTCAGTGTGCTGAATTGCAAAGAAGCCGATTTGTTGATGCTGGCCATGGCGTCGCGCACGGCCGGAATCAGCGCTCCCGGCGTCGTCGCCGTGCGAATCTCAAACGTGGTGTCTTCGCGGACACGATGAATCTGGGCAAGAGGGACGTACGCGGTCGCAAGAAAGTCCTGATCCAGCGAATCGCGTTTGGCGTTCTGCACCACGCCGATAATTTCGAGTGGTTTGTCTCCGAATTCCTGCCCTCCCAGGTGGATATGCTTCCCGATGGGATCTTGTCCGCGAAAGTAGGTGTTCGCCAGCAACTGATTGATGACGACAACGGGCGTGGAGTTTGCGGAATCGCGAGCGGCAAACACACGGCCTTCGACCAGCGGCGTGCGCATCGTGGAGAAGTATCCAGGCGTGACCCAGTTCGAATAAACACCGGGCACAACGCCGCTCGGCGGCTGATAGCCCGGCACTGAAATCTCGGAGGTCCACTGATCGCCCGAGTCGAGCGGATATAACAGGCACTGGCTGGCGGAAACAACCCCGGGAAGCGCCTGCAATTTCGCAAGCATTTGGCCGTAGAGCGGCACGAGAGCGGGCTCGGGCAGTCCAGCACGATGAACATTCGTGTCGATCAACAGGACATTGTTGCGATCGAAGCCCGGATCAACGGTCATTAAATTGGCGAATGTACGGACGAAGAGGCCGGTGCCAACCAGCAAAATCAGGGAGAGAGCGACTTGCACGGCGACAATCCAGCGCGCTAGAGCCGATTGCGAGCGCCCGCCTGCACCTTGCGATTGGCCTTCTTTCATCGCAGAACTGGCAGAGACGCGTGTGGCGCGGAAGGCAGGCAAAATCCCAAAGAGCACTCCGCAAAGCACGGCGATGCCGCTGGTGAAGGCCAGGACCGGGCCGTCCATTTTCAGATCGAGAAAGACTTGGCTCTGATCGGTGGAAACGAAACGAACAAGCAGCGCGCTGCCCCATCGCGCGAAGAAAACGCCGAGAATCGCACCGGCGCCGGAGAGCACGATGCTTTCGGTGAGAACCTGGCGAATCAAACGGGCTCGCGAGGCTCCCAAAGACAGACGCAGAGCAATTTCCTTCTGGCGCGCCGCGGAGCGAGCGAGAAGCAGGCTGGCGATGTTCGCGCAGGCGATGAGCAGAACCAGTCCAACGACGAACATCAGGATTTGCAGCGGCTGACTGTATTGGTCGCGTACGCCATCGACACTGCTGCTCCCAGTGGATGCGGGAGTTAGGGCGAACGTGTTCCTTCGAAAAAAGTCCTGCGCGTTGGCGCTGGAATCCTGGGGGACAACGGCGCCAAAAAGCGGGGCCGACAGGACTTCCATGCGAGCTTGAGCCTGCGCGATGTTCGCGCCGGGTTTGAGGCGGCCCATCATCGAGAGGAACCAGGCGCTGCGATCGTCGAGAGACCTTCCGAAAATCGCTGCCGCGCAGATCGGAATCGCCACACCGAATGGCGTACCAACATCCGTACCAGTGAAGCCGCGCTGTGCAATGCCGATGATGGGAAATTCATGGCCATTCACGCGAATGAAGCTGCCAATCACGGATTGCGCACCGACGTAATGGGCCTGCCAGAAACCATAACTGAGCACGGCGACGCCGGGACAGCTGCGGATGTCATCGGAAGCAGCGAGCAAGCGTCCTGCGGCTGGGCGCACACCGAGAACGTTGAAGTAATCTCCGCTGGCGTAAATGCCGTTGATATCGTTTTCTTCGCCGCCGTTGGCGAGGTCGAAAGTTCTCGGCGACCAGGCAAAAACGCCGGAGAAAACGTCCTGATGATCGCGCACCTGCTCCCAAATCGGATTCGTTACGGTGGTGTTCGCATTTTGATCCATGCGAGGTTTTAGCCCGATTTGCACGAGCTGTTCAGGATTCTGCACAGGCAACATGCGGAGCATGACGGCGTCGATCAAGCTGAAAATGGCTGTGTTGGCGCCGATGCCCAGCGCGAGAGAAAGCAGTGCAATGCCGGTGATGAGCGGAGTTTTACGGAGAATGCGAAAGGCGAAACGAACGTCCTGGAGGATGCCCGAGAAAAAATTGCCGGCGTCCTTTCCGGCCGCGATGGGTTCGCGATCAAAGCTTCTTTCTAGACGTCTGAGGCTTCGGACTAGCAAATCCTCCCCTTCGAGTTCATCAAGTGCGGTGCGGAATGCTGAGTCCTGCGATTGGCCGCTGGCGATGAGTTCCTGATAACGATCATCGAGGTGCTGCGCGAGTTCCTCAGCGATTTCCGACTCCCGCGTCGGAGTAAGTTCCAGCGGTGCAAGCCGCCTGAGAATTTCGGGTTCCCAATCAAGCATTTTCAACTTCCGTGATGCGGTTGATGGCCTCGACGAAAATTTGCCAGCCGCGTCGCTGCGAGGCCAGAACCTTTTGTCCCTGCCGAGTCAATCGGTAGTAGCGTCGGCGGCGCTGCCCGCTCTTTTCAACCCACCGGCCCTGAATCCAACCACGGGTTTCCAGGCGATAGAGCAAAGGGTAGAGCGAAGCCACATAGAAGCGCACCGCGCCTTCTGAGCGTTGCTCGATGAGCTTTGAGATTTCGTAGCCGTGCCGGGGTCTGGCTTCTATCAACGAGAGAATCAGCAACTCCGCGCTGCCTCTCTTCCATTCACCGTCATAAGTAGCACTTTCCATATATGGAGACGCCATATATTAAGGACAGGAAGATCGCGAAAGTCAAGCAACTGTTGGCATCGTTACTTGTTCTCCCGCGCGGGCAAGGGCCGGAAACAATCCCAGTTAGTTGGAACACGCGCTATTCGACAAACGGCTTCAAGCATTTGATCTCGCGCCGAAGGCTCGCATCCGTCACCCGAATTTCCTGAAAAACTGCGTTCTTGGACCGAGTGGACCGAAAATCAAAGCTAAAGCTGTTCAGGAAACTGCTGGAAGTAGCTCACGCGGCGCAGGTTGCGCGTGAAGGGCGGCGGGCAGGTCAGTTTGCGCGAGCACCTGCAAACAGAGCAGGTGCTCAATTGTAGATTTTCGCGAACGGAATCTATTAGAATCATGCAGTTACAGTGGGCGTGTAGCTCAGCTGGGAGAGCACCTGCTTTGCAAGCAGGGGGTCACCGGTTCGATCCCGGTCACGTCCACCAATGTTTTATTGGTTTTTGTAATAAAGTCAGAAATATCGTACACAAAAAAGTACGCACAACTGGCCATTAGTGTCTCGACCGACGAGCCTTCTTGATCTTGGCATTGAACGCCTTCTGAACTTTTCTCATCGCTGCCAGCGACACCGCATTCACACTTTTCGTGTAGTGCTTCTCGGTCACAGCCACGTTGGCGTGCCTCAGAATGGCTTGTCGGGTTCGAGCCTCAGTTCCCAACTCGTAGAGCGTAGTCGCCAATCCTCTCCTGAAGCCGTGCCAGCCACACCACGGAATGTCCGCGTTCTTGAGTGCCGGGCGGATCACCCGATTCGCGAGGTTATGGAGATCGAGTGGCTTCCCCATCTTCGGCCCGGCGAAAATGAATCCATCCGCAGGAGCGCCATTCCGATGAGTCGCCAGATACTTTGCGAGGACCGGGATCACGGGCACCGGGGCTTGAGACGCTTCGGTCTTAGTGGTTTCGGACACGCTAGTTGTACGCCACGCGGTACGTCGAACATGCAGCACTCCGTCTTTCAAGTCTTCCCATCGCAATCCCTGCAACTCTGACTTTCGCAGCCCTGAGAATGCAGCTACAGCGACCACGGTAGCCGCGGGTTCGTCGAGGACACCAATCATCGCAACCACATCTTCGAGCGTGGCGTGTCGAGTTGGTTGGGACTTATGTTGAGTCTTTGGAATTGCGACGTTAGAGAACGGGTTTCTTGCGTCCGGGTTGAATGCCCCCTGCTGGGCAGCGAATTCGAAAATCGCCACGCCCAGCCACTTCAAATGCTTAATTGCTCCCGGCGACAGGTGAGGATTGTCTTTCGCGATTCCATCCAATATCTGCTGCGCGATGTGAAGTCTCATCTCATGCATACGCAGCCCTTCGAAAGCCGGCTTCAGGTTCCGGCGAAAGAAGTCTTTGTATCCGATCAGCGTGGACGGCTTCAGCGTTTCTTTCTTGCGGGGAAAGTAAGTGTTCTCGACAAAGGCATTCACCGTTTGCATCATGGAAGGCGTCATCTGTAACGTATCGAGATCGTTTCGATATTGCGCGAGAAGTCCCGACTTCTTTACTTGGGCAACTGAATCGAATTCATCGGCACGTGCCAACCGTGCGTACCGGTCTTTCCAGACCCTCTTTCCGTTGCGAATAACTGGAGTTTTGAAACGAAACCACCAACTCGAGTCCTTGCGATAGACTTTACCTTTTTGCACGACGGCTCCCCTTCTTTTCTAACCGATATTCCCGCCTCCGACGCTCGTTGATGCGCTCTCTGTGTTCAATCCACCAAACATGCTTCCTTCCATTGCGATAGGCCCAGAAACAGGACATTTTGATTCCTTCTGCCGCGATGCTGAAATTCGTTTTGTCCACCGTCACATCAAAACTGCAGAATTTTGTTTTGGGGTGTTCAGCCACGAACCGTTTTCCACAGAACAAGCACGTTTTAGCCCGCCAACCTTGGCCCCCCAACCATTTGACGGCGCGATAGTACGGAAGTTGGTCTTGAAGTTCGTATCCGATATCTAATCCGGTCACGAAAGCAGGTCGGTGGTGCCTTTCAAAGAGCGAGGGCTCGGGATCATTCGGATCGAAAACAGATGTGAGCAGCTGAACGTAACGGTTTAACTCCATATCAAACTCAAACAACCATGCATCCCGCAGAAGCTTCTGGTTTATTTGCCACTGCATTGTGGGTGCAGGAACGCCATTGAAAGAGGTGGGCCGATAATCCCACCACCCCGCCGGAACGAAATCTCGATGGGCGGTCCTGAAACCCTCGACGCCATCGGGCTTCAAATTGGCGAATTCCGCTAACACCCGCGCGGCGTCTATTGCTCTCTGTTGCTCTTCCCAGCTCTCGTTTGTTCGCATATTGTCGCAGACAGATAGAATATAGCAATCGCCTGCGACACTTGTCCACTGCTAAAGTGGCACCGTTGAGCAACACCTAAGGAAAAATGACAATGAAACGAAACGCCCAGCCAACACCTAACTCAAGTATGGGACAGGCCAAAATTCTGACCGTTGAGCAAGTCGCAGACTTGTTGCAGATCCCAAAATCAAGCGTTTACGAGAGGACCCGCGTTCGCCGTGGGGCCGCACCTTCACTGCCTTGCCGTCGCGTCGGCAAGTATCTTCGATTCTTCGATGCTGAGGTAGTGGCATGGCTCGTTGGCCTACCCCAAAACAACTTGGTTCGGCGGGAGAGAAGGGCATCGTGAGCCAATCAACTTCCAGTGAATCGCATCAGTCCAACGCTCTCGCTGCGTTGCAGTCGCATCTTGCTCTGATTGGAACTCGCCACGATATAGATGTCGAAGAATTGAGTGGCCACGTCGCTGCTCACTTCCAGTTACTGACTCTCCGACAACTTTTGCCGTTCATCAAGGAGATGCGACGAAGGTTCAGGCATCTTCCTCGAAGAAGTATCGACGGCGTGCGTCCGTCGATTGCTGGCTGCGTCACTTTCGGTGAGTGGTGCTGGAAGGTTTTGCGACGAACGCCACGAACCGTCCGTTACCTGTTGCAAGAGAAGCCAGAGAAACCAAAAGGGAAAAAACTGCCGCCAGATGCGAATGCAATTCTGTCGTATGTGGAAAAGCACGCAAGCAAATTGAGCCAGCAGCAAGAGAAGTTGTTGGTGCAGGGACTTCAAAACTTTCTAAGGAGACATCAATAAATCGCAAGTCGGCAACGACCGCCGGGAAGGCCTCGAACATAGAAGCATAAACAACAATCAAGGAGCAGACCACAATGTCTCCACAAGAAATCACATCAACGTTAACGACAATCTTCAAGCAGGAAACTCGCAGCGTCGTCGTGTTTTTGCAAGGCCCTCCGGGTATCGGCAAAACAGCAGCGGTGGGACAAGCGGCGCGGAGCGTCGGAAAGCAATTGGTGACCTTCGCGTTGCCAACATGCGAAAGCGTCGACTTGCGCGGACTTCCCACTGTCGCGAATGGCGCGACGCAATGGGCGTCGCCGTTGCCTCGCGATGGTGCTGGCGTTCTGCTCCTCGATGAAGTATCGAGCGCGGCTCCCGACGTTCAAGTCGCGGCGCATCATCTTGTACACGCTGAACCGGGCTCTGACATGAGCCTGCCCACTGGCTGGCATCTTGTGCTGACAGGAAACCGCGCCAGTGACAAAACACACTACCGCGCCACGTCGGCGCCTCTTCGCAATCGTCTTGTGATTATCAACGCGGAGCCGGATAAGAAACAGTGGACAGCATGGGCGATGGACAACAACATTTCGCCCGTCATCACGGGGTTCATTCGTTGGAGGCCTGAGTTATTGATGGCGGAAGAGATTCCTAGCGAAGGTGCCTTTCCCTCGCCGCGTTCTTGGGAGGCGGTGTCCAACATTCTCGCGTTGCAAACATCCGGCAGCATCGAACGCGAAATGATTCTTGGGACAATCGGTGAAGGCGCGTCGATAGAATTCGACGCTTACTTACGAACTGCCCGCGAACTGCCCGCGATTGAAGCCATCATCCGCGACCCTGCCAAGGCGCAGGTGCCCAAGTCACCCGCCCAGTTGTACGCACTTGTGACATCGTTGGCCCAGTACACCCGCGAACGCGGCGAATCTGCGATGAAATATGTCGCGCGCATGCCTGCTGAGTTCGCGCTCCTTTATGTAATGGATGTCAGGCGCGGCGGAGACTACGACATCCGACGAGACAAGGAAATTGGCAAATGGATTGGAGAACATAGCAAGTTTTTTGAGATGGAGGTAGCGGCATGAGTTGGCGAAGCGTGAAGAGGCGGAAGATGCTGACAAAATACCGAATCACGGTGATGAACAACGATGCTGTTATTTCGCGCGAAGAGACGGACAACTACACGCTGGCATTGTGGGACTTGCATTCCGGCTTTGGGCCGCAGGTCGAAAATTTGACTGAGGGTGAAACGGCCTCAAGAAACATCAACGTAACTGTTGAGTGTCTCTTGAATAGGACGGCTCCGAGGGCTGCGAGACGTTCGCACGAAGTAATAGTGGCGGAGAAAGCCGCCAAGGCAGCAGCCAAGGCGGCAAGGTTTGCGGAACGGGCGCGCTGGGACGAGGAGAAAGTGAAAGCGGCAGAAGAACAACAGGCACGCAGTCGTCGACGAATCACAAATCAGATCGATCACGCCTTCAAGAGCGGTCCCGAATCTGGTTCAGAGCCTGTTGCGAAATACATCACATGTGGACGTTGTGATGCTCCGGCGGAGTTCTTGCGGTTGAACCGGGAGGTTCCGCATGGCGCAGCCGTTTTGGATGAAAGCCTGATCATAGGGGCCACTTGCGCCAGACACAACCACCCGGGTTACGGCAGCATAGCCCAAGCCGACATCCCCTGCTCGCGCTTGGAGTTT
>DATNLE010000187.1:0-3880 GCA_035603035.1 Candidatus Acidiferrales bacterium | reverse complement strand
ACATACAAGGTAGAAATCGAGAAGCCCGGGTTCAAGAAGTATCTCGAATCAGACGTCACGGTGTTGGTGGCTACGCCGACGACTCTTGAAATCCATCTCGAGTTGGGCACGGTGACCCAAGAGGTGGTTATTGCGTCGGCGACCGAGCCGGCGCTGAACACCGAGGATGCCACGGTGGGTAATCCGTTCGGGGAAGACGAGGTGAAGAGCCTTCCGTTCCTCGCGCGAAACGTCGTGAACCTTCTTACGTTGCAGCCAGGCGTGGTGACTACCGGAAACTCCAACACCGACCAACTTGCGATGGGCTCGATCCAAACGCTGGATCCGCGCGACGGCGCGGTGGACGGGGTTCGCGGGAACCAAACGAATGTGACGGTTGACGGCATCGATGCCAACGACTGGCAGAACCAGGCAGCGTTTACGAGCGCCCTGCCGATCACGCTGGACTCGGTCCAAGAATTCCGCGTCACTACGACGAACGCCAACGCCACGGACGGAATCGTGGGTGGCGCGCAGGTGGCTCTGGTTACAAAGAGCGGCACAAATGACTTCCATGGAAATGTGCGCTGGTATTACCGGACGTCCGGCGCAGCTTCGAACGACTTCTTCCAGAATCTGAACGGCATTCCTCGCGGCAAGGACCAGCGAAACATCCCCGGAGGCTCCCTCGGCGGCCCCATCAAAAAGAAGCGAGCCTACTTCTTTGTTGACAATGAGGATCGCCGGGAATCGGTCTCTCAGGCCGCTCCAACTCGCAACGTACCGACCAGCTCCTTGGCGGATGGTGTCTTGGTATATCAGTGCGCAACGGCCTCCCAATGTCCGGGAGGTACAGTCCAAGGGTTGACCGGCTCGCACGCGGTTCCCGCGGGAGACTTCGGTTTGCCGCCGACTTCCGCCTCGGGTGCCTCAGTCAAGTCCTTGGACCCTGCGGGATTGGGCGTCAACCCAGCGATGGTTACGTACATGGCGCAACTTCCGGCCGGTAACAGCCCCGAGTCAGGGTTCGACGGGGGCCTCGCTTTCAACGGTCTCAATTTCAACACGACTCTTCCGACGAAAAGCAATCTGTATACGGCCCGCGTAGACTACAACCTCACGCAGGATGGGCGTCAATCGATTTTCGTTCGCGGCTCGCTCGAAGGATTGAGCACCGGACTGCTTGCCCCGGAGTTCCCAGGCCAGCCGCCGGCATCTACTCTGCTGAACAACAGCCGCGGCATCGCCGTGAACTATAACGCGCAGATCGGTTCGAATTTGGTAAATAGTCTGCGCTATGGTCTGACCCGAATTGGCGTAAATATCTCGGGTGCGACCGGCCCACAGTTCGACGTTCGCAGCTTCAGCGACGTTATAGACTTTGGGGCGCGGGCCGACCTTCGAACCGTGCCGGTGCATCAGGTGAGCGATGACTTGACTTGGGCTCGTGGCAAGCACACGTTGTCTTTCGGAGGCGCCCTCTACTTTGTCCGCAACGGCACCACGAATGAATTAAACTCGTTCCCGGCGTTTGTTGCTAACAACGGATTTTGTGTCAACCTTTGCGGAGACGCGATTCCCAACGGTACAAACGCGCCGGTGCCTAACAATCCGACTGCGTTCACCCGTGCTTTCATGATGCTCACCGGTTCGATTACGCAGGTGAGCGCCACGTTTTTTGCTACCCCGCAAGGCCAGTTCCTGCCTGCGGGAAGCCCGGAGAAGCGGGATTTTGCGGAGAACCTGTTTGAAACCTACGCGCAGGACAGCTGGAAGGTTCGCCCGAACATCACGGTGACGCTAGGTCTCCGTTACGGCTACGAAACTCCGCCGTGGGAAGTCAATGGCTTCCAAGTCGCTCCGACAATCAACATCGCGAAGTACTTCAAACAGCGCGAAATAAATATGGCGGCGGGCATCCCGTCCAGCGCCTCGCCGCTGTTGAGCTGGGGTTTGGCCGGCAAGGCAAACAACGCAAACTCTTGGTACGAACCGAACTATCACAATTTTGCACCACGGGTAGCTGTCGCTTATTCGCCGAACTTCGATTATGACTGGGCGCGAAAAGTCTTTGGTACCGGAAACCAGTCTGTGTTCCGGATCGGTGCGGGACTCTTCTACGATCGTGTTGGCGAGGCGCTAGCGGTGGACGCCGACCAAAACGGTTCTCCTGGGACAGCTACCGCGCTGATTAACAATTCGCAGGAGTTCACACTGGGCCCACCGCCAGCGGGCTCACCGCCGGGGACGTTAATGGCGCCGCGCTTCTCCGGCACGTGCTCGAGCACGGGCTGCACTGGCCTTCCGACCGCCGGGCAGCCGTTCTTCGCTCCGCCCACGTCGGCTTCATTCCCGTTTACTCCTACTGCCGACGCTTCCAATCTTGGTTTCGCAGTGGATCCGCACCTGCAAACTCCGTACTCGATTCACTTGACTGCTTCGTTCCAACGCCAATTGCCGAAGGGCGTGGTTCTCGATATCGCCTATGTGGGAACTCTGGGACGCCGATTGCTCGCCAAGAACGACTTTGCTCAGTATTTGGATCTTACGGACCCAGCTTCCAAAACCGATCTTTTCACTGCGTACCGAGAGGTTGCGAAGCTCACGCAGGCGTCGCCCAATAACCCGAACCCGCCGATCGATCCGACTAACCTCGCACAGCTTGCGACGATCGCCTCGATTCCTTATTTCAATAACCTGCTTCCCAACATGCCGGCATTTACGGCAGCGGCCCTTGGGAATCCCGGATATGCGAGTTTGACGCCGACTCAGGCCTTCTATGCATATACGACAATAAAGGCTGGGGCGAACGGACAGGGAGGTGCGTCTTGGTCCTGCGCTTTGTTCGCATTGGACTCTTCACCGTCACCGGGCGGTCTGCCGACTCCCTGGAATTCGACGCTGGATCCGACCAATTCGGGCTTCGTGTTGTTCCCGCAGCAGTTCGCGCAACTGGATGCCTGGACCAACCTCGGAAATTCGAACTATAACAGCCTGCAAGTGACGGTTAAAAAGACGGTGGCCTACGGTTCGTTCGCCTTCAACTACGTGTACTCAAAATCAATCGACAACTCTTCGGCTGCGGAAAACGGCGATTTGCTCAGTCCCACTGTTTCGAATGGCACCGCGAACGGCTTAATTCAGAATCCTTTTGAGCCAGGGTTGAATCGCGCCCTTTCGGACTTCAACCTGAAACACAATTTCAACGGTAGCGCAGTGATCAGTCTGCCCTTTGGCAGAGGGCACCGGTGGGGAGGTGAGTCGAATCGGTTCGTGAACGCTTTGATTGGCGGTTGGGAAGTTACCTCTGCTATGAGGTGGCACTCGGGGTTCCCGCTGAGTCCTGGGAACGGCTTCAACTTCCCGACGAATTTTTTCCTTACGGCTTCCGGGACACTCGTGAATCCGCTCACGACCCACGTAAGCAGGAATATTGGCCAAGTTCTCAACGGCAGTCCCGTACTTCCGAATCTGTTCTCGAATCCGGTCGCGGCTCAGGCCGACGTGACCTTCACGCTGCCGGGATTGCCGGGATCACGCAATACTCTTATCGGTCCCGCCTTCGCTGCGGTGGACACGGGCGTCAACAAGAGCTTCCGGATAACCGAGCGCCAGCGGCTTCAATTCAGGGTAACGGTGTTCAACGTGTTCAACAGTGTCAATTTCAGCGACAATTCCCTCTCACTCGACCCGACTTCACCGGCTACGTTTGGGCAGTTCACTGCGACCGCCAACCAAGGTCAGCCATTCGGGCGGCAGATGGAGTTCGCAGCCAGGTACGAGTTCTAGCTGAACTTAAATTTGATTCGAAGAGGGCCCTCGCTTCGGCGGGGGCCCTTGTCTTTTTCGAACAGATATTTAGACGGTGCTGCGCGAGACATCGCGGTAGCGGTGACTCACT
>DATNLE010000184.1:0-24393 GCA_035603035.1 Candidatus Acidiferrales bacterium | reverse complement strand
AATCGCCGCGATCGGCCTCAACTCGTTGATCGTGTGCCATGTCGACGATCCCGCGAGCCCTCTCAACCCTGCGTCAACTCCCGCCATGGAGACGATCGATATCGGCATTCGTTTACACATGGGTAGCTTGCCGAATGCGTGCTCGGTGATCTGCGGCCGCTTCCGGCAATGTCGCTCCGTAGCCGTGCGCGCAGCGCCTGTACCGCGGTCAGCTCCCAGACGCCAGCGTCCAGAATGCTGGCGGGAAGTTCGCGGTGCGCCGACGAGGGTTCCGCAAAGCTGATCTCGATGATGCTAAGCGGCGGCCTTCCGTAGTAGAAATAGAAAAAATCTACCGGAGGCTGGGGCAGTCAGACGGTCTGATTTTCCGCGCCCGCAGTGAGCCGAGCGGTCGCATTGTCTGCGCCGACTTCCAGCGGTGGGCCAGCGAACCATTAGCCCGGCGTAGAAATCGCACGCGCCAACATCGGCGCGCCGGTGGTGATCAGATACTGCGGACCGGTGGCAAAGTTTGTGTCCTGGCCAAAAGCCGCGGCTGAAATGAAAATCAGCGTGCAATACACGCAAGTACGCATAAACCCTCTGCGAAAAAAGAGTTCCGGCATGATTTTCTGCGAATCACTATGCAGCAAAGTGGTCCTTTCGGCGCAGAGTCGTTCCACCCTACTTCCCGCTTTCGGCGCTGGGTTCAGCGCCTGCGACAGCATTCGTCGCCAGCCGCGCGGTGCGCAGGAGATAGAGCATGTAGCTGATCACCACCAGATTGCCTACGAATACCACCGAGCGCAGAAGGGTGACGCCGCGTATCAGTTCGCGGATCTCCAGCGGAATAAGCAAGGTTCCGGATCCGAACGCGACCCACTCTGCCCAGGTCCGCTGTTTCCAGAGACCGTAGGCCTCGGCAAAACGCAGCGTCGAATAGACCAGCGCGAGCCACACCGCCGCCCACAATCGCGCGTCCGTAATATCATCCGCAAAGTTCAGAAAGAGCTGTGCCGAATGCCGGTCCGTGCTGATGTGAAACAACGCCAGAAGACTCTCGGCGATCACCCAGGCGTCCTTGTGCACCAACAGCCTCGCGCTTAGGCCGATCAGCAAAACAAAGATGCCTTTCGCAAATTCTATGGAAGCCACTAACCGCAAGAGGCGCCGCTGCGCGGGACGGAGGGCGGATTTCGTTACAGGCGAAGACATGCCGCGGCGCTAGGAAGGTCCAGAATATCACGCGCACTGCTGCGAGGGTGTTCCTAGTCTCCTTCCGCAAAGCTGCATTCACCATTTTTCAGCGTTGGCCCGTGCGCACCGCCGCACGCAGCTCGTTTACAATTTCGCGCGCGGCTTTGACTGCCGCCGCGTGTTGGTTCACCTGGAAGGAGATGGCACCCACCCGCGCGTGTCCTCCCCCGCCATAGCGTTCACAAATCTTCGCCAAATTAACCACCGGCTCCTGCGGAGCCCACGGATTCGACCCCACCGATACCTTCACGCGAAAGCTGCTCTTGCTGAGCCCCACGCTATAAATGGACTCCGGATGCAAATAGTAAGGAACGAATTTGTTGTAGCCCTCGAGTTCCTGGTCCGTGATGTCGAAAAAAATCGTGCCATCGGTGCATTCGGCCCTTTGTCTTAGGATCTCGATGGAAATTTCGTGGCGTCTGAGCAGGGGCGGCAACAGCGGGGCGATAAACGGTTCTTCCAGAATGGCAGCCAGAGGCTTGCTCGCCAGCAGAGGAATAAGGTTCGGCACAAATCCCTGATCTGGCGCGGATTCGATAACCATGGTCAACTTCATGGCGGGGGCCTGCATCTCCACCGCAGTCCGGGCGTCGGAATAGAGCGCGCCGTCGATGACGTCGGTCCAGTGGACCAGATCGGCCAGCGGAGCGGGATCGAAGCCAAAGCGCTGCTCCGCGATCATCGCAATAAAACTCGTGCATGATTTGAAGGCCGGATCGTAGAACTTCCGGTTGCTCTGGTCGCGCTCAAAATGCGCGGCGTCGGCCGCCGAGAGAAAGGCGCTCTCATGATGGTCGAACCACCATGTAATTTTCGGCGAGCTCGAATACTTGAAATCGACGATGGCATTCTCCTCACCGTCGAAATGCGATTCGTCGAACAGGGCTCCAGCGCGATGAAGCAGACCGGAAAATTGAAAGTCCACATCGCTGCGGATGCGCTCGCGGTAGAAGCGGGAGAAGAGCGCCGCCGACGACGCTCCGTCGAAACACTTGTCGTGGTAGAAAACTTTGACTTTCAATCCATTCCCCGGTTGCCAAGAATTTCCGCCGCCCGCAATCGCCCCAGTCGAGGCACAATTCGGCTGCGAGGTAAAAGCTAATAGGAATGACAGCTTAGAGGAGGAAAGTCAAGGGCCACAGAAGACGAGACAGCTTTTTACATCCCGCGCGAGCGCGACAGGGGTCACCATGTTCGCATGCACACGGGTGGAATTTTGAACCGCCAGGCTCTATCCAGCCTGCTTTTCCGCCAAATCGCCGATCAACGGCAGCTTATACATTTGGCCCTGGTTAGCCTTCAGCAGCAGGATAATCCAGACAATCAATGCTCCCAACCCGACCAGCATGTGCAAAGGCGCGGTTAAAAGAATCAGGAATGGCACGACGGCGAGAAAGGTCAGAGCGATCTGAATAATGACCACCGCCACAAACAGAAAAATACTTTGGAAGGAGTGGAACCGGATAAATCTGCTCTTGTTATACGGCTCCGTCACCAGAAAAATGATCGCCGGAATAAACGTCACGTACGCCAGCATCCCGGCCACATTGTCCGTGAGTCCCGCAGCTGCAGTAGCGGGTAAAACTGCGGCTCGCCCGCTGCACGCCGCGCACACTGTCGCACCGTCTGCAACCTGCGCGCCACACATATTACAGAACGCCATTGGAGTCTCCCCCGTTTTTAGTTGAAGTCGCGCGAACCCGGCCGAGCGACGTTGCGGCAAAATACCAGAAAGCGGCCCGAGAAGCAATCAATAACTTGCCGCGTCCCAACCTCAACTCACGGGGATTTTCTGCTGCGCAAAGTCGCCCACCAATGGCAGTTTAAACATCTCGCCCTGCAGCGCCTTTACGATTAGCACCACCCAAATGACGAAGAACCCGAGACTCACCACCATATACGCGAGCCAGGAAATCAAGTGACCCAGGACGGGAACAAAGAAAAGCAAGAAGCCCGCCACCCTGAGCCCCGCCACCATCACCAGGGCGGCCAGCCACAATCCAATGCACTGAAAAGAATGAAAACGCACAAAGCGGTCGCGGTTGTAGGGCTCGATAAGCAGAAAGAGAATCGCGGGAATAATCGTGCAGTATGCCAATGCGCCAGCAACCGTCTGCGGGAGGGCGCCAACCTTGCCCTGCACACGCTCCTCTGGGAGCATGTCACGGCCACAGCCGGGACAGAATGCCGCAGTATCTGGCACCGCCGCCGCACATCCGGGGCAAGAAATGGACATGAAGTTAGAGTATCGCGTCGTCGCGCACCTTACCAGACTGCAATGTGCAAATGTGCAAATCAAACCCGGGCCTTCTCCGGCTGCCCGAGGCTCCCGTTTCCCTCCACACGGCCGCGCCTGCGCAGCGCAAAGTCCTATATAATTCTTCGACCAACCCCATGGACTTCGATCAGCTCGTTACATTTCTGGAAGTTGCCCGGCAACGCAGTTTTTCTCGTGCGGGGGAGAAAGTCTTCCGCTCGCAATCTGCGGTCAGCGCGCAGATCCGCCAACTGGAACAAGAGTACGGCGATCGACTGCTGGACCGCTCCGGCAAAACCGTCAAGCTGACGCCAGCGGGTCAAATCTTCTACGAGTACGCGTTACGCCTGAAAAGCCTGCGGGACGAGTCACTGGTTGCGGTCGCCGACCACGGGCAAACCCCCCGGGGCACGCTCATGGTCGGCGCCAACGAAGCCACTTGCCTTTACGTTCTGCCCGAAGTTTTTGGCGAGTACTGCCGTCATTATCCCGACGTGCAGATCAGCATCTATCGCAACTTCACCTATAAGATTGTAGAGAAGTTGGAGAATGGTTCCCTCGATGTGGGCGTTCTCAGCTTGCCCGTCCAATCGCCCAGCCTGAAGGTTCAGCCGATCTTCCGCGATCGGCTGATGCTGATGGTGAGTCCGAAAAACTCGCTCGCGAAAATGAAATCAGCACACGTCAGTGAAGTGGTGAAGCACCCTCTACTCTTGCCCAAGACGGGTCACACGCGCAGGCTGCTGGATAAGCTCTTCCGGGAATACAACTCGGAACTCAAAGTCAGAATGGAGTTACCGAGCATCGGCATGATCAAGAGCTTTGTGGCGGCTGACCTCGGTATCTCACTCATCAGCGCGTCGTTTGCGCGCGACGAAGTCGCGGCCGGACGGGTGAAGTTGATCGAACTGGAAGGCGCGGAACTGTGGCGCGAGTTGGGGCTGGCTTACCGGCGCGACCGCACGCTCTCCGTCGCCGCCAAGGCTTTCATTACCGTATCGCGCCAGCTAGCCACTCATCCTAAGAAGACAGACGTTTCAGCGCATTCCTAGCGACTACGCCGCCTTCGCGCTTCGCCCTTTTACACTCTGCACGACGGTCGCGGGCAGCTGCAGCACTCGAACGGTCGAGTTACTCTTAGTTTTGACGTGAACCGCGATGCCGTCATCTTCCGGGAACGGATCGGAAACCACTTCATACTCTTCGCCATAAAGACGAATATGCTCGGAAGCTGCATAACCAAGCTGTTTAACCTGCGCGCACGCTTCAGAAAGAGAGGGAGGTTCAAAATTGCGAAGACCCATAATAACGTTATTGTAGCCTCAGGATGAAGTCCACGCCAGATGGCTTTAGATGGCTCAGGAAACCCGAAGGTTAACAGCCCGGGATCGCGGTTTGCCGTACCGCTGCTGCGAGGAATAAACTCGGGCTTCCCTGGTCTGCGAAAGGATGTCACAGTGGCGCAAAACGATAAAGCCGGCTATAACCGCCTGCTCCTGCTCGTAGCCGGACTGGGCGGACTGCTCTATGGAGTGGATGTCGGCATCATTGCGGGTGCGCTGCCCTATCTCGAGGCTACCTCCGGTTTGAATGCGGGACAGCTTTCAACCGTGGTTGCGGCGGTGCTGCTCGGAAGCGTCATCTCAACTCTGTTTGCCGGCGCGCTCGCGGATTGGATGGGGCGCAAGCTTCTGATGACGCTGAGCGGGGTGCTGTTTGTGGTGAGCATCCCGGTGATTGCACTCTCGCACGGTTATGAGCCGTTGATTCTTGGCCGCCTTTTGCAAGGCATCAGTGCCGGCTTGATTGGTGTGGTCGTCCCCCTGTATCTGGCGGAGTGCCTGGCCGCATCGAATCGCGGCAAAGGTACAGGCATCTTTCAATGGCTCCTGACGCTCGGGATCACGACGGCAGCCCTGGTTGGTATGTACTTCAGCATTCGTGTCGCCGCGGTGGCCCGACTCAGCGACGCCGCCAAACTCATAGCTTTTAAAGACACGGCCTGGCGCAGCATCTTCTGGGTTTCGTTGCCCCCCGGTATCCTGTTCGTGATCGGCAGTTTCATGGTGGCGGAATCTCCGCGCTGGCTGTTTCGGCGCGGAAGGCCTGATGCAGCCTACGCCGCTCTCCTTCGCTCCCGCAGCAGCGGGCAGGCCGACATCGAACTTGCGGAAATGAACCAGGCCGCCGCCGCCGAGAAATCCCAGACCTCAGCGGGAACCAAGGTTAAAGAGTCGCTCATGCGCCGAAAATATGTGATCCCGTTTGTCCTTGCGTGTGTGATTCTGGCGTGCAATCAGGCCACCGGCATCAACTCCATCATCGGCTATAACACCAACATTCTTTTGCAGAGCGGGCTCTCCGATGTTCAGGCTCATTGGGGCTACGTGGTTTTCACCATCGTTAACTTTATGGTGACCATCGGCGGCGTCATGCTGGTCGATCGCAAAGGACGGAAGTTCCTGCTGTCGTTGGGAACGGCCGGAATTATTCTTTCGCTGGTTTTTACCGGCCTGCTCTTCCGCCAGACCGAACGTCTGCGGGTGGATTCCAGAAGCCCAGTTCAATCGATGGTCAAATCTGACCAGACGATCACACTCACGTATGACAAGCGGCAGGCTGAGACTCTGCTGAGCTCGGCTGCAAACGGCGCCGAGCCCATCGCTAACCGCCCTACCTCTTTAGTCGTCATCTATTCTTACGGAGACTTCCACGCGGCCACCAAGGCGGCGCGATCCGACGACACCGCCGCGACCCCAATTGAAATCACGCGCGAAAGCTGTGTGCCCGCCAACAAAGTTGTGGCGTTCTTTTCCAATCCTTTCGGCGATCTCGACGCCGCGCGCCAGGCTCCCCTGAGAATCGACAATGCCTTGATCACACCATTGCCCAGCCAGCGCAGCGGTTGGAAGGTCGCTCTGACGCTTTTTGTGTTCATGGCGTTCTATGCCGTCGGCCCGGGAGTGTGTGTATGGCTGGCGCTGTCGGAACTGATGCCAACTCGCATTCGCTCCAACGGCATGAGCATCGCCTTACTGATCAACCAGGCAGTTTCCACCGGCATCGCAGCCGTGTTCCTGCCAACCGTTGGCAAGTACGGCTACGCCGTCATGTTTTGGGGCTTCGCCGCCTGCACCGTAATTTACTTCGTCACAGCCGCTTTCTTCCTTCCAGAAACCAAAGGCAAGACTCTGGAAGAAATCGAAGCGCACTTCGAAGGCACTGCCAAAAAGCCTGATCTCGCAACCGCCTGAGCGGCTATTCATCCGCTCCGCCTGCAAAATTTGACTGCGCCAGTTCAGGCTCGGTGCGGCAAATCGTGAACCCCTAGGCCTCCACCACTACGGTCACTTCCAGCCCCAATCCTTCTGCCTCTGGGCAGACCGTCAAATTCCGCGCCAATTTGTATCGAGTGCTCCAGGAGGACCGCCAGGCAGAGTAACGTTCAAGCTGGGCACCGCTACGCTTGGAACAGCAACCCTGAGCGGGGGTACCGCGATGGTATCTACCGCGACGCTGCCGGTACGCTCCCGATCCCGGCAACCTACGACGGCGATGCAAAGCCAGCCAAGAGTTCGGGAACCGTCAGCCGACTGTGCAGTAGGCGACCACCAGAACCCGCCTGATTTTCGACGGCTTTATTACACTCTAGTGGGGTCCTATAGCACTTGGGTGCCATTTACCAAGTCTCGACCTTGCCCTATGCTCCTAATTGAGCAGCACTTGGGGGAGGGCTGATCAACATACGTCCCACGACTCAACCGAGTCTGGGGCGTTTTGTTTTGCGCCAGACATTGACAAACCGTCCAATTCTGCTTGACCATCCTTCACAGGCAACCTCAGCCTGGCCAGATTGCTAGCATCCAAGATCTTATGAAACAGCGGCTCTCCCTTATTGCTGCCGGCGTTACTCTGCTTGCCATTTTCGCCTTCTCTCGCTCGGCCCGCGCCGACGCGGTCCGGGGCACGATCGTTCATGAAGAAACTATTCGCGTCGCGCCCAGCGGGGACGCGGCCCGAGTGGGCGACGTCAAGCGCGGGAACGAACTCATCATCATCGCAACCAGCCGCGATTGGGTTCAGGTGGAAGCGATTCTGCGCGTGCCCAGCAACGAGGAAGGCGCTACCGAAGATGAGGCCGAAGGCAAAGCCATCACCGGCTGGGTTCCCAATCGCTCACTGGTTAGCAGCACAACTCAGGATGGCGACAGGATCATCTTCGGCGAAGCCGCCGACTCCGAAGATCAAGCCAGCCGCCGGCGTGGCCGTCGCGATGCCGCGCAAGATGCCATGCGGCTGTACTATCGCGTTTATGATCTGATGCCCGCCTCGCCGCTTGCCGCCGAAGCGCTCTATCGCGCAGCCGATATCCGCTGGCAGATCGAGCGCTCCGATGTTATGACTCGGCCTTCCGCGCGCGAACGCGATGCTTATATGCGCGGCCAGATGAAAGAAGAATGGATGAAGCTGGCGATCAAGAAATATCCCGGCACCAAGTGGGCTGACCTCGCTGCCTTCCGACTACTCGAAAACAAACTCTGTGGCGACTGGGAAGGCTTGTCGAAGTGTCCCGAAAAAGAAGCCGAGATCTACGAGAACTATGTCAAAGACCATCCGCAATCCCCGGCGGCCGCGGAAGCCTTGTACAACGCGGCCTGGCGCCGCGCAGCCTTGATCGAGATTTACAAGATCGAGCCGAATCAAAAAAAATCCTCGGAAGCCAAAGACCGGGCCCTGGCGCTGGCGCAGAGAGTCGTCAGCCAATATGGACAAAGCGATTGGGCCTACCGCGCACAGCGCCTGAGCTTCTACATTCAACAAGGCATCGCTACCTACGGCAACGCCAGCGACTGATCCCCAGCGGTCTCTCCGAAGTGGTTTTGCGCACTGTTTCTCGGCGAACTCTGCGATTCACCTTGTGCTCTGGTCCGCCGACCAAAGCGGGCCTCTTCTCAGTAACGACCACGTAAAGTTTTTCTGAGATACTGTTGCCTTACTTCCGGAGGGTGATTGAACGACTACCTGGTGTCACTCATATTAGGGATCGTGGAAGGCTTGACCGAGTATCTGCCGGTTAGCTCCACCGCGCACCTGCGGATTTGCGAAGCTCTGCTCCATATCAGCCTCTCGGACGGCTACTGGAAGATGTATACGATCGTGATCCAGTTGGGCGCGATTCTGTGTTTGCCCGTTTACTTCCGAGAGCGCATCGCCAAGCTGCTATCGACTTTTCCCCGCGGCGAGCGCGGAGACCGCACACCCTTCACCCACCCCCTTGGTCTTACGATAGTAGCTTTCGTCGTCACCGCCATTCCTGCGTTCCTGCTGACCAAAGTGATCGGCAAGCATCTGGAAAGCCTGACCATCATGGGAACTGCCTTGCTGATCGGCGGGATTGTGATGTGGATTGTAGACGCCATGAATTCCAGTTCGGAGGCGGCAGGGCCTTCAGCAGGCGGCGGCCGCATCCACACATGGAAGATGGAAAGCATGTCACTCGCTCAAGCCGTGTGGATAGGTGCGTGCCAGATCCTGTCTGCGGTTTTTCCGGGGACGTCGCGATCGATGTCAACCATTGCGGCTGGCCAGATTGCCGGAATGTCGCGGGCGTCGGCGCTGGAGTTCTCGTTCTTCCTTTCCATTCCGACCATGGTGGTTGCGACTGGCTATGACTTGCTGAAATCGTTGCGCGGCAAAGGGGCCAATCCGATTGGCGTTTCGCAGATCGATGCTCACGGCTGGATTGTGCTGGCTATTGGTTTCGTGGTTTCCTTCATCGTCGCCTACGCTTCCGTGGCATGGTTCATGGGTTACGTACGCAAGCGTGGCTTCGCGCCGTTTGCCGTCTACCGCATTATCGTCGGAGGGCTGGTGCTGGCGTTCGCTTCGAGATTGGCGGGATAATCTCTCGGGTTCTGCGGGGCAAACGGGACTGCTCGATGACCCGACTTTCACAAGTATTTTCGCACGCCAACCGATCACCCCTGTTGGCGCAAGTACCGAGCAAACACAGCTAGGATAAATGCCGACCGCGCTTGTTTCGATCCTGCCATGCGATCAATGCCCGTCAGTATTTCTTCGGAACTGCGATGGATGTCTTCTCTTTCTACTACTCATATGCCACCACAGAATAATGCCCTTTCCCGCCCCGCAGGAAGCCAACTGTACACTCCCGGTGAATTCCGGGATTGCCGCCGCCGCCGCTTCTTGGCATAATGGTGGGGCTCTGGCCGATTTGCGGCACGGGACCTTTTTGCGCCCGGTGTTAAACGGCTCACATGCGTTTTCTGGCAAGCATCTTTGTCCCCACGGGCAACCGGCGGCTGAATGAGCTGATCGGTTTTCTGTTGTGCGTCTCTGCGCTCCTCCTTTTTCTCGCGCTCGCATCCTATTCCCCCCTCGATCCTTCGCTAAACAGCGCTTCCGTACTGACCGGAAACCACGCCGCCCGCAACTGGATCGGTGTGGTCGGGGCACTCATCTCCGACCTCACCCTGCAGTTCTTCGGCATCGGAGCATTTCTGCTGCCGGTCTTTCCTTTCATGTTCGGCATCCGCTGGTTTGCTTCCCGGAAAATTCAATCACCGATAGCAAAGACCTTGGGGGCAACTTGGCTAGCCATGTTCATTCCGGCGCTGCTGGCGTTGCTTCCAGGAAATTTTCGCTGGATGCACGTGGTACCGATTGAGGGTCTGCTGGGAAGAGTTGTAGGGGATGTGCTCCTCCATTATTTAAACGTAGCGGGCGCCTATATCGTTTGTGCCAGCGTACTAGCGGTCGCGCTTTACCTCTCGACGGCTTTCTCCTTTTCCTCGATCCAACTTTGGCTCCCAACTCGCTTCGCATTTGTGACAGCGCTTTGGAACCGCTATCAGGATTGGCAGGAAGATCGCGCCAAGCGCCAGCAGCAGAAAGAACTGGACAAGCGTCGAGTCTCGAAACCGCAGGTGAAAACACAGTTAATCCCGTCGCGGCAGGGCGCTGCCGGCGAGCCGACCGTGCAGGCGAGAGTTCCACCCGAGCCTCGCCGCACCGGCATTGAACGCATGCTTGATCCCGAACCTGCCGAAATGGCGACGAGCGCGCCAGTTACAGCCGGCGGGATTTTGTCCGAGTCCTTGGCCGCAGTTGAAACCCTTGATCCACAAGTCACGCAGCGAGCCGACAGCGATCACAAAGCAAAGACAACCATGCCGCGGATTGCAGCGGGGGGATACAAATTGCCCTCGAGCAGCCTGTTGCAGCGTCCGGATGAGCAACATTCGGTGGATGCCGACGAACTCAAACTGCTGGCCCAAGTACTCACCGAAAAGTACGCTGAGTTCGAAGTGCACGGGCAGATCACGCAGATTAATCCCGGTCCCGTGGTCACGACCTTCGAGTTCAAGCCCGATGCCGGAATCAAGTACAGTCGCATCACTAACCTTACCGACGATCTTTGCCTCGCGTTGAAAGCGGAAAGCATTCTGATCGAGCGCATGGCCGGAAAATCGACAGTAGGGATCCAGGTGCCCAATCGCGAGCGGGAGATTATCTGGCTGCGCGAGAACATCGAGTCGCAGGAATTCATGGGCCAGAAATCAAAGCTGACAATGGCCCTGGGCAAGGATATCAACGGCCGCATTGTTGTCGCCGACCTCGCGGGGATGCCGCACTTGTTGATTGCCGGTTCAACCGGCGCCGGCAAGAGCGTGGCCATCAACGCCTTCATCATGTCGATTTTGTACAAAGCGACGCCCGACCAGGTGCGGTTAATCCTGGTGGATCCGAAGCGGCTGGAACTGGGGAACTACGAAGGCGTTCCTCATTTGTATACACCGA
Organism: Candidatus Acidiferrales bacterium; assembly: GCA_035603035.1. Taxonomy (GTDB): domain Bacteria; phylum Acidobacteriota; class Terriglobia; order Terriglobales; family Acidobacteriaceae; genus Sulfotelmatobacter. The sequence goes on along the minus strand of DATNLE010000184.1, from coordinate 13,079 downwards.
TCATCACCGAACCGAAGCTCGCGGCCAACGCGCTGCGCAATGCCGTGCGCGAGATGGAACGGCGGCTGAAGCTGCTGGCCGCGAAGGGCGTTCGCAATATCGACCAGTACAATCGGCTGTTCGACAGTGGCACACCGAGCCTGTTTGAGGAAGATTCCGACGACAAGCCGATTCCTTACATCGTGATCATCATCGACGAATTGGCCGATTTGATGATGCTGGATTCGAGCAACGTGGAAGAGTCGATCACGCGCTTGGCGCAGATGGCGCGCGCCGTGGGCATTCACCTGGTGCTGGCGACGCAGCGTCCGTCGGTCGACGTGATTACTGGATTGATCAAGGCGAACTTCCCCGCGCGAATATCTTTCCGCGTGGCGACCAAAGTGGATTCGCGAACCATTCTTGATGCCAACGGGGCGGAAGCGCTGCTGGGCAAGGGCGACATGCTGTACCTGCCTTCAGGATCGGCGCGGGTTCATCGTTTGCATGCCCCACTGGTCACGGAAAAAGAAATCGCCGCCGTAGTTGAATTCTGGAAGCAGCAAGGTTCGGCAGAGTACCAGCAACAATTCCTCGAAGCGCCGAAGGACGAACGCGAAGTGGGGAGCAGCGCCGATGGAGTTGAGGGATCCGGCGGCGGCGAGGATGATCCTCTGTATCAGGATGCGGTGAAACTGGTGGTGGAGTTCGGCAAGGCCTCCACTTCCCTGCTGCAACGGCGGCTGCGCGTCGGTTACGGGCGCGCCGCACATCTGATCGATCTGATGGAACAGGACGGCATCGTGGGCGCGGCGGACGGTCCCAAGCCCCGCGAAGTGTTGAAGCGTCCTGACTGGATCTCTGAAATTGAAGAGACCATGCGCTAGCTGTGCGGCGCATCGACCTGCGTCATGCCGAAACCTAACCTTCGCGTTCTGAAGTGGCTCGGAACCATCCCCGCCGTGGCAGTGTGCACGTTGTGCAACCGGGAGTTCAAGGTTTCTCTGCCCGCACTGAAGCGGGTCACGGAGGCACAAGAGAGTCTCCGGCTCCAGTTTGCCGAGCACAAATGCCCAGGCGAGCACCCAACTGCGGATTCAACCGGTGCACAGGGATGACTCCGGCCACCTGGACCTAGGGTTGTCGTATTTACCTCCGCCGGCCGTTGATGACCGGGACCATCTGAGTCCAGAATGAGGGCAAGCTGGTGGGCGAACAAAACGTCGAATCTGCTACGATCGTCATTATGGCGCCGCCCGGATCGCTAGAAGGCCGAAATGTTGAGCGAAGATGATCTCAGACAGTCCGCCATAATCTCGCGCACCTGAGCATCGGTGCGGTTCGAGATTTTTGCCTGTCCGGCGTAATTGCCGTCTGATTTATCACCGCCTTTCCAGCCCGAAGCAGATACGGGTGCTGGTTCAAGCCTGGAAGCAGTTGTGGAATTGGCGACGACGTCGACCACGCGGAAACAGGGTTGGACAAGACTCCGATTCGCAGGACTGAGCGAAACCGAACGCGAACCTAGCTCTCTGCTTTCGGTATACTAGAAAAGTATGTCGGTCCTGAAAAATATCGCCGCCATCGCCAAGGGGATGAGCATCACCTTCATGGAGATGTTCCAGCCCACGACCGTAGAAAATTATCCTGACGGCAAAGGTCCCCTCCGCGGGGCACGTGTTGAAGCCCGCTTCCGCGGTGCTCACGTTCTACAACGCGATGAAAACGGGCTGGAAAAATGTGTAGCCTGCTTTCTCTGCGCCGCCAACTGTCCCTCGAATTGCATTTATATTGAAGCCGCCGACAATACGGCCGAACTGCGCGTAAGCGGCGCAGAGCGCTACGCTAAGGTCTACAACATCGATTACAACCGGTGTATTTTTTGCGGGTATTGCGTGGAGGCTTGTCCTACTGACGCAATTACGCACGGGCATGGATTTGAACTGGCGACCTTCAACGCCAGCAACCTGGTGTACCGCAAGGAGCAAATGCTGGCCGCCCGGCCGGCACACATGGGAGCCAACGTCGTCTTTAATCAGGCCGACGTGGATGGTGGCGCTCCCAAAGAGATGGTCACGGGCAGTTAGAGTTTCCTGTTTTTGCCCCAACCGCGGATCAAAGAATTGCATCCCTTCTGCATGATTCGCAAATTACAATCCGGAGAGTATCGTTTGTATTCGCGCAAGAAGGATGCGAAGACGGGGAAGCGGAAGAATTTGGGTACGTTTGCTTCCCGGGCGGCGGCGGAGAAGCATGAACGCGCGGTGCAGTACTTCAAGCGGGCGGGCTAAAGCTCGTCCCTCGGGGCCCGCGGGCCAGTCGCGTTTGCCCATGTGATCGCGTGTAACACCGTCCCCGGACGGTTAGCAGGTGGCGGCGACGGGGACGGAATAGCTTCTGGGCGGGCCGATGGCGTTGCCGGAAAAAAGGCCGCCAAAGTCCATACCGGTGAGCCGGTTATTCGGGTCTGCAACATCGCCTTCGAAGCCGAGGGAATGCTCTTCCTTTTCGCGGAACTCGAGGCCAGCCGAGATATCGAGCGATAGCATGGGTTTGATGCGCCGTCTGCGAAGTTGAGGCGGTGGGCTACTTGCAGCCCGTATTCCGCGACGGCCTGATTGTAGGTCCCTGTAAACACGAATGGCAGGCCGCTGCCGTATGCCGCGCCGGCGGCGAGCCACCCGCGCGAGATTAGCTGATAGCGAATGCGGGCCCGAATCGTATTTCGATGATCCTGTGAATCGGGGAAGTGTCCGGTGAGTTGAGTGCCGCTATTCACGGCGTCGCTACCGACCAAAAGGGCTCCGGCGACGGGTAACCAGACGTTGCCCCGGAATCGTCGGCGGAGAAGAGTGCTGGAACTGGATGGCATCGCCAGCGAGATCAATGGAAGCCTTGATTGGCTTGCCGTCAGGGCCGATGATTTTGAGATGGAGCATCCTCGCGCTACTACAGTTGCCGATTTTACAAATTACATACATACAGGTGACAAACTGAGGGCTGGAATTGGGGCAGGATGAGGAACATCGGTCACGAAAGACAGAATTCTGATCGATGATCTTCACGCCCTCGAATGCGTTGAGGGAATGGGGAAATGGGCGTTCTCACCGCAGGGGGTGAGGGCGCTCGTTTTATTTGGTACGGGTAAAGTGGTTTCACTTCCGGAGAAGTATGTCGGCGGCCACCAAGAGGGCGAAGACTACGGAGATGACGCCGTTCATGGTAAAGAAGGCAGCGTTGAGTTTGCTTAGATCATCGGGTTTGACGAGGGAGTGTTCGTAGAGCAGGAGCAGCATGACTGCAATGACACCGGCGAGCGCCAGTTTGCCGAGGGCGAACACGGGAAGGAGCGCGGCGAGAAGGATCAGCATGACGAGATGAAAAGCTCGCGAGATCCAGAGAGCGGCAGGGATTCCGATGTGGCGGGGGATGGAGTGCAGTTCGGCGTCGCGGTCGAACTCGAAATCCTGACACGCGTAGAGGATGTCGAAGCCGGCGACCCAGAAAGTAACAGCCGCGGTGAGCAGCAGGATGCGCGGGTCGAGTGAACCCCGAACTGCGATCCATGCGGCGGATGGGGCGATGCCAAGAGCGAAGCCAAGAACGAGATGGGACAAACGCGTGAAGCGCTTGGTGTAGGAGTAGAGCAGCAGCACAGCAAGTGCGACGGGCGAAAGCCAGAGGGTAAGGCGATTCAGTTGCGAGGCGGCCAGAATAAAGATGGCGCAGGAGACGATGACGAATGTGCCAACGAACGTGGACGAGAGATCTCCAGCGGGAATAGCGCGGGTACGGGTGCGAGGATTGGCGGCATCGATGGCAGCGTCGGCGAGCCGGTTGAAAGCCATGGCCGCGGAGCGGGCGGCAAGCATCGCGATGACGATCCATATAAGTTGATGCGCACTAGGGAGGCCCGAAGCGGCGAGCATGGCTCCGCAGAGAGCGAAAGGGAGAGCGAAGATGGAGTGCTCCCACTTGATCATTTCGAGCGTAACGCGCAGGTTGCGCAGGATAGCCACAGAAAGATTGTAAGGCAGGGAGACGGTTCAGTTCTCAGAACTCAGAATGGACGGTAGTAGGAGATCGACCGGCTGCGCCCGTTTTCGGTCCAGCCGCTTTGTTTTGTAGGCTACTAGGCAACACTCCGACAAATGAAGAATGGAGAGGAGGGTCGGTGTTCTATTGCCATCTGCATTGCTATTCGTGGCTGTAAGCTCGCCCTTTATCACTGCGCCATCAGCCGTGATCAAGTGGCAGTGATCGGCGATGGCATCGCCGACGACCGACGTGGGGGCGCGGCTCGGGCGGTTCAAGGTTGTGTCGGAGATTTATTCTCCCGACGCCGGGAAACCGCCAGTTCGGGGGCGAATCATGGGAACGCAGAAGTGTAGCCCACGGATCCCTGCGTCGCAGTGGAGCAAAGATGGTGGTGGTCGGGTGTGCACCTGAGAGCGGCTTCGACCCGCTTGGAAGCAAATTCCCAACCCGAGTGATTCGTTCATCTCTTGACAGCGTAGCTCGGGCCAACGATCGCGTCCCTGTTATTATTCCGGTACCAGAAAGCCGGCGGGCGCATGTCCCGCAGAAAAGGTTCATGGTGGCAGGAGCTCTCAGAGCGGAAGCGGATTCTCCGGCCGCCGAGTTGCCGGTGGAAGAAGTGAAGACGATAGAAGTGTCGGTGGTGATGCCTTGCTTGAACGAGGCGGAGACACTGGAGATTTGCATCCTTAAGGCACAGCGGGCGTTACGGGAAGCGAATATTGCGGGCGAAGTTGTGATTGCGGACAACGGAAGCACTGACCGTTCGGTGGAGATTGCGGAACGGCTGGGCGCGAGGGTTGTAAATGTGCGGGCCAAGGGATACGGCAATGCCTTGATGGGCGGGATTGCGGTTGCGCGCGGCCACTACGTTGTTATGGGAGATGCAGACGACAGTTACGATTTTGGCCACATCCCCCGCTTCGTCGAACAGTTGCGGAATGGAGCCGACGTGGTGATGGGCAACCGCTTCCGTGGCGGGATTCAGAAAGATGCGATGCCTGCGCTGCATCGTTATTTTGGCAATCCTGCTCTCACAAGCCTAGGGCGGATTTTCTTTCGAAGTTCGGTGGGAGATTTCTATTGCGGTCTGCGCGGTTTTCGAAAAGACGCTTACCAGCAGATGGCATTGCGAACGACGGGCATGGAGTTTGCAACTGAAATGGTGGTGAAGGCCACTCTGCTGCAATTGCGGATCGTTGAAGTGCCCACAACGCTTTCGCCCGATGGTCGGAAACGTCCGCCTCACCTGCGGACGTGGCGGGACGGCTGGCGCACCCTGCGTTTTTTCCTGCTATACAGCCCGCGCTGGCTATTTCTATATCCCGGAATCGCGCTGATGCTGGTGGGAACGGTGCTGGGGCTGTGGTTGTTGCCCCGCGCAAGGACGGTCGGCGGGGTCACTTTCGACGTTCACACGCTGCTGTATGCCGCGGTCTTCGTTTTGCTGGGATTTCAGGCGATCGCCTTCGCATGTTTTACGAAGATATTTGCGATTTCGGAGGGACTGCTTCCTCCCGATGCTGCATTGGATGAACTTTTCCGTTACGTCACGCTCGAGGTCGGCTTGGCAGTAGGGACTGGGCTGACGATCGTGGGATTTGGCGCATCGTTGTACGCGATCAGTAGCTGGGGAGCACAGCACTTTGGCATGCTGAATTATTCACGTACGATGAGGATTGTGATTCCGGCCGCGCTGTGTTTGACCTTGGGCGCGCAAACTATTTTTACCAGCTTCTTCCTCAGTGTTCTGGGAATGCGGCGGAAATAACGGGAGGGGTTAATCCCTCGTGCGCAAACACGCTCGCGAACAAGTGACAGCATTGTCCCTTCGATGGAATCTGATCAGTGACGGAAAAGCAAACAGGCGCCGGCGGGATCGAGCAGACGAAACATCCGCTAAAGCTAAAAGCGATGCTTTACCGGGTGCGCGATCCGGAACTGGTCGCCGATAGCCTGATACGAGCGGCCGCGGACAGCTGGCATCTGATCTCCAGGTCCGAGTCTTCAAAGTTATATCGGCGCTTTTTGCGGACATACGATGTGCAGCGTGGCACGCCTGCGTGGGCTGCATGAAGAGGTGAACTACATCGTCCTAAACCATTTCCCCCGGGGATATGCTTGAATGCGGATGCGCCCGTGGGGGCAGCGCGCAGCGCTAATGGCGTTGAGCGGAATAATTCGGAAGCCATGAAAGAAATGGCTTTAGGTCTTCGGACTCAGCGCAGGAGTGGGAGTTACGATTGGTTTCTTGCCCAAGACCTGGTACTGCCCTCCCAGGGGTAACCTCGATAAGGCGGGTTCCAGAAAGCGGAGTGACTTCAAGAATCGCGGGAAAAAGAAGCAATAGTCCACCCCCAAAACCTCGAATCCTCCCTTCGAAAGCAGCCCCCTAGCCTCGGGCGGGGCAATTGTCACGGCATCACGATCAAAGACACAGTGATCCATCACGTAGCGAGTACCGGGATTCCAAGGGTTGTTTTCCCACAGCGCGAATAGGCCTCCTGGCCGGAGGCATCGATAAATGTAGGCGACTACAGCGTCTCGCTGGGCGGGCGCGATATGGTGAAAAACGCCGTTGCAGTAAGCCAAGTCCATCGTTTCTCCCGGTTGGTATTCAGCGAAAGTCAGGAAATGGCATTCGCCGGAACCGAATGCCGACCGGGCACGCTCAAGCGAGCGGGTCGAGACGTCCAGCCCGAGGACCGACTGCACTTGGAGCAACCCTCGAAAAAATACGGACGTGTCGCCGATGCCGCATCCGTAATCGAGCACTGAACGAGGAGTCTGCCCCTGTCGGACAAGACACCGTGCCAGCCATCGCACACGCTCACGAGCGAAATAATCCTTCGTCTCCCCGCTCAGAGAGAGCGCTTGATTCAGATCTTCGTCGTAGGTGTCGGCGTGACGATCAAACTCTGGAAGAGCACTCATGCTGGAGCAGCCCTCAGAAACAATGTGGAAGTCCTTTTTGAGCTTTATCTCTGGAAACAATGTACTGCCTGATTCTTTCTGCATCCAACCGAAGGGCGCCCGTGGTCGGTGCGAGACATTCTCGATCAACTCTAGTCTCTTCGTCTCCTCGATAATCTCACGCCTTTCTACTGTCCGCTTAATACCTTCGAAGGTAGAAAATGGGATCGCTCGGCTGATTCTGTGAAGCAGCTCAATTCGTCGGTCATGTGGTGCACATTGTGCCGCAGGTTCCGCTCAAAGCGCAATCACGATATGCTGCAACCGTCGTAAGCAGGCGGTTTCACGTTTTGACCGTCGTTCATTGAGTCCTGTCGCGATATTTCACCCACGATCAGGGGACTATGTTCTGAACGTTGATTGTGGAGTCCGCATGAAGCTGTTGAAGCGCGCTTGGAGAGCACTGCGACAGCGGTATACTCTCCGTGACCTTACTTAGCCCCGATCAAATCGTTTACTCTCCTGACAAATGAGCTCTGGAATATTCTTCTTCCTTGCAGCAGCCGCAATCCTGGTAGTGGTCCGAATCTTTTCATACGTGGAAAAACGGCGAGGAGAACCACTTCTTGAGTTTGCCAGCGGACCCTCTGTATGGAGTCCATATCAACTGCTGGTTGCGAGTTTCCTGACGTTGTTTGCAGAGTTGGCGTTTATTCGATGGATCGCAGTGGAGATTCGGGTATTCGCGTACTTCAAAAATCTCGCACTGCTGTTGTGCTTCGTGGGTTTTGGTTTGGGCTGCGCTTTGGCGCGCCAGGCAATTCGCTGGCCCTTGAGCGTGAAAGCCCTCATGGGATTGTTGGTGGTCGTCCGCCTTCCATGGAGCGGAAAGGCTCTGGAAGGCCTTTCCCAAGGCCTCGGAGCCGCGTCGGATTTGGAACTTTGGACGAGCAGAAACGTCTGGACGTGGTTTAACTTTCTTGCTGTCGTCCTACTGACTGCAATCCTGTTCCTGCTTCTGATTTGGATATTCGTGCCCCTGGGGCAATGGGTAGGCCGACAAACGAATCTGGCCGCGAAGCCGCTCACGGCCTACTCGTGGAACTTGGTCGGCAGTCTAGCAGGAATTCTCGCGTTCCTGGCAGTGAGCCGGATGACATTCCAGCCGTGGGTCTGGCTGGGAATCGTCCTCGCGGGATTTGCCATGCTCCAGGCTAGGGTAAAGGACAGAGTGCTGCTTTTGAGTCTGTTGGCCCCGCTCGTGTTACTGCTGCACGATCCCAGCAGCCCCGATCACTACAGCGTCTGGACGCCCTACCAGCAGATCGAGTATTCACGAATGTACGCTACGAACGGTGATTTTGCCCGGGGCGTTCTGAAGGTCAATCACACTGGCTACCAAGCGATCGTGAATCTCTCGGCGAGCTTTCTGGGGCGTCATCGCACATTGCTCAAGGAAGCAGAGAACGAAAATCCCTATAACGTACCTTTTCGTTTCGTGGGCGCTTCGCCCAGCGTGTTAATCGTGGGATCAGGAACGGGCAATGATGTGGCCGCCGCCCTGCGGCACGGCAGTTCTGTGATCGATGCGGTCGAGATTGACCCTGCCATCCTGGCCCTGGGGAAACGGGAGCATCCCGAACATCCCTACGACTCGCCGCTGGTTTCGGTCAATCTGACCGACGCTCGGGCCTTCCTGAAGCGAAGCTCGCGCCGCTACGATTTGGCCCTGTTTGCGCTACTGGACTCCCATACTCAATTTTCTGATTACTCCAATATGCGGATCGACAATTTCGTTTACACGATGGAATCGTTCCGCGAAGCTAGGGACCATTTGAATCCAACCGGCGTCCTGTTTCTGAAATTTGCGGTGGATCGTCCTTGGATGGGCCGCCGCCTTTCGGAGATGCTGCAGCAGACGTTCGGCAGGCCTCCGCTCGTTTTCTATGCCGGCTCGAGCTACACTCCTGCGGCGGTGTGCTTTGCAATTTCTAGTTCGGGACGGATCGACGATGCCATCAGGCAGGATGCCCGCCTGGGAGAGTTCGTAACTCGAAATCACTTCTCCACAGAGTCGAGAGAGGTGCCGGTCACGACCGATGACTGGCCATACCTATACCAGCGGGATCGAAGCATCCCGCGTACATATCTGTCGCTCGGAGTGCTGGTCATACTCGTGACCTTGGGGGCCTACTTCAATATTCCAGAGGCCCGCCAACAGACTCCGTCGCTGTTCTTTTTCAGCATGGGGGCTGGTTTCATGCTGTTGGAGACTCAGGTGATCAGCCGCTTGGCGCTGTATTTCGGGACAACTTGGCAGGTGAACGGGCTCGTCATTTCCGTTCTACTGACGGCGCTCCTGGTCGCGAACAAGGCGGTCGACTACTTCCCGAAAACTCTGTCGAGGGTCTGGATCATTTTGCCGTTGCTGGCGGGACTGATCGTTGCGTATGAACTACCATTTAACCGAATACCAGGCCCGCCCGCACTCGTGGGAGCGCTGGTTGCGATTGTTTTTTCGGTGCCGGTGATATTCGCTGGACTGTTGTTTTCTCTGGAATTTCGAGCCGAGGCCGCCCCTGCCGCTGCGCTTGGCGCGAATGTGCTGGGCGCTGTCGTAGGAGGATTGTTGGAGAATTTCTCGCTCCTTCTGGGCATGCGGGCGCTTCTGCCGATCACAGTTGGAATCTACTCTGTAGCCGCGATTGCTCTGTGGCTGCAGCCCAGTCAATGTTGGGCCCTCTCAGGCCGTCAACGACGCCCAAGCCAACTTTGAAACAGACTTGAACGGTGGGATCGCCAACACCGGACTCGCTGCCTAGATTTATCGGACAGCATCGTAAATGCTCCGGCGCGCGCCAGCAGTCACGTCCGTGCCCGGCTTGCTGTGCGAACAACATCGACCGTCGCGCCCGCGACCTGCAGAGGCAAGTGAAGGAGTTACGAACCTCCGCTCCTCATTTACACTGCAGCAGCCGATAAGGTAACAAGGCATGTTTTGCTCGGACGTAAAAGCCTCGGCTGGCTTGCGACGATAAGTCGCAGCGGTAGGAGCGATGTGGGAGGCGAGCAAACTTGGGCCTTAAAACCCGGTCGGAGCGCTGGAGGCGCAAACGAGGCGACGCGTTCTTTTGAGTACGGTGAGTTGGTGACGAAGCGCCCCGCCAGCGCTAGCCAAGAGGATCTCCGCTTGCAGGGCAGCGCGGGTTAGAAAGCCGGAGGCGCCCAGCGACAAAAAAGCGACGGAAAGAGAGCTCATCGTGATAGCAACAGGATCTCATGTATGCCCGGAACCTCTGCATTTTCAGCTCGGATGGAATTTTCGCTAACGACAGCACGGTGAGGAGAATCTGCGAGGAAACTTTAATCATGACCTGCGATCAGGGGGACGAAGCGGACTGGGTCGCGGAGCGAGATCACGGGCTGGCCGTTGTGCATGCGAATGAATTGCAGTTGCTGAGAATCAGAGGGGCCGACGGGAATAATCATGCGTCCACCTTCGCGCAGTTGAGAGAGCAGAGCGGGCGGAACCTCGTGAGCGGCAGCGGAGACCAGAATTGCGTCGAAGGGAGCGTGAGCGGGAAGACCGAGTATGCCGTTGCCGGTAAAGACATGGACATTGGCAGAACTGAACCTGGCTAGCACGGTGCGCGCTTTGGAGGCGAGGGCGGCGTGCCGTTCGATGGAGAAGACTTGTGCGGCCAGTTCTGCCAGGAGGGCGGTAACGTACCCGGAGCCGGTGCCGATTTCGAGAACAGTGTCGGTCGGGGAGAGTTGAAGCGACTCCAGCATGACCGCGACCACGTAGGGCTGGGAGATGGTCTGATCGTCGCCGATGGGCAAAGGATGATCCTCATAGGCCTGCTCACGCAGCTCTTCAGGGACGAATTCGTGGCGTGGAACGCGCAGCATGGCCTCGAGGACGCGGGCATCGGCGATGCCACGGGCGCGGAGTTGTGAGTCCACCATAAGTTGGCGGGCTGTGGTGGGGTCAGTCATGTTTCCGGCTTCCGGCTGGCGCTGCGCAGATTCATTTCTTCCGGCGGCGGAGGCGAACATCGAAGCTGACGACGCCGTTCTGGTCGCGGGTGCCGACCAATGAAAGGTTGCGATTGAAATAGTACTCGCCCTGGATGATTTGCTGCGAACTCTGCGACACGTTGGTCGAATAGGTGAGAGAGATGTTATTGGCGAATTCCTGTTCGATGGTGATCTGGGGGCCGTTGCTGATGGGATTGTTTTCTGTGGTGAGCCCCTGAGGATCGATTTTGATATTGCTGGCGCCGAACAGCCGTTGCAATCGGTTGCTAACCGTGGTATTCAGCGCCTCATTGAGAATAAGGGCAGTGGCTTGATCGGTAAAAACGCTTTGTCCGGACTGCGCCTGAAGTTGCGCGGATTCATCGCCAGTGCGACCGAGCGCGAGCAGTGCGATGATGTCGGATTTTGGCAGCGGAGGCTCAGAACGGTAGTTGATATTCAATCCGCGGTCGGGCGTGCCGGTGACCGTAATATTGAGGTCGTAGTTGCGGACGTGAGTGGAGGCCTGAAGATTGAGTTGGGGTTCAATGGAAACCGGATTGGAGAAATTGATATCTCCGCGATCGAGAGTGTACCTCGTGCCATGAAAGGTCGCCTGACCTTCGATGATGTCGACGCGACCGAGAACGGCGGGCCGAGCGACCGAGCCGCGAAGATGGAGATCGGCGTCACCCGATAGCCGCGCGATAGCGGTACGCATCTGAAGTTCCGGGGCGGTCCGGACGTGGATATCGAGTTTGATGTTATAGAGCGGAGAGTTGGCCACGGTGAGAGGCGCGCCTTGCCGGCCGCGCTCCAGATAGGAACTGAAATCAAAGCCCGGGGTGACCGCAATTTTGTTTACTAGGATGTCGCCGGAGACGCTGGAACCTGAGCGCGTACCCACCCAGTGCAATTCGGTGTCTGCGGTAGAACTAACGCCGGGTGGATAACGGAGGCGAACGTCTTTGCCCGAGGCAGTTACATTGAAATTAAGCTGCCGGTTGATATAAGTGGCGTCGCCCTGGAAAGCGAGAGTGCCCCCGCCAGTGCGCGCGGTGAGCGTCTCGATATGCACCCTATCACGAGTAAAGACGATAGAACCGTTTAGCTCGCTAAGACCGCTAGGCAGCGTGGCATAAGACATTGATCCATTGGAAAATTGAACCCGGCCCTGTGGAAGCGGATCTGCGAGGCTTCCGCCGACCGTCACTTTCATAATGACGAGGCCGGAAGAAGTAACTCCAGGATCGAAACCGGAAAGGAGCTTGAGATCGAGGAGGCCATCGGCGCTGAGGTCGAGGGCGCGAGCTCCGGAGAGCTGCACCGAGCCGTGAGCGGTAAGGTCGGTTCCCTCCCCCAGCAGATGGAGTTGCTGGATGTTGATGGCCTGATTCGCGAGCTGGAAGCGGACGGGATCCTGGTTATGGAGTTTCACATTTTCCACGTCGAGGGATACAGCCGAGAGGTCGCCATTCAAAGTCCAGCGCGAGGCATGGAAGAGTGGCCCGTGAAGATCGAGAGAGCCGGCGACAGAGGAGTGGCCGCTGAGTTGAACCGCAAAATAGGCGCGCCAGATGGAATCAAGATCGAGCTGATCCATGCGGAAAGTCAAGTCGGCTGGATACCCGTCGCGCATTTTGACGTTCCCGCTGACAAGTAACGAGCCGCGTTTCAGGTGCGAGTCGCCGGTGAGTTGAAGATCGCTACCCCGCGTGATGGCGTGCAAATCGAGATCCCCGGCAGGTTCGTGATTGAGTGTCAGATCGCGAATATGGACTTCCGCGTTGATCGCGGGTGCGTCCGCCGTTCCTGAGCCTTTAAGCGTGAGCTCGGCTCGTCCTTCGATGGCCACACGATTGGAATGGATTTGGCGGACGTTTGCGAGATCGAGGTTGTTTGCTGTCAGGTCCAGACGAAAGCCGCGCGTCGTGGGATTGTAGGCGGCGCTGCCGGAGACGATGGAATCGTCGTGATTGAGATGGATATTATCGAGCGCCAACTCACCGTGAGCAAAATGGAAGTTGGAATCGAACTGTTGGATAGGCTCACCGTAGGCCGAGGCTTTGTGGAGCTCGATTTGACCATCGCCATGAGCCTCGGACTCCGTACCCGCGGCTTCGAGGGAT
>DATNLE010000181.1:0-8152 GCA_035603035.1 Candidatus Acidiferrales bacterium | reverse complement strand
ATCAACGCCTTTACCCGTCGCCGGTACTCGGGGTACTCCTCAGGGAAGGTCTCCATCATCAACTTTTCTTCCACGCGGCTTTTGAGCCAATAGCTGACAAAAACCAGCACAGCCATGAATAACCCAATTCCCTTGTCCAGGGCCAGCCCAGTGCCGGCGACCGCCAGAATCAAGCCGGTGTAGATGGGATGGCGGACGATCCGGTATGGTCCGTTCACCACCAGCTCATGCTGTTCTTTCACCTGCGGCACGCTGCTCCAGTTGCGGCCCAGCGTCACACGCGACCAGATGGCGAAAACGGCGCCCAGAACTGTGACGGCCAACCCGGCCGCATAAAGGGCAAGCGGGTGCGGCCACAGAGGCTCTTTGATCCAGCTCTCCGGCAGCACGTGCATCTTTAGGAGCGCCACGCCGATCAGGACGGGCAGATACGGGGTTAGGCTGTTCAAGCCCTCCGCCCTGTGCGATGTGGCCTTTGAGATGTGCCATCCCCAGGCCCACACCAGTACCAGCGCGCCCCAGGCGCAACCGAATGCAATGCGAAAAAACAGGTCCACACCGCTCTCCCGTGCAGATGCATTCCATACTACGCAACGCTGAAGCCAGTTAACAGAGCGGTCCTTTGCACACACCCATTCAGGGCTGATGAGTTGGGATTCGCATCGATGGCAAGTGCCTTTAGGACGGGTGACGTCGACGCTCATGGGGCGTCGCCTGCGGAATCGCCGGCGAGGGCTATGGGTTCTTCATTCGCCAGCCGATGATCAATGAGATCGGGAGGCCGATCATAATGATGTGACCCGGCAGCGCCATCGCAATCGTCTCCCCGCCTACGTACAGTGGGTGCCCAATGACTGACAGGGGCAAGATCACGTAGTTCATTGCCAGAAAGAATAGCGTTCCGAAGACGAGACCGGACAGGAATGCATGCCTTACCAGCCAGCCCTGGCGTTTAGCCACCAAATAGTAGATAGCGGCAGCACCGATTGTGATCAGGAAGTGTAGTGCAACTCCGATGATCGCCATTGCGTCACCTCCCTGAATGACTGCATCTTTGCCGAGCAATGCCGCGGCAACGCCTTTCCATGGTCTTAGGACGGAAGTTCCGGCGTTGAGAGCTTTAACCGTGTTGAAGCCGAGATCAATCGCACCAGCCGCCACTCCTGCCATTGCAACTGACAAAGTCGCATAGGCGCTCTGCCGAAGTGCGTCACCCGGACGGGTAGATATGGACCCGATGCTCGTTTTGTTCGCGCCTGCCGCTTCACTCATTTTATTCCTCGCGATCACTGTATTGAGACACTGTTGCGATATCGGTGTATCGGGGCCTCACACGTCGCAGGATAGAGTGATTAACTGGCACCCTCAAGATCCACTTAACGACCGTTTTTAGGTACCACCGCCGGCATGCGGATGGAGATCAACTATATTCGCGTCCCTTCCCCGCAATTGGCATCGAGTCGCGTTGCTGCTCGCGTCAAACGGGGCGGCCACAATGTGCCTCGGAGTGATGTCCTTCGCCGCTATAAACGCGGCTGGACTAACTTTCTTGAAGTCTACCGGCCCTTTCCGCCATGCCGCTTCATACAGTGTTCACGCACTCCTCACACTGTACGAGTTATACACCAGCAATCCACAACGCCGCGGTTGTACATTCCGCGCATGGAATACGCTCGCTTGGAGACAGCCTTACTCAAAGACGTCACCGACGACTACTATTACGGCTGCCACTGCACATCCTGCCTCCACACCGCTCGCTTGAGCCTATCTAAACTGCGCGCTCATCTGGGTGGCGACTATCCGCTAGTTAAAATCCGCGAACGCTTGAAATGCCAAATCTGCTCCAGCCGCAAGGTGACTATTACCTTCTTAGGACCTCACCAAAAAGGGGGGAATCTGCACCACCTGTTTGACAAGGAGGCTCGCTAGCGGATCCGCGCGCGTGCACTGCGAATGACTTATTTCCGCTCGCGGCTTCCCTGCCCCGGATCCTTTGGTTCCGAATTTCCACTGACTTCAGCGCCGTGTCCCGCGTGCGGGCCGCCCTGATGAGGAACCGTGTTGTGCTCACGACCGTGCTTGTCCTTATCCTTCGCTGCCCGTTCCTTCATGGCGGCATTTTCACTCTTCGGATCGTTGTTTTGCATTGGGCACGCTCTTTCTGTGACTTAGGCGCGTGAGACTAGGCGTCGCGCGCCGTTCGGAATGTAGGCAAGCACCGCGACTCCGCGTAGTCGCCACTAATTGAAGAAATGGTCTATTGGCATTCTGTGCCCAGCGAAACCTAGTAACGATCGGCGCCGCGGAACGCGAGGCTGTTACTCAGCGAGTAACAAAAGAGGTAGTGGGCGGTTATTGGCTGCTGGGCGCCCCGTCGAAAGAAGAAGTCCCTTTGGGCGCGGCGCAATCCGATCAATACGCACAACTAGAACCGGTACCGGATGATCCATGCCGTTGCGAAGGACCAATCGGAATGGCGTACGTTTCAGCGTCGTTGTGATGGTTTGCATTTACGTCCTTATCGGGATTCTGCGGAATTGATGTATCAGTTGCCATCGGCGGGGCTTCTTTCAGCGAAAAAAGCCCCGAATGATCATGCTGCGCCAATCACCCCGATGCTCCGTGCCGCATGTCCGCTATCAAGAGTTCCCCTGTGACCCGTGTCGCGGACGGCGAGAAATCAGGGCCACCCTGAATCTGGCAACAGATCCAGGTTCTCTCTAGTCTCTTCGGGCCCGTCTGCTTACCGCGTCGCAACCATGCCGGATTATCGCTCCCCGCTGACGACGCGCTGCTCCAAGAATCGCATTTAACATTGCGCGCCACAGTCCGCGGACCCTGCGACTTCGTCGCGCGACGATCGCAAACTCTAATGTCATAAAGGTGTTCTCGGGAAAGCCTCATCCCGCCCCTAGAGAGACTGATCCAGTGCGCACAACAGGCCGAAACTTGCTTAGAGACCTGCCGATCGAGTATGCCAAGCGAGTGAAGGTAAAAGCCGCACTCCTGTCCGCTGCCGCCCCGACCGTACCCGTTTCGCCAGATAGGGGAAAGGCCGTCGTCGAAAACGCAGCCTAGCCGAAAACGGCGTCCTGATATGTGCCGTCTTACTTTACGAGCACGGTTTCAAATTGGATGCGAATAGGCGCAATCTCATTTGGTTTATAACGTTGCGCAGCGTAAGCGCCCGGATGCAAGCCCTCACGCGTCGGTAACTAAAACGACGGTGAGCGCAGTAAATCCGTGACGGCACTCGGTGCGAACTCGCACCATTCGACTCCGACTCCGCCTTCTACATGGCGCGTTACCCGCGCCATAACCCTTACCGCACTGTGCCCCGGTTCGGGGGACTTAATAGTGATTTCAATATACGCGTGTAGGCGCAATGCGTGGTCTGTAGTCACCAAGGCACCGCTTAGACTCAGATCTTTCAAGCGCCCGTGAATTATCAGCGATCCCTCTGCAGTCACTTGGATTGGTATGTCTACCGTAATCCTTCGACTGCACCGAAGTCCATTGCCGGTCAGCTGCATTTCCATTGAAGAGTCCTTCCTTGTGAGTCCCGGGCCAAAACAACAATAACCGCTCCTTAAGTAATGTCATTTCACTGTGTACTGTCGGGATTCCGATCACCGTTCGGAGTCCCACATAGGGCGCGTTAAAGTCGCGGTGCAGAACGACATAGGGCTCGCCATGTTTTGGCTCGAGCGCAGCGAGTCATTCCGCCGAGATCACACTGGCGACATCAAAATAAAGTGCGCTAACAGACAGACAACCGCGGCGCAGCAGTGGAACCATCGCAGTCGTTATGGGGCAGCCATTGCAACGAATCCACCGCGATTATTATCGTTTCGTGGAATTACTCATCGCGCAAGCGGAGCTGAAGCAATTAACTCAATGGCGCATTGACGTTAAGCAACGGAGCAAAATTCCCCTCGGCATGTCGCGCGTCCCAGACTGGTCTCGCCCCGATTCGCAACGCGAACAACATTTCAGCCGTGGAGTCTCGATCGACCGACATCGCGGCCCGCGTGCGCGACACCCTAAAAGAGACGAGAACAGAGCCGCGGTATATTGAGTTACGCCGCTCCTGCAGTTTGTTCTACGATACATCGACCTCGACGGTCCCTGACAGTGCCTTAAGCGATCCAAGGTCCTTGGTGAACCAAGGTATTACCCTCATCAATGAGCGATTGGCCGCCCCGCCTCATACGCCGCCTTCCACTCGGGCTTATGTTGTTCCACCGAGCGCTGCAGCGCCGCTGCCAACGCAATTGCCGGATCCGCGGGATCGGCTTGAAGGTTCTTGGCAACGAAGCCGTAGACTGAAATCAAGTCCTTCGCCACCGGCGATCCTTGGAAAGTCGCGAACGCAGCGAGATCGGCCTGGTATTGAGCGCTCAACTGATCGAGCTCGGGACCGCGCATTGTTGCCAGTGCGTCCACCATCATGTCATGGATGGTCTTGTCGTCGGCCGGATTGGCGTTATGACCGCTAGAGGCGGGTCCTATCGCAGTAATCACCCAGTACACCCAGGAGAGCGCCGCCACACGTTTTCTCGACTCGATCTGCGCCGTTGTCGGAGTCACAGGCACTCGATGGGAATCTGGGTCGGTGGACGCGCGGCCCATGACAGACGTGGACAGCACGTCTTTTTGGATAGCCATGAGCCGCTTCTGAAACGTAAGGTATCGCAGCCCCGCATTAGAACGGTAGAATTTCACGAGTTCATCGATTTGGCTGGGCGTCAGGTGCGCCGGCAACTCATGATCCCAATGAGCCGCCGTATCCCGCACCTGCGCCACAAGCAGAAGACCGACATCCCGGCTCAAATCGTCATGAACGATGCCATAAACCGCACTCCAATTTGGATTATCCGCCTTCCAGGTCGAATCATTGGGGGCGCCAATGGCTCGCACCTGCACCGCTGCCAACATGTCGAGGGTTGAGTTGAAATCCGGGTCGCCGGTCAACGCCATCACCCTCTCACGCAACTCAATGACTTCGTTGTTCGTCGGGTCAATCGCGCTGGGATTGCGGTCCGCGCCCTGCGCGATGGAGAAGCTCATCAACAATGCGACAATCAAGCGATTGAAAAGAGACACCGGAAACCTCCTTGTCGAACCGCCGCGGCCCGCCGCGGCCGATGCACGACCCGTGTTTCAAGACTCGTTACCTCATTAGATGCCCGGAAACGCATCAGTACAGCCGACCGCCGCACACTCTTGATCGGGGGGGCGTGATGAAATCCAAGTTCCGCCGCAGCTTGCCTGAGCCAGGCACTGCGCGGCTGCATGCGGGTATCTCGAGGCACAAGGACGTCAGAACATGCTCTTTAGATTAGGCGAAAAGTATCAAGCAGACCCGCCGCCTGCGCCGATTGCGCAATGCGGAATACTCTAAGATAGAATAAAGCCGCCTAGAAATACGAGGGGACGGCAAATGGATGTTCATCCGGCTCATCAGGCGCCGCGGACTTGGCGCGAATTCTTCCTTCACCTGGTGACCATCACAATCGGCCTCTTTATCGCACTGACTCTGCAAGCCGGCGTCGAATCCCTTCATCACCGCCACCTCGTCAGGGAAGCTCGCGAGAATCTGCGCCGCGAAATCCAAATCAATCGAAATCACTATGCGGAGAATGTTCAAACTATCGAGAACAATCGTCGTCAATTGGCGCGCGACCTTGATCAGCTAAGGGACTTGCGCAGCGGGAAGCCGATTGAAAAAAACGCCCTCGCCTGGGGTTGGGACTGGAATGGCTATATTGACGCCTCATGGAAGACGGCACGCGACACCGGCGCCGTGTCATACATGAGCTTTGACCTCATCAATGCGTATTCGGAGCTATACTTTCAGCAGGACTATGTAAACGCACAGGCGCTGGCCATCATCAATGATGCACCCAAGTCCGCCGCTTTCTTGCTAATTGCCAGAGACCCTTCCGCATTGAGTCCCAGCGATATTCAGTCAATGCTAATCAGTATCGCGGAAAGCGACATTAAGCTCGCGACGTTGCAGAACCTCATGAAACCCCTCGACGAGATGTATGCGAAAGCGTTGCAGACTTTGTAGCGGTCTATTTTGCGGACACTCATCCCTTTCTTTACTATGAAGCCCCTGAGAGCCGAGGTGGGCAGGCAAGTCGCAGTCGCTGTTTCCAGGAAGAACCTCATGATGCGGATTCAAGTCTTTGCGGCGGTCCTGTTCACGTCCGGCTGTACCGCGCTGGCCAACTCCCCGATGATCATCGATCAATTGAAGATTAGAAGTGCCGGATTCACCGGCTGCGCCGTCGACGCGAACGTAATAACCAACGTCGTTGGCAACATGGACGGCAGTGGAACGTGGAACGCCACCTGCAAAGACAAGGTATACCTTTGTTCGCAGGGTTCCTCAGGCGCCCCAACGTACAGCTGCGCTGTCGCCGTCAACTAGGCGTTCGCCTCACGGCTTGCCTTGGTAGAACACACAGGCATTTAGAATCGGCCGGATGGTTACATCGCAGCTCACGAGTCCGTTCAATAAGTATTGGCCGCAGAAGCCTGCTCGAGATGCGCTCTCACGCCAACAACCGTAGGCACACCCGTTGCACTCTCCAGCGCTTTGCGCGCGAAGTCCCAGTGAATTGCCGCGGTGTCTTGTCCCAAAACAGCCCGCAGCTTCTGCGACATCGCTTCCGGGTCGACTTCAGCGACCTGGCCCTCGCCGTCGACGGGCGGATGAACCTCCAGGAGCAGCTTGCCGTCGACATAGGCAAGCTTGACCGGTTCATTGATCAGCCAGACCTTCGTTCCGACCGGAACCGAAGCAAACAGAGCGGCGACATCTTCCGGGTACATGCGAATGCATCCATGGGTGACGGCCAGTCCCACGGCCACAGGATTGTTGGTTCCATGAATCTCGTACGTGCCATCGCCGGCCGCGAGACGCATCTTGTACTCACCCAGCGGGTTCTTAGGTCCCGGTGGAACCACTTTCGGCAGCGGGTCGCCTCGTGCCGCGTGCTCCGCGCGGACCTACTCCGTCGGATACCAATTAGGATGCCGCTCTTTAGCGATGATCTGCGTCACGCCAAGCGGCGAATGCCAATCCATTCGTCCGATGCTCACCGGGTACGTGATCACGACCCGCTTCTCTCCTGCCCTTTGCCTCGGGTAGCAATACAGACGATGCTCCGGCAAATTAATCACGACTCCTTCGTGAGGCGCTGGTGGCAGGATGCGGCGCACGGGAAGCAGGATTTCTTGGGCTTCGCCAGGGGCCCAAATGTTTGCGCCCGGATTGGCGCGCACGATCTCCGGATACCCCAGACCATACCGGCGCGCGACATCGAACAGCTTGTCTTGATCGCCGAGCCTAATGTGGCTATCGGTTCCCACCACCGTCGAACCGTCCGCCGGCAGCTCGTACACCGCCGACAAAGCGCTCATCGACGCGCCTACGAAGTACAGCGCCAGCACAGTTTGCGATTTTCTCATCGAGAACAGTCCCTCAACGCGACAGCTCGGTTTGAGACGAATCACATAACATAACCGCTCCCCTAAACGATTAGCTAAACTACGCGACTCGAGCGGCCATAGTAATCCACCAGTGCCCCTCGGCACCGAATATCTTTCCTAGACCTCCCCGACTTATCTGATGCTATTGCGTATGGTAGATTCCCAACTACGGAAGCAGCTGCCCGCACAACTCATGGAAGGTAGATATCGTGACGATTCCGGGCTTTAACTCGCCGGCGATGCGAGCACTCGTTCTTCTCCTGGCCGCGCTACTTAACGCGCCCGCAGCAACGGCAAAAATACCTGTCGGCTCAATCAAGCGTTTCGGCGTGGTCGCCGTAGTCGCCGATAAATTCACCCGCTCGGTGATAGGCATTACTGTCTTCGGCAACAAAACCGACGAGATCGATGTCGCCTCTTGGGGCATTGATGCTGCATACACCGATCAACTCGGCAAAGTCGTTGCTGACTTGCTCAGCGCTCAATATGTCGCTGCGCCTTACCCCTATGACGATTTCTCGAAGATCAACCAAACCACTCTGCGTGGCGCTCCCAATTGGTCCTCGATCGAAAGTACCGTCAAGACCTACTGCAGCGCCAATGGCTTGGACACGCTGCTCGTTATCGGCAAGGACAGAGGCATGATTCC
>DATNLE010000175.1:0-4138 GCA_035603035.1 Candidatus Acidiferrales bacterium | reverse complement strand
ATCCCTCGCTGCTTTATGACGAGATGAGCGGGCTTGAGAACCTTCGCTACTTCGCCCGCCTGTATGACATTGCCGGCGACGGCCGCTGTGAGCAGGTGATTCGCTTGGTGCGGCTGGATCCCGAGTTGACGCGTCCGGTGGGGCAGTATTCGCAAGGCATGCGGCAACGCATGTCACTGGCACGCGCGATCGTGCACGATCCTGGGATACTGTTCTTGGATGAGCCGTTTTCCAATGTCGATGTGCGCTCGGCACGGGAGATGGTGGAATTGCTCGCATCCATGCGCGCTGCCGGCAAAACTATTTTCGTAGTGACGCATCAGGCATCGCTGCTGGAAAGCGTGGCCGACGAATTTGTGTGGATGCAGGCCGGGCAGATCGTGGAGCGCACCTCTGGGCTGGGTTCGAGTGCCTCGCGGGCGGGGGCAGAATGAGTCTGCTGCGGTCGATTACGCTGGCTACTCTGACGAAAGATATCCGGCTGGAGTGGCGCTCCCGCGACGCGATCAACTCGATGCTTTTCTTTTCACTGCTGGTGGTGGTGATTTTCAGTTTCTCGTTTGACCCGAATGCTGAAGAGTCGCGCGAAATTGCGGGAGGGCTGATATGGGTAGCGTTCCTGTTTGCTGCGGTAGTGGCACTGAACCAGACCTGGGCTCGCGAACTGCGCAATCAGGTGCTCGATGCTTACCGCGCGTCTCCGGCTCCGGCGAACGCGTTGTTCGTAGCGAAGGCGCTGGGCAACTTTATTCTGGTAAGCCTGCTGGAAGCTGTCATGGCACCGCTGTTCATGATTTTTTACAATCTGCGCGCTCTGGGTCCGGCGTGGCAGTTGATTCCCGTCGCGATTCTTGGGACCTGGGCGCTGGTGGTGAACGGAACATTTTTTGCGGCCATGTCGCTGCGTACGCGCAGTCGCGAAATCATGTTGCCGCTCCTGCTGTTTCCGATCTCGATCCCGGCGGTGCAATCGATGGTGGAGGCTACGCGCATCCTCCTTGCAGGTGACGGCTCCGCCCGTTTCTGGATCGTATTGCTTCTCACCTACGATGTGGTGTTTACTACTGCTTGTCTGGCTTTGTTCGAAACCATCCTGCAGGCAGAATGAAACGGGCCTTCCCCATACTCGCGGTTCTGACAGCGCTCCTACTGACTTACTCTACCTATCAGGCGCTGGTGGTTGCTCCCACAGAGCGGACGATGGGCGACGTTCAACGCATTTTCTACTATCACGTGCCCTCGGCTTGGACGGCCTTTTGCTTATTTTTCGTGAACCTGATCGCGTCACTCACTTATCTGCTGCGAAAAAGTTCCAAGGCAGATGCTCTGGCCGTAGCCGCGGCGGAAGTGGGAGTCGTCTTCTGCACGATTGTGCTGATTACGGGGCCGATCTGGGCGCGGCCGGTGTGGGGCATCTGGTGGACTTGGGATTTGCGCCTCACGCTAACTCTAGTTCTGTGGCTGATCTATGTCAGCTACCTGGTTCTGCGGCGATTCTCCGACAGCTCCCAGACGCCAAAACTCGCGGCAGTGTTGGCTATTTTCGGAGCGCTGGATGTACCGCTGGTTTATTTTTCGATTTGGTTTTTTCGAACCCAGCACCCACAACCTGTGATTGGAAACGGAGGCTCGCTGGACCCGCGCATGTTGCACGCGTTCCTGATCAACCTGTTCGCCTTCTCCTGCTTCGGGGCAATGGTGTGCTGGTGGCGTTACCGGCTGGAGCTGTTGCACCGAGAGGTTGAAGAAATGGAAAGCCTGGAATCGTTACGCGGAGTGACGCAATGAACGCGATCAAATTTCTCTGGGCTGCCTACATTGCGACTTGGGTCATTCACGGCCTTTATATTGGCAGCGTCGCGCGCCGCTACAGCCGCCTGAGGCAGCGCATGAAAGAGTTGAGGAAATAAACCGGCGTCAGGCATCCGCTTGTCGGAGGCCCGAACCCGCCTTCAGTTCGCGGCTTTCCAATCCTTCTGCAGCGCGCTGATGAAATCCGTGCTTCCCGTAGAGCGCAGGAATTCATAGTCTTCGATCATGGCGGCGGTGCCAACTCGCAAAGAGGGCAGAGGAGACTCCGACCGGATAACCCGGGCGGTGAAACGCACGCGCACCGCGTCGGTCAGCGTAATGTGCGGCGGAAACGTGAGGGTCACTTCGCAGTGAGTCCCCGCCGGGATGGACCGATCAAGGTAAAAGAACACTCCCCGGGCGCTGACATTTTGGGTTTCGGTTTGGAATTCGTTGTCTTCGCCAAGGCGGACCAATGCCGGCAGGCGCATATCGAAGCGCCGCATCAGCCGTCGTTCCTGAGAATCCGGTTGCATCCTTGGCCTATTTTCCGAGAGCATTTTTCTCCAACAAGACAGATCTAATGCGTAACGGACAACACGGCTGGAAGGCTGAAGTCCCGCCGCCCTGAGGCAGGCCCTGATAGCTTTCCACTGTATAGATTTGCCGGCAGTTTGCAAGCGCAAAAAGATCCATGAGCTGATGTAATTACTGGCCTGGAAATGCTCGGGCGTGCCTGAAAAACGGCAGGGAGAGGAGCGCGAACGATCCTGACTCCTAGATAGCAGAGCAATCCCCATGCCATCCCACGACGCAAGTCCTGGCGGGATGCCAACAAGAATCAACAGCTTTGACCAGCCGGTCCGGGGCTCGCCGGAGGACGAATGCAAGGCTTTGCAGAAGTCGTTCCTTTCGCAGCCCTCGGCCAGTTGCCTCATTCCATTCCTGCGCCATGGTTTTCCTCCCTTTGTTCGGCATCTTTATACGACCACCGGCGCATCTGAGGTCTTGGAGCGCGCGTGTATCGGACGCTCGCTTGACTTGGCTCGCTTGACTTGGCCATCCGTCAGATGTTTAAGTAGTTGTTTATTTTCCGCCAGTTCCTAAGTGACATGTCAGCAGCGGGCGGCTTCGCCGGCGCCGGGTAGAGACTCGCGCGTCGTTCGACTCTCTCCATTTATGATCGGTAGACACCGGAGGACAAGCGTGATGGGAAATGGCCGTGGATTGTTATCGGGAAGAAGCTCGGAAAGGCGTTTGAAATGGCTCCACGTCATGGGAGCGGCCGTTTTGTTGTCGCTGGTGGCTTGCGTGATCTTGGGCTTCGGATCTCGTCGCTACGGCCTGAAGGCAGTGACTAGCTCTTCCCGGTTCCCGATTCCGACCGCTTTCGCCAAGGCTGCTTTGAAATCGAAGCCGGACGCCCGCGCTCTTCTCGGCCAGCTCCCAATGATCTTCGAGCCCAACCAGGGCCAAGCCGATTCGAGGGTGAAGTTCGTCTCGCATGGTGGGGGATATAGTCTTTTCCTGGATTCAACCGGCGCGGTGCTGGCCACGCGCACGGCGCAATCGGCGTCACCAGGTCAAAGCGGACGCCGAAGTATGGAGTCCGTACGCATGACGCTGGTCGGCTCCAATCCTGCGGCGGCCGTCGTTGGAGGCGATCAGCTTCCCGGCACGAGCAATTACTTCATCGGCAACGATCCTAAGAAATGGCACACCGGCATCCCGCAGTATGCCGGCGTCCACTATCAAGATGTTTACCCGGGAATCGATCTGGTTTTCTATGGCAGCCAGGGCCATTTGGAGTACGACTTCAAGGTCGCCCCGGGTGCCGATCCCGCGCAAGCCGAGTTGCAGTTCGAGGGCGCGGCTAAGCTGCAACTGAGCGGCGGAGACTTGATTCTCAAGGGAACCAGCGCTGGCGTGCGCTTGCATGCGCCGCACATTTACCAGAAAAGCGGTGCCCGGCAGCAGCCTGTCGAAGGTCGATTCGTGCTTCGTGCCGCCAATCGCGTCGGCTTCGAGATCGGCGCCTATGATCGCAGCAGGGAACTGGTCATCGACCCAACCATCAGCTACTCCACCTACTTCGGAGGCACGGGAAACGAGACCTCCCCTTCAATTGCCGTTAACGGCGATGGCTTCATCTATCTGGCGGGGTCTACTACCTCAACCGACCTTCTCACGTCACATTCATCGCCATTGACTCCTGTCCAGTCCACGCTGAACGGCGCACAGAATATTTTCATCCTCAAGCTGGACCCAACGGCTGGCGCGCTCGGCGTCCTCTATCTCACCTATCTCGGTGGCAGCGGAACAGATACAAGTGCCGGGCTAGGAGTAG
>DATNLE010000140.1:0-32703 GCA_035603035.1 Candidatus Acidiferrales bacterium | reverse complement strand
GCTGAGGTGGACACGGCCGCCTGTTGTGCGCTCAGAAGCGAGCTCAGCAGCAGGATGGCAGCGAGTAGGGAGGGTGAGTAAAGGAAGCGTTTCATAATCTTTTCCCCTGATGTGAGTTTTGGTTTTGCAAAGTGCTCTTCTGCACCTGTGCGTTGCTCCTGCCGCTGTGGGGGTGGGAGCTACTACTCCGATAAGAGAAAAAACGGGAAAACATTTCAGGGGGGAAGCAGATTTCTTTCGTGGATGCGCGAGCGACGTGTGGGCCCGGCGATGCTGGCCGTGGAAAGGAGCGAATCCACCGGGTGATTCGGAATCGGCCGATCAAAACTCCGGCCTTCGCCTGAGCGAAGGCCGGGTTCAGTCTACCGATAGTGGACAATCCCCTACGGTTTAGCTGGAACTGAAGCCTTCACCAGGGGGCTGTGCACAGCCGGAGCCTGTTTGGCGGTGCGGGCTGCCTTCCACTGTTTCATGGCTTGCGGATAACGTGCCCACAGGATGCTCTTTTCTGCGGGTGCGTTGTACAGCTCAGGATGCTGATAGAATCCGCGTTCCTGCTCCGGCTTGACCTCTTCGACTGGAATGCGATGCGAGTTGGCCCACGCATCTTGCCGGATACCTGTGACCTGCCACGAGACCTTAACGTTCGCTTTGTCGGTCTTGATCGCGAATTGGTGGTTGGACACTTCGTCGGCCACAATGGCCTGAGCGAACTGGCCTACGACCGTGAGCTGATAGCGAAAATCGCGGTTGAGGGTTTCGAACCATTCCGGAAGGGTGACGACAGCGTCGCCCTTGGCGTTGGTGATTACGTTGCCGTTGTAGATGTTCATCATGTCGGGCGACTCCACAAAAGAGTGATAGAGGTACTTGTTCGCCGGATCGAGCGGATGGTCGATCTTGAACGAACCGCCATTCTTCGAGAGATTCCCATCGACATTCACGTCTCCGTTGAACCAGGCAGCGTAGCCGGAGACACTCCCAGCCAGGACTCCCGTGCTGTCTCCGGTGTTGTAAGCATCCACTGCCCAACCGTTGTCGCCGGACTGCGCGTAAACTCCGGGGCCGCCGGTGTTGCTCACGCCGACCACACCGGTCGAGGCGAGGCCGTACACTCCGACGCCGCCCGCTTCCGTGTTGGTTCCGTAAACACCGTAGGCGCTGGCGTTCAAGGTCTGACCCACTACACCGTGGTTGGACTCGCTCAGACCGTAGATGGCATAGTTGCTTCCGCTGATTCCGCCTACACCCGGGAAGCTGCTGCTCTCTCCGAAAAGTCCATAACCGGACGAACTCTGCCCGATGATTCCATAGCCGTCACCTGTCGCCTGCCCGTAGATTCCTACACCAGTCGCGCTCGTCGCTGTGATTGCCGTGCCGCTCGAGCTGGGAGAGGTAGAAGCGATCGACCCGGCGCTGAAGCTGCCCGTGGAATCGCGCTTGACGATGGCGTTGGCCGTGTCGGCGCTGGTGGGAGCGGTGTTCCATTTCAAGGCCAGCGTACCGCTGGCGGTGACGGGCGAGCCGCTGACGCTGAAGTCTGAAGCCGGAGCGCTCAGACCGACGCTGGTAACCGACCCCTTGCCTGCGCCCGGGAACGTCTGACCGGAGGCGAACGTAAGCACACCCTTGTTGTTGATTTTCAGCCCAGTTTCGGCAGGAGCCGCCGTGCCCGTGGCGTAGAGCAAGCTCATGGCACCGGATGCGCTTGCCGTGTTGTTGCTGATTGGTTCCGCCTGCCATTGGAACTTCTGGGTCACCGGCGTGGCGGTGGAGCTGTTGAAGACGGAGGCTATGAAATCCTGAGGCTGCGAGTTCTTGCCGGCGGTGGCCGTGGCGGAGCCGGTGGCGGGCAGATTCAGGGTTCCGCGAACGGTCTCTGCTCCGTTGACATCCAGAGTGGTGCCGGGTGTGCTGGTGTTGATGCCGATTTTCGCGGTGGTTCCGCTGCCGGACTGAAACAGCACGGAATTGCCCAGCGCGCCGGTGCTATTGGTCCAGAGAGGAATAAAATCAGTCGAGCCCGTTCCCGACACTGCTGCCGTAGCCGCCGCTGCGGGCAGAATTGCCGTGGACGAACTGCTGCCCGCCGCCACGGTTCCTGCCAGCATAAAGGCTGAAGCCGGTAGTCCGGCGAGAGTTTGCGCGTCGGCGGCTTTCAAGGCGTAGGGCACGCTGAGCAACAACACGCGGGGTTGCTCTTCGCCGCCGTTGACGCGGACGCCGAGCCAGCGAGCTTCGCCGGAGGTGAACAGATCTAACGGCAGGCCTTCGGATTTGGTAGCGCCCAGTTGCGCGGTGTAGTTGCCCTTGCTGTCGGCCTGCACGTTCTGGGTTTCCAGCCAGAGCGGAGAGCCGCCAGTTTCTTCGCTATAGATGGCGAAGGTGGCTCCGGTGACGCCGGTCAGGGTCTTGCCCTGATCGATCGCCTTGCCCGAGAAATTGACCAAGCGCGGCACCACGGCCGCGGCTGAGGTGGACACGGCCGCCTGTTGTGCGCTCAGAAGCGAGCTCAGCAGCAGGATGGCAGCGAGTAGGGAGGGTGAGTAAAGGAAGCGTTTCATAATCTTCTCCTCTGATGTGAGTTTTGGTTTTGCAAAGTGCTCTTCTGCACCTGTGTGTCGCTCCTGCCGCTGTGGGGTGGGAGCCACTTACTCAGATAAGAGGAAAATGAAAAAACATTTCAGGATCTTGCTGAGTGTGAGCTCAGAGCGAAAAAAAGCTCATCCCCCAAAGCCCTCCAGGCTCAGAGGGCGCACCGGGCTGAGTGCTTGCTGAGTGTTTTTGCTGTGGCTTGAGCAGTTTTGCCGCTTGCCGCTCCGGCGGATGATTCAATGCGTGGTGACCAGATACTGCGGCAACCTGCCCCTGGCCGAGGAAATCGTCCGGGTCGCCAATATTCCCCTGGTCTGCCAATCGGTATCCCAAAACAGGGAGCAGCTGACGGCGTTTACAAAATAGCCCGAATGGAGGAATCCATGGTGAGCGCCAACCGTCACTATGAAGGAAACGACCTTTCCGGTCTTGCGCCGGTGACAATCACGAATCACGAGCAGCTAACGTTTTCAGACATAAAGAAACTAGAAAGTAAGCTTTGCGGCCAAGCATGAAAAACATTGAAATAACTCATTCCAGGATCCCAACTTTCCGTGTTCCTATCCATGGACTGCCTCCCTTAAGTGGATGGGCTGTGAGGTAGATCTCAGGCCTGGAGGGGACGCCGGATATTGAGCCGGGTGATTGGCTCGGCCAATGGCATGTCAGTGCTGATGAAAGTCATAACCGTAGACAAGGGCGGAAACTCTGTCGTTGACGAAGTCCTAGAGCAGGAGCAGCTGGACGATATTCGCGGGAACTCTGCACTCGAGAAAATCGAAAACCCTGAAACGCGGCCCGACTTGTTTGTTATTCGGTCGGCCTTTTAACATTTTTTTAACCTCACCGTAACATGCGTGCTCTAGCATCGCCAGGACTGCGGCATCCCTCACCTTCCATAGGGAAAGGATAAAAAAGCTTATGCGCGAATTTCTGTCTGTATGCCTTATCGCGGCCATGATTACCGGGCCAGTGTGGACTCCGGTAGCAAGTGCAGCGACCGTTAAAACCGCCACGCCAATCAAACACATTGTGATTATTTTCGGAGAAAACCGATCCTTCGACCACTATTTCGGCACGTATCCCTCCGCGCTGAACCCAAAGGGCGAGCCGCAATTTCACGCGCTTCCGAACACACCTACCGTAAACGGCCTGAGCAACGCGCTCCTGCACAACAATCCAAATCTAAATCCGCTCAACGGCAGCGGAGCTGCCAATCCGTTTCGCTTCGATCGCTCGCAGGCCAACACGCAAGACATGGGCCACGATTACACTCCCGAACAATTGGCCTTCAACGGTGGGGCGATGGATTTGTTTCCCGCCAACACGGGAAGCGCGGGTCCTCCCCCCAGTGCTCCTCCGGATGTTGTACTCACGACTGGTCAAGTAATGGGATACTTCGATGGCAACACGGTCACTGCGCTGTGGAACTATGCCCAGCACTATGCGATGAGCGATAACTCTTACAGCACCAACTTCGGTCCTTCTACGGTCGGTGCGATCAATCTGATTTCCGGCCAGACCAATGGCGTTGCGAAACACGCAGGGGGCACCGGTGCGCTGGTAGGCGATGGCAATGGTGGGTTTACAGTCATCGGTGACCCAGATCCATTGGGCGATGTGTGCTCCGGTAGCGAACAGGTGCAGATGGGTGGAAAAAACATCGGCGACCTGCTCAACGCAGCCGGGATCACTTGGGGATGGTTCGGCGGAGGCTTCAACCTCAACATTGTGAATCCGGATGGCAGCACGGGGTGCAATCGCCAGTCCACTTCGCCAATTGTTGGTACACAAGGCGATTACGTTCCCCATCACACGCCGTTCCAGTACTATGCCTCGACCGCAAATCCCACGCACGCGCGTCCGAAATCGGTGAAGACGATTGGTTTCTCGGGCGACTCTGCCAATCACGATTATGACATCGATGATTTCTTTGCCGCAGTGCAAGCCGGCAATTTCCCGACGGTGAGCTTCCTCAAGGCAATCTCGATTCAAGATGCTCATCCGGGGAATTCCGATCCATTGGATGAACAGGAGTTCGTGGTGAAGGTAGCTAACTTCCTGCAGGGCCAGCCGGAGTGGGCCAACACGGCGCTAGTCGTGCTCTATGACGATTCCGATGGCTGGTACGATCACCAGCTCGGCCAGATCGTGAATGGGTCGAAGAGCCCGGCTGATGCTCTCACCGGTCCCGGAAGCTGCGGCAGCGGTGCTACAGCGCTGCCCGGCCTCAATCCCTCTACTGCGCACGCTCAGGGGCGGTGCGGATACGGTCCACGGCAACCGCTGCTTGTTATTTCTCCGTGGGCGAAGCACAACTTCGTGGATCATTCGGCCACCGATCAAACCTCGGTGATTCGCTTCATCGAAGATAATTGGCTCAACGGCGAGCGCATCGGACATGGATCTTTTGATGGCATCGCAGATTCCATCAGCTCTCTGTTCGACTTCCATCAGGTCGTGACTGACGACTTGTTCATTCTCAACCCAAATACAGGCGAGCCTGTCGACACAGGCTCCCTCCATTAGCGCGCATCCTGGCGGGTGCGTTTGTCGCCAATCTAGATACCAAACGGCAAGGCACGCGGAGCGCCATTCCTGTGCCTTGCCGTTGTTGTATGCTTGCGCGAAAGGTATGTGGTGATTACACGTCGAGATTTTCTGCAAAGATCGAGCCTGCTGGCTACGACGCTGGCGGCGGGCAAGAGCGGGTTACTCAATGCGATGTCGCAGTCGGTGGCTACCATGCCCCCGGCGCTTGATGTCAAGACTCTTGCACAATTCGTAGACCCTCTTCCCATTCCTGAAATCGCGAAGCCTCAGGGACTGCGCGCTAGTCCCGCTGATGCGAAGCTAAAGGTTCCGTTTTATCGAATCCAGGCGCAAGCCATCAGCAGCAAAGTTCATCGCGATCTGCCACCTACAAAGTTCTGGAGCTTCGGCTCTTCTACTCCGGGTCCAACCTTCGAGACGCGCTCCGGTGAACCCCTGCTGGTGGAATGGGTGAATGCTCTACCCAACCAGCATTTCTTGCCGATGGACCACACAATTCACGGCGCCGAAGCGGACAAACCTGCCGTCCGCACCGTGGTGCACCTGCATGGAGGGAAAACCGGACCAGAAAGTGATGGCTATCCGGAAGACTGGATCGTGCCCGGAAAATCCTCTCTTTACTACTACCCCAACCAGCAGGATGCGGCCATGCTCTGGTACCACGATCATGCGCTGGGGATTAATCGTCTGAATGTCTATGCCGGATTGTTGGGAACCTTTCTCATTCGAGACAGCCTGGACGATGGGCTTAATTTGCCCAGAGGCAAATACGAATTGCCGCTCATCCTCTACGACCGACTGTTGACGCACCAGGGGCAGCTGCTTTATCCAGTTTCGCCCGATCCGCAATCTCCTTGGGTTCCCGAGATATTTGGCAATGCCATCCTCGTCAACGGAAAATTGTTTCCCTATCTCGAGGTCGAGCCGAGAAAATACCGCTTCCGATTGCTGAACGGATCGAATGCCCGGTTTTACAATTTATCGTTCGTCGAAAATGCATCAGCCAATAAGAACGAAGTGCCTTTTCACCAGATCGGGACCGATCAAGGATTGTTGTCCGCCCCGGTCCCGCTTACCAATCTCGAAATCGCGCCGGCGGAGCGGGCCGATCTCGTCATCGACTTCAGCCAACATCGGAGCAGGCAAGTCGTGCTTAAGAGCGATGCTTTGGTTGTGATGCAATTCCGCGTTTCATCACAGAAAGTGGACGACACAAGCGCGCTGCCCGCAGCTTTGCGGGCAGTGCCAAAGATCCAGGAATCACGGGCCGTCCAAACCCGCTTGTTGACGCTCAATGAATACGTCAACAAGGCCGGCAATCCCGTTATGTTGCTTTTGAACGCGGCTCACTGGAAAATGCCCATTACAGAAAAGCCAGTGCTGGGCTCGACCGAAATCTGGTCTTTGATCAATCCCACGAACGACTCGCATCCCATTCACCTGCACCTGGTGCGCTTCCAGATTCTCGACCGTCAGCCCTATGTGCCCTGGCTGTTCCAAACCAGGCGGGAACTACGCTTTATCGGACCTCCGGAACTTCCCGATCCGAATGAGGCCGGCTGGAAGGATACGGTACGAGCCCACTCCAAAATGGTGACGCGAATTATTGTGCCCTTCGAAGGATTTACCGGACGTTACGTGTGGCATTGCCACATCCTGGAACACGAGGATAACGAGATGATGCGGCCTTACGAAGTAATCGCCGCGAGCTGATTTGCACTTGTTTCCGCTTGATTTCTCCTCTTAAAAGTAGCCTGTGATCATGTGGGTTTGAGGCATGACGGCAGCATCCACTTGTTTCATAGGGTTACTGGGCCATCAGGAAGCGTGAAGCTCAGCTCCACAACTTCGCACAAGGGAGCTTCGATTGTCAGCATGGCTGAAATCCCGGATTCGCTAATGTCCACAGTGCGGCCCTTCAACGCAAATGCAACTCCGGGACTTGATTCTGATGTTAACCTCAATCTTGAAACGGGGATGGCGACGGGCGTCTGCGGACTGATTTTCAGGTTCCAAGGTTTGCCCTCCGCTTGTCTTGCAAAGGCTTCTTGCATATTTGTGCCCGGATATTTCTTAGTCCTGCTTCCCCTCACCCGAATTCTGCACAGGGTGAGACTTGCTTCCGCCGTGAAATCTTGGTCACCCGCACTCGCCTCTTAGGGGTTCCGGATCAAGCGTTGTGAGCTAAGGTCTGTCGCAGCTTGTCGGCAACTTTGTCGACAGCTAAGGGCTTGCTGAAGTAGTAGCCTTGAATTTCGTCGCACTGGTGCGCCCGCAGGAATGACATTTGCGCTTCGTCCTCGACCCCTTCAGCAATCACCTTGAGTTTCAGGCTTTTTGCCATGCTGATGATAGCGGTGGTAATTGCCGCATCATCAGGGTTAACGGCGACATCTCGAATAAATGACCTGTCGATTTTGAGCTTGCTGACCCGGAACTGTCTCAAATAGCTGAAGCTGGAATAGCCAGTTCCGAAGTCATCAATCGCCAGCGTCAACCCCATAGCTTTTAATTCCTGAATAACTGAGAGAGTCACCTCAGCATCAGCGAGCAAGAGGCTTTCCGTGAGTTCCAGTTCGAGGCACTGGGGAGCTAGTCCGGTCTCGTGGAGCACCCTCCGAACCAATCCGCAGAAGTTCTCTTGACGAAACTGAATCGCTGACACGTTGACTGCTATCGTTACCGCAGGAAGATCTTCCTCTTGCCATTTCAGGGCTTGTGAACAGGCACTCCTGAGCACCCATTCGCCAATAGGAAGAATCAGCCCGCTGTTCTCCGCGATTCGTATGAACCTGTCCGGCGGCACAAGGCCCAATTCCGGGTGTTGCCAGCGGAGAAGTGCTTCCAAGCCGACGATCCTTCCAGTGGCCATATCCACCTGCGGTTGATACACAAGAAAGAGTTCTTTCCTGTCGAGTGCCAGTCGCAAGCTGTTCTCCAAGGTTAATCGCTCCACAACTTGAGCGTTCATCTCCTCCGTGAAGAACCGAAAGTTGTTGCGCCCATTCTGCTTTGCGTTATACATGGCTGCGTCAGCGTTCTTCATCAAGGTTTCGGGGTCTGTACCGTGTTCCGGGAAAATGCTGATGCCAAGGCTGCAAGTGATGTTCAGTGCGTGACCTCGAATGGAATACTCACCGATGATTCCATCCAGTAGCCGTTCAGCGGCAACTGCTGCATCGGTTATGTCCTTTAGTTCAGTCAGCACGATGAGGAATTCATCGCCGCCCACGCGGGCCACCGTGTCTTGTTTACGCCCCCATGTTCTGAGTCGTTCAGCAAGCTCTTGCAAGAGGAGATCACCTACCGAGTGCCCCAGTGAGTCATTGATGTTCTTGAATGAATCGAGATCGAGGAACAAAAGCGCGACCCTACCCTTTTGCCGACGAGCAGCGGCGAGTGCTTGAGTCAATCGATCCTGAAGCAGCCTGCGATTGGGTAGCCCCGTAAGAGCATCGGTGTAGGCTAGAAATTGAATCCGTTCCTCCGCGACCTTGCGCTCGGTGATATCGGTCCGTATTGCAACGTACTGCCGGGGTCGGCCCTTTGGATCGAGAAAAGGGACGATGGTGGTATCGACCCAGTACAGCGATCCGTCTTTGGCCCGGTTCTTGATTTCGCCGTGCCAGACCGCGCCCCCCGTAATCGTGCCATACATCTGTTGGAAGAAATCCTTGGGGTGGTGGCCCGAGTTAAGGATGCGGTGATTCTGCCCAATGAGTTCGTCCTTGGAGTACTGACTGATGGCGCAGAATTTCTCATTGACGTAGGTAATCGTGCCCTGCACGTCGGTCACGGCAACGATGGAGTGTTGATCGAGAGCGAATTTTTGGTCGGCCAATTCTTTGATGGCATTCTCGCTCATTGCGAGGCTCTCTTTCACAGCTTCTTCCGCTTGCTTCCGTTCCGTGATATCAGCGCGAATGGCTACGTACTGTTGCGGTTTGCCCTCCGTGTTTAAAGTGGGGACAATGGTCGTATCCACCCAGTAGATCGAGCCACCCTTGGCCTTGTTCTTGATTTCGCCATGCCAGACCTTCCCATTCGCGATGGTGTGGTACATCTGCTCGAAAAACTCTTTGGAGTGGCAGCCCGAGTTGAGGATGCGGTGGTTCTGGCCGATCAGTTCATCCTTGGAGTATTGACTGATGGAACAGAACTTGTCGTTCACATAAGTAATTGTGCCATGTACGTCGGTCACCGCCACGATGGCGTGCTGGTCTAGAGCGAATTGTAGATCGGCCAGTTCTTTAAACTGAACCTCGCTGGGCGCAAGGCCGGCGCTTTCGTTGGCTTGCTTACGTTCTACGACGTTGCGGATTATTCCCATTGCCATGCTCCTTTATCTTCTCTGAGGAGCTGGTCGGCTAGGCTTCCGATTTCGACGGAGTCGCGGCGAAAGAAGAGAACATCGAACTGTAAATAGATTACCTCATAGCGACACCCTCCGTTCGGGCATTAGGTGTGCAACCTTAGTACGGACAATGGGGGTCGCGAACTGTGCTTGGTGGGTGACGCGAGTGCCGGCGACGCTCATTTCGCAGGATCATACGGGCCAGTATTCATGCGGGTCCGAGGGCACTCCCTCAATGTTTTCGTCAACTGTGTATTGTCAAGAACTTATGGCAGCCCGGCGAACCCTGTAAGTTGATCAAAACACTAAATATCGCGGTGACCTTTTCCCAATGCTTCCGGTCAGAAAACTGCTCTGGAGTGATGTCTACCCAGACGGCGAGTTTTGCGAGGCCGGCCAGTACCCACAGCAGCCGGACGTCACCGACGGGAAGCATATCCCGGATCATTGCGGAGTCGGTAGCCCGATTCGTAATGTGCAGATGTCCCGAGGACTCCCACGCAAGTCGAGGGCCCGAGACATTGTTCCAGTCAACCAGCCCATCGAGAAAAGGCTGCCACCGTTCCTCTTGCTGCGTTTGCGGGCCGAACTTTCGACCTCGCCCCATCGCCTAGGCGGCATGATCGTTCACGCCGAGGGGGCCGGGGGAACCGCCTAGATGAACCGGAGCCCCTGGAGCAGCACCATCCCGGACTCCAAGTGTGCCCGGCGTGGTTGCCGGAGGAACCGTGGAAAACGGACTTGAGTTCGAAGGACCAGGAATTCTCGACATGTGCGGAGGAGGATAAAAACCGGGACCCGGCATCGTAACTACAAAACAGGCGGCGAACGAAACTCGTTTAATTGATTTGTGCTTAGGTCTTCGCGCGCGGCCGACATGGGCTTGGTGTCAGACGAATTTATCCGGCGATGAGTCAACAGCTCTCACTCGTAGCGCAGCGCCACCATGGGATCAACCCTGGCCGCCCGCCGTGCCGGCATATAATTTGACAGCAGAGTCACCCCGACAAGCGCTATGGACACCCACACAAACGTAACGGGGTCTGAAGGTTTCACCTCATAGAGCAGGCTGGCCAGGAGGTGGCCAAATGCCAGCGAACTCGCAATACCGATTGCCAGCCCGGCGAGCGCCAGCCTCATCCCTTCCATGACAATCATCCTGAGCACATCGCTCTGTTTCGCCCCTAACGCCATCCGAATGCCGATTTCATTCGTACGCTGCGTGACCGAATACGCGATGAGTCCGTACAGTCCAACTGCGGCGAGCACGACAGCAAGTGCAGCGAACATGCCGAGTAACAAAGAAGAAAAACGCGGCTGCGCTACTGAGGACTCGACGATATCGTCGAGCGATCGGAAGGCCGATAGAGTCTCGTCCTTATCGACTACTCTCACGGCGTCGTAAAGCGCGGTTTCCAGAGGAGTGGGATTGGCCGTGGCGCGCACCACTAGATTCATTGTTGGCGGAGCATACTGCGCATACGCCACATACATTTCGGGCTGTTGCGGATCGCTCAGCGCTCTGTGGCTGATGTTTCCGACGACGCCGACGACCTCGCGGTCCGGCTGGGAATCTCCCATCAGCTCAAGATGCTTGCTGAGCACATCCTGTCCGGGGAAATAACGTTTGGCAAACGCTTGATTGACCAGCAGAGTTCCGGGACTATTGGCTGTGTCATGTTGACTGAGCCATCGTCCCGCAAGCAAAGGAATGCGCATCGCTGCGAGATAACCCGGTGTCACCTGGCGGTAGTACGCGTCATCGAATTCACTCTGCCGGTAGCTGTGGCCTGGAATTTTGAACGGGCCGTCGCTGTGCTGGCCGGTCAAGGGCAGCTCTGAGGTTGCACCGACTGCTTCGACCCCCGGAAAATTTGCGACTCGCTCCTCAAGTTCCTGCCAGAAACGTACTCTATGCGCAGGATCGTTGTACGAAGGGCCGTTCAGACTTAGCTTCGCGGTCAGAACGTGCTGACTCTCGAAACCAGGATTGACGTGTATGAGTAGCCAGAAACTCCTGATGAGCAGTCCGGCACCCACCAGCAACATAAGCGATACTGCAATTTCTCCGACCACCAGCGCACTGCGGATTCGTCTGTGCGTGATCAGCGCCGAATTCCGCGGGGATTCCTTCAGTCCGCTCAACCCGCTCTTGGCAAGTTGCATGGGAGGAATCAACCCGAACATTGCGCCGGTAAAGAGCGAAATAACGAAAGCAAAAGCCACTACCTGCGGATTCAAATGGACCTCCTGCAGCCGTGGCAGATCGGGAGGCCCAAATACTCGCAACAGGGAAACTGCCCAACCCGCGGCAATCACTCCCAAGCCGCCGCCCGCCAGCACTAGCATCATGGTTTCCACCAGGGCTTGCCGCGTAATGCGCGAGTGGGTCGCACCCAAAGCTATGCGCACGGCAAATTCTCTCTGCCGCCCAACCGAGCGCGTCAAGAACAAGTTGGCAAGATTTGTGCAGACGATCAGCAACAGCAAGCCAGCCGCTGCCCAGATTACCAGCAGTACCGGACGCACCGGCCCGATCAGCACTTCCTCCAATGGGCGCTGGCGCAATGACCATCCCTGATCCGTATCCGGATACTTTTCCGCGAGCTGATGGGCGATCGCATCCAAGTCGGCTTGGGCTTGCGGTAAAGCGACACCCGGCTTAAGTCGAGCAATCACTTTTAGGAAGTGGCCTCCGCGCAAATGCATCAGAAAATGCAAACGCGGTGTCGGCAGCCATATCTGCGCCTGGCTGATCAGGGGAATATCGGTCGGCAAGACACCGACCACGGTCAGGCTTTGTCCATCCAGCCGTATGTTGTGCCCAATGATGTTTCGATCGCCATCAAAGTGGCGTTTCCAGATTCCGTTGCCCAGAATCACGACCTGAGACGTATTCGCTTGCTCGTCGCTGTTCTGAAAGTCGCGCCCGAGCAACAGAGGAACTCCCAGAGTTTGAAAGAAACCCGCAGAAACCAGGTTTGTCGTCACTTGTTCGGGCTTGTATCCGGAGAGATTTGAAGGCCCGGCCATGACCGATTGAGAGATGCCGGCCATCTGCTCAAAGCTCCGATTAGCATCACGATAATCTAGGAAGTCGGCAGGAGAAACCCCGGCGTCGTCTGTCTGCGGCATTTTGCCGTTGAGCCAGACGAGTCGGTCGGCATCCGCAAAGGGCAGAGTGCGCAGCACCACTGCTTCAATTACGTTGAAGATCGCAGTGTTTACTCCAATCCCGAGCGTCAACGTAACAATAACAACCGTGACAAATCCCGGGCTCTTGCGCAACTGCCGAAGCGCGTAGCGAAAATCTTGGGCTAGGCCAGTCATAACACGACCTCCGGCTACCAGTTCTTACAAGCACACCACGAGCACTCGCTCGCCAAACACGCAGGCAATTCTCCCACCGTCAGTCGATGACAGTAAACTGTTGAGCACAAAGGTGGTATACGATGAATCCAGAACGGGAGCCGCACCGGATGTCCGCGAGTGGAAAAGTCTGTCCGGAAGCGGACAGCATCAGGGTCGAACTGGCCCCGGCCGTTCCTATTGCTCCAGAGCGCGTCCAGTTTGGTTCACCAGCTTCGCGGACCACGCTTGAGCACGTGACCGTGTGAAGACGATCAAGCATGCCCGACAACTTGTTTCACGAGGATGCAGAGTAATGATGGCGATTTGATGGGGACAGCAGTCGCTTTCAAAACCTCGCCCGTCGTCTCGAAGTTCGACGGCCACGGTTGGAAACCCGCATTGGCATGCGCTAACATGTTGTGACATTGCCAATCCGGTTCTTGAGAGTGCCGCCTCGTCTAATCGGGAAAACCGAAAGGGTCATCGAAATGGGAATGCGCCAAAGCTTTCAGGCGTCGGCTTCATCTCTCTGCCTCCTTGCACTTTGTCTGCTCCCGATTCCCGCGGCCAGTAAGTCATCTCGGACACTGCACAACCATGTTCGTACCGCAGTGACGAGCGGACGGGCGGCGCGTATTGTCGCGATGTCACACAGTCAACGGATGACACTGGCGATCCTTCTTCCGTTGCGGAATCAGAATGAACTCGCCAGCTTGCTGAAACGCCTTTATGACCCATCGAGCCCCGAGTATCACCATTTCCTGACGGTATCTCAGTTCACTGCGCAGTTTGGCCCCACCCGGCAGGATTATGAGTCCGTGGAGAAGTTCGCACGGTCCAAAGGCTTCAGCGTGGCCAATACTCCCACCAATCGTCTGCTGGTGCATATCAATGGCACTGTCGCACAGATCAACAAAGCGTTTCACGTGACCATGACCAACTACCGGCATCCGACGGAGAAACGAACTTTTTATTCGCCGGACCGCGAGCCGTCGCTCGAGTTGAGTGTGCCCGTGGTGCATATTGCCGGGATGAACGATTTCTCCATCCCCCGGCCGAAATACAAGAGGGCGCCTCCCAATTTCCGGCGTAATGCCGTTGGTTCCGGCCCCAACGGAGCGTACCTTGGCAGCGATGTGCGCATCGCCTATTACGGCGGGACCGCTCTCACCGGTAGCGGCCAGTCGGTGGGATTGCTCGAGTTCGACGGATACAACATGAGCGATGTCACCGCCAGCTTTGCGGGCCAGCCCAACAGTGTTCCGATCCAGAACGTCCTGATCGACGGCGCAACGGGCGGCTCGGATGGTGATGATGGAGAACAGGTCCTGGATATTGTGCAAGCGGCGTCGATGGCTCCGGGCCTCTCGCAAATTCGAGTCTACATCGCTCCTGGCAATTCGCAGATCGGTGTCGGCGACGTCGACGTTTTGAACCAGATGGCCACCGACAACATTGCCAAGCAGCTGAGTTGTTCGTGGGGATGGAATCCCGACGACACCGCGCAACTGGATCCCATATTCCAGGAGTTTGCGGCGCAGGGGCAGACTCTATTCGTGGCTTCCGGAGATGCAGGAGCGTACACCGGCTCGAATGCCACCGACAGCAGCTATCCCGCCGAGGACGTGAATGTGGTTGCCGTTGGCGGGACGGATCTAACGACCAACGGTGCAGGCGGTGCCTGGCAATCGGAAAGCGCGTGGTCTGACAGCAGCGGCGGCCCTGCCGATGATGGCTTCCCCATTCCGAACTGGCAGGCTGGCATCGCCAATTCCTCGAATCAAGCTGCGAACACCGTGCGCAACGTACCCGATGTTGCCATGGAAGCCAATACCGACAACTATGCCTGCGACCAGGGCAGCTGCAGCGGCGACTATGGCGGCACCAGCTTCGCGGCACCGCGCTGGGCAGGATTTCTTGCGCTGGTCAATCAGCAGGCTGTCGCCAACGGCAATGCAACCTTGGGATTCATCAATCCTGCAATCTACTCCCTCGGCAGCGGGCCCAATTACAACCAAGTCTTCCATGACATCAGCAGCGGAAACAACAGCAACGGCAAAGGGCAGTCGTACAACGCAGTCGTTGGCTATGACCTGGTAACCGGATGGGGAAGCCCAAACGGGCAGAATCTGATCAACGCCCTGGCTTCGTCTTCAACGTCAGGCACGCACTAGGGCTGTGCGGCTGCGCGCAGCTCAACCTAGAAAGTTCACCGGAACATACCCGAGAGATGGGGATTCATCAATCGTTGCTCTTTGCTCGTTGCTCGTTGATCATTGATCGTTGCGGAACCAAGCTACCGGCTGGTTACCCGGGTCGCCGCAGCTCATCGTTGTTCGGGAGCTCCGGTTTTCCAATCGAAGCCTTCGAGCGGAACGACAATGTCTCGATCCAAGGTCAGCATTCTGATGTCCAGGTACTTCTCGGTAGGTGGCGCCCACGCCAAGTTTTCATAGATCTGAAGATTGCCGCTGTGCACCCCATTCTGGCCGTCAGACAGTCGAAACTGGTCAAGGAGGCGGAACTGGGGCGTCAACAGCATTTCCCGCAGGTCTGTTTGCGAGATGAAGCGGAGCGGAATGTTGTCAGAAACGGCAACGAACCTTATTCCATATTTGCGCAGCAAGTCTTGAATTTCCTCCCGGTTGTGCACCAGTTCGACAGAGCCGCCCCGCTGCTTGATGCGATATGCGTAGAGAGCTTTGCGCAAGACCATGAAATGGTGGTCCGGATCGTTGGCGCGAATAAAGAAAATGAAATTTCCCGGGAGATCAGCGTCGTACAAAATCACCGCCGAACGGCTGGCTTCCGTGACCCGCTTGGCCGCCTGAGCATAACCGGTAACGTACGGTCGTTGAAATGACCACGCTCTGGCGGTTTCGTTCGCCACCAGCACGATGCAGCACGCCGCGGCCGCCATGCGCATCCGGCGTTCACGAAACATTTTGGTGAGCAAACCTGCGGTGAAATAAGTGAACGGTGGAAGCCAATAAAGTACGTAGCGGGCTTCCTTGTGTCCGATGAAGGTGAACGTTAGATAGCAGCCCGCGACCCAGGTAATCATGACCATAGTCGTCGACCGTTTATCCCAGCGCGGGCTCGTGAGTAGGCCTATCACCGACAGGATGAGGAGCATCCATCCGGTTTGCGCAGGCAAATTTCTCCAGTAAAAAGCCAGGTTCGCCACGCCGGAAATGTATCGATCGGTCAAGTCCATTGCGATCGGCTTCCAATGGATCAGGTACACCAGCGTATAAAACGGGCCTACCAGCACCATGCCTATCAGCAACGCCAACGCGACATGATAGCTCCAGAGGCGCCGCCATTTTCGTAGAGCAGCCACCGAAAGAATGCAGAACGGTATCAGGTAAATGCCGTTCTGCTTGGTGAGCAACGCGGCACTCGCGAATACTGTGAACCAGTACAAGTGGGCCGGGCGCCCCTCCTCGAGGTATTGCAACCAGAAGTAGGTCGCTGTAATGCAGAAGCTCAAGCAGGGGATCTCGAGCATCACCGTTTTTTCGAAAAGCAGCACGCTGGGGATAAACGCGAGCAGAGCGGTCGATATTGTCGCCGTCCACACCCCGTGCAATCTTTCAACCGTAAGGTACCAGAAGAACAATCCGAACAACGCGAACATAACTATGGTGAGCCGCGCCGCCACTACGTTGGTTCCTAACACAAGAAAAGAGATTCCTTCAAACCCATAAAACAGCGGTGGCCAGTGCACCACCCCCGATAACGCTGGGTAGTGCGCATAGTACTGATAGGTGTACTCGATTGGATGGGAGAAGGGACGATCTCGGATCAGGTCCGCAACGTATAAGCCGGTCACGGCATGCTGAGTCTCATCTGTGTTGTAACTGAATTCGCCTTTGGAAATTCCCCTTACGATCACAATGGTGACAAGAACTAAAACGACAACCAGCGGGGCTCTGGAATGGCGAATTGGCTTCAAGCCAGGCCTCAACTCGAGCTCCGGTGTACTGCTTGCTCCGGTTAGCCGCTGTTGGTCTATGCTGGCCCTCATAGCGCCCATGTCGTTGGTCTCCCCCGGTCGGATTCAGGAACTACAAAGGTGAACACGTAGTCTACCCGGATTATTCTGTTTCGGGCAGCTTAGCAATAGCGAGGCAAAATCTATTTTGTGAAGCTTGTTTTAATGCAGGTTTTCATGGAGATTCGCCGCCTGCTTTAGGAGTCAACAGGAAGGAATGAACGTCAACACTGTGCAACTCGTCCCCCTCATCTTCATCCACTCGGTGGTCGGGAGAAACATCGGGGTGCGCCATCCCAAGAGCGAGGATTTGTCCTCGATCGTTGATACTGACTGCCATCGTCAATAGAAGGCCGCTTCCTGCTGGAATCAAAGTGTTCAGATCGACGAAACCGTTCTTCCTCGTCCACAGATAGGCACGATTCCCTAAAGATCCCTCGTATGACCCGACAACTTCAGAATGGGTATTGATATCCAATGCTTCACTGAATTCCTCAGACGGTATATCGCTAATCGCCTGCATTCCATCTCTGGGTGTCCATAGGAAGGACCGAGTGTTGAACGGTCCTGATGAAGATCCCACCACCTCACCAGAGTCGTTTATGCCTATCGCCTTACTCGTCT
This sequence comes from Candidatus Acidiferrales bacterium, assembly GCA_035603035.1. Lineage (GTDB taxonomy): Bacteria > Acidobacteriota > Terriglobia > Terriglobales > Acidobacteriaceae > Sulfotelmatobacter. The sequence continues at coordinate 15,229 of DATNLE010000140.1, read as the reverse complement.
GGCAGCCAGGAAGTACGCCGAGATCCTGAAATGCGGAGTCGGGCGTCCACAAAAATGCGTGTATTCCCGCCGGGCCGCGGAAATGCCCGACCACCTGATCCCGGTTATTGATCCCGTGCGCCTCTGAACTCTTTGTCTCTGGCGGTACCTCCAAGACAACCATGCGGTCGGGCGTCCATAAGAACGCCCGTTCTCCCCGCGGACCGCTCGACAGACCGACGACTTTACCCCGGTCATTGATAGCGAACGCGCGACTGCTCGTGTCACCCGGAAGGGCTCCCAAATCCTTGATCGCACCTGAGATGCTCCAGAGGACCGCATGCATATTGTTCTTCGTGTTCGACAGACCTGCCATCTCACCGCGATCGTTGATGCTTGTCGCTTCGCTGTAGTCGCTGTCGTCGAGAGCCGATAACCAGACAAGACTTTTCGCGGAGTTCCTCCACAGGGCCGCGCGAGCCCCGCCCCCGTCCCGCTCTTCCGATGTGGCTGCTGCTTGACCCCAGGCATTGATCTTTCGCGCAATAGTGCTTGCACCCGTGAGCGTGCCCAGGTCAGTGACCACATAGTGGGTCTGAGCTTGACAGATCATGGCCCACATCCCGATAAACACCGCAGCTAGTTTTCTTAAAATCGAAGGCCTCATGAGCTCGCCTCAATTCATTTGCCTGTTCCGGTCAGAGCGACAGTCTGAGGGCTATTTTTCGCATCGTCCGTTATTGTCAGAACTCCAGAAATTAGACCAACGGCGGTGGGAGCGAAAGTCACGGTGATATCGCAATACTGGCCCCCTGCGAGTGGAGAGACACAGTGGTTCGTCTGGGAATAGGTTCCAGTCGCAGTGATGCTTGTGATGTTCAAGGGAACGGTTTGGTTGTTGAGCAGAAAAAGCTTATACGAGGCACTTGTCCCGACGGCAATCTTGGCAAAATTGTGCGAGGTCACCGAAGTGGTTGCTGCACTTACCCCATTCCCGGCAAGGTTCAGTACCTGTGGACTGTCAGTTGCACTATCTGTAATCGTGATCGTTCCAGAACGCAGGCCGGTTGTTGTCGGGCTGAAGGTGATCGTAAATTTGCAAGACGTACCGGCAGAGATTGGTGAGCTGCACGTATTGGTCTGTAAGAAGTCACCAATGACGGCAATGTTAGTGATGTTCAAAGGCACTTTCTGGTTATTGGTGAACGACGCGGTGTCGCTGGCAGATTGCGTCCCGATCACCGTGTTCGGCATGAAAATGCTTGAAGGTGCCAAGGCCACCGGTAGCGGCGTACTGTTCTTGGGGTTAAGACGGATGAAACGCGCCACTGAAGGTACGCCCGCGGAATTTATCAAGAACATCATGTAATAGCCCGGAGGCGCCAGATTCGGATTTGCTGGCGCCGTCACCTTCAATTGTGTCGAGCTGGTAGCTGTGAAAATAAGACTGTTGAAGCGCTGATCCTGGTTGAATGCGTGAGTGACCGACCCCAGGCGCAACCAAGTCACCTGGGTGATGCTGGCGGAGTTCGAAGTGCCGACGGTGAATGTGCTTCCATAGCCGACCGCGGCTGCCGCAGAAGAGATTACTGGCCGCGGACCGTTGAAAAGATAAGGTGGTGAGAATATCTGTGCCGTGGAGAGATTCCGGTCGCCACCGGCCGCAAGCACGGTCGCGTCTGGCAGCAGCAAAGCCACGGAGTGATATCCACGATAACCTGTTTGACTTGCCAGAGTAGTCCAGTTTTCAGAAATAGGATCCCAAAGCTCGGCCGGGAAGACCGGGCTTGTCAGATCATTGAATCCCTTGCCGGAGGTACCGCCTGTCACTAGCACCTGCCCGTTAGGCAAAAGCGTAGCGTTCAACTGACGCCGGGGATGTGCCATCGATCCGACCATGCGCCACGCCGGAGTCGTAGCGTTGAGATCGATCACCTCCGCCGTTGCCGTCGGGGGATTTCCTCCCCCTACAATTAAGATCTTGCCGTCCCCATACTGTATCGCGGATCCATAGTCGCGATTCAGATTGCTTTTTGCGACCAGCGACCATTGGCCTGTACCCGTTGTATCTAAATAGCGGGACTGGGGTGCTTCTCCGGCGTAGAACACTTTGCCGTTCGGAGCCAGAAACATTCTCGGATAGAGCGGTACGATCAACTGTGCAGAACTGAGATCCTGCCAGGTTGACGTCGCGGCCTGCCATATTTGCGGCAGACCGTTAATTCCGCGGACTGGATCCATCTGTCCCGAGGTGACCAGGACGTCGCCATTGGCCAAGGCTGTGCTCGTCGGGTACCAGCGCGGTGACTGCATGTCTGGTAAACGCGTCCACGTATCCGTCGTTGGGTCGTAGATCGAGGCGTTCGGCATTCCGTAAAGTACGGCCCCGATCTGGCCACCCGCAACGAGCACCCTCCCATCCGCCAAGTGAGTGTGACCGGTGCAAAAGATGTTGTAGCCGGCTTTAGGGGAAACGACAAAAGTATTCGTTGTAGGGTCCCAAACCCGCGCGTTGTCGCCTTGGAAATAAGGCGGCCACACCAGTACTTTGCCGTTAGCGAGAAGGCTGGCATGGGTGACCTCATAAGGCCAGGAAACGACAGGTCCCCATTCTCCATCCAGAGACGCGCCCGTTTGCGCTTGAGTTGCAATACAACTGATAAGAATTGCTGCCGTAAGGAACCATCGAATGCCCGGCATCTGACTACCTCACTGATGAAGCGAGCTAGGAGCGTTGCGGACAGGTCGAGGGCTTAACGTCGAGTGCCCGAGAAAGAACCCTGATTGTACACGAGCAATTGAAATTCCTAAAAGAATGTTTAATGCAAAAGGATCGATATTTTCAGCGCATCTTGATCTTGGAGCAGCGATCAGGCGTGCCTCGAAGGACGAGCGGGATATGCAATTGTTTGCAATCTCGAGTGGATATTCTTACCTCTCGAGTGTGGTTCTCAGGAACGAATCTCCCTCGCGGTGTGACCTGGTCGCCGGACGGAAAACGAATTACTTACGGCGGCAAAACTCTCGGCGATGTTCTGGGCACATCAAATCGTTTGCTGTTGCCAGCAAGCAAGCGGAATCTTTGATAAGCCCCGGCATGGTCATTTTCTGCATTTTGAACAAAAAAATAAAAGCGACCGGGTGGGTTCCCCGGTCGCTATCTGGTTGGATCGGTGCGGCGGACTATTGCACGGTGACGGTGACGTTGAACGGGTGAGCAGAGGTGTTGCCCCTATTCGTGCCCGCGGTGCCAGTTGCATTGACCGTGATCGTGTAGGCGCCGGTCGGTGTACCCGGATGATCCACGGTCTGGCTGAGCACTGACGACGCGCTGGTGTTGAAGTTGGAGTCGCCGCTATAGGTCGCAGTGATGTTATGGATTCCAGCGGCCAAGCTTTGCGTTTGGAAAGTCGCGCCGCCGCCGCTGAGTGTTCCGATTCCCAGCTGGGTTGAGCCATCCTGAAAAGTTACGGTCCCGGTCGGTGAACCAAAGCTGCCAACCACCCGGCCGGTAAATGTGATCGACTGACCGACCATGGCTGAGTTCTGCGAAGAGCTCACAGTTGTGGTCGTAGCCGCCTTCGCGGGACTGGTCGGGCTTGATCCGCTGCCCCCGCAGCCTAGGAGAGAGAACGTCACAGTCAGGATAAGCATCCCGAGTACGATTCCCGTCCAGCGGTTGCGCTTTCTCAAACTACCTGCCAACATCATGCCGAATATGCCCATGGTGCCGAGGCTGGCCAGCAGGATGGATGAACCCCGGTGGACAGGACCTTGCATAGAAGCGGAGACGGCAGCGGTGGTAATCGTCATCTGGACCGTGACGGGCGAATCCCCATTCAGCGTGACCGATGTCGGGTTGAAGGTGCAGGTCGCCAGTGAAGGCAACGAGCCGCAAGTAAACGTTACCGTTCCGTCATAGTGGTTGGTGGGAGTAACCGTGAGAGTAAACGTAGCGCTCGATCCCGCCGTCACCATTGCAGTTGACGCCCCAGTCGACACGGTATAGTTCGCCACTGTCGAGCTTCCGTTATTGTTAAGCAGGACCGTCAGGCCGGAGAAGTCGTTACCGGAGGTGACAACGTCTGGAGCTCCGTCCTGGTTCACGTCAGCTACAACCAGACCCCAGGCATAACCGCCCGAGGGATACTCGACCGGATCGTAGAACAGGCCATTCCCCGACCCAAAGAGCACGCCCACGGTGCCGTATGAGGAGTTGGTATAGACCAGGTCCAATTTCCCGTCCCCGTCGATATCAGCAGCCTGAATAAAAGTCGGATACGGGTTGTTGAAGCTGAGGTTCTGAAGCGAACTCGCATAAAAAACCGGATTCGTCTGAAAAGTGCCGTCCCCGTTTCCGAGGGCGACCTCAATCCCTTGACCTTTGCCCCCCAATTGATCGATCGTCGTCGCCAAGTCCAGCTTCCCGTCTCCGTTCAGGTCGGCAATCGCCACCGACCGCGGCTGGTTGCCCACCGTCAGGTCGGTCTCAGCCTGGAAAGTACCATCGGCGTTGCCCAGCAGAATCGCAATCGTCGGTTGGTTATTCAGCGGAACAACAAGGTCCAAATCGCCGTCGCCGTTCAAGTCCGCGGTGGCTATTCCTTGGTAGGAATAGGGCGCTGACAGAGCGTAATTGACTGGAGCCAGGAAGTTGCCGGTTCCATCATTGATGAGTACGCCGACATTTTGACCTAGGTAGTTCTGGACCGCCAGGTCTGGATGTCCGTCATGATTGAAGTCACCGGCCACCAAGCCATCCGAATGAGTGTTCGATGTGTCGGTAGCGAAAGTCGAACCTACGGAGAAGGTTCCGTCGCCAACTCCGTTGAAAATTTGCACCACTCCGTTGCTCTCGTCGGTAGCAGCAATGTCCAGCTTGCCATCCCCGTTAAAGTCAGCCACGGCGACGTAGAAGAGATTTCCGCCTCCGTAGTTCACGCCCGCCTGCATACTGCCATCACGCCGGGAAAGGAACACCGTCACACCAACGTTGCTGTCGCAGCAATTGCCAATGACAAAATCAGGAATGCCATCGCCATTGAAGTCGCCGGTGGCGATGCCGATGCTAGAAACGTAGTTGCTGTTATCGGTAATTTGGGAGTAGTAGTTGAGCGCGGACCGGAAGGTGCCGTCGCCATACCCTTTCAGATAGGCGAGATTAAAGGCATTAGGCACCAGGATGTCCGCAAAACCATCCCCATTGAAGTCCGCGACAATGGCGGGAGTGTAGGGGTATCCACCCGTGGCGTAGCCGATGGTCGGTTCCTGCAGCGTGCCGTCGCCATTGCCCAGCAGGATGGTTACGTCGCTGCTGTCATCATTGGAACTGATAACGTCGGCCTTGCCGTCGCCGTTCACGTCAGCGATCGTGACCGCTTCCGGGTACACGTCAGCGACCGTGCCTCCCGCTGTGTTCAGGGCGGGGTTGTAATACTTTGCGTTTTGAAAGCTGCCGTCACCATTGTTCACGTAGACGGAAAGGTTGTCGCTCGAGCAATTGGCACTTACAATTTCTGGTTTGCTGTCACCGGTGAGATCGCCGGCGGTTATGCTGCATGCGTAGTAAACCGGACCCGGACCCTGCGTGGCGTAGGAAACAGAATTTGCGTACGTCGTAGCCGAGGTTGCCAGGTAAACGGTCAACTGTCCGGTGTTGTAGTCGGCGTCTGCGAGGTCGAGGAGACCGTCACCATTAAGGTCGGCAAAGACCACGACGTAGCCTGCGCTTCCGTTCAGTGCCACGGAGGTTGGCGTCTGAAAAGTGCCATCGCCGTTGCCTAGCAAGGTCCACACGTTACCCGGGGAAACCTGATCGACGACAACCACGTCCAGTTTGCCGTCGGCATTTACGTCAGCCATCGTACCGCCCGCTAGGTCATTCGATGTGATGGAGTAGTTGTTCCCTAGGGTGAACGTGCCGTCACCGTTGCTGATCAGCACATCGAAGCTGGAGGAAGTATAACCAGCATTGCCATTCTGATGGGCGACGATGATGTCGTCCTTTTTATCGCCGTTCACATCGCCCACTGCGATCTGAGCTTCGGAATCGTTTCCCGGGACGGGCGTGAGGACGGGGGCTTGAAATGTTCCGTCACCATTACTGAGAACCACCGAAATAGAATAGACCGCGTAATTTTGGATCATGGTGACGACGTCTTTCTTGCCATCGCCATTGAAATCACCCGGTAAGGCTGAACCTGCCCCCCCCTGTGCGCCTCCTGTGGGAATCTGTACCGCGGAGACAAAACCGATCTTGCCGACTGGAGGATTGGCGGTGTTCGAGTGTGAGCGACGGAGGCTCGCGGAATTTCCCGCCGGTTTTTGGTTTGACGGAGTGAGAGGCCCCATCTGGCGACCCTGCTGCAGGTTGAGTTCGGGATGCCGGAGCGCGCTCAACTTGCGTCCCATTTCTGCTCGCCGACCTTTTGGTTGAAAATTAAACTGATTTTGCGAACTAACACTATGCAGGTTGGATGAGCCAAAGCCGTGCAGGATACCCATCAGGACAAACACCGCCAGCGACGCAACACGATTCGTCAAGTCTCTTCTCCATTTGATAGTTGTGAGAGTTGGAATTGCCAGAGTGATTTTGCGACGCTCGAAAACTCCGCGTCTAAGAAAACCCATAGCCCACGCCAGGAATGTACGTGGTTGTTTCACAATTTGGGAGATTACTGACGTAACCGCTTTGACGGGAAATGCTTCATAGCGCGGGCTAAGCCGATCAGTGCAGTTTCTGTAGTATCCGCGGGGAGAATTTCAGCAGACCCGGCAAAAAACCTTACAGAATCTCTTCCGACCCAGCCTTCCGAGCAAACGCGGAACGGACCGAGGGTAGGCACTGAGAATGATTTCGCCACTGTGGAACGTGCATTTTCGCCTGGGGACGCAAGACCTGGAAGGTAAACAGGATTAGCAGATACACGGGAAGAGAATAAGGGAGCGTCCCGCTCGCAGGATTATTGTACGAGCGCTTCTCTGCTCTAGATGGATTTAGTTTAGACGGGAAACCGCACCGATTCGCGACAGTGCCGCAAACCCACCGGGCCCTCGGTCTCCGGGTAAAAGATTGAGTCTCTGCAACGTGCGCAAACCTCGGCTCTGGCGCCATTCAGACCCGTACCCAGGTCTGGAATCCATTCCGCGCCGCCAGTCCCTGCCTCTACTGAGGATAAGAAAGCGCGCATCAACCGCAGAAGCTTCTTCAGTCCGCAGCCCGGCTGGATGTGCGAAACGCTTTCTGGACGAGCGTGTAGCGCGCTGCCCCGATCATGCCGGAGTTGTCATTTACCACGATCTTGACCGGCATGTCTTTCAGAATTGTTTCCATACGCCCTTTATCCAGAAAGGATTCCAGGAACACGGGATCCTTCATTTTTGGCACGATCTTGGCTGCAATGCTGCCTCCGATGAAAATCCCGCCCGTGGACATGAAATTCAGCGCGCAGTTCCCGGTCTCCGCACCGAACACGCTGACGAAGATCAACAGCGCCTGATCGCAGATCGCGGCCTTGCCCTCTAACGCCATTTGCGAGATCAGGGCCGGAGGATCAGGTGCGGTGCTCATCTGTGTCCGCAACCATTCTGGTTCCTCGGCCTTCTTTGCATCGCGCAGAAAGTCGTAAATATTCTTGATCCCGGGTCCGGAGAGAATTCGCTCGCAGCTGATCCGGCCATATTTCTTCTGCAGGTAGGCCAGCAACTCCATCTGCAAATCGTTTCTGGGCGCGAAGTCGGCGTGGCCTCCTTCGCAAGCAAAAGGATGGTGCCGGAAGCCATCCCAGTAAAGTCCTGCCATCCCCAGCCCAGTTTTGGCCGAGATTACCGCCCGGTTGCCTTCAGCCGCTTCCGTGCCCTCGCTCAAGGTGATGAAATCCTTTGATTCGAGGCCATCGATTCCGTATGCGAAAGCTTCCAGATCGTTGAGCAGTCCAACTGAATCCAGTCTGAGTTGCTTGGCCACTTCCCGCGCGTCGATGACCCAAGGCAGATTGGAAATCTTGCTTCGCCCGGCGCGCACCGGGCCAGCCACGCCGAGGCATGCGCTGTGAACCGGTATGCCTTCAGTTTTTATGAAGTCAGCAAGAATGCCTGACAAGCCGTCGCGCTGCTGGCTTGCGTAGTTTTTTTCGACCACGCATTGCAGCCGGCTGCCTTCGGTTTCGAAGGCGGCTAGCCGAGTGCGCGTCGCGCCAATTTCACCCGCAAGAATCATTGTTCAACAAGAATCATGGCTCAATTCTCCTCCACTGGCGACCATCGAGTGAGAGCAGTTGATCGGCCTCTGCGGGTCCCCAGCTGCCGGATGCATAATTCGGAAACTTGCGCGGAGGCAGCGCTTTCCACACGTCGAGCACCGGATCCACTAACTTCCATCCACCTTCGACCATATCGGCGCGCTGGAAAAGAGTCGCGTCTCCGATCATGCAGTCATAAAGCAAGACTTCGTAGCCGGTATAAGCGTCGGCTCCGAAATACTTGGAATATTCAAAACTCATATCCACTGATCCTACCCGCAGCAGGGGCCCTGGAATCTTCGCACCAAAGCTCAGCGAAATTCCTTCCACCGGCTGAATCTGGATAACCAGCGTGTTGGTGTGCAACTTGTGAAAGGGAGCGTTGCGAAACAGTTCAAACGGCATGCGCTTGAACTGAATGGCTATCTCGGTGTGGCGCTGAGCCAGTCGCTTCCCGGTGCGAAAATAGAATGGCACTCCCGCCCAGCGCCAATTGTCGATGTTGATCTTCAAAGCTACGAAGGTCTCGGTACGCGATTCGGGAGAGACCCCTGGTTCCGCCCGATAAGCAGACACTTTTTCCTCGCCCGACAATCCTGCGCCGTATTGGCCGCGCACACTCGAGCGCAGAACGTCGTCCGAGCTCAGGGGTTGAATCGCATGCAGAACTTTAGCCTGCTCATTACGTACCGCGTCTGCCTGAAAAGATACCGGCGACTCCATTGCGGTTAAGCTAAGCAATTGCATCACGTGGTTGGGGACCATGTCGCGCAATGTTCCTGTCGTGTCGAAGTACCCGCCGCGCCGTTCCACCCCCACGGTTTCCGCGTTCGTGATTTGTACATGGTCAATGTATCGCCGATTCCAGATGGGCTCGAAAATGGCATTGTCGAAGCGGAATACCATGATATTCTGCACCGTTTCCTTGCCCAAATAGTGATCGATGCGAAAGATCTGATTTTCCTGCAGCACCTTCTTGATATCGCGGTTCAGCGCCTGCGCCGAATCCAGATCGTGTCCAAACGGCTTTTCAATCACCACCCGGCGCCAGCGTCCATTCTCTTGCCGTGAAAGCTCGGCTGCTCCCAGCTGCTGCACAATTTGTGAAAAAAACTTGGGTGCGGTGGCCAGATAAAAAAGATAGTTACCCTCCGTATGTTGTTCCAGTTCTATGGCGGCGAGGCGTTCCTGGAGCTTCGTAAACGTCGCTGGATCGGCGAAATCGCCACGCTCATAAAACAGCCGCTCTCGGAACCACTTCAAGGCGTCGGCTGACTCATTTCCGGGCGGCAGGAAGCTGGTAACCTGGCTGCGAAAATCTTCCAGGCTCAAGTCGTCGACCGAAACCCCGATCACGGCGAAGTTATCGGGCAGCAGCTTTGCCTTCCCCAAATTGAACAGCGCCGGCGCCAGCTTGCGCTTGGTCAAATCCCCGGCTGCGCCGAACAGCACGAACACGCACGGACCAGCTGCCTTCCCGGCGTACCCGAGGTCATTCTCCAGATTGGTTTCGGTGGTTGCGGCCATCTCTACAACTTCTGAACTGATCGTAATATTAAACGAGAGATGAATGCCTTTCCTAGAGCATACTGCACAAGAACATAGTCCTCTGTTCAGATCGGAATCAGCCCACGCCTGATACCTTGTGTAACCGCTTCGGTGCGGGTGGAAGCGCCCAGCTTGTCAAGGATCGAGCTGATGTGGAACTTGACTGTGTGCTCGGAGATAGTGAGACGCGCCGCGATATCTTTGTTGACCAGTCCTTCCGCCAACATTCTAAGTACGTCGGTTTCCCGGGAGGTAATCTCTTCGGATAACTCATCTTCAACCTGCAGGGGCTGATCGCCAAAGACTGCCGCCAAGCTTTCTGCAGCAGGCATGCTCAGCAACACCAGTCCATCATGGACGGCAAAAATGGCGGAGACAACGTCGTCCGGCTCGCTCTCGCGCGACAGAATCGCGCGCACCCCGCTCCGCAACAAGCGCGAAATCGAGCGCGCGTCGCTGACTTCCGTAAGCAGAACAATCGCTGCTTCCGAGCTTGGCTCCAGGAATAAATCGTGGATCGAATTGGAGTCGATGACGATTACATCGAGTTCGCTGCTGCGAGCAAATGGCGCCAGGCTGGCCACCGTGCCAAAACTTCCCGCCAGCTGGAACTCGGCGTGGCTGCCGATGATGCTTTCGAGTCCGGCCCGGCGAACAGCGGAGGTCGCCGCTACCGCAATTCGGATCGCGCCTCCGCCGGTTCGCTTCGACATTCGTTATCGAGCCCTCTCGCCCAAAGTGATTGCAACCGGCATGATCTCGCCGGCTCGAATCACCCTGATCTGCAGAACCTCACCAATCTTCGCGGTGGAAAGCGATTCCTGGAGTGCGTCTACATGTTCGACTGGTGCCCCGCCCACTTCGAAAAGAACATCTCCCTGCAACACTCCGGCTTTTTCTGCGGGACTGTGGTTTTCGACGTGCGTGACCAGCAGCCCGACTCGGGTTTGAGCAGGCAGCTTCGAGCGCATCTTTTCCGGCACCTGCACCGGCTGCATCGCGATACCCAGATAGGGCCGGGCAATATGTCCTTTTTCAAGGAGCTCGTCGACAACGCGATTGACGGTCGCCACGGGCACCGTCAGAGCTCGTCCATTGGCTAGACCTTTCGTATTAATCCCAACCACCTCGCCTCTGGCATTGAGCAGCGGTCCGCCAGAAAATCCCGGATAGAGGGCGAGGTCGAGCCGGATGTGCTGATCGAGTTGTCCCCCCCGCCGGCTCCTCCACTCGCCGCTGATGCCGCCAATGATGCCGCTGCTTGCCACCAGATCACCGCGCCGCGTGCGGCCCAGTGCAAGAACTAGATGGCCGAGCCTCAGGCTGGTTGAATCGCCGAGTTGGGGCGGGTTCGAAGGTCCTTCATCGATCTTCAGGACAGCTATGTCGGTACGGGGATCTCGTCCAACCAATTTTGCAGCAATGCTGCGACCACCCTCCCGCAGGACTTCTATGTCCTCGTCGCGCTGCACCCCGTGATGGACGGTTACGATCACACCCTTCTTCCATTCGATGCCGCTGGCAGGCATCCAGCGCCGGGCATGGACGGCAACCACGCTACCGCCCACCTTCTCCGCCGCGGAAGCAAACTCGCTTGAAATTGTTTCTAATACTGAATTGCTCATGTCTGGTAAGAACCCCTTTCGTGAACCCTGAGGACAGGATCGCGCATAGCATAAGGAAGGCGCATCCGCCAGATGGCTAGGCAGAAACCAGAAGGTTGGCGATACAATTCGCGCCGGCTTCGTCGGATAGGACTGGCCGGTTTGACACCTTCTCTCCGACGTTCCTATACTTTCCCACGCCACCAATACCCGTCCTGGGAGGGTCCTGTGTTGAAACGTTCTTTGATTGTTTTCCTGATTGCTGTTTGCGCAACTTTCGGCTTCGCGCAAGAACACCGGAAAGCTCATCAACCCAAACTCACTCCGCAAACCAGCGGCACTACGCAGTTGCTGATTTCAGTCAGCCCGGTGAACACCCGCGTGGTCTGGGCAGCCGGAGCCGGAGGTACATTTGTGGTTACGACTGACGGCGGAGAAACCTGGAAAGCCGGTGTCGTTCCGGGAGCCGAAGCCCTGCAATTCCGTGACGTCCAGGGCGTAAGCGACCGGGTCGCCTATTTAATGTCGATTGGAACGAACACGACGGATTTTCGCATCTACAAAACTGACGACGGTGGGGCGACCTGGAACATTCAGTTCACCAACGAAACGGTAAATGCATTTTACGATTGTTTCGCTTTCTGGACGCCGAAGCGGGGCATCACCCACAGCGATTCGGTGAACGGAGTTTTTCCGGATATTCGAACAACCGATGGATCGACCTGGCAGTCGATCGCCGCCAACATGCCGCCTGCGTTGCCGGGGGAAGCCTCATTTTCATCAAGTGGAACCTGCATCGCGACCGAAGGACGAAAAAATGCGTGGATCACGACTGGCGGCTCAACCATCGCGAGGATCTTAGCCACCAGAGATGGTGGTGACACCTGGAACGCTTATGACACTCCGCTGGCGAGTTCACCCAGCGCCGGAGGGTTCTCCGTGGCTTTCCGCGACCCCTCGAATGGCATCGTCGGTGGCGGCGACTTGTCCACGAACGACAACCCCCAGGCGGCAACATCGAACGATGGCGGCCAGACCTGGACTCTCACCAGAAAGCCGCCGGTGCGGGGAGCCATTTTCTGCCTTGCCTATGCCCGCGGCATGCGCCATGGCCATGGCGATGGCGAAGAAGACGACCATGAACGCGACCATACCGTTGTTATCACCGCCGAGACGCAGCCGAATTTCGACTCCGGACCAGCGGCCTGGACTCCCGACGAAGGACGCACCTGGTTCAGGCTGCCCGGGGTGAGCGGCTACTGGGCGGTCGCTTTTGCGAATCCGAAAGCGGGATGGTTCGTGGGCAACGGAGGTCGGATCCTGAAGATCAGCTTCTAGCCCAGTCTCGCGACATAGCATGAGGCGCCGGAGGGAGGAAATTCACGCAGCTGCGTTCAGAGATTTGTCTTTGTCTCCCGGCACATGGTCTCCCGGCCCATGTACCCCCGACCCATGTTCGCGTGCGGCGTGGGCGTGGGCGATCCAAACGGGACGCAAATGATTTCAACTTCCTGACTCGCCGAGAAACCAGCCGACACGGATCGCGCCAGCTGGCCCGGAGCGTATCTTCTTATACGATGTGGTCTTTACCGGGAAGCTGGGGTCGAGCCAGCCGGGCAATCCCTCTGGAACCGGGGGTGCTGTTCGTTAATGGTTATCACAACCTGCGGGAAGGCTGCGAGGCGATGAATTTATCCTAGCGATGAATTCATCCATCCATCGTTCGAATATCCCGGTTTCGAGGGAAGGGCTCGATGCAGTTTGCGGACTTTCGTCTCATCCTATATCCTGCGATTCTGACTATTCGTCTTCTCATCGTTTGCATCGGGTTGTTGAGTTTTGTTGGCTGCGGCGGTGCGCCGACGCCAGTTTCTTCCCCTTCACCTCAGGACTTCGGCATCGCTATGTCTCCGGCCACGATTACGGCCATTGCCGGAGGTTCCCAGTCGAGCTTTGCGGTGTCCACCACCGCTCAAAATGGATTTGCGAATGCAGTAATGGTCACGCTTTCGGGATTGCCCGCAGGCGCGACGGCCTCTCCGGCGTCTCCCTTTAGCGTGCCCGCAGGCGGCAGCCAAACCGTGACCCTTTCCATTCCACCGACCGTGTCGGCTGGCAACTTCACACTAACGGCAAGCGGAACGTCCGCGGCCCTCACGCATTCTGCAACCCTTGCCTTGACGGTCGATCCTGGGGCGGACTTCAGCATCGCGACGGCTCCCGCCACGCTCACAGTGACTGCCGGAGGGTCCACCTCTTTTGCGGTATCGATCACAGGTCAAAATGGATTCAGCGATTCAGTAGCTGTCACGCTCTCGGGATTGCCCGCCGGTGTGACGACCTCTCCGGCGTCGCCGTTCATCGTACCTGCAGGCGGCAGCCAGGCTGTGACCCTCTCCATTCCACTGACCGTGACGGCTGGCAACTTTACACTCATGGCAAGCGGAACGTCCGCGGCCCTCACGCATTCTGCAACCCTTGCCTTGACGGTCGATCCTGGGGCGGACTTCAGCATCGTCCTCTCTCCCGCCGGGCTCACAGTGAACGCCGGAGCTTCCAACTCCTTTACAGTATCGATCACCGCTCAAGGCGGATTCGCCGGCTCGGTAGCGGTTACGCTCGCGGGATTGCCCGCGGGCGCGACGACCTCTCCGTCCTCTCCCTTCACTGTGGCTGCAGGCAGCAGCCAACCTGTGGTTGTATCGGTCCCGGCGACGGTATTTGCTGGTAACTTTCCGCTCACTGTGAGCGGAACGTCTGCCGCACTCGCGAACTCTGTACCACTAATCTTGACGGTCCTCGGACAGATGCAAGTCACAACTTGGCACTATGACGTTGAGCGAACCAGCGCCAACCTGTGGGAGACCGTGCTTACTCCGTCGAACGTGAACAGCGCAAGTTTCGGAAAACTGTTCACCCAGCCGGTGGACGGTTACATTGTGGGGCATCCACTGTATCTTCCGGCGGTAAGTATTCCCGGCCAGGGCACTCATAATGTGGTCTACGTCGCGACGATGCATGACAGCGTGTACGCCTTCGATGCTGACAGTGCCGGCGCGCCCGCGCTCTGGATGACCAGCATCTTTACTTACAGCCCGGCAGGAGCCACAACCGTTCCGGCAACGGTGGCAAAGAATGCCGGAACTACGGGATGGACCGAGCTCGGAATTATTTCGACTCCAGTCATCGATCCCGCGACCGGGACCCTTTACCTGGTCGCCGAAACCTATGAGAACGGAAAGGTTGTGCATCGCCTGCATGCGCTGGACGTGACCACGGGTCTGGAAAAGTTCAGCGGACCCACGACCATCACCGCCACCTACACCCTGAACGGAAAGACCACCACCTTTACCGATCTCTACCAGATGAATCGACCTGGGTTGTTGCTGGCCAACAGCCACATCTACATTGGTTTAGGCTCCAATAGCAATAACGATTACAGCCAGGGATGGGTGCTTTCCTACAATGCGTCTACCCTGCAGCAGGAAGGTGCTTATACCTCCGAGCCGGGCAAGACTCTGGCTTCCATATGGCAGAAGGGCGCCGGCCTTTCCGCCGACAGCCTCGGGAATATCTACGCGCAAACCGGAGAAGGTCCCTTTACGGCGGGCACGAACCTCTCCAGCAGCGTGTTGAAGCTGAGCCAGAGCGGTACAACTCTCGCCCTGGCTGACTGGTTCACTCCCTACAATCAGCAATACCTTTCCGACCACGATTTAGATCTGAACGATGGGGTTCTGATCCTTCCGGACCAGCCCGGCCCCTATCCTCATGAACTGATTACGGGAGGCAAGGAAGGCACGATCTATGTGTTGAATCGGGACGCGATGGGCCAGTATTGTTCGACCTGCACCACGG
>DATNLE010000136.1:0-12964 GCA_035603035.1 Candidatus Acidiferrales bacterium | reverse complement strand
AAAAAATGGACCGAGCATGAGGTAGCTCCTAGGGTCAGAAGAAAGAATACTTATCTGACGGTATCATGCGAGGTTTGGTTGCGGTGGTGGTCTCAAGGTCAAAGAGGGTTTGAGGAACCCACTCCTGACCGCGGTCAAAATCCCCCACACGGTCAGAACCAGTCGGGGAAGATTAGTTCGACTAGGCCGGGGACCCAGTAGGAATAGAATTTATCGTCGCAGATTTTGTATTTGCCGTATTTCTTCCGGGCGTAGTTACCCCAGTGGGGCTGGGTACCGTCGAGGTCGGTGAATCCGTATTCGCGGGCGAGGGCCCAGGAGCTGAAGACGCGTCCGGTCTTGTTCATCACTTTGGGATCGCTGGCCAGCATGACTATGGCGCGGCCAATGTAGCGCGGTGATTCCGACACCATAAAATCATTGGGGGCATCGTTCTGCTCCCCGCTATTCTTTTCTTTGTCTTTGTTCTTCCCCGCGTCCTTCCAGTTGGCCTCGGTGACTTTGAAGTGCTCAAGCACTCTCTCAGAGCGCAAGAAGCCTGGAGTCAGCGCGACGGAGGCAATGTCTCGTTTGCGGAGCTCGCGAGACATGGCGAAGGCCAGGCGAATGACGGAAATCTTCACGAGGTCATAGAAGAGATTGCCGCGGTAATAGAAGGCATCGCCGTCAGTGATTTCGAAGATGATTCCACCTTTGCGACCGAGCATTAGCGGCGCGGCATAGTGAGCCGTGATGATGTGGGAGTGGACGGCCTGCTTGAGCATCTTCAGGCCGTTTTCGAGGTTGACGGTCCAGAAAGGCTTACTCCACTCGGTGAGAGCGTCGCCGCCCCAGACGTCGTTGACGAGAATGTCCAGGCCTTTGTGTTGGCGTTTTATACGGGCGGCGAGCTTCTTAACCTCGGCCGGACTTTCGTGATCCACTCTTGCGGCGATACCGTGCCCTCCGGCGGCCGTGACCAGTTCGGCGGTCTCTTCAATGGTTTCGCGCAGACCGGGTGTGGCCAGGAGCTTCTTGGAACTTTTTCGCGAACCTTTTCTCGAACTACGGCCGGTGCAGTAGACTGTGGCCCCGGCCTCGCCGAGAGCGATGGCAATGCCGCGGCCAGCGCCGCGTGTGGCTCCGGCCACCAGAGCGATCTTGCCCTGCAGTACTTTGTTCGGAAGTTGTTTTGGTGCGCGAGTCATCCCCATCCACCAGCGGCACATGATAGCAAATATGCGCGAGTTCCGTGCTTCGAATTGGAACGCGGGTGGGCGTGAGCGGGAGATCAACGATCAAATCCGTGGACGCCCAACGATCCAGTCCAAGGTCAAAAGCAGCGGACAGGGGTTTCGGCTCTACGCGAGCGGGGTGGGGGAATCTAGGTTCTACCCTTAACTAACTCGTTATCAGGCTTTTATAGAGTGGGCATCCGTGATATAACGCCCCTTAGCACCTAAAAGTGGTTGATTCGCCTGTCAGGAGCGTATTTTGATGGTATTGGCCTCGTTCACAAACAGGGAAGGACCAAGCCACGAAAGAGGAGGGACTGTGTCCGAAGAAGCACGGACCGGAAAAAGATTTCCGCTGGAATTGCCGATCAAGCTGCACAGCGATGCTGCTAGCGGCGACGCGAAGGGGACTACGGGAAATCTGAGCGCGGCGGGAGTTTATATTCGCGCCGACGCGTCGCTCGAGATTGGGTCACCAGTGGAATTTGAGATCACGCTGCCGCCGGATGTTACCGGAGGGCAGGAGAATGTTGTCATTCAGTGCAAGGGACGCGTGGTACGCACAGATCCTACGGGAGCAACCGAAGACGGCAAAGGCGTGGCCTGCGTGATCGACTCGTACGAGTTCGTGAGGAACTCTTAAACTTTGGAGCGCCAATAACATGCTCAAACTGATTCTGGCCGATAACCAGGCAATCTTCCGGGCTGGCATTGCTAAAGTGCTGGCGGTGGAGGACGAGATGCGCATTGTGGCGCAGGCTCAAACGCCCGAGCAGATGTTCATGGCTCTGGACAAATTTCGCGCCGCGGTGCTGGTGGTCGCGGCCGGCTTCCACAACGATTTTGCCGCCATCGTGCAGGGAGCGAACAAGGCGAAAACCCGCGTGGTGGTATTGGCTGACACGGGCGAAAGCGCGCAGCGGCATATGGCGAACGGCGCCCATGGCGTGGTCTACCGCAACGTAACCAGCGCAGCGCTGGTGGATTGCGTACGCAAGGTGGCGCGCGGAGAAACCTGGGTGCAGGACGTCGCGGTGCCCAGCGAACTTACAGAAAACGATATGGTCGGACTGCGTGTCCGCGACCGGCTGACGGCCAAAGAGCTGCGGATCGTAGCGCTGATCGTGCAGGGCTACAAGAACAAGGAGATCGCCACGCAGTTGGGAACGACGGAGCAGGTCATCAAAAATTATCTGCGGAATGTTTATGACAAGATCGGCGTCTCGGATCGATTGGAGCTGGCGCTGTTCACCATCCATCACCGGATATTGAACGAAGCCGCGGCTGCGACCACGGCGGGCCCGTCACCGCAAACGCCGGCGGGGGTTATGCCGTAGATTTCCCGACGTGAAACAGGCCGCCTGCGGGCGGCCTGTTTGTTGTGGGATCAGTTCTCGGAAGCGTTGTTGCGCGCAGTTCGCCCACTCAGAATGCGATCATCGGGCTGACGATGAGGGCCGCAATGCAGAGGGAACGAGACCGGTGCGTTCAGTGTGAGTACTGGTCGAGGGTCGCCAGAGAGTGCCAAGAAGCCGTCCTCTCTTCAGCCCCTGCCGGCTGCCAGTTGGCAATTTCCGGCAGGAATGAAGGGGCTCTAAGGCGCAATTCTAACCTACCTTCTCGGCGACCGACTTTGCCTGGGTGAATAAATACAGATAGTCCGGGCCACCGGACTTGGAATCAGTTCCCGACATGTTGAAACCGCCGAAGGGATGAGCGCCCACCATGGCTCCGGTACACTTGCGATTGATGTAGAGATTGCCTACATGGAACTCGCGCGTGGCGCGAGCGATCTTGTCCCGCGACTTGGTGTAAACGGCGCCAGTGAGGCCGAATTCAGTGTCGTTGGCGATTTCGAGGGCGTGATCGAAGCCGCGAGCTTTGATCACCGCGAGCACCGGACCGAAAATCTCTTCTTGCTCGAGTTTTGACTTGGCCGGAATATCGGCAATGACGGTGGGGCGGATATAGTAGCCCTCTCCTGCTTCCGTGGCGCGTTCGCCGCCGGTGATCACGCGACCATCTTTCCTGCCTTGCTCGATGTATTCGAGAATCGTCTTCATCGAGCCCTCGTTGATGACGGCGCCCATATTGGTGTTCTCGGCGGGATCGCCGAGAGTAATTTTTTCGACGCGCGCTTTCAGTTGTTCGAGAAACTTGTCGTAGACGCGCTCGTCGACGATGGCGCGGGAGCAGGCCGAACACTTCTGCCCCTGGAAGCCGAATGCGGCCTGCGCCACGCCTTCGACGGCGGAATCGATGTCGGCGTCGGCGTCGACAATAATGGCGTCTTTGCCGCCCATTTCGAGGATGGTGCGCTTGATCCAAACCTGGCCTGAGGCCTGCGTGGCAGCAACTTTGTTGATGTGGAGGCCGACTTCGCGAGAGCCGGTGAAGGCGACATAGCGCGTTTTGGGATGCGCGACGACAGCATCGCCGAAGCTGGCGCCAGCGCCAGGGCAGAAATTCACCACGCCTTCGGGGAGTCCGGCTTCTTCAAGAAGCTCGATGAACTTGGCGGCGATGGTGGGTGAATCGCTCGATGGCTTCAGGATTACGGTGTTGCCGCCCACGATCGAGGCTAAGGTCATGCCGGCCATAATGGCGCAGGGAAAATTCCATGGAGGAATAACCGCGCCAACGCCGAGGGGAATGTAAGTGAGCGAATCGCGCTCGCCGGGCAATTGCACCGGGGTCTCAGCCTTGGCCAGGCGCAGAGCTTCGCGGGCATAGAATTCGCAGAAGTCGATGGTCTCGGAGATATCGGCGTCGGCCTCGCCCCAGTTCTTGCTAACCTCGAAAACCAGCCAGGCCATGTAATCCATTTTGCGCTGGCGCAGGAGGTCGGCGACGCGGAACAGCAAGCTGGCACGCTCTTCGATGGGAGTGTTCTTCCACGATGCGAATGCCTTGAGCGCGGCGTTCATGGCCGGCTCCACGTGCTCTTTGCCGGCCTTCTGGTGAATGCCGACGATCTGCGACGGCCGCGACGGATTCAACGACTTGATCTTGTCAGTCGTCTTAACACGCTGGCCGCCGATGATGAGGTCATACTCGCGGCCGAGTTGTCCGCGAACCCGCTCGATGGCGGCGCGCATCTTGCGGGCGTTTTCTTCCTGGCGGAAATCGTAGAAGGATTCGTTGACGAATGGTCCTTGATGAGAGGCAGTGCGCGGCCGGACGGGGGCTTCGAGGGTTGCCATGGGGATCCTTTCAAAAGTGCTTCTTCAAACCTTGTAGGTTGAATCGTAGGATGTCTTGCATATTTTACACCCGTGGCCACGGGACGGGAGGACCGAGCGAATCCTCTGGCCCTTGAACATGAATGGCGATGTTAAGCAACTTCGCCTTCAGCCTGAGTGCGAATCGGAGGGCACTGGCTGTACGGCGCGAAAACCGGTAGCCCTGGGATGAAATTCACCAAAATCCCTATTGCGACAGTTCGGCTATGACTCTGTCCCTGAGTGGCGCGCCAGGCAGCTCAAGGATGGTATGCGGGGAATTGGCGGAGTGAGACCCGTGATGCAGATCAATTTTGTCGAGTTCAGACATCAGCAGATTCTCAGCTGACGATGATTTCGACTGGTTGAAGGTAGTAATGCCCGTCAGATGACCTTTCTGAGTGCGCTCCTTCCACAGCCGCTGGGCTACGACTCGGTTGAGGGGCGTGTTCACAATCCAACGGGGCACTCCCGGAGCAAACTCTGCCAGATGTTCACCCAATTCTCGCTCGACGACAACCTAGACCGTGTAGGCTACATTTCCCATGGTTTCTCAGCCTATCCCGCTTGGTCGCAAAAATCCAGCATAGCTACTTACTTTACTTACTTTGGAGCCAGGGCCGGCGAGTGCCATTGGTGCTTCGGTCCGCAACAACGCGGACCTACAGGATGACCGCGATGTGGGTTGAGGTCATGGCTGAGGCTGGTGATAGACTCGAATGTTTTCGCAGAGGCAAAGACCTTATGGATATTAAACGTGTAGGTGTGATCGGTGCCGGGACGATGGGCAATGGGATCGCTCACGTGTTTGCGCGCAGCGGGTATTCGGTCGTCCTGTGCGACGTGGAGCAGCGCTTCCTGGAGCGCGGAATCGCCACGATCACGAAGAATTTCGATCGCGAGGTCGCGAAGAACAAGATCACTATCGACGATAAAACTTCCGCGTTGAAGAAGATCGAAGCAGTCACTGATCGCTCCAGGCTGGCCGACTGTGACTTTATTGTAGAGGCGGCGACCGAGAAGTTCGAGATCAAGACGGAGATTTTTCGCGATCTCGATGGGCTTGCGCGCCCCGAGGTGATTCTGGCTTCGAACACTTCTTCGATCTCGATCACGAAGCTGGGAGCGCTGACGAAGCGTCCGGAGAAAGTGATTGGAATGCACTTTTTTAATCCTGTGCCGGTCATGAAGCTGGTGGAGGTGATTCGGGGGCTGGCTACTTCACCGGAAACTTTTGCCGCGGTGCACGACTTGTCGGTCAAGCTCGAAAAAACTCCGGTCGAAGTGAATGATGCGCCGGGATTCGTTTCCAACCGCGTGTTGATGCCGCTCTTGAACGAAGCCATGTACGCGGTGATGGAGGGCGTGGCTACGGCAGAGGCAGTGGATGAAGTTTTCAAGCTGGGGATGGCGCATCCCATGGGTCCGCTGACGCTGGCGGATTTCATTGGCCTCGATGTTTGCCTCGACATTATGCGGGTGATGCTCGAGGGGTTGGGCGATCCTAAGTACCGGCCGTGTCCGCTGCTGATCAAGATGGTAGATGCGGGCTGGCTGGGACGGAAAAGTGGGCAGGGGTTCTATAAGTATTGATTGCTCGAAAACCAATCTGCGGTGACACGAAGAATGGAGTCCGTGCAAGCGGAGCAAGGTGCGTGAGGACCTCATTTGTCCCCATCGGCTCCGCTCAGAGCAGGCTCTCCGAGACTGGCTCCATTTTCCAGACTTCTTCCCAGCGCTGAACGCGCTGGGCTATTATCGCGATACCCTCCTGGGCGGAAGGAGCGGCGATTCACTCTACCGCGACGCCGAGAGTTGCCAAGACCGAATGACAACTGAACCAGTTTCGCCGCGATCGCGGAGCGATGCCCCGTTCTATTCTCTGGCCGCGCTGGCAGGCATTGGGGTCGGGTGGGTGGACGTCGAAACCAATGACCTGTTGTTCACCGCGTTGCTGGTCCTGATGGCGTGCATGCTGCTCGGCTTGTTGCGTCCGCGATGGCCGTGGCGCTGGGTAATTGTGGTGGCAATGTTCGTCCCGCTGACAGAACTGGCCGCCTACACGATCCTCGCCGTGAAGCCAACGCGTGGTCAGGCGTACGGTTCGTTGCTCACCGCCCTCCCCGGGATGGCTGGTGCGTATGGTGGCGCGGTCATGCGCCGGGTGATGGACAATCTGCGGGAGAGGAAGTAAGCCCCCGGCGGTGGTCAGTTCCCAATTTCGCGATTCAGTTCTGATTTCCAACCAGGAGCGGAATCCCGAAGGCGGGAAGGGGTCCCTCAAAGGTATCGGCTAGCCGAAAAGTTACTCCCGGTTCCACAGGAGGGGCGCGTATGCTGCGTATATGGGTGTGACTGTCTCGATGCTGGCCAGCGGGAGCCGGGGAAACTGTGCGTTCGTGGCCAGCACTCGCACCAGGATACTGGTCGACGCCGGCATCTCCTGCCGTGAGACATTCAAGCGCATGAAGTCGCTCGGAGAGGATCCGCAGGCGCTTTCGGCCATTCTCATTACCCATGAACATTCCGACCATGTTTACGGCTTAGCAACGTTGGCCAAGAAACTCCGCATCCCAATCTTCATGACGGTGGCGACGCACGCGGCTTGGGCGAGAGCGTTGCGCAATGAAAGCGGGGAGCGCCCACAACTGGAAAAGTTGGAGAAATTCGAGTCGGGGCATCGCTTCCAGGTAGGCGATATTGAGGTGAAGCCCTTTACCATTCCGCATGACGCGGCCGATCCAGTGGGTTTTACATTCCGCGTGGAAGGCGCCAAGGTGAGCCTGGCCACCGATTTGGGATATCTCCCGGTTAACGTCCGCGACCACCTGCGCGGCTCCGATGTTCTGATCATGGAGTCCAATCACGATGTGGAGATGCTCCGCGGCGGGCCTTATCCGTGGACGGTGAAGCAGCGAGTCGCGAGCAACGTGGGGCATCTCTCGAACCTGAAACTCGCGGATTTCCTTACCGGCGACTATGATAATAGTGCAGCGTTTGTCGTGCTGGCGCATCTCTCTGAACAGAACAATCATCCGGAAATAGCGCGGAGAGAGGCAGAAAAAGCGCTGGCATTGCGCGGGGGGTTGTTTCACAACCGCGTAGTGGTGGCGGTACAGTCCGAGGTTATGGCGCCGATACAGCTCTAGCAAGCTATGAGTCAGCAGTGCATTGATCCAATTGTGGGCAAGATACTGGCGGGGTGGCGTTACGACATTTCCAGCCTGGCGCCAGAGATGCGCGGCGACTACGAAAGCCACTTTGCGGGTTGCGACCGGTGCCGCAGCCGGCAGCGAATGAATCGCATCATTGATGTGGGTCTGATCGCGCTCGCTTCCATTTCCGGCGGTGTGTTTCTGCTGGCCTTTGGAGTGATCCGGCACTTTGGCCCGCGGCATGCTTTCTGGCTGGAGATTGCGGCGCTGGCGGGCTTTGCGTTGTCCGCATTGATCTTGTTGGTGGTGGCGGTGGCGACCCCGGCGCCGGTTACAGTGCTGGGCGCGGCCAAGGAGGGCGCACGCCGCGTGCATGACCGGCTTCCTCCCGAAATCCGCGAACGCCTGCCGGAAGAACTTCGGGTGAAGATTACGGGGACCTAACCCTGATCCTGTTCAGATCGTGACAATTCTTCTGCCCTCATCATAATCACCCACGAACGTCAGCGCTAAACGCGGGGTTGTCTTGTCGAGGCCGATACCCCAGGGAACATTTCCCGAGGACAGGGAAGGCCGTTGCCATGAATCGGCCGCCCCGCGATATTATGGGTGAGGTAATCCCATGTCTATCAATGGGCCAGAAGAATTGGCCGGGATGCGCGCCGCGGGGGCCATCGTGTGCCTGATGCTGAGCGCCATGAAG
This sequence comes from Candidatus Acidiferrales bacterium, assembly GCA_035603035.1. Lineage (GTDB taxonomy): Bacteria > Acidobacteriota > Terriglobia > Terriglobales > Acidobacteriaceae > Sulfotelmatobacter. Next base: position 4,671 of record DATNLE010000136.1, on the reverse strand, counting down.
AGTGCGGTCCGCCCTGGAATTACGACGGCCGAGTTGGACGAAGTAGGCGCCGGTGTGATGCGGCAGCATGGAGCCCGGTCTGCTCCGGCGTTGGTCTACAAATTTCCCGGCGTGAACTGCATCAGCGTCAACGAGGAAGCGGTGCATGGCATTCCAGGGAAGCGCGCGCTCGAGACTGGCGACCTGGTCAAGCTCGATGTCACCGTCGAGAAAGATGGATTCATGGCGGATGCGGCCGTAACCGTTCCGGTGGGCGAAGTCACGGAGGAGCGCCAGCGCCTGGTCGCGTGTGCGGAGCGGGCGTTCGCGAAGGCCATGCTGGTGGCGCGAGCCGGTTTTCGGGTTTCCGAGATTGGTCGAGCCGTGGAGCGAGAAGTGAGGCGCAGCGGATTTTCCGTGATTCGCGATCTCGGAGGCCATGGCATCGGACACACTATCCATGAAGAGCCGCGAGTGCCGAATTATGCTGATCCGGGAGCGAATCAAATCCTCACGGAAGGCTTGGTGATTACTGTGGAACCGATTATTGCGGCCGGCTCGGGCCGATCATTCGTCGCGCCAGATAAATGGACAGTCGTCACAGCGGATCACCGGCCGTCGGCGCATTATGAGCATACCCTGGTGATCACGAAGGGCGCGCCGCTGCTGCTGACGGCGGCGTAAGAGTCACAGGGTCGAAAACGTGGGCTAAACCGTTGAAAACATGTAATGGCTTACTCTCGTTTTCATCAAGTTTCGCGGGCCACAGGCCCTGGATGACACATCGGCAAGAGCCGATTCGGGGCGATTGTCTGCGCGAAAAAATAGAGTCGTCACTCCGCGCCTTGACTGCCACCTGCCCTTAGTGGCAGGTGGGAGACTTCAGTGATGCTACCCCGGTATGAACCTAAAACCATGTTCGTGGGATAGTGCTGGTTTACATACCAGAAAGTGCAGTCGTCCACCCGGAATCGCCAAGCCACTATAGTCGCCCCAGCGATTTACGCCGATCTGTGAACCATTGCCTGCAGCAATCTGCTACCAGCGGACGCCCGCAGGCGCCAGACTCGTCTGGTCTGAGTGATTCACGACCAGGGATTCATGGGTTGACATATTACGGTACGCCAGACGGAACATCAGCCGGTCGCCCAGGGTGTCGAGCTGCTGCTCGGTACCCTCTTGCGGGATAGATGACCTTCGGCAGACTCCGTGGACAGGAACCGGCTTGTAGCAAGCTCCGCCAAGAAATTGCGTCAAGGGCAGACAGTTTTTGCGCGCACGGATCGCAGCCCGGAGGGGCTGTTCAACAAAGCCCGCTGGCCGCTATGCTTTGATGTGGCAACTCGCCATGCCGCGCTTTTCCAGGTACTGCTGGTGGTAGTCCTCGGCGGGGAAGAACGTGACTGCGGGGACGATCTGCGTGACTATCGGTTTGGAGTAGCGGCGGGTTTTCTCCAGTGATTCCTTCGAGGCGAGCGCGGCGGTCTGCTGCTCAGGTGTATGGAAGAAGATGGCGGAGCGGTACTGCGTGCCCCAGTCGGGCCCCTGGCGATTGAGTTGCGTGGGGTCGTGGTTCTCCCAGAACACTTTCAGCAGATCTTCGTAGCGGACCTTGCCCGGATCGAATTCTACTTCCACGGCTTCGGCGTGGCCGGTGCGGTCGGTGCAGACTTCTTTGTAGGTCGGATTCTCGGTATTGCCGCCGATGTAGCCGACGCGCGTGGCGATCACGCCCGGCATCTGCCGAAAGGTGGCTTCTACTCCCCAGAAACATCCCGCTGCAAACGTGGCTTTTTGCATCTTAGAAATCGCTCCCTGAGCCCCTGGAGTTGTTCGATCCATTGACTCGGTCTATTAGATGACGAAATCGCCAGAAAGTCACGTCTGCCTGGCATGGGGCCATGGGGCTGCTGTTGCGGCCTTGCCCCCCGTCGCTGCGCTCGACCGACAGCCGGGGGCGGCTGTCGCCGCATAAACCTTTTCGCCCGAACGGGTAATTGACGCTATGGGCGGATTCGAGATAGAGTTCGGCAAGGTTTTCGCAGTAGCTTGCCCAGGAGAAAGTCTGTGGGTTCCAGTTCCAGCCGGGCCAGGGGTGCGCAGAGGTTTGCCCTGTGGCTGCTTTTGGCGCTGTCAACGGCGCAAGCAGCGCTGGCCGTTTCGAATTTCAGTCCGCAGCGTCGCGTGGGCTACAGCACCGGCGATCAATGGGAACCCGCACTGGCTGCCGATGGCCGTGGACACATCTATATTTTATTTCCCCAGTATGGGGCGGTGAAGGACTGCCCGGCCTGTACAGCGCCGACGATCTCCCTGCTGGTCAGCAACGACAATGGAGTGTCGTGGGAAGCTCCTCATCCGCTCGTGGCCTCGTCGACTGGCCAGTTTGATCCACAGATTGTGGTCGATCCGGTTGATCACCAGACGGTTTACGCCTCCTGGCTGCAAAACAATAAACGCGATGTGATGGTGGCGCGGTCGCAGGATTTTGGCCGCAATTGGTATTTGTCTGTGGCCGAGCGTTCGTCTGAAGACGCAGACAAGCCCGTGCTGACGGTACGCGGCCCCGATGTTTATGTGGGATTCAATCATGAGCAGAATTTCCTGGTGGCCGCCTCGCATGATTACGCGCAGACCTTCGCTTCCGTGGCGGTGAATCCAGGCGCAGAGCCCGGCTGGTCATTGGCGGGTGGTGCCACTGTCGATGCTACCGGCAACGTTTACTTTTCCTGGACCGGTTACGGGCGACGAGATTTGAGCACTCGGGCAGTCAGCATTTATGTGAGCCGGTCGGCAGATGCCGGAAGCACCTGGAACACACTGCTGCTGGACGTTTCAGGCGCGCCGCCGGATTGTTCGGCCGCGAGTTGCGAGCCGGGCTTCCTGGGAGCGCAAATTGCGCTGGCCTCCGACGCGTCCGGAACTCTTTATGCTCTGTGGAACGCTGGCGCCACGAACGCGGGGCCCGAACGCATTTATTTCTCGTCTTCAACCACCGGCGGAGCGAGTTGGTCCGCCAAAGCGGATGTTTCCTTGGCCAACGATCAGACGGAACACTGTTTTCCCGCGATTACCGCAGGCGGGCCGGGCGATGTGCGCATTGCTTGGATGGACACGCGCGGCCATGCCCGACCGGATCAGCCTTTATGGAATGTTTTCCTCCGCAGTTCGAGTAATGGCGGCGCCACATGGTCGCCCGAGACTCAACTCTCAGGCCCGGCGCGCGGCTATGATTACATCCTGCCGGACGGTTTCCGCTTTCCCTTCGGCGACTACTTCTCGCTCGCCATCGATAACCTCGGCACCACCCACGCAGTGTGGGGGGCAGGACGCAACTACAAGTCTCCGGGCTCTATCTGGTACACTCACGGGCGTTGATAGAAGTAGTCCGCAGCTGTCTCTGAACGGCGGTGAAGCGCCGTGTCCACTGCAGCGCGTTGGCGCGAATTCTTCGAACAGCGCGGAAGTACTTCAGCGAGTCAGACGTGGCCTTGGTCGAAGTGTAGACTCCAGGAACAGTTGCGAATCTCTGCAACCGCCCTTGCAAGAACATTCATCTTGACACGACCCCGGCGCACAGTCAGAATACGCGTGCAAGTCCGAATCCTTCCCCACGTTGGACTCCGCTTGCTCCCGTGGTTTCCAAGCGCGACTCGGATAATCTCCTAGGAGTGAGGAGAGGAATCCTGATGCGCAGATTGTTGGTTGTTCTTGGTGTCGTCGCGCTTTGCTCCGCACCAACGTGGGCAGACAGCGTCGTGGACATAAACGCTTGGGCTACATTCACCGCACCGGCTACAGGTCAGACTGAGACTATCGGGATCAACATGATCTACACTGAGCCGACAGGCGCAAACACTATCGCTGGGATTTTCGGCGTAGTTGACTCTTTGACCGAAAGCTCTTCCGGCTTTCTCGGCACCTTCAACGCATATCCTGGGCAGACTCCCACGCAGGGCGAGGTGGCCTTCACAAATAACCCCACACTCGGCGGCCTCGGCCATTACGATGAAATTGATCTTAACGGCTTCAATCCTGCGCTCGCGTCAACCGGGACATACTCCGGGGTCAAGTTGGGTGTCAACACCGTTAACTTCGATCTGTGGTCCTGCTACAGCGCTGCCTGCACCGCAGGCTACCCAGACACTCCTCCTCATCCCGGGCCGACAAGCCAGAGTAGTGTAGTCACACGAGTAGCCGTGCCGGATGGAACCCCATTTCTTCCCCTTTGTCTGAGTTCCTTTGGAGCGTTCGGGCTGGTATGGCGCTGGCGACGAAGAGAGGTCTAAGCGGCCCACCATATTTAATCTCGACAACCTTCCTTTTTTGCCAGCAAAGTTGGATAAGCTTTCCGCCAATGGAAAGGCAGAAACAAAAAATGCCGATAATCTATGAAGTCATCGGAACGCTTACCGTGCCTGGTCGGAATATATACGAACGGCATGCCGCTCCTGAACGGCGGTTAAATCGCCGGGTCACGCCGTACATTAAGCGATTCGGGAGTCCAGCGCCTTGGGGTGAGGCGTCCCAATCACCCTTTTTTGCTACCTGCCCCTGAAGGGTGCGGAATGCTGGCCCATACCCTTCACTATCCGAGCTGCTGTAATCTGATTCCGGGATGCCAGTCTAAGACGTTCCCTGCGACCGGGTCCATCGTTTCGAACCGGCCGTTGAGCATGTTGTAGTAGCGGG
>DATNLE010000126.1:0-13380 GCA_035603035.1 Candidatus Acidiferrales bacterium | reverse complement strand
TGGATATTGCACGACCACTCAGTGCACGCAAAACCTGCGTGGCCTCAGGGATTACTCAGCAAGGGAACATTCACGACATTCACAATCCCTTAGCGGAACGGGAACCGCGCTCGCTCGAAATCAACGACAAAGGCCTGATCGTCGGCGACTGCTACGATGTCGCAGGATTCGAACTCGGCTTCGTCGCGGTACCGTAAATGTCCACCGCGGGCTATGGGTGGACCAGACATCAGCCAAACGTGCCTTGTTTTTGCCGGTTAACTCAGCCATGCAAATTGCGTCCGCTATCAGTATCGGTAAAAGGACACTCCCTAAAAGGAGCTTGTCTTGATTAGCCGGGCCAGTTTCCGTCTGGTCGGCATCCGGAAACTATTGGGAACGCATTGTCAGTTTCTTGTTTTGCCGGACACCCGCGAATTGGCTGGTTGGTGGTCAAAAACGTTAAAGAGGTTTGCGCCTTTATAGTGGGCCACGACCTTGTTAGGAGTTGGAGCGAACTGCACCGGCATCCGCCTAACCGTAAGGCGGCCTCCGGCGGGGTCGGCAAAGTGAACCGAGGGAACAGTTGGTTGCGCTGCACTATTTCGTCCATTACGTTTAGCGAGGCAGATTCTGAAAAGCAACTCTGTTACATGAGCAGCATCGGCAAATCAGAATACGATCACCGCGCTCGAAAACGTGACCTCGCAGCCCCATGCAGGGACAGGACACGCTGACCGCCCATCGGCGCTGAGAAAAAAATACCCGAGTTAAATAGTTCCGACTTTCAACGCGCCGGTCCTCCGCCGGATAGATCGCTTATTTGCCGGCGCATTCCTTGGAGATGGTTTTGACCGAGCTGAGCGTGAGCGTTACAGCAGAAGGTGACCGCCCGGCATCTGAGCTGTCGCTCAAAGTCGGTGATTTCGTTCCGGTCACCTCCACTTGCTGGCCAAGGTATTGGCCCAGCTTGATGTTGTCGGCAGCGTGAAGCACGTAACTGTTGCCTGGATCAGACTGCGTCAGTATGTAATCGCCACTCTGCCGACTTACGCATCCTTGTACTGTCACTTGCCCCTTTGCCTTGGTTGACCGCTGAGACTGAGTTTGACCGGATTGTGCGATCAAACAGCTGCCCACAAACAACAGCACGAACACAGTTGTTTTGATCATTGGTGAGACCTCCCGGAAAAGGATTTCACTATCTGTCTGCATATGCGAGTAATCGCCACTACGATTTCATTTTGTCGAGCGCTTCTTGCTGGTCATCAGCATGGAATAGCGCACGAACCGACGAGCTGAGATCGCGCTCCGCATGGTCAATCGGTCGGATCGCTAGGCTGCCCAGTTTAAGCCGAGGCGAGCAATGAATCAAGGTCTGCAGGTTCCATAGGTTCCATCCCCAGTAGCCCACGTGGGCGACGCGTTGGGCTTCTTCAAGTCTTGCTTTGCTTTCTTGCAAGTCGCGTGACGTGAATAACCCGGCGAGCAACGTCCGAAGCCGCTGACCAACTTGGTCGAGACGTTTGCCTGCTCCAACTACGACGCCTCTCACTATCAGTAGTTCCCTTCCAAAATAGCCCATGAACCGCACCCGTCACCAGGGTGCTGCTTATCGATACGAAAAAACTGTTTCTTTGTCCAGTCGCAGCACATGCCTCCTAGTAAAATGACACAATATTTTCGTAATTGACCCAAAATGGTGAACCGATGAAACGCGCCGAGACCAAGATCCCGCGAAAGCTCCGCAGTTGACTGGGGTGCCCTCTCGCCGGCTCTGCCGGCGGAGTTGAAGGCAACGTTGGGACCGCAAGACGTCCCCTCGGGTCCGATTGGTTCGTGACTCTTTCCGCCGGTGGCGATCGTTCGAGGATTAGAGCGAATGTCTTTGGAATGAGTTGTTCACTGGCGCCGGTGACGAAAATATTCTGGTTACGCTTCAAATCGGAAGGACAAGGGACACCCCAGGTGGAATCATCGCTGGTCATATCCTTAACCTCAGCAAAAAACGCGGCGCTCTAGGCCCGCATTAAATAAAAGAATCGAGAGATCCGATGCTCACACGACGAAGGTTCCTTGCCACCGCCGCCTGCACCGTGGCTGCAGCACGTCTTCACGCGCAGGACCAAAGCAGGATCCGGGTTGCCCTCAACATCCCGAAGGATGCGACTGGTCCGCATATGCCGATCGATTTTGTCGGCCTGTCTTATGAGGTCCAGCAACTCGCGGATCCCAGTTTATTTTCGGCGCAGAACAGTGGCTTGATTCGCGAGTTCAAAGCACTCTCGTCGACTGGCGTTCTGCGCCTTGGAGGCAACACCAGCGAGTTTGCGTACTGGAAACCTACGCCTGATTCTCCTGAACCGGAGCATCCTCGAGTCCGTGAGGTCGCGGGCGAGCCCAAGGCTCAGTACTACGCGGTGACGGTCGAGGCAGTCAGAAACCTGGCGGAGTTCCTCCAAGCTACTGGTTGGACTTGCGTTTACGGCATCGGCATGGGCACGAATACACCGGCACGCGCCAGCGAGGAATCGTTCTTTGTAGCTAAAACGCTGGGCGACCGCCTCCAGTATTTCCAGATCGGAAACGAGGCGGATCTATTTGACCGGCACCTGCGCGATCCAAAAACCTGGTCCGCCAAGACGTACCTGCAAGAATGGCTCTCGCTGTCGCGAGCTATCGCAGCTGGGGTGCCGGCGGCAAAGTTCGGCATGCCTGATGTTGCCGGCGCGGTGTCATGGCTCACTGAGATTGCTGATCAATGGCCTTCCATCCAGGCCCCTCCCCGCCTAACGACCCTGACTCATCATTATTACTTTGGTGGCCCGGCGACGAACCCCGAGGTCAACATTCCGAACCTGCTGAAACCAGCAACGATGCAAAAGGTGCAGAACACGGCGAATATCGCATCGACCGCAGCCAGCAAGACGGGTGCGCGCGTACGCATGACTGAAGGCAACACTTGCTATCGCGGAGGCAAGCCGGGTGTCTCCGATGTGTTCGCCGCTGCGCTCTGGTCTGCCGACTATTCGCTGCTTCTGGCCAGTAATGACTATTCCGGCGTCAATCTGCACGGGGGTACCGGCAAATCTGTGGCCAATTCCGTTGGCGGATTTCTCCCTGGCGATGTGCTCCTCGAAGCCAAGGGCGAAACTCCCGAACAAATTGCCGCGCATCCGCATCCTTTCTATACACCGATTGCGACATTTGGCTTGGACTATGTGTTGGAGCCGGTCGCGTATGGGCTCAAGTTTGCGGGCTCGTTCAGCGGCGGAACACTGTTGAAGACCGAGTTCTCGACGAAGCTGCAGGCTTCGGGAGTCAATGCCACGGCGTATGCCGCGAAACTGCCTGACGGGCACCCATCCGTGATCATTCTGAATAAGGACGCGGCAGCAGACCTTGAGGTGGAACTCGACTTTGGTCGCGACGCGAGTGGAGTGGTGCAATCCGAGACATTACACGCACCGGGATTAGACAGCCGCGAAGCGCACATCACAACGTCAACGAAGACCGACTCGCTCAAGCAGGGCAAGTGCTCCGTTACTGTTCCCCACGCGACGGGATTACGTGTGACACTGAATTGAATCGCTGACAGGTTTCATTTCATCTGCGGACTGGTTTGAAGTCGAAATATGCCAGATTCATGTTTCCGTTCGTCAATATGTGTACGGTGAGAACATTCTTCCCTTTGCTCAGACGGACTTTGAAAAGTTGCGAAGCCAGATTCCAATGGTGCCATTGACGCCAGGCAAGCGGGTCTGCAGGATCATTTGTTGTGGCGATCTGCAGAGGTCCGGTTACGTCCTTTCCGTTCACATCGACTGATATTGTGCCGCCACGATTCGATGTGTAAAGTAAATCGGCCGCGAATGTTCCCGAATGTGCGACATCTATCGTCAGGTTGAACCACTCTCCGGGTTCGGTCCAGCCAACATAGAGCAGGTCTGCAGGAGGCACGATCTTGTCGAAGGGGTTGTCGTCAATCGGATCCGGCTTCCGCTGAAACTTCGTGTATGAAGTATCCACTCCCTCATGGATACGGAATTCATTGAGGTAGGTCCCATCGGCCGGATTCAGCTCTCCGCTGCCGCGATTCTGTGCATCGGTGTCATGATACGCAACTCCTTCGCCGCCCAAGTCATAGTAAGCACACAAGACCTTTCCCGGTAGTTTTTGTGGACCGCCACTGTAGCGGATGTCGTGATAAGGTAAGCCTCTATATTGGCTGAAGAATGATTGGGAAAACGCAATTGTCGGTGACATCAATGCGGCCACGAAGCAAAAGGAAACCACTCGACGACTCATCCTTCATCTCTCCTGAGCACCAATCGGTACCATGAATAAAAATCGGATGCTCTCAACAGATGGTGAAACCAACTGCACAACGCGACCAGAGCAGAAGTAAAAAAGACAAAAGATCGACTGGCTCGCAAAAAGAAAAATATACTCGCATGATCGGTCAGTTCCGAAGAAAAATCGGTATTCTAATTTATTTCGGGTGACTTGGAGCGATGGACATGAAAACGAATGACACACCCCAGGATGCCGGTAAGCAGAACCGCCGGGGTTTCCTTAAGACAGGGGCAGCATCGATAGCAGATGGTCTGTCTGCAGGGGTCATCGCTGCCTCGCGTTTGGAGAGGTGGAGTCAATGGAAAACAGTGGGGGACTCCAGTTCTGAGCTAATCAGACGCTATCTGAAAGGCGTCCTCTGGTCGTCATCTTACTTCGCTGCCTCTCGTGGTGGAGCCCCATCAACATCTTAAAAACTACATCGAGCAGCAAAAGACTCCCCTCTGACGTGGCTGCCAAGCCGCTTATATCCCCGCCCTGAACTGGGGGTTTTACGCTCCCGAGGATGAAACCGTCCCTATTGGATCTAGTAATTATTGCCGAATGGGGTCTCGGAGCTCACGAAGTCCGCAGGCGAGAGGTTTCGAGCAGCAGTGCAACCATTCTCCCCAAAGTCAGGTTCCAACAGAGTTGCACTCAAGTTCTGTCTGCACGAATTTCATGCCCGCCAGCTTTCATGCAGTTTTACGTGTGGCCCTCGTGATCGCCAATATCACGCCGGCTCTCGCTGAGGAAATCCACACTCACGCCGCCTCGCCAGTAATCGTTGGCACCGTTACGTTTCCTATTTCCTGCTCGAAGCAGGCCCAGAGCCGTATCGAGAGCGGGCTCGCCATGTTCCATTCGTTCCTTTTTTATGACGCCGAATCGCAGTTCAAGATGGCGGCGGACATGGATGCAAGCTGCGCCATGGCGTACTGGGCACAGGCCGTGGGACTCTATCGCCCACTGGCATATTTGCCGGTCGCTCAAGACATGAAGCGGGGTTGGGAACTGATTCAGAAGGCTCATCAACTCACAGCGAAGACCCAGCGCGAGCGCGATTATCTGCATGCGGCAGAGGTTCTCTATCGGCCGGATGCCCGCGATTATGCGCGGCGCAATCACGATTATTCCGCACAGCTGGAAGCAATCTACAGAAGCTATCCAGATGACACCGAAGCCGCGGTGTTCTACGCGCTTTCCGTATTAACATTCGCTGACAGCGAGCATTCAATTCAGGAAGCGGAAAAGGCGATCGGGCTTCTAAATCCAATCTTCGCCGCACATCCTGATCACCCAGGGGTAGCACACTACATTATTCATGCCGCCGACAACCCCCAACTTGCAGCAAAAGGACTCTCGGCAGCCGGGAAATACGCTGAGATCGCCCCGGCTGCGCCGCATGCACTGCATATGCCTTCCCATATTTTTGCGCGGCTTGGCCTTTGGCAAGAAGACATCGCGTCGAATCTTGCCTCCTTGCACGCCGCGCAGAATCCATCGGCAGTTGATGTAGGCGGGGAACACCAGTTGCACGCAATGGAATTCCTGGAATACGCCTATCTGCAGATTGGTGAAGATGACAAAGCCAAAGCCATGGTTGAAAAGGGCGCGAAGATCACCTACGAGCAAGTGGACCCGAACCTGCACGATTACGTGAATCGCACCCGTGCGAACTCGCCGGCCCTGTATTATCTGGAAACGCGAAACTGGAAGGCGGCGGAGGCGCTCAGTCCCGATCCGACGGCCGAACCCTACAATCAGGCCATTCCGCTTTGGGCGCAAGCCGTTGCTGCCGGGCACCTGCATGACTTAACTGTCGCGCAAGATGCGGTCGCTCAATACGACGCTATGCTTGAATTGACGAAAAAAGGTCCGAGGCCGCGAAATGTTAAGTCCATGATGACTCGCCACGACGAAGCTCATGCCTGGCTTTTAGCGCTGCAAGGCAAGGACGATGAGGCTGTGACGCTATTGCGAAGACTGGCTGACCGGCAGGATATAGAAGGCAAAGGCGAGATCGAAACACCTGCGCGCGAAATGCTCGCTGACATGCTGATGGAACTGAACCGGCCGGCGGAAGCGCTTATTGAATACGAAAAGTCTCTAAACACCGATCCCAACAGGTTTAACGGATTGTATGGCGCAGGCCGCGTCGCAGAACTGCTTGGAGATTATAAGCAAGCAAACATCTACTTCATGCAACTTATGAGGAATTGCGCTGTCGCCGGCTCACCAAGGCCGGAATTGCTTCATGCACGCGAATTAACCGAAGAACGGAAAAAACTTTAGCGGAGCCAAGAAGCTGGCGTTTGGTGGCTGGCAACCCAACAGCGTTCTGATTTGGAACTCCGGCAGCCCATTCACAATCACCGACAACCTCACCGCTTTCGGTAACTCCGTATTCAACGGAATCGACCTCGGGCCGACGCGCCCCATCAGACCGCGCCGGCCACGCTGTTGAATCCCGGCATCCGTGAGGCCTTCGACACCAAAGTTCGTGATTCCGCCTCTCGGCACATCGGAAACTCCCGCCGCAACAACCTCTATTTTCCCCGAGTTCCGGCACTTCGATCTTTCCGTCTTCAAAACTTTTCGGGTAACGGAGGGTGCACAGTCGCAGCTTCGCGCCGAGGCCACCACTTCGGGTACGTACCAAGCAGGAAACCCTCTCCTATAGGCTGTCGTTACCCATCGGGCATGCCGTGACAGGGCAGCAGAACGAGCTGTAACTGATTGATATCAAACGGGGGTCGGCGGACATTGTTTGATACAAAAATGACACCGCCCGTCACCTGTTATCGTGCCCTTAAACGTACCCAGATTTCGCAGCATCTTTCTTGCGCCTGAGCAAAGGTAAACGACCATGAGATCGAAAAGGAGGAAAGCTTTATTCACGAGCATTGCGCAAGGACAGAGCTTTACTCGCGATCAGCCCGAACCCATTCCTTCTGGCGGCATTCTCCAAGCTCAACCATTCTGCGCGGGCCGCGACCGAATGTCCTGCCCTGTTTCTCAACTCCGCCATGGCCAGCCGCGTCTCGAACTCAAGCTCCAAAAACTGATGAGAATGAGCGCTTCGAAGTGTCTTCTGTAGTTGTTCGCTTGCCGCTGGGAAGTGACCTGACAAGTCTTGTACGCGACCAGACATCATTTCAAACTGCAAACGGAGTAGTGTGTTCGCACTTTTATCGGCCAGTGACTTAGCCTGTCCCGTTTCAGACTCGGCTTCCGCAAGCTTGGATTCGGCCAGCAGGGCATCGATCAGCACAATGCTGGCGGAAAATTCGTCGTCGGCCTGCTGATCTTGATGGAACTGTTCTTTGCATTTACGGATCATAGTTTCGGCGTCTGAGCTTCGCCCTTCTTCAATTGCCAGCTGCGCAAGCGCCAGTTCAGTTTCTGCCGCCGTCTGTTTCTCGCCAGTTTGTTTGCGAATCGCCAGTGCTTCCTCGTAGGAGTTCCGGGCAGCGACCAGATCACCGCGATCGGTGAGAACGTCTCCCCTTCCAGAAAGGACATATGCGACAGCAGTTTTGTCATCAGCTTCCTGAGCCACAGCCTTGGCTTGCTCGAGGGTTGTTAAGGCCTTGTCAAGCTCTCCTCGACGCCGAGCAACTTCCCCAAGATCGCTTAGCGTAAGAGCGATGCCGTCCTTATCTCCCATTTCTTTGTAACCGGGAAGTGCGTCGGAAAGGGCATGCTCTGCGCTGGCGAGATTCCCGCGGGCCAGAAAGACATCGCCAAGATTACTGGAAGCCGTCGTTAACCCGTCGATAGCGCCGATCCCGCGGAACATTCTTAGGGCCTCTCGATACATGCTCTCCGCCCGATCGATCTGGCCCAGTTGATAGTAGAGTCCGGCAAAGTCACTGAGTGCGCGGGCTTCGTTGTTGCGATCGCCGGCCGCTGCATAGCTCTGGCGAGCATTCTGGCAGTCTCGGATGGCCTGCTCGGTGGAAGAGCCATTCCCCAGGGTGGCGCAAAGAATTCCATAAGCGCGTGCCACGAGCAGCTGAGCACCCTGCGCATTGCCCTTTTCAACAGCACGCCGCCCCGCTGCTTGCGCTTTCACATAGTCGTTATTCATCCAAGCGCGTGATTCAATCATGTCGATCCGTGGATCTTCAGCAGCTGGACCGGGCAGGCGCCGCAGGGCGGCCACGGTTTTCAGCGCATCTTCAGAGTTCACACGGCGTTGCTCGTCGCCCAAACGAAGTCCGTAATTCAGGTTATCCGGAAACTGGGCAAAAAGCTTCCGGTACACCTCAATCGCTTTGTTTATATCCTGCAGCGACGAATAGTACTGACCTTCAATTTGGAGACGTTCTTCCGGGCTTAGATGTTCAGAAAGCGAGCGCGCATGCTCAGCCTCGTCGCGAGCCTTCAAGTCGTATCCCAGATGATGCCATGCATCGGACAAAGCGGAATGTGCTAGAGGAAACTCCGGTTCGACCGCTATCGCCTGGACCAGCAGATCTCGTGCGTGGACAAAGTCGAATGCCCAGAGACGAGACTGACCTTCCGTGTAGAGCTTTACCGCCAGCGGCTTCACCGGCAAGGCAGCCCTTGTCTGCGCGAAGGCTTCTTCTGAAATTGACGTGGCTCCCAAGCTCCCCCGAAGAGACGCTCCGGCCTGGGACACAAGTTCGAAAAGGTTTTCTTCGTTCCCCACAAAAGCCCGCTCGGCAATTGTCTCGCCATGTTCGGTGTCTTGAAGCCGAACGTCCAGACGAATCCGCCTTTCTCCCTTTCCCGGCAACGGTGTATATGAGCCAAGTACAACCACGTCTGCTCCAGGATTCGTGTGGAGGCGTCCAAGCGTCTCTTTCGCCAGGCTGTCTTCGTCGCTCAGTGGGAGTTCTCGTTTTGCGCGCGCCACATCCTCACCCGAGACCATGCGCAAGGCGCTATCGGCAGCGAGTTCGGTACTAAGCATTTCTGCAAATGCCGGCGAGAGCCAGTCGTCCTCGGCACGTCCGGGCAAATTGCGAAAACCCATCACGGCTACAGATCGTCGAAGGTGTACCGGAGGAAGGTCGGTCTCCGCCGAAGTCTTGTTTTCTGTCCTAGTCCGCGGAAGACGGAATCGATAAGCAATGCCACAGATCGCAAGCACTAGGAATGCAGCAATTGCTATATACCGGCGTGAAACGGCTGAGCGTTTTTCCGCTCCGAGCGAAGAAAGTGGCGGTCTTTCCGCTTCAGTTGTGACGGGGCGGACCGGATCCTGTGATTCTGCGACCCTAGTGACGGGCGCCAAAAACCGGTAGCCTCGCCGCGGGACCGTTTCCACATAGCAGGGGGCCTCGGCATTGTCCCCGAGTGCATCACGGATCTTCCGGATCGCGACTCCCAAGCTGTTATCGAACTCCACGAAGGTGTTCTGGGGCCAAAGGTGTTGGCGCACCTCTTCGCGGGAGACGATCTCTCCTGGCCTCTCCACAAGGATTACCAACAGGCGGCATGGCAGATCTTGCAACTTCATCTGGTTGCCGTTGCGAGCGAGAGTGGCCTTACTGGTATCGAGCTGGAACGGACCAAACGCGTATACGGTCTTTTTGTGAGGTTCCCCGGGCGACACGCGCATCCCTTTGGTCGGAAATGGTAGCACAGCCGAGTTAAGAACATGGCCTAAGCCCATCGAGGCGTGACACTTATCAGTTAAAGCACGTTTAAAGGACAGTTTGATTGACCCGCCGCACAAGTCCCTGCAGATTGATGCTCGCAGGGCAGCGATTCGGGCGACCGCCAGTTCGGAAGGCTGCCTACAAGTCATCAGGGGGAAGTGGCATCCGGGGGGACGCCAACTTCCACCTGGTGACGTCACTTGAGGGGTAAGGCAGATCATGATGAAACGAATCCTAATCGTCGTAATCCTCTGGGCCATTCCCGCTTGTTTCGGGCAAACGCAGACTGCGAAAGTTCGCACCTATTACGTTGCCGCGGACGAGGTGGACTGGGATTACGCCCCAGGCGGTGTCAACAAGATGATGGGCATGAAGTTCGAGGGCTACTCGACGGTTTTCACCGAACGGGGACCGCACCGAATTGGGACCATTTATCGCAAAGCCCTGTACCGCGAATATACAGACGACACCTTCACCCGGCTCAAGCCCCGACCTCCGGAGTGGGAACACACGGGAATTCTTGGCCCGATCCTGCGAGCTGAGGTCGGTGACACGATCCGCATACGTTTCAAGAACAACGCTACACGCCCGTACAGCATGCATCCGCACGGTGTCTTCTACCGAAAAGACTCGGAGGGAGCGCTTTACGACGATGGCACTTCCGGAACTGACAAAAAGGACGATGCGGTTGCTCCTGGCAAGACGCACCTTTACACCTGGGAGGTTCCTGAGCGCGCCGGGCCCGGACCAAATGATCCCAGTTCGATTGTCTGGCTCTATCACTCCCACACAAATGAGTTGAAGGACGTAGACAGTGGTCTGATTGGCGCATTGATCATTACGCGACAGGGCATGGCCGATGCCGATGGCAAACCAAAGGATGTGGATCGTGAATTTGTCTGCCTGTATCTGCTATTCGACGAGAACGTGAGCTGGTATCTCGACCACAACATCCAGACCTTCACATCGGACCCGAAGGGCGTGAAAAAACTCGAATTCGCACCGGTCGACAACGAAGGCAACTTCTCTGGGGTTGGATCGGGATTTACCGTGGCCAATGCCAAATTCGCAATCAACGGCTACATCTACGGCACCGGTCCGATGATGACGATGAAGAAAGGCGACCGTGTCCGCTGGTATCTGGTCGCACTGGGAGAACAGTTCAGCGTGCACACGCCCCACTGGCACGGCAACGTGGTTTTGCACAACGGCAAACGTACCGATGTCGTTCCCCTCATGCAGGCACAAATGGAGACCGTGGACATGGCTCCCGACGATCCCGGGATTTGGATGTTCCATTGCCACATCGACGACCACATGGACGCGGGAATGGTGACGCTGTACAAAGTTGAGCCGTAACTTAACGGAGGTTCTTATGAAGAATATTCTGCTCGGTATCCTGTTTCTTTGCGCTGCCGCCTGCGCCTTTGGCCAGAATCTACCCATCAAGGAAGGGCTCTGGGAAAGCACCGCCTACAACGATGACGGCACACCCAGCATACGCGTCCTTGACTGCGTCACCCAGAAAAACTTCGCCGAGATGTTAACCAAGGCCAACACCCATCCCGGCTGTAAGGTGGCAAGCCACAACATCACCAGCCACGGCATGACAGTAGATATTTCCTGCAGCCACCAGAACGTTCAGACGAGTGTACACCAGGTGTTAGAACTCGTGGATTCAGAACACACGCGGGGAACAACAACATTGAAGATGGTCAATAAGGACAAATCGAGCGACTCGACCACGAAATCCAGCGGTCACTTCGTCAAATCGGACTGCGGAAAGGTCAAGCCTGGCGATCCCCAAATCACTACTGAGTGAGAAGTAGGGAGTCGTTCGAGTCCGTGTCTTTGAAGAAATGAGGTGCAAGCGCGAAACACCGCTGGAGAGAGAGGCGCCTCCCGTTTTTGGACGTTTAGCTCGGAGACGTTACTCGAGGCTGCCAAGTGTCCTCCTTTTCTGGAGCAGGAATCAAGAGCAGGAGCACGGCCATGCGACCTGCCAATTCGTGCGCAATAATCGGTCGATGATCAAGCTGCGATGCTGTATACCAAGCGTCGCGAACACAAAGATGCGAAAGACGCGCACATCTGGATTTTCAAAAGCAGAGGAGTACCACTTCGCGATGAACAGGATGTGGTTGTCGGAGGGGAAGCGGGAAAAGAACATCGCTCAACACGATTTGAGGACACCGAGCCCGCTGCCGGTTCAAGTTTGCATACACAAGGAGCGTTAACCATGGCTAATTTCTGCGTTATATGCGGTGCACCTCTCAGCGGCCGTTTTTGTGTGAAATGCGGCGCGGACATGAGTAATGTCGGCACGCCGCCCCGACCACAATCGCCGTCTCCGGTGGCCCAAACGCTGCAACCAGCAGCGGTTCCGGTATCCATCGGACCGGCGCCCGCGAAGCAAGGAATGAGCACGCTGGCCAAACTAGGCATTGCGGCAGTGGCAATCATCTTCGTCGGCGGCGCGCTCGCCGCCGGCGGAGTTTATTACGTTGCGCACCGTGTCAGTCAAAAGTTCCATCAAGTTTCGGACGGAATCCTCGGATCGAGTTCGGATTTGAGCAGTAGCTCCGATAGCAGCGGGTCAGCTTCCAAGGCCGCAAGCATGCGGGATGTGTGCCGCCTGTTGAGCAAAGAAGATGTCGGCCACGCGGTAGGGCTCGAGATCGCCCGCACCCAGCCTGGGGACGATTCGTGTTCTTACATCGCGAAAGGTGATAAGGCGGACATGCTCGCGAAACACGCCTCGGCAATGACGGCAGCCCGCGGCGCTGACAAACAGACGCAACAAACGATCCAGAAGGTTGCGGGAGGCATGTTCAAGATGTTTCAGAGCGAACAACCCGCATCGGAGCAAGACCATTCGGGTGAAGTCCCGGTGTTCTCTTTCTCAGTTGATCAGAACGCCGCCGAGGAACAGATGCGCCTGAACGCCCAGGTGCTCGGCGTCATGGGAGACCAGGAAAGCCTGCCTGGTATCGGCGATCAGGCGTTTGTGTCGGCGGACGGAATCATCATGATGCGCAAGGGAATGAATTTCGTCCGCATCATGTTCATTGCCTGCCCTTGCAATACGGAAGCCGTGAAGCCTCTGGCCAAGGAAATCGCAGACGCGCTGTAGACCGGCGTGAGAAAAACAACGCGAGCACGAGACCACTGCCCCGAAAAGCTTACGGCAAGTTCACATTGTCAACTGGAGAATCTCGATGAACGCCGTTTTTCTAGCAGCAACGATGTCCGTTGTTTGTCTCGCAAACGCAACCGGTCAGGGAAAATTACTTACGAGTGCCCACCAGACCGGTCTTTTGCTGATTCCCGCAACGGATCCTGGAAAACACATCGTCCACATTGTCGAACCCATACAACGAACCCACACAAACGCCAGAGGCCCAAATCTGCAAGAGCAAATTCAACGAGAAAG
>DATNLE010000119.1:0-9541 GCA_035603035.1 Candidatus Acidiferrales bacterium | reverse complement strand
AGGCCGGACGAGATATCCCTTGATGCTTCCGTTGCCCTTCGGGGAGGGCACGGTCTCGTAAGTGGCCTTGATCCGGTCATCGGTGCGTGAAACCTGCTGGCCCAGCGCATAATTCGGCATCAATGCATTGATAACCGTGGCCGCTGCCAGACCGCCCGCTAGTCGCTGTATGCCCTCGATAAAGGCGCGGCGACTAATCTCCCCGTGAATGAAATCGTTGTAGAGCTCTATGGCTTCGCTCGGAAGTTTGGGTTCTGTCGGTTCCACTGGTCTGCTCCCGCCGCGATAATACCATCTGTTTCTCGCCAGCGCTCTTCTAGATCCCTCTTAAGAACCCGCTGCGAGAGAAATCATAGGCGCGGCTTGGTAAGAAGGCGTTCGCGACTACCAACCCATTTGACGCATCCGCTCAAGGACGAGCGCGCTGTACTTATTCATGCGCTCGGGCCGTCGCTTCAGGGGAGCCGGCAGGATCGCAGCGAGCCGCGCCGCCTGTTCCCGCCCGACGTTCCGGGCAGCGGTTCCGTCGTAGTAACGACACGCCGACTCTGCACCATAAATACCAGGACCCCATTCGACCACATTGAGGTAGATCTCTAGAATGCGCCGCTTGCCGAGGACGAATTCGGCCACCGGTACCAGTGTGAACTCCGCTCCCTTGCGGAGGATGGAGCGGCCAGTTCCGAAAAATAGGTTCTTTACCAATTGCTGCGTAATGGTTGAAGCTCCGCGAGTGCGATCGCCTTCCAAATCGTCTTCGGCAGCGATTTGGATCTCGTGCCAATCGAACCCATGGTGCTGGTAGAAGCGCGCGTCCTCCGCGGCAACTACAGCGTGCTGGAGATCGGGCGAGATTTGGCCGAGCGGAATGAATTTGTAGCGTTTGTGATACGGCGTGTGGTGAATCCAGGCCTGCAAGTGGCGCTGGATGTGCACCGCGGTTGACGGTGGGTCGATCCACCGAACGGCCAGAAGGATCAGCGCGACAAGCGACCAGAGAAGCACCACGCCGATGGCAAGCCATCGAACAAAGGACCGGAGGAAGCCTGTCCGAAACCGGGTCTTGGGGTTTGTGTTCGGCATGGCGCTCAAGTTTCACAATAATAGCCTGGTCTGGGTCGCCGCTGGTTGCTGATCATGCCGGAGAATGCAGAGTGTAGCCCTTAGGATGTGTGCCTCCCATGCCAGGCATTTCAGCTGATTGCGTAGAGATCGCAATCACCTCAGGAGGAGTCTGAAGCGTCGAAGACTGAAAATTCTCACGAAGATGCTCGATGGAAGAAGTTTTGGGGATGACCAGGATACTGGGCGATCACTGGAGAAGCCAGGCTAGCGCAACCTGCGTGGGCGTGGCACCGAGGCGCGTGGCGACATCAGACAAGGTAGACGACTGGAGTGGAATGAACCCCGAGTGGAAACAATGGCACGTAGGCGATGCCGTCACCAGCAAGATCGGCTATGAGTGCATCATCGGTTCGAAGCGCGAGGATGCAATGATTCTGTACGCGGACGATCGAAGCGATCTGTCGGGCTTCCGCGATGTTCGCGGGCGTGACGTTGCTAAACCCGATGATATGACGCGCCAAACCCCGCTGCTGGAGTTCGGCCAGAGCTGTCATGGGTGCCTCGATCGCCCCTCGGCGGGACCGAAGGTTGCAGCAATTCTCTCGGTCGTGAGAGCTGTCGGCGACCGAAGCTCTCGTTGCGCGACTATCTAGCCGCGGTCCTCCCGGGCTTGCCGATCTCCCGATAAGGTGCCTCCCAGATCTTACTCCCGCTGCGCGGATCGCCCAGTATTCATAGACTCAAACGACCGGTGGTAGGAGAGAGCCCTCACCAGATCCAGCGCGATCTCCCGACCCAACTGAGTCGTGTACCTCGGCTACGGTCGGCAAGGTGAAATGAAACGTTGCACCTCGTCCATCGTTGGCCGTCGCCCACAACCGGCCACCGTGCGACTCCACAATGGAACGGCTGATCGATAATCCCATGCCGCTGCCTTGCGGCTTGGTGGTAAAGAATGCAGAAAAAATCTGATCCATCTTCTCCTTTGGCAGGCCCACGCCGGTGTCGCTGACCGAAAACTGGAATTGACCGTCCTGCAGCTGCGAGTTCACCGTAAGCTCTCCGCCTAAGTCCTTCATGGCTTCAATGGCGTTGAGCATCAGGTTCATGAACACCTGCTGCAGCTGCACGCGATCCACCATGATTTTGGGCAGTTCGGCGGCAAGCTCCGTGCGCATGGCTATCGAGTACCGATTGGCCTCACCCTTCAGCAGCCTGAGTATTTCCTCGATGATTCCGTTTACCTCCACCAGTTCACGTTGTGAAGGAGACTTTTTATAAAGCGACTGTATCCTATCGATGATTTCGGCGGCACGATTCCCATACTTGTCGATGCGGGTCGCTGACGCCCGGGCCCGATCAAGGTTGGGCGGTTCGTGGGCGAGCCATTCAATACAGCTGTTGGCGCTGTTGATCGCGGCGGCGATGGGCTGTTTGATTTCGTGTGCCAGCGACGCTGCCATTTCCCCCAACATGCTCACGCGATTGATGTGAGCCAGATCAGCCTCGAGCTGACGCAATTTCTCTCGCTCTTGCTCTGCACGCTTGCGATCTTCAATGTCCGTGACTGTTCCGAACCATTTCACGAGCTTCCCGCGCTTGTTCCGTTGCGGCACCACTCTCACCATGAACCAGCGATATTGGCCGTCCTCGGCGCGCCGGTACCGGGCCTCATAGTACATCGGCCTTTCGCTGGACAGAGCCGCCTCCCATTCGCCGAGAACTCGCTTCAGGTCCTCGGGGTGAATGACCGCGTGCCAGCCCGAACCCAACGACTGCTCCACTGTCATTCCCGTGTATTCCACCCAGCCTTTATTCACGAAGGTACGATAACCATCGGGCAGGGAAACAAATGCCATCGTCGGAATGGATTCAATCGTCTCCCGGAACTTCTCTTCCTGCGCCCGCAGTTGCCCAACCCGCACTCGATGCAGCCCCCAAAGGACTGCCAGGAAAGCGGCCGCGCACAGCGCTCGGAACCAGTTCGTTTGGTAATACGCCGGGGCCACGGAGAAATTCAGGAATGTACCGGCCTCGTTCCACACCCCGCTGTTATTGCATGCCATCACGCGGAAGTGGTAATTGCGGGGAGGAAGATTGTTGTAGAACGCCTGCCGGCGAGTGCCCGCATCCTGCCAGTCGCGGTCCCAGCCTTCTAGTTTGTAGCGAAAAAATACCTTTTCCGGCGCGACTAGGCTGAGCGCCGTGTAGTCGATCTGCAAATCGCGGATTCCCGGAGGCAGCCGAACATTGCCGTTTGCGTCGGAAGTCACAGGGTAGCTCTTGTGATTGGCAACGATCTCTTCGATATGCACCGGCGGCGGAAGCTTGTTGAAAGGAAGATGCCGCGGATCGATGACGCTGAGGCCGTCCCTCGGCGCAAACCATATTCTTCCATCCGGAGACTGTGTCACATGTGCGCCGGCTGCGCCATAAACTCCAACGCTCCTCAATCCGTCTGAATTGTCGAAAACTGTTGTCTTTAGAAGGTGCTGCGGATCGTTGATCCATGCATCCAATTCAGAGCGTGCGATCCGGACCAGTCCGCACGGCATATACAGCCAGACATCGTGTTCCGCATCTTCCATCGACCAATGGACCTCATCGCAGGGCAGGCCGTTCTTCTGCGTTAACGTCGCGATGTGTTCATCCTTAATGCGGCTGAGCCCGCCTTCGGTCGAAGCCCACAAACCTCCATTTGGTCCGAAGCGCACATGATTCACCCGTCCATCTCCCAGTCCCACACCAGCGCCATATGACCGAACAACCTTGCCATCCTTCAGGTAAACTAAGCCGCCCTCGTAAAACCCAAGCCATAGGCTCCCTGGGTCGTAGTCAGGAAGCATCGTTCGACCCGTCTTATGCCCAAACTGGGACCACGGAATCTGTTGGACCGCGGCATTAGGAGACCAATGAAAAAGATTCTCGGGCTGGAGAATCCACACGCCGCCGTGCCCATCTCCGGTGATAGAAAATGTGTATCCACCATGAACACCCGAAACCGACACAAATCTGTCGCGCTCGAAATAGAACAGGCCTTTGTCGGTCGCAACCCACAATCGTCCTTCATCGTCGCGCCCCAGCGAGTAAACCGTGCCAATCAGTCCACTATTTGCGATTTCGTTTGCGGCCCTACTGACGCTGAGCTTTGTTTCATCCCCGGCGCGGTTTTCGCTCAACGCGCTTTTGCCGCGATAGAAAGTAACACGGGCATTTGCCCAGCGATTCAATCCTTCCCCGGCACCGGTCCAAATGCTTCTGTCCGAAGTGGCTTGTACCAGGGCGGCTGCCGGAGTGGAAAGTCCCTGGTTGCGGGAAATGGTAGGGACGGCATAGTCACGAAACCGGTCGAGCCCATCCGTCGTAGCCACCCAAACGCTGCCTTCCCGGTCCTCGAAAATTCTGGCTACGGAATCACCGGAGAGCCCATCAATTAAGCTGAACCGATCCACCCTGCCCTGATGCAAGTGCAACAAACCTTCGTGTGTACCCATCCACAGACTGCCGTCAAGGCTTCGAAACAAATTAGAGATTGTGGAGTGGCCGCTGATGCCGG
This sequence comes from Candidatus Acidiferrales bacterium, assembly GCA_035603035.1. Taxonomy (GTDB): domain Bacteria; phylum Acidobacteriota; class Terriglobia; order Terriglobales; family Acidobacteriaceae; genus Sulfotelmatobacter. The sequence goes on along the minus strand of DATNLE010000119.1, from coordinate 4,920 downwards.
GCAGTGCGTAGTTTTTAATTTTTCCAGCCACAAGCTGCTTCAGCCCGTCCGTCGTGCCCAGCAGCAGTGTGCCGGAGTCGTCTTCGGCTGCAGCGACAACCGCTGTTACGCCATGCGGAAACGCGAATCGTTCCGGGGGACCGGGCGCCCACCGCCACAGCCCCGTCGCACTTGTGACCCAGAGATTGCCTTTGTGGTCCTCATACAAGGGGTTCGCCCACAGACCGAAAGTGCCTGATCCGTAGCAGTTAATTTTTTTATCGCGCATGGCACAGAGCCTGCCCATCGCCGCCTGCCTCACTCCAAACCAAACTATTTGCTCGCGATCTTCCAGGAGCAAGCCGAGATTTGCTCCTGCAAGTTCTGGGTATTGCGTAAGCTTGCCGTCCTTATAACTGGCAAGTCCTTTCAATGTGCCAATCCAAAGTGTGCCGTCATGCGCCACCACCAGGCCTGATATGAAGTTGCCCGGGAGTTGTTCACTGTCCGGCGGTGGCCACGGAACCGCACGCACTCCGTCGAAGCGAAACAATCCGGACTCCGTACCTAGCCAGAGATAGCCGTCGGGAGTCTGCGCAATCAAAACGATTGTGCCCCTTGTGAAACCGTCGCGGATCTTCCAAGCCGTATGCGCGTACTGGCTGACGTCGAGCGACGGATCGAGCGCGAACGCACACCCCCACGCGAGCAGCAAAATAACCGGCACAAGGCCGATGGCACAAAATATCCGTTCTGTTGCTCGCCCTCTCATAATGGCGCGTGCTGCGAATTATCTCACTCCCCGCAGATTGTTTTCATTCTCTTTCGCCATCGATTAAGAGTTGCGATAGGCCTCGAAAGGGTAAAGCCGTCCAGCGCCTTCGAGTCCTTTTATCTATTACAGCGGCGGCCTGCGTTTGGAGTACTATTAGCCACCTCCCGAAATGGTCTGCATCGTGCGCCGAGTTCCCAGCCTCGTCGTCTTTTGTTTTTTAGCTCCGCTGATTGCTCACGCACAATCCACCAATGCCTCGCTTAGCGGCCGCTTGACCGATTCCTCGAAAGCCCGAATCGCAGGCGCCAGGGTTGCGGCCACCGACATCGCCACCAATATCCGGAACGAGGTGACCACTAACACATCCGGCGAGTACTACTTGCCAAACCTCGCGCCCGGCACATATCGGATGGAGGTAGAAAAGCCCGGCTTCCAAAAGATGATCAGGCCGAACGTGATTCTGCATGTGCAGGATGTTCTCTCGATCGACTTCGAAATGCGGGTCGGCTCCGCGTCAGAGCGCATTACCGTTGAAGGTGGCGCGCCGCTGCTGAATACCTCCGACGCCGCCGTGAGCACGCTCGTTGACAACCGATTCGTCGAGAACCTGCCGCTGAACGGCCGCAGCTTCAGCGCTTTGATCGACCTGACGCCGGGAGTAGTTCTGGTTAATAACAATTTCTTTGAAGAAGGTCAGTTCAGTGTCAACGGCCAGCGGCCCGACGCGAATTATTTCACCGTGGACGGGGTAAGCGCTAACTTGGGCACTCCCGTTTCCAGTTTTGGTCAGGGCGGCACTGGCCAGCTTCCGGCCACCAGCGCGTTTGGCGGCTTGAGCAATCTGGTTTCGCTGGACGCGTTGCAGGAATTCCGGATTCAGACTTCGACTTTCGCTCCCGAGTTTGGGCGGACGCCCGGAGCGCAGGTTTCGGTGGTGACAAAATCCGGCACTAACGCGTTTCACGGCACCGCGTTCGAATATCTTCGCAACGACGTGCTCGATGCCAATGGCTGGTTCGCCGACAACGAGGGCCTCAGAAAGCCGGCGCTGCGGCAGAACGACTTCGGCGGTGTTCTCGGTGGGCCCATAATAAAGGATAGGCTGTTCTTCTTTGGCTCATACGAAGGCGTTCGAGTAAGGCAGCCGCAGATTGCAAACACGTACGTGCCGACGTTGGCCACGCGGCAGAGTGCCGTTCCGGCAGTTCAGCCGTTGCTCAATGCATTCCCGCTGCCGACTGGCGGCGCCTGCCCGAATTGCCCGGCAGGGACCGCAGCCTTCGCTGCTGGATATTCCGATCCAGCTTCGTTGGATTCTTACAGCGGAAAGTTCGACTATGCGCTGTCGCGGAGAGTGAGTTTATTTGGAAGGTATAGCGACGCCCCATCCAGCACTGTGCAGCGTGGCGGCGGCCGGTTTAGGACGGCCTACACCAACCTCAATCATACGAAAGCGCGAACGCAGACTATGACCGCAGGCGCAAATCAAACGATTACGCAGCGTGCGATCAATGAGCTTCGCTTCAACTACAGTCTGAGTCACGGACAAAGTTTTCTCACGCTGGACAACTTCGCTGGCGCCGTGGCGCCGCCGGATTCAGTTTTGTTTCCGGCCGGGCAGTCCTCGAATAATAGTTTCCTGGGTATTTTCGGGGACTTCAATCCATTCGGGCTTCTATACGATGTGGGCAAGATCGCAGACAATCGGCAACATCAGATCAATGTCACTGACAATTTTTTTTGGAGCACGGGATCTCATCGCATGAAATTTGGGGTTGACTATCGGCGGCTCAATCCCGAGGAAGGATCTCTTACTTACCAGTTGGAGTACGAATTCCTGTCGCTGGCGAACTTCGAGACCGACTCCGTGCCAGCGGCATTCGTGGCTTCCCGGAGCCCCGATGTCCAACTGGTCATTTCCAATTGGGGCCTGTTCGCTCAGGACACGTGGAGCGTCGCTCGCAACCTGACCCTCACCTACGGACTGCGCTGGGACTACAACACAGCGCCTTCATCGCCGAACGGCACTACACCGTTCACCGTGAATGAAGTCAGTAATCTCTCCACCGCAACCATTGCACCGGTTGGAACGCCGCTGTGGCATCCTCAGAAACATAATTTCGCGCCACGGCTTGGACTAGCCTGGCAAGTGCGCCCGAAATTGGTGTTCAGGGCGGGCGCAGGCATTTTTTACGATCTGGGGTATTCCGATATCACGAATGTAATGATCAGCTTTCCATACATTCAGGAAAAGCCTCTCATATTAGGCACTTCGTTCCCCCTGGATTTCAATGACGCCAAGCCTCCAGTTTTCATAACGGATCCTCCTGCGGCAGTCATGTCTGTGGTCAATCCAAGCCACGTGTTGCCGCGAACGTATGAGTGGAATGCCGCGGTCGAGCACAGCATCACGAATGCCGACGTCCTGACACTCACATACGTTGGCGCCGCAGGACGCAAGCTGATGAGAAAGGACATCTATATTGCGCCGGGGCCGAACTTCACGGGCGAGTTCGATCTGCTCAGCAATCACGGAACCTCTAACTACGACGCGCTCCAAGCACAATATCGTCACCGACTGTCGCACGGCTTGCAAACGCTACTCTCCTACACTTGGGGTCATTCGATCGACGACGTTTCTTCAGATGTGAATTACCAGAATGTTCCGCTCGCTCAGTCGCCCTCCTTGTCTGAACGTGGGCCCTCTGATTACGACATCCGGAACACATTTACTGGTGCTGTTTCCTACGATATCCCCGGTCCGGGCAGCGGGGTGTTGAAGCAAGTCTTCGGAAACTGGTCGACTGATTCCATCCTCTACGCTCGCAGTGCTCCTCCGGTGAATGTGGTAACGGGTCAGAATCCGTTTGCGGGCTCGGTATTGTCAGGCGCGGATAGCGTGCAGCGCCCGGATATCGTGCCAAACGCGCCGTTCTATCTTTCTCCATCAGGCGCACCTGGAGGCAAGGTCATCAACCCGGCGGCCTTCACCACGCCAGTGCCAGCCACGGCGCAGGGCGATCTCGGACGCAATGCCCTGCGTGGATTCGGTGCCACACAATGGGACATCACGCTACGACGCCAGTTCCGATTCACAGAACGATTTTCTCTTCAGGCGAGAGGCGATTTCTTCAACATCCTGAATCACCCAAACTTCGGCAGCCCGATTAATTACCTAAGCTCACCTCAGTTCGGTCAGGCCACCCAGATGCTGAACAGCTACCTAGGAAGCGGAGGCCAGAGCGGCGGCCTCAATCCGCTGTACCAGATCGGCGGACCGCGTTCGATCCAACTGGCACTTAAACTCGTATTCTAGGCAACCGACATGTTACGAGTCGGCGGTTCTACGGCGAGCCAATCCCAGAAAACAAAGGGCCAGCTCACTACGGCGGGTTGACGCCAGCCCGCGGATCTTAATCCGTCAACCGTGTGCTCCTCTGACTCCAACGGGATGAGCAGGTTCTTCAGATCAGGAGAGACTGTTACCCATGAAAAGCCAGCGCAGCACTACATCGCGAAAGTTCCACGACGCAGCCCGGCTAGGGTCGAGATGACAACCGGTATCGACCTTGGAGATGTCTGGAGCCATTACTCCACGCTCAAGGAAAAAGGAAAAGCGGTCGATTGAGGCCGCTTCAGAACCAGTCCCGAGGGAGGTTAGAACCCTGCCTAACAACTCAGTTTTGCCAATATCTCTTTATTATCAGCTGCTCATCGACAATCTAGCTGCAGCGCGTGGATCTCGTGGGGATAATAATTCCCTCGCTGGCTTGATCGTCACGTTCTTTAGCGGAATTTGCCTGGAGCAGAACCTCGGTCCCGACCGGGCGCGAATTACGAAGAAGATGGACGCCTTCATGCGGCTGATTCGCGCAATCTGATCGCAACTGAGACGCAGAAGGGAAGAATCCAGTCCAAGTTGAACCCTTGACCACCTTGCCGCGGTTCGGATTCTCCTGCTTAATATTTGCTGCTTCTTCACTTCGTCTCAAAATCGGTGGAGACGCTGAGTTTCTTCCAAATTTGTGCTTCCTCTAATCGCGCCAGATCATTCTTCTCCGCGGCGGCGTAGGCATCGCTGCCGAGCAAGAGTCGCAACGGAGGGTTGGGTTCTTGCGTCAACTGGACGATCGCCTGAGCTGCCTTTTTGGGGTCACCAGGCTGCT
>DATNLE010000106.1:0-46608 GCA_035603035.1 Candidatus Acidiferrales bacterium | reverse complement strand
ACATCACAGCGTCGCAATGCCTGGTGGTTCGTATGGCTCAACTACAGGCCGAAGGCAAGCTAACGGACGCTCACGCGGCGCTGGCGAAGGCGTTCACCACGTCCAAGTGCCGTGAGACGGTCGCATGGGCACGGGAGTTGTTGGGTGGCAATGGCATTGCGGCCGACTACAACGTAGCGCGATTCTTCGCGGACGCAGAAGCCCTCTACTCTTACGAAGGTACATTCCAGATGCAGAATCTGATCGTTGGCAAAGCCATCACCGGTTTCAGCGCCTTTGTGTAGAGAGCACGGAACACGGCTAGCCAACGAAGATCAAGTTTTGAGTTTTCCCAATAAGGAGCAAGAGAATGTCGCCGACTGTCACCAAACCGAAGCTCACAAATTCCGGCTCCAAAACCACTTCAGGCCGGCTGTTTTTATTGGATCTCGGCGGTGGCCGCGTGATGTCAGCGAACCCCGACGGCTCCGATCTTAAAACCATCGTCAGCGAAGGTAGAAAACTTCCCGACGGGCTAATTGTCGACGTCGAAGCCGCTCACATCTACTGGACGAACATGGGAAACCCCAACGCAAATGATGGTTCCATCGATCGCTCCGATATCGATGGGAAGAATCTCACGACCATCATTCCCGCGGGTGCCACATTTACTCCCAAGCAAATCCAACTCGACAAGAAAAACGGCAAGCTCTACTGGTCCGATCGGGAAGGCATGCGCGTGATGCGGTCCAATCTGGATGGTTCCGATGTCAAAACCCTCGTTGACACCAGCCAGGGCGACTCCCGCCCCGGTAAGGACGCGAGAAAATGGTGCGTGGGTATCGCCGTCGACGCTGACGGAGGCAAGTTTTATTGGACGCAGAAAGGCAATGACAACGCCGGACAGGGCCGCATTTTTCGCGCCAATCTGGAAATCCCGAAGGGGCAGATCCCCTCGAACCGCAACGACATCGAAGTGCTGTTCGAGGGGCTGCCCGAGCCAATCGATCTGGACCTCGATCTGCCCAATCGGATGATGTACTGGACGGATCGTGGGGACCCCCCGCGAGGTAACACTGTGAACCGAGCGCCCATGGATGTTGCACCTGGGAATCGCAAAGAGCCGGAAATTGTCTTTACCCATCTGATGGAAGGAATTGGTTTGTCGTTGGACCTGAAAGGTGGGCGTATGTTCATAACCGATTTCGGCGGTTCCGTCTACAGCGCGAACCTCGATGGATCGAACAAAAACACGCTGCTTGTTGCTCAAGGAAACCTGACGGGCATCGCATACGCGGAACTGCCTGCGAGGTCGTAGCCAAGGCCTGGTTGGATCCGTCTCCTAGAGGAGGAATGTTGTGAGTGTGAAAGGGATACCAACACGTGAGCAGAACAAGTGTGCGCACATGCCATGTCGCTGTACCGTGCCGGCTGGCGAAAAATACCGCGGTCCAGGCTGTGAGGAAGCCGGATCGGAAGAAGTCGAGATTGCATGTCAGTGTGACCACGGAGCCTGCCCGCTTACCGCCTAGAGACAGCATCGAGAAACCGCTTTCGAAAGACAGAGGAGTGAGCAATTACTCACGCCGCAGAGATCCTTACGCAGCAGTTGTAGATCCTGGTCAGAGGAAGCATCGGTCACACTGGACTTGTCAGAGGTTTCCGACACCTGCTTTGCCTGTGATTTTGTCGGCTGAGATGGTTGGACTTGCGCGAATGACCCGAAGCTACTTAAGAGAAATGTTGCCATGATCGCTGTGAAGATTGCTGATTTCGTGTTCACTTTTTCTCCTTCATTGGTTAGATATTTATCATTGCCCGATTCAGGCAGCTGCAGGGGAATCTATGGATTGCAGCGCATCAGCTCCAAAGGACCCTGGATCCCTGTACTGATGACAGTTTCGCTAGCTTGAGCGAGGCGATATCTGATGAGTTCGGCAACAGTAGTTAGCTTGACCCCGGATTTTATGGCTCGCTTCAAGGTTCCAGTCATTTGCTGGAGACCACGGCGAAATCAGTCTTGCCTACAGGCTTCTGCTCTTGCGACCCGTGATGATTAACAATGAGCCGGGAACCCCGTTGACCGGTGACATAAGTCCAAACCCATTGCACGAAAACGCTTACACGAAGACTCGATTGTGCCAGAAACTCAAGATGCACAGCTGCCCACGCTAGCCATGCCGGGAAACCGCTTAGCTGGATTTTGCCAGCTTGGAGCACTGCAAAGCCCTTGCCCACGACGGCCATGCTGCCTTTATCGAAGTAGCTAAACGGCTGCTGATCAGGCCTTCCGCGGAGACGCCCTTGAATCAGCTTTCCTGCGTACCGCCCTTGCTGCATTGCCACCTGTGCAACACCGGGCAACGGCTTGCCATTTTGATCGAGCGACGCTGTATCCCCAACAACGAGAATCTCAGGATGGCCGGGTATTGTGAGATCCTTTTCCACGCGCACTCTGCCGGCACGATCCGTCTGGACGCCGAGCCACTTGCCCGCCTGGGACGGGCTCACGCCCGCCGTCCAAATCACGGTTTTACTGGCGATGCGTTCCCCTGCTACGACGACGCCGTCGGCGTCGATCTGATCAACACTGTGTCCAAGCCGGATCTCGACACCCAGGCTTTCGAGCCTCTGCTTTGCCGCACTGGAAAGTTCCTCACTAAACGGCGGTAGAACCCTGGGAGCCATATCCACCAAAAGGATGCGCGCTGCAGCGGGATCGATCCTTCGGAATTCCGTCTTGAGTGTGCTGCGCACCATTATCGCTATGGCGCCAGCCATTTCCACACCTGTGGGACCCGCCCCCACCAGGACGAAAGTCAGTAGCTCGCGATGCCGGCTCGGGTCTTCTTCGGCCTCCGCCTGTTCGAACGCCTGCAAGATCTTGTTTCGGATCGCCACGGCGTCTGCAAGACTCTTCAATCCCGGCGCGAATTGTTCGAATTCGTTGTGGCCGAAGTAACTGTGAGTAACGCCGGTCGCCAGGATGAGGTAATCGTATGGGAGACGAACCCCCTCGCGATCTGCGTCGCGCACGAGGACATACTTCTGATCCTTGTCCACTCCGGTGACTTCTCCGAGAATGACGGTTGTATTCCTCTGTTTGCCCAAGATTCCACGGATCGGGGAAGCAATTTGACCTGGTGTCAATACCGACGTCGCCACTTGATAAAGCAGCGGCTGAAAGAGGTGGTGGTTGGTCCGGTCGATCACAATAACTTCGGCTGGGGCATTTCGCAGAGCCCTGGCGGCGGCCAACCCGCCGAAACCGCCGCCGACGATCACGATTCTTGGTTGTGGCATGACCTCTCCCATCCGACCGCAGCGCGGTATCGGAACGCGACTAATCTGCGGCAACGATGCTGTCGAACGCTATGTTGTCGCCGTCTCTTTTGTTCTCGTGAAGTCCGGCGGACGCTTCTCGAGGAACGCCGTGAACGCTTCCTTGGTGTCGGCCGATCGAACTCGCGAGGCGAACTCCTCGTTCTCGGCTTTCATCGACTGTTCCATCTGTGCGCGTGAAGGCTGCTTCATGAGTCTCTTGCAGGCCTGTAACGCACCGACCGGCTTCTCGGCCAACTGCTGCGCGGTTTCAGTCGCTGTAGTGAGGAGCTTCTGATCAGGCACTACCCGGGTCACTACTCCCAGCTCGGCAGCTCGCTTGGCATCGAACGGCGTTGCCAACAGGATCAACTCGGCGGCACGAATATGTCCCAAACGCGCTGGAATCGAGAAAGTCGAACCAAACTCGGGCACGAGGCCGAGATTGATAAACGGCATTTGGAACTTTGCGCTCTCACCCGCGTACACGAAGTCACAATGGGTCAGCATTGTGGTTCCGCCTCCGACCGCCGCGCCTTGTACAGCAGTGACCAATGGCTTGTCGAAGTTCATTAGCGCTTTCATCAAGATTGCCTGCGGACTGTCTCCCGGTCCTGGAGGGTTCTTCAGAAAATCCTCGACATCGTTGCCCGCGCAGAATGAGTCTCCCGCGCCGTGCCAGAGGATGACGCGTATGTTGTCATCCTTCGCCGCGGCATTGAGGACATCCGCGAATGCGATGTACATGCTGGACGTCATCGCGTTTTTCTTTCCCGGACGATTGAATTGGACACGCAGTATGCTTCCGGAACGCTCCATAACGATGTCGCTCATCGTCCACCTCCTGTCGGCGCAGCTTCCAAATGCCAAACGTGCGGAATGGCGCCGTTCGCGCGGAAACCGTCAATGTCGTCATCGGTGAAGCCGAGTTGCTTCAGCAGTTCCTCGTTGTGCTCCCCGAGTTCCGGGGCACGCCTTGCTGTCACCTTTTGAACTCCGTGTATTTTTAACGGACTGCTCACGGTCAGTTTCAGGTGCTCGCCGCCACCCTCGATAGGCACAATGATGTCGTTCGCTAGTACCTGGGGATCGGTGATGCATTCAGCAGGAGACCGCACGATGCCGTAGGTGATGCGGGCACGATCCAGGACCTCGCGCCAGTGTGCCAATGGCTCTGACGTAAAGACTGAGTCCAGGATCTCCGCCAGCTTGGCCGAATTCGCGGCGCGGGTCGCATCATCAACGAATCGCGCATCGAGTAGCAGTTCGGGGTGTCCGATTCCCGTTGCCAGCGCGGGCCAATCCTTGGCCTGAACCACAATCAGGAACCAGTGGTCATCGGACGTCTGGTACACGTTGAAAATTGCGTTCGGCGGATTCTTGCGGTCGTGTAGAGGAAAGAACTTGGCCCCACACAGCGCAGCTTGGATGGACATCGCGCTGGACCAGATGCCTTCTCCGATAAGCGATGTTGTGACATGCGAGCCCTTTCCCGTGCGCTCCCGCCGATACAAACCGGTCACGATCGCTGAATAGAGGCCGATTGCCGTGGCGTGATCTCCGCTGGCGGGCACGGGAAGCGTGGGCGGCGCGCCGGCATCCCGAGTCATCGCCAGCAGACCGGTTCGTGCCCAGTACGCGGTGATATCAAAGCCCGGCAGATCAGCATCCGGACCGGCGTCGCCATAGCCGGTAAGGTCGGCGTAAATCAGGCGGGGATTCCACGGAGCAATGTCCTCATAAGTAAGCCGAAGGCGCTTCCGAACTGGATTTGGGAAGTTGATAACGAATACGTCCGCCCACTTGACGAGCCTTTCCACAACCTCTTTGGCGTGCGGCGACTTTAAGTCGAGGGCCATCCCGCGTTTATTGCGATTCGACAGATGCCACCCGTAGTTCTCTTTCGCGCTGGGGTTCGGGGGGATTTTGTATGTCATGCGGTGCGGATCACCGATTCCGGGCGGTTCAACTTTGATCACTTCCGCCCCGAAGTCAGACAGTACGGTCGCCGCTCCCGGACCCGCAAGAAAACTGGCCATGTCCACAACTTTCAGGCCTGAAAAAATGGTTTCTTCTGCCATAGCATCTCCTTGATCACTATCTGTTCTAGAACTTCAAGACGAAGCCGGACATCCCGGCCTACCGGCCGCATACCTCATGGCCTCATCGACCCTGAAATTGTGGAGCACGCTTTGCCAGAAATGCCGATGTCCCTTCTTTTTTGTCTTCCGACCCGGCGCAGACCGCAAACAGCGAAGCTTCCAGCAGCAAGCCTTCCGAGACGCTGGCTTCCAGCCCCTTGTTCACAGCCTCGATAGAGAACTTGACGCCTAGAGGAGCATTGGAAATGATCTGGTTAAGGATGGCTTCGGCCCGCGGGATCAGATTGGAACTCGGAACGATCTCGTTTACTAAGCCGATCCGGTACGCCTCCTGAGCACTGATGACCTCGCCAGTGAGAATGAGTTGCAGCGCCCGACCCTTACCGACCAATCGCGGGAGACGTTGTGTTCCGCCAGCGCCAGGCATGATTCCAATCTTGACTTCGGGTTGGCCAAACTTCGCACCTTCGACCGCGAGTCGAATTGTGCAAGCCATCGACAGCTCGCACCCACCGCCTAGCGCAAACCCGTTCACCGCAGCAATGACCGGTTTGCCAAGATTCTCGATGATCTCCGTAACCTCTTGCGCACGTCGCGTCGCTTCCCCTGCCTCAATTCCCGTGTAATTCGACATTTCGGCGATGTCGGCTCCAGCTGCGAACGCCTTGTCCCCGCTGCCGGTCAAAATAACGCCCCGGATACTGGCGTCATTCCGTGCGTCCTCAAAAGCGGATTTCAGTTCCGCAAAGACTGCCTGCTTCAGGGCGTTGAGCACCTTCGGGCGGTTAAGCGTTACGTACGCGATGGCACCTCTCTTCTCATAGAGAACGTTTTCGAGTGTTAGTCCTGCAACTACCGTGCTCATAGAATCCTCCCGGTTAACCTTAAGTCAGACAGAGCTGCGTGGAACGCCATCCATTGGGCACCAACACCGAGGATCTGGGTGTTCGCCCAGGTGGAGTAGCGCAGAGTGAATCCGGTTGCGCTTATCTTTTCTGCTCTAACCTTCAACCCCAAAGCGGCGTAGGCCGCGATGTCGAGGTGCTCGAGCGCCACTAGGACCTGTGGGATTTCCTCGAAGGGTTCCTTAAACTTCACAACGTGATCGAAGTGCCTTTCTCCTTCACCATCTTTGAACATCCGGAACTCGCGATCATCTTCAGCAACAGCGTGACCGCCAGCCTGAATATGCATGGGACGTTCGCTCTGCGGTAAGTGCAAACCGACGGCCAAACTGTCTCAGTCCAGTTCTCATCCAGCGCCGAAAGCGCTGCCGTTGAGACTCTTGCACTTGCTGAGATGGAGTCTGAGCACGGGAATTGTTTGGAAACCAGCGAAGTGCCAACTGGTTAGCACCGGCTAACCTGTTATCACCGCGAGCTTAGCGTAACGGACGATGTGCGCTTTTCCGTTTAGAGCTTCCGTATTCCTGTTCAAGCACTTGCGTTGTGAGGAACAGTCTCAGGCTCGCGGCAAGACAATTGCCCAAGACTTCTTAGCAATCGCGCAAGAAGCCGACGCTCGAGGCGATCCACCCAACGCAAATGGCAAGCACACAACATTCGAGCACGCTGGGCGTATTCCACCTATTCCTGGTGGCCATCTGGTCCGCCGCCGCTTCGACTGACACGGCGGCTCAGTCGATGAGTCCTACAAACATCTTTGCGCCCGTCTCGACGCCGGCTAAGTCAATCTTTGGACTATCCATCTTTGTGCTTGCCGTGGCGGCAGCCATATTCGTGGTCGTGTTTGCTCTGCTCACTTACTCTGTCGTGAAATTCAGAAAGAGGGCCAATGACGACGGGCGCGAACCTCCTCAGGTGTATGGCAGTAATCAAGTCGAGCTCGCCTGGACCGTAATTCCTGTCCTTATCGTTGTGGCACTGTTCATGGCGACGGCGCGAGTAATTGCCGATGTACAGAAGACCGCACGACCCGAAAACGCGATCGAGGTGATCGCCATCGGCCACCAGTTCTGGTGGGAGTATCGATATCCGGCACTCGGAGTCGTGACCGCGAATGAATTGCACGTGCCAGTGAGCGATTCAACCCATCCGACTCCTACGCTCATCAAGCTGCTGTCAGCGGATACAGATCACAGTTTCTGGGTGCCGCGCCTGGCGGGCAAAACCGACCTCATTCCTAATCATCCGAACAGCATGTGGATTGATCCGCATCAAACCGGTCTTTACCTGGGCCAGTGTGCGCAGTATTGCGGGACACAACACGCCAAAATGTTGTTGCGAGTTTATGTTCAGTCGCGAGATGAGTTTGACCGCTGGATTCAGGAACAACGTCGTCCGGCATTCGCCAGTGACGCCGCTTCTCGAGGGCAACGAATATTTGAAACCACTGCGTGCATCAACTGCCACACTGTGGCAGGCACAGTGGCTGATGGGCGCTTCGGTCCTGATCTGACTCACCTCATGAGCAGGGACACAATCGCCGCCGGCGCCACTCCTAATACGCCGCAAAACCTTCGGCTCTGGATTCGGGACCCCGAGGCCATCAAGCCAGGTTCCTTGATGCCAGCGATGGAGCTGAACGACCAGGATCTAAACGCGCTAACAGCTTACTTGGAGACGCTTCGTTGAGCACCCCCTCGCTCAACATGCCTAGGAGACCGTGCGATGTCGACTGATGCGATTGCATTGCCGAGGACGGAATTAGCATCGCGTCCTTTCGTCGATGCGCTCCACGAATGGGTTACGACGGTCGATCACAAACGGCTGGGTATCCTGTATATCGTTTACGCCCTGGTGTTTCTCGTAATAGGTGGATTCGAAGCGGGGGTCATGCGGATTCAGTTGGTCCGGCCCCACAATGACTTTGTCTCGCCGCAGGTTTTCAACCGCATGTTCACCATGCACGGGACCACGATGATCTTCTTCGTCGCGATGCCCTTGGTGTTCGGCTTTGCCAATTATCTAGTTCCTCTCATGATCGGCGCCCGGGACATGGCTTTTCCGCGCCTGAACGCTTTCAGTTTCTGGCTTACCGGTTTCGGAGGCCTTCTGCTTTATTTCAGTTTGGTTGGCGCGAACGGCTTGTATGGAGGGGGAAACGCACCCGACGTGGGATGGTTCGCGTACGCGCCGTTGACCTCCAGAACGTTTTCGGTTGGGCACAGTACGGATTTCTGGACTCTGGGTTTGCTGGTCTCGGGCTTCGGCAGTATCGGCACAGCAATCAACATCCTGACTACGATCTTATGTCTGCGTTGCCCGGGCATGAGTCTGGGGAAAATGCCGCTGCTGGTTTGGCTCAACTTCGTCATGTCCGGCATGGTTGTTCTTGCCGTCAGTCCTTTAACTGCTGCCCAGTTGATGTTGCTTGTTGATCGTTACCTGGGCGGCCACTTCTTCGATACGCAAGCTGGCGGCTCGGCGGTGATTTGGATGCATTTCTTCTGGATCTTTGGTCATCCGGAAGTCTATGTCCTGGTCATCCCGGCTTTTGCCTTCGCGTCTGAGATCATCCCTGTTTTCTCACGCAAGGCGATCTTCGGCTACCCGGTCATGGTGGCGGCCACAATTTGCATCGGCTTCATCGGCATGAGCGTCTGGGCTCACCACATGTTTACGGTTGGCTTGAGTTCAAATGCCAACACATTCTTTGTCCTCTCGACCATGGCAATCGCTGTTCCCACTGGCATCAAGATCTTCAACTGGTTAGCCACGATGTGGGGCGGAAAGATCGAGTTCAAAACACCCATGCTGTTTTGCGTTGGGTTTCTTTTCCAGTTCCTGATTGCAGGCCTCACCGGAATCATGCTGAGTGCCGCGCCTTTCGATTGGCAGTTGGGAAACTCATACTTCGTGGTTGCACATTTTCACTATGTGATTGTGGGTGGGATCCTGTTTACGGTTTTCGCCGCTTTTTATTACTGGTTCCCGAAGATGACAGGAAGGATGTGCGACGAGACTCTGGGCAAACTGCATTTCTGGCTGTTCCTCATCGGTTTCCACTTGACCTTCGATTTCATGCATATTCCCGGCCTGCTGGGAATGCCTCGACGAATCTACACCTATGAACCGGGGCGGGGTTGGGATATCTGGAACCTTATTGTGACCATTGGTGTGTTTTTTCAAGCGCTGGGTACCTTAGTTTTTGTCGCGAATCTGCTGTGGTCGTATTTCAAGGGAAAAGCTGCAGGAAATGATCCGTGGGATGCCTGGACGCTCGAATGGTCCACAAATTCACCGCCGCCTGCTTATAACTTCGCAACCATCCCAACAGTCAAGAGCCGGCGTCCGCTGTGGGATTTGAAGCATCCGGACGATCCAGACTGGAAATACGAGTAATGAGGGAAACTTTGTGAATGCGACTCCCACGACGATAGCGGAACGCGAGATCATGCTGAGCCGTCCCGCGCGCGGACGAGTCGGGATGTTCGGTTTAATCGCCGCCGAGGCCGCGATTTTTACGATCTTTGTGGTGGCGTACCTCTTCTATGTCGGCAAGAGTCTCACCGGGCCCATGCCTAGGGAAGTTCTCAGCGTCCCGATCTTTTACACAATTTGTTTGCTCTCCAGCAGTCTGACGATTCACGTGGCCGTCAAAGCGCTGCGTCGGGGGAACGTGCGAGTCTTCGGAGACTGGTGGCTCGTGACCATCGCGCTCGGTGCCGCGTTCATTTATGGGACCGCCATGGAGTGGCACAGGCTGATCTTCCACGACGGATTGACCATCAGTACTAACCTGTTTGGAACGACCTACTATTCGTTGGTTGGCCTCCATGGCTTGCACGTCGTGGTTGGTCTTCTGGCTCTCTCCATGGTTATGGTGTTCACGCTTGTAGGAAACGTCAGATCAGAACACGCTGAGCGTGTCGACGTCTTGTCGCTTTACTGGCACTTCGTGGATGCGGTTTGGGTCGTCGTTTTCACGGTCGTGTACGTGACTGGACGATAAAGGGAGGATTTGGAGATGGCATCGGAAGCAGTTGGACAGCCCCGTGGGTCGGCGCAGGCGACGCAGACGATTGAACTTCCCGCGCCGACCGCATGGCCGATCATTCTGGCCTTCGGTATTACGCTGGTATTCGCGGGATTGGTTACCGACGATTCTGTCAGCATTCTCGGTGCAATCTTCGCGATCGCCGGTTGCATCGGGTGGTTTCGTGATGTGCTGCCTCACGAAAAGCATGAATCCGTGCCAGTGGAGGAGAACGTGCCGACGATCGCCACCAGTCGCCCGCGAGTCACTCGAATCGAATGGATCACGCAGGAACTTCACCGCGCACGTCTGCCCCTGGAGATCTATCCGATTTCAGCGGGTGTCAAGGGAGGCATGGCGGGCAGCGCTGCCATGGCGGTTCTGGCTATTCTCTATGGAATCGTCAGTGGCCGGGGTATTTGGTACCCGATCAACCTCCTGTCCACTGGATTGTTTCCGGATCGATCGACCACCGCTCAAATCGCTGTCTTTCATTGGGACGCTTTGATCATCGCCACAATCATTCACCTGGTATGTTCCTTGCTCGTCGGGCTTCTTTACGGCGCTGCACTTCCGATGTTTCCGCGCCGTCCGATTCTGCTTGGAGGGGTGATCGCCCCCATCCTTTGGACGGGGTTGATCCACAGCATCCTCGAAGCGCTGAATCCCGTGCTCAACCAGCGGATCGATTGGCTCTGGTTCGTCGTCTCGCAGATCGGATTCGGCGTCGTAGCCGGGATTGTGGTCTCTAAGCAAGAACGCATACGCACCTGGCAATACCTTCCCTTTGCTGTGCGCGCTGGGATCGAAGCACCAGGGGCAATCGACGAAAAGAGCGGAGAGAATCACCTGCAATGAATCGTCGAGCCATTCTCGTTACTTTCACAATCGCTGCGGTGGTAGCGTGCTTGGAGTTCGCCGGTTGCACGAAGTCCCTAGGCGTCCACGGAGCCGACTCGGAGATGCTCCCACCAAGCGAAGTCGTCGATTTCAATCTCCTCTATGGACAGAACTGCGCCGGATGCCATGGCGCGGATGGCAAAGGAGGGGCCGCGATCGCACTGGCAAATCCGGTTTTTCTCGCAATTGCAGATGACACGGCGATTCGCCGCACTGCAGCAAACGGAGTGCCGAGTACTCCGATGCCCGCCTTTGCACAGAGTGCCGGTGGAATGCTTACGGACAAACAAATCGATGCACTCGTGCGAGGAATCCGATCCTGGGCGAGGCCCGATGCTCTCGGCAATACGACTCCGCCGCCCTATGCAGCGAAGGATTCTGGCAATCCGCAACATGGTTCCGATGCCTATCGCACGTACTGCTCCACCTGCCATGGGTTGGATGGTCGCGGAGCGAGCAAGGCCAGCTCGATCATAGACGGCTCTTATCTGGCTCTGGTGAGTGATCAACAACTTCGAACCATCGTGATTGCAGGCCGGCCCGAGTTGGGTGCGCCGGACTGGCGCGGTGATGCGGAGGGTCGTCCCATGTCCGACCAAGAAATTACTGACGTCGTAGCTTGGCTCTCCAGCCAACGGCCGAAGTTCCCAGGCCAGCCATACCCACCTTCGACGAACCAAGCGAACGGAGGATCTCGATGAGCGCAGAAAACGGACTGTCCAGACGCGCGATGCTGGTAAAACTCGGCTTGCTCCTTAACGGCATCGTCGGCACTTTTTTGGCCGTGCCGATCGTGCGCTACCTCATGTCGCCGGTGATTCGTGAGGAGAAAGTTGGATACGAGTCATGGCTTTCGCTCGGCGCGCTAGAACAGTTTCCTGCTGGCCAGACGCGCCTCGCCACATACAAGAATCCCGTGGTCAATGCCTGGGATGGTGAAACTGCCGACATCGCGTGCTGGGTCCGAAATGTCGATGATCAGACTTTCCAGGTCTTTGCCATCAACTGTGCACACTTGGGATGTCCCGTCCGCTGGTTCCCCCAGTCCAGCCTATTCATGTGCCCCTGCCACGGCGGGGCTTACTACCAAAATGGATTCCGGGCCTCCGGGCCTCCGGAGCGCGGATTATTCCAGTACCACTACAAGATCGAAGGCGGGAAACTTCTCATCAAGGCCGGCGAGATGCCGACGCCTGGACGTGCGGCGAACCTGAAGCGCGGAGGAACAACATGCGCCTGATCCAGAAACTGGTCGACTGGTTTGACCTGCGGCTGCAGCTTGGCGCTCCAATTCGCGAGACAGCCGAGCATCCGGTTCCACGTGAGACCGCAAGCTGGTTCTATGTTTTCGGCAGCGCCGCACTCACATGTTTCATGCTACAGGTCGTCACCGGCATACTGCTTGCGTTGATCTACGTTCCTTCTGCCGGAGAGGCGTGGAGCAGCCTCCAAACCCTCAATCATGGCGTCACTTTGGGCTGGTTCATACGAGCATTGCATGGGTGGGGCTCGAATTTCATGGTTGCGATTGTTCTGATCCACATGGTGCAGGTCTTCCTATTTGGAGCCTACAAGTTCCCAAGAGAGCTGACCTGGATCGTTGGCATCCTGCTGCTACTCGTGACCCTTGGCATGGCTTTTACCGGCCAAGTACTGCGATTCGACCAGGATGCCTACTGGGGCTTGGGTATCGGAGCATCGATCGCCAGCCGCGTTCCGGTGATCGGCCCGTGGGCTGTGAACCTGATGCTCGGCGGGCCAATCATTGCCGGGGCGACGCTTTCACGATTCTTCGCGCTGCATGTTTTTGTCGTTCCAGGACTGCTCATCGCTTTTGTCGGCGTGCACCTGCTCATGGTGCTGAAACTGGGAATCAACGAATGGCCCATGCCGGGACGCATCGTCCGCCGCTCCACTTACCTGCAGGAGTATCACGAACTGACTCACAGGCAGGGTGTGCCGTTCGTGCCGAACGCGGTGTGGAAAGATATCCTGTTCTCCGGTTTCGTTCTTCTTTCGATCGCTGTTTGCGCGGTGTGTTTTGGGCCGTTCGGTCCGGGAGGCCAACCGGACCCGACGATCATTCAAACCGCGCCACGTCCCGACTTCTTTTTCCTGTGGCTGTATGCACTCCTTTCCTTCCTGCCCCCTTCAGCCGAGACACCTATTCTGCTGATTGGTCCCGCAATTGGAATGATTGTCCTACTGGCTCTACCGTTAGTAGCGGGAGAAGGCGAGAAGAGCTGGAAGCGCAGACCAATTGCCGTTTTGACGATTCTATTAGTCGCGGTTGCGCTCGGCACGCTGACACATCTAGCTGAGCACACACCTTGGAGTCCGGTGATGGATGCCTGGAGCAGTCAGCCGATTCCCTCAGAATACCTGCGAGGTCGGACCGCATTGGAGCGTCGTGGTGCGCTCGTTTTTCAGGTAAAGCAGTGTCACAACTGTCATTCGTTGGATGACAAAGGAGGTCAGCGCGGGCCGGCGTTGGACACTGTTGCTCTGCGCCTTACAGAAGATCAATTTATCCGGCAGGTGATCCAGGGTGGGGGCAATATGCCAGCCTACGGGAAAAATCTCAGTCCGGCGGAGACAACTGCGCTGGTGGCGTTCCTCACAACGTTGCGCCCCGCTGGTCAACCACCGGCGCGCAATGCCTCTCAAGCGGTGGCGCTCGGCGCAAGCGAGGTCTCACCACGTCACTAGGCCTGCCCATGTCGGAGGTCCATGCGCACGTGCAGGCGAGGCCGCTCCCGCTCGCCACTACATTGGTCCTATTCGTCACGGCATTGGTCTACGTATGCGGTTGGCTTCGCGTTCGAAATTCGTTCCCCAACTTGATTCCTGCTTGGCGGCTTGCCACGTTTATCAGTGGACTCTTTTCATTGTGGATCTGCGTCGCATCTCCCCTCGCCGCGCTTGATCATCAATCTCTCACGATCCATATGGCGAAGCACCTTCTGTTGATGACGGTTGCCGCTCCTCTAGTCTTAGCTGGGACACCGGTGTTGCCATTGCTGTACGGGCTCCCGCGACGATTCATTCAGGTCGAACTGCTCTTCGGCAAGCAGGCGGTGCGATGGCTGGGACAACGTCTTAAACATCCTGTGCTGTACTGGTTGGCAGGCACCGCTGCGGTGATCGGATGGCATCTTCCCCCAGCGTTTCAGCTGGCCATTCGGTCGCACTGGGTGCATCGCGTCGAGGACGGATGTTTTCTTGTAGCTGGTCTCTTGTTCTGGTGGCCCGTGCTGCAGACCTCTTCGAGTGTGTTGAGGGCGCCTCGGTGGTCGATGGCTTTATACCTCTTTTTCGCCACGCTGCCTTGTGACATTCTTTCTGCATTTCTGGTGTTTTGTAACCGTGTTGTTTACTCCACATACCTGTCTACACCTCAATTCGTTGGCCGGTCTCCTCTCCAAGACCAGGAATATGCAGGAGCCCTGATGTGGGTTTGGACAACATTTGCATACCTGATTCCGGTAGTTGTCATCACAATGGAAATACTCTCGCCACCAAATAAATGCTCGAACACAACAGTGGAGCCGGCGTGGCACAGCATCGCGGCACGGCCACTGAATGATACCGAGTTAGAGGTGATCTAGACGTGGCGAGCGAATCCATCCGACTTATTGACGTTTCATCCGTAGCGGCGGCGGACGCACAGCCAGCATTTGCAGGTTGCATGCACGCAGTAATGGTCGATTATTGGACGCTTACGAAGCCAGAGGTTAATTTCCTGATCGCGCTCGCAACTCTCACCGGCTTCTACTTGGGTTGTCCAACTCACCCGCAAGGTTTTCCATTCTGGCTGTTGATTCACACGTTGTTTGGTACGCTTCTGGTTGCCAGCGGGACCAGTACGCTGAATCAATACATCGAGCGACGTTTCGATGCCCAAATGCGACGGACGGCTCGGCGACCTCTCGCAGCGGGCAGACTGAAGCCCTCCACGGTTCTTGGGTTCGGGGTGGCTCTCTCAGGGGTTGGCGGCATTTATCTTGCGATGGCCGTCAATCTGCTTGCGAGTCTGCTCGCAGTTATCACGCTACTCTCTTACCTGTTTCTCTACACTCCGTTTAAGCGAAAAACGTCGCTTTGTATTCTAGTCGGGGCCCTTCCCGGCGCGATGCCGCCGCTGATCGGCTGGGCAGCAGCATCGGGCAGGCTGAGCGTCGCGGCATGGACACTCTGCGCGCTTCTTTTCCTATGGCAGTTCCCACACTTCATGGCGATCGCATGGATGTATCGTGAGGACTACGCCCGGGCTGGCTACCTCGTTCTTCCGAGAGGGGAATCGCGAGGTAGTTTCGTCATCTGTCTGACCCTACTGCCGCTCGTTGTCTTAATTCCTGTGCTTTTGACACCAGTACTACTAGGCCACGCCGGTCGAGCCTACCAAGTTGGCGCCTTCCTGCTCGGTTCTATTTTTCTGTACTTCGGCGCACAATTGGCTTTTAGAAAATCGAATTCAGACGCCCGCCGCCTGCTCCTGGCGTCGATTGTTTACCTGCCACTAGTGTTCGTCTTGCTGTGTACCGCCAAGAATACTCGTTAACGATGTCCGAGCGGAATGGTGAGGAGACCTTCATTGTTGCCGAGATATCCGCGCTGGTGTTGTGGATGATGAGCGTGAAACAGCAGAATGCGGAAGCTTTCGGGACGGTTGTAGCGTCCGCCTCCGGCACCCTCTTTAGGGCCCCAAGTTCGGGCTTACCGTTTCTCCATCAAAACATGACGGTCATAACCATGCCATTCGTGTACCCTTGCCCCAAGAGTTGTCCGGGCTCATGTTTCGTCACAAACAAAACGGTGGTTCTAATCAGCAAGGACCCAGCGTCATTCAGAATCCGCCGCTGCGGAATCACCACGTGACTGCCAAGATACAGATTGCGCTGGCGTTAGTTCTCACTGGATTTGCTTGGTCCCCGGCCTCGGCCCAGGCTTTCTATGGCTCCCTAGCCGGTCGCGTATCTGACCACACCGGGGCCGTTGTCCGCGGGGCGACCGTCACAGTAGTCAGCCTGGCGACCACGGAGAAGCGAGCAGGAACGACAGACCACACGGGTAGCTATCGATTCGTGAATCTCCAACCCGGGCCCTATCGGGTGGAGATTGAGAGTGCGGGCTTCAAGCGCTTCACGCAAGAACCCGTTGATGTCAGGGTCGACACAATCGTATCCCTCGATGCGTCACTCGCACTGGGAGATCTGCACGAAACCGTCTCTGTCCAAGAGCAGACCCCATTGTTAGAGACACAGTCGGCGTCGGTCGGTCAGGTAATTGAAGGGCAACAGGTACAGGACACGCCGCTGAATGGCCGGAATGTCATAAACCTAGTCGCACTCGTGCCTGGGGTGATCCCACAGGGTGGCACGCAAGGAAGCCCCGCTGGAAACTACACCAAATCCGGAGACCTTACGAATGTTGCAGGGTTTGGAAACTATCAGATTGGGGGCGGACTGGCTGGTCAAAGCGCGTTCTATTTCGATGGATCGTCTTTGAACCAAGTTTTCAGCAATGACACTGTCCTAGTACCGACGCAGGACACGGTCCAGGAGTTCCGGGTTGTGACGAGTGTCCCCAGTCCTGAATTCGGTGGTTTCTCAGCCGGCGTGGTTTCGTTTACATCGAGGTCGGGATCAAACGCGTTCCATGGATCGGCATATGAATATCTTCGTAATACGGTCTTAGACGCCAATGGCTTCTTCAACAATGAGAGCGGCGTTCCGCGGTCACAGCTGGTCCAGAACCAGTTCGGCGTCACGATCGGGGGACCGATCATAAAGAAACGCACGTTTTTCTTTTTTAGTTACGAGAGGTTTACCCGGCGAAATGGAATTCCTTTCGAAGGCAGAACACCGACGCCCGCCGAGTTAAACGGAGACTTCCGTGCAGATCCTGCGATCGACGACCCTCAAACAGGCCAGCAGTTCGTTTGTAACGGCGTGCTGAACGTGATTTGCCTGGACCGGATTGATCCAGCAGCCAACACAATGGCAAATATTCTTCATTATTGGCCCGTTCCCAACGCGAGCCTGGCAGGTGGAGCGGTGAACTACAGCGTAAATGCTGCCGCTGGAGCGGACACGGACCAGTACAACGCGCGAATCGATCACATAGTGAGCGAGAAACAGCGCATTTTTGGCCGGTTCAGCTACTGGGACATAAACACTCATCCGACTCAGTACCTGTTCGGCACAACCGGAGGAGGACCAACAAGCCTAGTCAGCAGTTTGGTCAGAGATGAGCAAGTTGTCATTGGAGACGTTTATACCTTCGGATCTACCATCGTTGGCGATTTTCGGGTTTCCTATTTGCGCGCGAGGACTCCCATTACACCCCCGAACAACAATGTCGATCTGTCACAGTTTGGTCCCGTCTGGGCGGGCATTTCTGGCAGCCTGACGCATAAGCAGTTTCCGGACCCAATTGTCATCGGCACCATTACATACCCCTATTCGGGCATGGATGTTACGACCAATGATGCTGCGAACAACTACGCCATCTCTGCATCGCTGACAAGAATCGTCGGCCGGCAGACTCTGAAAGTTGGTGCTGACCTTCGTCGGTATGACTTCCGGAGGGCGCTCACAGTCTCAGCCTCCGGGTTGTTTGTGTTTGCAGGCATCTTTACCGGCAACCCCATTGCTGATTTCGTCCTCGGCGACGTTACCCCGGTGCCCGGCTCGTCTGGTTTCCAGACTGCGGTGAATAGCCACGCGTATCAGTGGTACCGAGGCTACTTCGCGAATGACACCGTCCAGTTCTCGCGCAAGTTGACCATGAATCTGGGAGTGCGGTGGGATATTCCTGGCTCGTACACCGAAGCCGACGATCGAAACACAGCGCTGCTGCCGCAACTGCAGAGTCCGCTTGTTCTGGTTCGCAGTGCGCAATATCCGAGCCGGCATGATCTCGAGTCTCACTATCAGCTGTTTGCTCCACGCCTTGGACTGGCCTACCAGTTCGGAGTACAAACGGTCGTTCGGGCAGGGTATGGGATCAATTTCTTGCCGCAAGGAGTCGGGGTCGCTGGACCTTCGTACTCCCCAATCAATTCCGCGGAAACCGACGTTCCTTTCGGGGGCACGTTGAGCAATCCTCTATTGGGGTCGCCAGTACTTCAACCGATCGGCCGGAATGAAAGTGCACTGAGCACGTTCATCGGCCAGAGCATCCAGAGCAGAATCCCCACTCAGTCTTTCCCATATATGCAGCAATGGAATCTCGACCTCCAACAAGCATTCGGAGATGGCGCATTGTTTAGGATCGGTTACGTTGGATCGCGTGGAGAGCACATCCCGCTCGGGGTTCCCGCTCTTGAGATTGGCGATGTTGGAGCGGATCTGAATCAGCTCTCGCCGAAGTACTATTCGTTGGGGTCTGCTCTCCTGCAACCAACGGCGAGTGGCCAACTCTACGGCCAGACACTTCGTCCTTATCCTTCATACCAGAATGTCGACGCGAATTCTGATTTCGCCGGCGACACGTATTACAACTCCTTGCAAGCCACGATCGAGAAGCGTTTCTCCTACGGAGGCGCTATCCTGGCGAACTATACTTGGGCGAAATTGATCTCCAATTCTGAGGGAGCCGCTAACTTTCTTGAGCTGAACTCAACGGGTTCGGGTGCGATTCAGGACTATACGAACTTGAGAGCGGAACGGTCGCTTGCGAGTTTTGATGTTCCGCACCGGCTTGTATTGAGCTACATCCTCGAATTGCCGTTTGGGCGCGGCAAACGTTTCCTGGCTAATGCGGGCGCTGCGGACGACTTGGTATCGGGATGGACCGTCAGTGGGATTACTACATTTGCGAGCGGGTTTCCGCTGGGAATTACGAGTTCGGGGTTCAATTACATAGCAACACTCTTTGGTGCAGGGACAATTCGTCCAAATGTAGTTCCAGGCTGTAACAAGTCGATTGGCGGCTCGATCGTCCATGACGTGATCGCCGGAATTCCTGTAGTGAATGCCGCATGTTTTGCGACGCCGGACCCGTTCAGCCTAGGGAGTGAGTCGCGCGTCGATTCGACACTGCGCGCACAAGGCATCAACAGTTGGGATTTCTCAGTGGGGAAAATTACTCACTTAACCGAACGGAGCAGCCTCGATTTCCGGGCAGAATTCTTCAACCTTTTCAATCGAGTCCAGTTCGGGCCTCCCAACACTGCGTTTGGAGGGGCATTGTTCGGGATAATTACTGACCAGGCTAACACTCCCCGCGAGATCCAATTCTCCTTGAGGGCGTCGTTCTGAGAAAAGCGGACCCTGTTCGTACAGGCCCCAACCCGCGTGTACCGTGGGTACGCATTTCGCCTTGACCGCCGAGACACTACACGATTAGGTCAAATCGGTCGTGGTTGGCTTCGGTAGCAGGAATACGAACAAAGCGGCCACTATCGCCACTGCGCCTATTATGTTTGTCATCACAACATAGGAATGATAGACGTCAAACACCCGCCCCATGAGAAAGGGCCCCGCAGCGGCACCAAGCGTACCGGCCGCAAACAAATATCCGAGAAATTCTCCGTATGATGCGAGACCAAAATACCGACCGACCAGATACGGCAAGAGGTCGGTGTCGGCCCCGAGAGCCGCTCCCAGCAGCACCGTAGCGAGGCCAAGTGCGATCCTCGATTGCGCCACTCCTATCGCAGCGACGCCCACACCCGAGAGTGCGAGCATTACCGCCGCAACTCTTGCAGCAGCAAAGCGATCGAAGCACACGCCAACCAGGAGGTGCCCGATGATGGCGGCGACGCCGAGCAACGAGAACATTTGCGCCGCCGAAGCAGGGCTCATGCCTCGATCCGTGAACATCGGTATCAGATGCGTCAAAACACCAACATAGCTGATTCCGACGACTGCGGAGACAGCCATCAGGATCACGAATGTGTAGCTTTTGAGAATATGGGATTTAGGCACTCGAGCAATGGCAGGGGACCGCGCAACTGAGAATTGGTTGCTTTTCATTTTCGGCGATGGAGCGTCCGTCAATATCAGCGCCATTGGAATCGTCCCCACCGTTAGCATGGACAAGCCAAGCACAAAATACGCGTCACGCCACCCAAAATGCGCAATCAGGTACTGCGCAAATGGTGGTATGACGACGCCTCCCAGCCCTGAGCCACAGGCCAAAACCGAAAGGGCCAGGCCCCGGCTTCGATCGAACCAATGCGAAATCACCTTGCCGAATGTGAGCGCCGATGTACCAGCGGCGGCGGGAGACATAAGGAATGCGAGGGTGTAATAGTGCCATATGTGATGGGTAAGAAAGCCCTGGGATGCATAGACCACTGCGACAATGGCCGCGCAAGTCAATATCACACGCTTCAATCCGAATCGGTCGGCCAGCCTGCCTACGAAAGGTGACGCAACGGCGTACATCACGCCGCTAATTGATCTGAAACCAGAAATTGCTCCTCTACTCCAGTGGAATTCGGTACTGAGAGGCTTGAGGAATACGCCGAAGGCAAAGAACATTCCTATGGCACCGAAGACATACGCCAGCAAAGAGACTGCGACGATCTTTGATCCTCTCGCCCACTCACCGCCGCGACTCACAATCTCCGCAAATTCAACTTCTGTTCCAGAAACAGCGGTTCCTTCCGTCATACGACACCTCTGCCGCGCAAAGATGGGGCTTGTCGGTCGCCGAGGATTTTGCTAACCAGTGGTGCCGAGAGAAAAGTATTTCGAAGTGGCTCCTCGGCGGGGAGGGAATTTGCCAGCTTCATAATCGTGGCGCAGCTGGATTCTCGATGGCGCTCCGCCAAGTCTCGATTTCCTAATCGTCCGTGCAGTTCAGCAGCCGTACCGTGCACGCGCCAATGGGCGAGTGGAACTTCGAAACCGTCCATCGCTTCCAAGGCCTTGGTTGTAAGATCTTGGGCGCGAGCGAATTTCTGCTCCGCGATGGCGATTCGGGCATTCGCTTCAAAAGCCAGTGCCCTAAAGGTACGTTCCTCAGAGGCCAGCGTGACCCTGAGAAACTGCTCTGCTTCTACCCTTGCCTTTTCCAAATCTCCTTTAGACAGCCAAACCTCCGTCAGGGTCCATTGCAACGGCATGCGGTTGTACCAGTCGGTGATTGTCGGATGCTGGTCCATTTTCTCCCTGCATTTCAACAAGTACTCCAGGGCGCGCTCATAGTGTCCTAGGCCTGCCTCCGCCGCGCCGGCCCAAATCAGCCAAAAACGATCCAGAGTTGGAACGGGGGTGACGACGAGACGCGATGACTCGAGAATCTGCTGGGCTCCGGCGAAATCCATCGCATGGATATATACTCTTGATCGCCCCAGAGTCGCAATTGTTGTAGTCTGGGAGTCGCCATTCTTTTCGACCAGCCGGACACGCTGCTCGATCCTTCGCAGCGCATGGCCCCACTCCCCGAGAAACAAAAGACATGAGGTCACGAGGTGTTCATTCACCTGGAAATGAAAACTCAGGTAAGGGTTCTCCTCGTAGCCCTTTAGCAAAATTGCAAAACCTTCCTCCGCGCTCCGATTCGCCTCGCGGTATTCGGAGGAAAACAAGAGCGTGTAGCCGAACCCTTGCTGCACCTCCCCCAAGAGCCGGCGATCTCGGGTTTCACGAAGCTTCGCGACCAGGTTCCGACACTCCTTCATCTCTCCCGCATCCCATTTACCCGCGCACAGGCGGCGGTTAAGGTAAAGGGCGCGTAGCCATGTCCACTTTTGCGTATCTCCCTTGCTGACTTGCGATAGAGCGTCGCCCGCGCGCTCCACTGCTCGTATGTACTGATCAGCAGCGCCGAAGTTCGCTAACGGTAACGACATATCGAGAAGCGCCCGCACTTCCACGTCGGCCAGACCGTAGTGAGCTGCCCGTGTAGCCAAAGCGTCGTAGGTTTCGACCGCGCGTGGATCAAATGAGATTGAGTAGATCGTCGCCAGCTTCTGCAGAACCTCGATTTCGGGCTGGGCGCGTTCCGCTTCAGGAATTTGTTTCACCAACTCCAAGGCATGCTCGAGAATAGTTGCAGCTTGCTTCGGTTCAAACCGCCGGCCGGCCGTGTCTGCTTCCAACAGAAAGTACTTGATGGCCCGAAGCCAATTGCCGCCTTCCTCGAACTGATACGCCAACTCGGTTGTGACATCTGCGTCGCGCAAGTCAGACAGCGTCTCACCGTATTCGGCCACGATTTGGTGCAGCTTTCTCCTCCGTGCGGATCCTATCCTTCTGTACAACACCTGGCGGTATAGCACATGCACAAACTCGTAGGACGGAGAGCTGCCGTTCCGGAGGTTACTAAGGCCGGCTGACCGGATAATCCGATGCTTCCTCGCGAGCCCCTCGAGCACTTCCTCAAAGGCATCGGGCTCCACGTTAGCCACCCCGGCTCCAATCGTGACCGACAATGGAAATTTCCTGAGGACGCTCGCGACTTCAAGGACGCGCTGCTCTTCGAAGCTCAGGCGCTCAATCTGGAGCTCGATCATTTGCCGCAAACTCTCCGGCGCCTCCAAACCGATCTGTTCCAGTGGCACTTTGACTTGCCAGGCTCCATTCTCGATGGCGATCAGTCCTCGGTCTCGCATGTGGTCCAAAGCAGCTACCATGAACAGTGGATTGCCTTCGGTATGACGATAGATCAATCGAGCTAAGCCTTCTGCCGCCGCTTTTCCTGCCGACTCGATCGCAAGATATTCGGCAACCTCAGTCTCCCTCAGGGGTTCCAAAGCGATCTCCCTGCACAAGTGATGCACGAGCAGGTCTTGTTTGACTCCTTTCAATGGATGCTGGGCAAGCGTCACGTCCACCGGGCGATACGTGCCAATCAACATCAACTTGCCAGGTGCGCGCCGGCGCGCCACGGCCGAGATGAGATCCACTGTAGAGCGATCCACCCAGTGCATATCTTCGAGCACCAACAGTAATGGGTTTTCAGAAGCGATCGTCTCCAGCGCCTCACAGATTTCGCGCAACATACGTTCTCGTGTGGCGCCCAGGATCTCCCTTTGCAGCATCTCGCGTTGTTCGCTCTTTATGAGAGCAGGAAACTGAACCAGCCAAGTTGGTGCTTGAGTGGACAGTGTTTGCACCACTGTGTCTCCTCCAGAGGCGCTGCACAGTTGGCTCAGAATTTCCAAAATTGGATAGTAAGCTTCTGTTCCCCCAAACCCT
Organism: Candidatus Acidiferrales bacterium; assembly: GCA_035603035.1. GTDB lineage: Bacteria > Acidobacteriota > Terriglobia > Terriglobales > Acidobacteriaceae > Sulfotelmatobacter. Next base: position 23,213 of record DATNLE010000106.1, on the reverse strand, counting down.
TCGACGCACTGACCACGTGCAATGCAAATGGCGGGAAAATCGATTGCAGCCCGCTGCATAAACTCATCGACCAGCGACGTCTTCCCGATACCAGGCTCGCCTGTGATGAATACAACCTGGTGTTGACTCGCTAACGTCGCGAGCAAGCAGTTACGCAGCTCACCCAATTGTGTATTCCGGCCAACCAGTTTCCGAGAGTGCAGCTCGACCGTGAGTTCCTTTGGCGTAAACGCATCTCTGACGGGCGCAATGAACTGGTATCCCCGCTTCGGCAGTGTCTCAATGAACCGAGGATTCTTGGCGCTATCGCCTAGTGCGCTGCGAACATCGAGGATGTGGGTCTTCAGCACCTCCGGCTGGACGAAAGTATCCGGCCACAGAGCGTTGAGAAGTTCATCCTGGGTAATCAGCCTGCCGGCGTGCTCTACCAAATAACGCAGGACGGCGAACGCCTTAGGCGTTATCCGGATACGCTCTTCAATTCCGGCATCTGTACGCCATAGACACTGGTTCGCGGTGTCCAAGCGGAACGGAGGAAACTCCTTCATGTTTATCCCGCACTCCTGTAGTCGTCACTCTTCTACCCTCGTATGATACAGACAGGGGGGAGGCTTATAACCCCGAAACCCTGACGACAAAAAACCTGTCTGAAGTTTTCTTTTCTACGATTGACTTCTGGCTTCGGAGATCGTGTCGGCACCTCCCTGGCCACCAGCACGGTAGCCCGTCGTCACCGAAGACACACCCCCCCGCGGCTTATCTGCGACGCTATCCCGCGTCTTTGCCGTCCGCGATACATTCCTGTACGAAGGCAAGGAACTCTTCAACCGAGCGGAATTTGAGTTCGCGGCCGGTGTCAACTTCCTCGACATGGCCTTGGAATTTGCCTTTGGCGGGGTTGGTGTCCGGGGTTAGCCGGATGACAAATGCGCGTTTCATAGGCTGCGCAAGGGTAGGATGAGTAACTGTCGGAAAAGTGGAATTTCGGTAGTCTTTTGGTGAAATCTCCAAACCGTCGTGACACCGAAGGAGATGCACGCCTTCCTTGAATACCAGGAGCCTTGATACTCCGTGGGCTCCACGACGCATTCCTGCCCTCTTTTCTACCCTCAGGTTCTTACCGTCGGATGCTTCAGACACCAAGAAGGCCAGTTCAAACGCTTTTTTCACCAAAAGACCACCCGGCCATCACGACTCCGTGGTCGGATGAGCTTAATCTCGATTCAACATACGACGATAGTGTGCCGAGGGGGATGTATGGCGAGCATTCTTGAACTCAGACCCACACGGCAGTTGCCTTGGACCGATATCTTCCCAGGAAAGCGAGCTGACGAGGCCACCCCAGCGTCTGAAACGCTGCGGAAACGCTACGAGACATTGTTACACCTGTCCAGATCTCTCGCAGCCGGCACGGTTGTAGATTGGATACGCGATCTGACTGCCAACCTTCGGAGCCTGCTTCACTTCGATTTTCTCGATCTCGTCCTCTACACCAAAGACGGGAGCGAAGTACTGTGGCGCCACCGCCCCACCGTGCCGAAAGCCGGTGAAGACATCCCTATCGAAGAGACATTGTTTTGGTGCGTCTTTCAACATCAACAGCCTCTTCAGATAGCGGACAGTGATACTGATGAGGGCTGTACAGTAGCCACACAGAAACTGAGGAGCCTTGAGCTGGGATATCGATCCTTTTGCGGGCTGCCACTGAACACGCCGCATAGTCGACTCGGAGCATTTGGGCTCGCCAGCCTCCAGCCCAATTCGTTTAGTGCTGAGGACATCGAGTTTCTGAGTCAGATAGCGAACCAACTTGCCTTGGCAATCGACAACTGGATCGCCCACACCGACATCGCTGATCTCCAGGACAAAGTTGCCCAGGAAAGCATCCAGATCGAAGACGAGATTCACGGCGAGATGCACTTCGAAGGAATCATTGGAAAAAGTGTTGCTCTTCGCAAGGTGCTAAGACAGGTGGAGACGGTGGCCCCCACTAACTCCAGCGTTCTCATCTTCGGTGAGACTGGGACGGGTAAGGAACTCATCGCGCACGCTATTCATAGCCTCAGCACCCGGCGTCCAAATGCGTTCGTCACTCTGAACTGTGCAGCGATCCCGAGCGGATTGCTTGAAAGCGAGCTGTTCGGTCACGAGAAGGGGGCATTCACCGGAGCGATTTCCCAACGGCTTGGACGTTTCGAGTTAGCTAACCATGGGACCATATTCCTGGATGAGATCGGAGAAATTCCACTGGAACTTCAGCCGAAGCTGCTGCGCGTTTTGCAGCAACGGGAATTCGAGCGATTGGGGAACGGCCGGACTCTGAAGACAGACGCGCGTCTTATCGCCGCAACGAATCGAGACCTAGCGGCAATGGTGGACGAGCAGAAATTTCGCGCCGATCTCTTCTACCGGCTGAATGTCTTCCCCATTCACGTGCCCCCACTACGGGAGCGTTTGGAAGACATCCCTTTGCTTGTTCGGCACTTCGTTCAGCACTTTTCGCGGCAGATGAACAGGACGATTGATACGATCCCTTCGGAAACAATGGAGGGCCTCGTCGGCTATTGCTGGCCTGGCAATATCCGTGAGTTGGAAAATGTGATCGAACGGGCAGTGATTCTCTCTCCGGGCCCTGTCTTGAGAGTGCCTCTCCGTGACCTTTGCACCCAGGCCATGCCTGGCGACTCTAGCGTACGACAACAAACTCTGGAAGAAGTCGAACGTGCTCAGATTCTTGCGACTCTGAAGCAGACCAAGTGGATCCTGTCGGGGCCGAAGGGTGCCGCAATACGCTTGGGCTTGAATCGCTCGACACTCCAGTTCCGGATGAAAAAGCTTGGAATTGCCCGACTCCGTGATTTGGCAGAGCATGCTACCTCAAACCGCAATGCAAGAATGCCAGCTAGTTAGCACCCGCTAGCCCACAATCACTGAGGCGTGCGCACCCCAGACGCGACATTCACGTCGCGTTCTCCTTTTTGTTTTCCCTCAGCTACTTGCAAGCCTTCGCATTTCTGCGAAGCGCGGCAACGCGATTGCCTACTAAACACCGGACAATATGCTGAAAATCAGCATTCAGGACGAGCCCAACCTCGTCACGATGAAGCTGGAAGGCTCGCTTGCAGGGACATGGGTCATCGAACTGGAGGAGTCTTGGCGAACGGTCAAACCCAGAATAGCCGGCCGCCCCCTCCGCGTCCACCTGGCCGAAGTCGAACGCGTTGATACCGCAGGCAGGTACCTATTGGCATTGTTGCGCGACCGCGGAGTTGATCTGACTGCTGAGGGTGTTGTGATGGTTGAAGTTGTTCGGACGATCGCGGAGGACTGGCCGGATAGCCCAGCTCAAAGCGCAAGACGGAAGAACGCGGCCAAGCCGAAGGCCACTTAAATCGCTGATGTGACACGCGAGAGCGAGGTCGATCATGCACAGGTTTCTACCGAAAGATAACTCATCGCCCCTACCTGCGTATGCAACTTGCGCTGACTTCTGCGCAATTCTTGCAAAGAATCTGAGGCCCTTGTACCTGCTTGCATTTCTGTTGATTGGGAACCACGCCGAAGCAGAACAATGCTTCGTTGCGACGATCGACGATTGCATCGGAGCTAAGTCGGTCTTTAAAGGGTGGGAGAACTCCTGGAGTAAACGGTGCTTGATCATCAATGCAATTTGCCGTGTGTTTAGAACGCCGGGTGAAAGACAAGAAGCGAAGGCTGAATCGCCGGAACACCTTGCTGTCCTCGGCTTGATTGGAATGGCGCCTCTCCATCGATTCGTATTTGTAATGTCCGTCTTAGAAAGATACTCGGTTCATGAGTGCGCCCTTCTGCTTGACTGCAGGCTTCGAGATGTCGTCGAGGCGCGGATCGAAGCGTTGAGTCAGCTGTCGAGTTTCAGACCGGAGATCATCAAGGCTGAAGGAGAGCGACGCACGCAGATCACGATTGGTGCGTAGCCATTTGTGAGCTCTTGTTGGTTTCTGAGCGCGGGGAAATCATCGGGGCAGCTGCGTTGATAGAAATTGAGGATTGGTTGTGTCCCTTGCCGGAACCTTGTCAGAAAGGGGATTCATGCCGAGAACGTAGGCAGGGTGGACCTTCCGGGTAAGGTGCCTACGTCTTCCGCTGACGGGCTGCCGATTGCCAGCCCGTTAACAGTAGCTGCTTGCCGCAATGCCCAGTCGACCAAAAGGGCATTGCATGAGAAAACCCTGACGGTGCGCTTTTTCAGATTCATTTCTGCAGTCGCAACTTCTCTGCGGCGCTTCCGACAACGGCACTCTGATTGCATTTGACGGAGGGCTACCCAACATGTAACGGCGCGAGGGACCTGGTGACACCGAGAGGATCGAACGGCAAAGATCAACCTGCACCACTAACGGGCAGACAAGCGTGTGCCGGCAGGTGTCGTTTCTTCTTGCTTAGCCGGTCTGCTCTGATCGCAATTACTCTCTGGGCAGGATCAACATTTGCACAGCAGCCAACGGTAGGAGGCGCCAACTTGTTCGTGCCGTCGTTGCAGGCGGGTAAAGAAACCGACGCTGAACGGGCACTACCCATAACTCCCTTTTACAGAGAACAGGCATTCGGAACTGCCGAGCCAGGCACCTTGGTTCGCTCGGAGCCTGCTACCGACTTTGCGCTGCCGCCTGGTATTAAGGCTATCCGAATTCTCTATCACACCCGAACTGCAAGTAATACGGACACTCTCTCATCCGGCGTCGTACTGATTCCATATGGCCAGCCTCCCAGAGACGGATGGCCCTTGCTGGCTTGGTCTCACGGTACAAGCGGAGTCGCCAACAGCTGTGCTCCATCCCTCATGAGATCTCTGTTCTACAACTGGGAAGGACTCTACGAATACGTGATGCTGGGCTATGCCGTGGTCGCGACCGACTATGCGGGATTGGGTACAGAGGGTCGACACGCTTATCTCGATATGTCGAGCAATGCCACCGATGTCGTTAACTCGATTCCAGCAGCTCACGCAGCAGTACCTGATATCAGCCAGAAGTGGCTTGTTATCGGTCATTCACAGGGGGGCTTGTCCAGCTTGGGGGTTGCAGAGTTGGAAGGCAGAATTAAGGATCCGAATTTTCTTGGCACGGTCGCGCTCGCGGGCGCGAGCGACCTTCAAGACGGTATCGAATCGGTTTTGAACGCGAGGCTACCCATGTTAAACGGGCTAGTCGCATTCTGGGTCTATGGCGTCAAGACCGTTTACCCTCAACTCCAACTGAAGGATGTATTAACCGACAAAGCAGTCGCCCTCTATGACAGATCTGTCGAAGACGGATGCAGCTCTGCGAGCGGTGCATTCGCGGCGCTTCCCACCGATCAAATCCTGCAGCCCGGCTGGAGCAGAAACCGGTATATCCAGCAATTCCTGGAGAGAAACCGACCCGGAACTGAGGCGACGTTCGGACCATTGCTCCTGGTCGTAGGGGGAGATGACATGCTGTTCACTGAAGCAGCTGAGCGGAAAGTCTTTCAGCGTCTCTGCGCCGGAGGTGGCCAGATTCAACACAGGTTGTACCCCGGTCTCGGGCATGACCCAGTTGTCTACGGCTCCCTGAGAGACCAAATGGACTGGATCAAGGACCGTTTTGCCGGAAGGTCAGCACCGAGCGATTGTTCCTCTCGATGATCGAAGCGGGCCGCGGCCGTAGTTATATTTGCGCAGCTGTCTTAGTGATTGTGTCAACCTTGTCGTATGGCCAGAGCGGCACTGATGACGTCACCGCGGATCTGCGCCTGCGGAATCCGCCGAGTGCGCGGAATTACATGCTGGGAAACTGGGACAGCCGCCGATCACGCCTGGAGAACAAAGGCGTCGCATTTGATCTCTACTACATCAGTGACTTTCTGGGAAATTCCTCCGGTGGTCGCGACCAAGTCATGACCGATTGGGGTCGCGTCAGAGGTATTATCGACATTGATCTTGGAAAGCTCACCGACACCCATGCTCCCACGTTCCATGTGACGGGTGTATGGCAGTACGGCACCGATCTCGGCGATCGGTACCTCAGCACGATCGCGAATCCCAGCAGCCTGGTCAGCGCACACGCCTTGCGCCTGGATTCATGGTGGTTTCAACAGGCACTCTTCGGGAAGCGTCTTTTTATCAAGGGCGGACAATTCGCAGGCCAGGATTTCTACGGTGTTCAGGAATACGGCTCTTCTTACTTAATGGAGCCTCTCGGCTACGCGCTCGGCAACCTGTTCGTCACCACGTATGAATCTTTCGACCCAGCAGCCACCCCTGCAGCTGAAATCATGTTCCTGGCCAGCAAGCACCTTTACGTGAAGTCGGCGGTCCTTGCTGGGAATCGCAACCCCTACGGAGAAGACACTACAGGCTTCAGTTTCAAAATCGAAAACTCGCCGGTGGTCGTGTCAGAAATTGGTTATTTGAACGGCTCTCCAGACCTCAATAGTTCGCTTCCAACCGGCAAGTCTTATCCAGGCAAATACAAAGTCGGTACCAGTTATAACCTGGGAGATTTTGCGAACCCGGTCACGCTCGTCAAGAGCGCGGGCAACTATCTCTTGTACTTCATGGCCAACCAAGCTGTATACCGGAGGGAAGCGGGCAGTAATAAAGGCCTGGATGTCGACTTTGCTTTCGACTGGAGTCCGGATGAGGTCAATCGCGTGAATGAGCAGATCACAGGCGGCTGGCGTTACAACGGACCGATCCCGCACCGCGAGAAGGACACCGTCGCCTTTGGCTTGGTCTACAGCAAAGTGAGCGAGCGCTTCAATCAAGACTATTTACTTCACTCGCTTCCTACGTTCGGCGCAGAGAAAGCCTTCGAGTTGAACTATATGGTGCGGGCTCAGCCGTGGCTCATTATCCAGCCTGCCGTGCAGTACTACGCGAATCTTGGTGGCGACACGCATCGCGGAGATGCAGTTGTAGCTGGCTTTCGGGTTAAGGTGTCGTTCTGAGAGGCGATATGGAGAAACAACGACTCTAGCATAGACACAAGTTCGTGGTGGCCTATTGGCAATTACCATCCTCTTGGCACTCTGAGGAGCGCTACAGATCGTGCCGCTTTCTGCGAATCGGACGTGCAAAGTACTCGCGACAGGACTCTTCGTTCTAGCGGCATCTCGTTCGCGCAGGTCGGAACTTTGCATGCTCTGGTCGAAAGCGAGGTCTCGTTCTCTCGACATGCGACACATGCAGCGTTCGCTTTTCGACCCTTAGCGATTACTACCTTTGAGCGGGAGAATGCGGCTTCCAATCTCAGAAAAGTTCTGGTCGCGCAGCTGGATCCTGTGACTTTCGGTTGGGGAAGAGAAGATGATTTACGTCCATTCACTCGGTCGGGCCTCCCGATACTATCCGGAAAGGACGGCACTTGTTCTTGGTGGGACTCGTGTAACTTTTCGGGACCTTCAGGATCGCGTAGCACGCATTGCAGCGGCGCTGAGCAGACTGGGTCTTGGAGCCGGAGACAGACTGGCCGTTCTCCTACCAAATGGCCCCGAGTACATCGAGCTGGTATATGCCTGCGGTTGGCTGGGAGTAATTGTAGTTCCCATAAACACACGCCTTTCGGCAGTGGAGATTGATCGCGTGCTAGCGGACGCAACTCCGCAAGGCTTGGTGCGGCATTCATCCCTGCCGGCACCGACAGCTCGGATTCCGTGGCAGGTAGTCCTGGACCAAGAATCCTTCGAAGTTGGGGACGATTCCCATCCCAACGCTTTTTATAACCCGGAAGCGATTTTGGCTCTTATTTACACCAGCGGCACCACTGGCCGGCCGAAGGGCGTCACTCTAACTCACGCAAATGTCTTTGCGAACGTGCACAACTTCAATTACTGGATGCGATACAGGGAAGGCGGAGTCTATCTCCACTCGGCGCCGATATTCCACATCGCTGACTTTCCCGCCATGTTTGCGGCCGCAGCGTTCGGCGCATGCCAAGTTACGATTCCGAAATTCAGCCCGAAAACGTTCTGCGAGACTGTAGAAGGCGAGCGCGTCAGTCATACCGTTTTGGTGCCCACCATGATCAATCTGCTGACTCAGTTCGCCGAGGTCAAGAAGTATGACTTATCTAGCCTAGAGGTGCTGGCATACGGTGGATCTCCCATGGCACCGGGGCTCATCCACCGGACGAGAGATTTGTTACCGAATCTTAAACTGGTTCAAGTTTACGGACTGAGCGAAACGGGTTTTCTCACTGGTCTGCAGGACCAGGAGCACACTGACGATCGGCTCTTGTCGTGCGGACGACCCTGTCCGGGAATCGATGTGCAGGTTGTAGACGAGTCAGGAGAGCAAGTCGAAGCCGGGCGTCACGGCGAATTGGTTGCGCGGGGGGCCAATGTCATGCGTGGTTATTGGAACAGTCCAGAAGAAACGGTGCCAGCATTCCGAAACGGCTTGTTCCGCACAGGCGATGTCGGCTATCAAGATGCCGCGGGATATTTCTACATTCTGGATCGATTGAAGGACATGATCGTCACTGGCGGCGAAAATGTTTACTCCGGCGAGGTCGAGGCGGTTATTTACGCCCATCCCGCGGTTCGCGAAGCGGCGGTCTTCGGGATTCCAGATCTACAGTGGGGCGAACTGGTGATGGCGTGTGTGGTGCTTAAACCGGGAAAGACTCTCACCGTAGATGACCTGATTACACACTGCCGGCGAACTCTGGCCAATTACAAAATTCCACGCCGCGTCGAGTTCTCAGAAACTGAGCTGCCGAAGAGCGGCTCTGGCAAGATATTGAAGAGAATTCTGCGTGAACGGTTCTGGGCTCACCAAACACGGACAGTGAGTTGAGGAACAGGTGGGCATAAATTTCGACACTTGTCGATGATTGGCAACAGCTCCATAAGTCTTAGAAGCCGCAGTCGAACTAGCAGAAGTAGCAAGAGCCCAAGGACTCGACACTCCGCGTGCTTAACTCAAAGGCTTCAGATCGCCCAGCATCGTCGGGATCAGCTCGGATACCGTGGGATGGATATGCACTGCGCGCTGAATAGTGGTGAACGGTGCTCGTGCGTACATGATGTCCAGAATGCAGTGGATTGCCTCGTCGCCGCCTGTCCTCAGAATTGCCGCGCCGAGGATCTGCTTGGTACCGGCGTCGACCAGCACCTTCATAAAGCCTTCAGTCTCGCCCTTTTCGAGGGCACGCGACACCTTTGTCATCGGCCGCGTGCCGATCAGGGCGGGCTTGCCCGATCTGCGCACTGCCTTTTCCGTAAGGCCAACCCGGCCGAGCGGCGGATCCATGTACAGCGCATACGCCGGCAGCCGGTCGCTCACGCGGCGAGGATCATTATCCAGCAAGTTTGCCGCCACAATTTCAAAATCGTTATATGCCGTGTGCGTGAAAGCGCCTTTACCGTTGCAGTCGCCCATTGCCCAGATGCCCGGCGCACGAGTGCGTAGCTGGTCGTCCACGACAATGTAGCCGTGCGCGTCCACTTCGACGCCTGCCCGTTCCAGCCCCAGATCGTCCGTATTCGGTTGCCTGCCCAGCGCCAGCAGCACGTCCGAACCGACGACAGTGGTTTCGTCCGATTGGCAGTTCACACCAACCGCGACATCTTTGCCGCGAGGCTCAAAATTGATGCACTCGGCACGCAGCCGTATGTGAATGCCTTCCCTTTCGAGGATGTCCTTCACCGCCGCGGAAACGTCCTCATCTTCATGCGGCACCAGACGAGCCTCTCTCTCGACAATCGTGACATCACTCCCAAAGCGACGGAACATTTGTCCGAACTCAACGCCCACGTAGCTGCCGCCCACAATGACCAGATGCCGCGGGAGTACTTCCAGTTGGAGCAGGCTCGTATTCGTCAGATACTTCACCTGATGGATACCCGGCAGATCGGGAATTGCCGCGCGGCCGCCCACGTTCAGAAAGACCTGCTCTGCAGTCAGCAGTTCGGCACCCACACGTACCTCATGGGCAGACTCGAACCGGGCATGCCCGTGATACACCGTGCAGTTCTGCATGCCGCGCAGCCAGCCTTCCACATTCGCTCGCGACGTACCGGAGATCGCCTCCTGTCGGGCCTTCACGGCCTTGATATCAACGGAAACAGGCCCGTTTAGTGTCACGCCATAAAACGCCGAGCGTCGCGCCTGATGGGCCGCATATGCGCTCGCCACCATCGTCTTCGTTGGAGTACATCCCGTATTTACGCACGTGCCGCCGAACAGCTTGCGTTCAACCAGGGCCACAGTGCGTCCCGCTGCAGTCAATCGTGCCGCCAGCGATGGACCTGCCTGACCGGCCCCAATCACAATTGCGTCGAAGCGAATAGGCATAGGGGCGACCATCAGAGATGAGAAACGATCAAAAGGCCCCCGAGGATGGCAATCGCGTCTTCAAGGAGAGCGATGGGAAGGTCTTTTCCGCCGGTCAACTTGACCATCCTCATGCGGAATTCAGAGCCGACTAGGGTTCCTACGACCGCCCCAACCGCGCCGGCAATCAGGCCGCCGATCAAAGCCTGCCGCGAAGCACCAAGTGCTGCCCCCGAAAACGCTCCCGTAACTATGCGAGCAATAAATTGTGGCGGCACCTTCCGGCTGGGGGTCTTTGGCAGCTTGTCGTTGACCAGTTCGGCCAGGGCAAGCACGCTCAGAATGTACCGTGTTGCAGGGTGGATTAGAAAAGTCAACCCACTGCCTTCCAGCTGCAGCCAGCCTAGACCCGCGGCCCAGCTGACTACCGTCGGAGCCATGATCGCTCGAAGGCCGGCAATGACGCCTATGAGAAATGCGAATAGCAGGATTGACATCGAAATCCTCTCTATCTGTTTGGTCTTACCGTGGGTTGATCGCTACTGCTTGATGAATGCAAGCAGATCCGCGTTGACCTGGTCCGCCAGGGTTGTGCACATGCCGTGCGGCGCGCCCGGAATGATTTTGAGCGTGGATCCCTTTACGATCTTTGCCGCTAGAAGCGCAGAGTTCCTGAACGGCACGATCTGATCGTCGTCGCCGTGAAGAATCAGTGTAGGTACGTCCATCTTTGCGAGATCCTCGGTGAAGTCGGTTTCTGAGAACGCTTTGATGCAGTCATAGGCACCCTTGATCGACACCTGCATCCCCTGAAGCCAGAAGGAGTCCCGCACTCCTTGCGACACCTTCGCGCCCGGCCGATTGGCTCCGTAAAACGGCAGGGTAAGATCTTTGAAAAACTGGGAACGATCGGCGAGCACTCCCGCGCGGATGCTGTCGAACGCATCCATCGGCAAACCGCCGGGATTCGCGGCTGTTTTTAGCATCAGGGGCGTCACGGCTCCGATCAGTACAGCCTTCGCGACCCGCTTGCTACCATGTCGGCCAATATAGCGGGCAACTTCGCCGCCTCCCGTTGAATGACCTACTAGAACCGCGCTCTTGAGATCGAGGTTCTCGATGAGTTCAGCCAAGTCATCAGCGTATGTGTTCATGTCGTTACCGTTCCACGGCTGGCTTGAGCGGCCATGCCCGCGTCGGTCATGTGCAATAACGCGGTAACCGTTTTGACCCAGGAACAACATCTGAGCGTCCCACGCATCTGCGGTCAACGGCCAGCCATGTGAGAACACTACCGGCTGTCCGGTGCCCCAGTCCTTGAAATAGATCTTTGTACCATCTTTTGTAGTAGCCGTATTCACGTGACCTTCTCCTTGATTATTCTTGTGCGAGGCAGGAGCGTTCACAGCGTCTGGATGAACGCCAAGTGCCGGTGTTGGTAGCCCCATGGTTGCTACAATGGCTGCACCGCCGATGAGGATGTTGCGGCGCGAACCATCGACATTCTCATGATTGCCCAGATATGTTACTTGCGAATCAGTCTGACGCGATGTCTTCCTTCTATTAAGGATCATTGTGTTCCCCTCTTCTTGAGCGTGGGCTCAAGGCTCTAAGTAACCCTTCCGTGGAACCTCAAACTATTTCCGGTATCGACTTCTTTCACCGATTTTCCGAACGCGTGGAAGCCTAAGCGACGGAGTTTCTTAAAACATCGCGACTTTACGCCTCGAAATTTCGATACATACGACTCCCATTCGCTCTGGTACGCTGCTGCCAACTAGTCGACTCGCAGCACGATCTTGCCGCGTGTGTGGCCAGTTTGACTTAGTTCGTGGGCTCGTCGTGCATCCGAGAGCGGCAAGACGGTTTCGACAACCGGTTTGAGCTTTCCCGAATCGACGAGTTTTGCGATTTCAGCCAACTGGGATGCGTTGGGCACCATAAAGACGAACGCCTGTCGCACGCCGTTTTTTCCGGCGTCTTCCGCCGATGGAGGGCTCGCGATGGAAACCAAAATTCCACCTTTTTTCAGTACCTTCCACGAGCGAGTCTGGGTCTCTCCCGCCACCGTGTCGAACACTACATCCACGTCGCGTAGGACATCGTCGAACCTGGATTTCGTGTAATCGATCGATTCATCAGCGCCCAACTCCTGAATAAAGGCCTGATTGCGCGCCGATGCCGTTCCAATCACGTGCGTTTCCTTCCACTTCGCGAGCTGCACGGCAAAGCTGCCAACACCACCAGCGGCGCCATGAATCAGCACCCTTTGGCCCGCACTCAGTCCCGCCGCGTCGAATAGTGCCTGCCATGCGGTCAAAGCCGCAAGCGGAATGGAAGCGGCGTGTATGTGATCGATCAATTTTGGTTTTTGCGCCACTTGGACTTGCTTCGCAACGATATATTCGGCATAAGCGCCGTTGCGGGCGATATCTGAGCGCGCATAAACCTCATCGCCATTCTTAAATCTTGTCCCGCCGAGACCGTTCGCTTCGATAATCCCCGAGACGTCCCAACCTAGAATCAGCGGGAAGACATAAGGACGGTGGTCTTTTAGGTGGCCGGCTCGGATTTTCCAGTCGATAGGGTTGACACCGGCAGCATTGACCTTTATCAACACTTCACCAGGAGCAGGCTCGGGGCGTGGCGCATCCTCGAATTTCAGTACTTCCGGACCTCCGTAAGTATGAATTCGGACCGCTTTCATTGTCTTCATCCCGACTCTTCTTGAGCCACCCTCAAGCGAAGTAGGCGTCCGCTTTTGTGCGCTGATTGTTGAAGGACACGCCAGTACGCGATATGACCAGCGAAACCCAACGAACAGGCACAACGAGGTTTATGCACCGCAATGTGCATATGCAACGCATGTACCAAATGAGGCCTGCATGAGAAGTATTCAACTCAGTGATCCGCACAAGCTTTTGCGCGGAGCCGCGCGGGGGCCTGCAGGTCGACCATTAAATCTTGTGCTAACCAGCTGACAAATGCTGACCCGCCGGCGGACTGACGCCCGGTACTTCAAATTCGACCGCGATTGATGTTTTGCTTCGGCGGATTGGTTCGGGACGAGAGGATTTCCCGTTGTGCGTTGCCAAAAGGAAGCTTCAACGGTGGAAATTCCGATTATGTAAGATCGGCGGGTTCCTCTGCAGTCTACCTCGGCCGTTTTGATGAAGCTCTTCAATTGGGCCACCGAGCCGTCGATTTGGATCCCTTGAATGCACAGGGTTGGGAGCAACTTGGTGAAATTGAATTTTTCAATGGGCAGCTAGACAAGGCCGCACCGGATTGCAAGAAGGCCGTTGAACTGGACCCCGACGTGGCGTCCGGCCATTTCTTCCTGATCCAAATTTTTATCCTGCAGGGGAGATCTCAGGATATTTTGCCTGAAATCGAGCGGGTACGCTCTGATTCTCTACGTGGGGTTCTGTATCCAATTGCGTACAACGCGCTTGGCCGGAAAAAGGAGTCGGACGCCGCATTGAGGGAGTTAATTGCTAAACTAAAGACCACCTTTGGGTTATGCGATCTGACTCACCTTTCGATGAGAGTCGGACTGTACCTTCATCCTCTAGTTAGGGCTGTAGTTGACGTTAAATCTCGTTAACCGGCCAATCGCTTCCCATTCTGATGGTGTGTAGAATGTCCTGCAGTTCGGTGCCGACCTCGCCATAATTCCGTCAGTACGATAAGCTGCACGACCTGTTCTATCACTGATGCCGCAGCGCCACCGGCAAGTGGAGTGGCCTTGCGCCGATTACCATCACCGGAGGAGGTCCGTTTAACCAAAATTCCATACCCTCATCGGGGACGTGTTTTCCGCCGTGCCAGTTGTGAATCCCCCTCAATTCGCGGAACTTCAACCTCAACTTCCTGAGATATGGATCGGTGTGAAAATAAGGAGCTTTCCAGTGAAAACCGAGGTTATCGACCGTATCGTCAACAGCCCATCTGACCGGCGCAAGTTTATAAAGCGGGTGGGTGCAACCGGATTGGTGTAGCAGCAGCAACCATGATGGGCGGCAGTTTCGTGGGCAAGGCTTATGCTTCCACTAAAATCACGGACGTTGACATTTTGAATTTCGCCCTGATTCGTCGCACTGCTTAAAGGTTCGGGTTTCCTCGGGGACTCCGGGCTTGTCTGCAGCGGGTCGAATCCTCCATCTCACGAAAGTCGTTCTCTGCCGAGGCACGCTTTGAGCGGGCCCCAGTTCGGAAGTGCATGCATTTTAGAACGCATGCCTGTGTCACCTCTTAAGTCAATCTCGCTGCTTCTCCGCATATTTTCCTCCGGAGTGTCTTCAATAGCGTCAGTCTTTCACCACCTATGGGCGCGGCGGGTAGAGAATCAGATACTGGTAAGCCGCGGCGGCCTCGTCCTGGCTCAGGTAAACAAAGACGGGCATCCTGCCTCTATAAGGCACTGGGGGCGTGCCCATGACGATGGGGGCACCGCTGGTAACTTTTCGGACGAACTGCGGGAGGTTCACTCGCGTCGTGAGGGTGGAGAGCGGTGGAATCTCCCCTTCGAAGATTTGCTTAGAGTCGGGGTTCGGCCCTGCCGCGCTGTGGCAGATGTGGCAGGTGGATTTCACGATGTGCTCACCAACGCGGTAGGACGATTCCTTTACTGCGATCTGATTCTTTTCGGCGCCGGGCACGTCGGAAAGTTGTTCGAGGTAGGGGACCAGGGAGCGAACTTCTCCATCGCTTAACGTGGGGGGCGGCATGTGTTGTCCCCCGGCGTGGAGCCGCTGCAGTAATAGAACTTTGGATTCTTTTGCGACGGTGGTTACATCCGACCGGCTCATTTCCCGCCCGGCCTTCTTCATTCGCTCTATGGTGCCCGCGACGGAAGTCGCCTGGACTGGGCCGATGATGGAATTAATTTCCGGGGGCGCGCCATGGCCGAGATCTCCGTGGCATCCCTGGCAACTCAGACGATATAGATCCGAGCCGTGCAGCGTGATGGGTCGCGCGGTGTAACCGGGCGACAGGTCTAGTTGCCAGGGAGGGGCTTCCTCTCCTGGACGGGGAGGAGCCGGCCCTAAGTCCCCGGTCTTGCCCATGCTGGTTTCGCCGAACGGCTTGTGGAGGAGACGAATCCAGCTTTCGCCTTCAACGGCCGTTACCGAGATACCTTTGTTCTCGGACGTCTGACTGAGCAACGACGGTGCAACCAGGAAAACCGCCAAGAGGGTTGTCAGATGCAGGCAGGTTCTTGTCACTGCTTCACCATCGGGTAGGCTAGCCTTTCCGTGTGCGCCGCGTCGCGTCCGGTTCGCTACTTCTTCACGGTTAGCTCGACGCTCGTCGTGGCATCCGCCGCTGTGATCGTCTGCGTGGTGGGTTTACCGTCTTCGCTCCACGTCTTCAGGGTGTACGTGCCCGGCGGAACATCCTTGATCGTGAAAGTACCGTCGTTGCCGGTCAGGGCGAAGTAAGGTGTGGGAACAACTAGAATGTAGCCGTTCATTTCGAGGTGAAGATTGCAGAGCATCTGCGCCGCACCAAGATCGTTGAATTGGAACGACTTCTTTTGGCCCGGCGACACAATAGTCAAACTATGTCGGAGTTTCTTGTCGCCATTAATCGATGGCCAATAGACATTGTGTGCCACTTGGTCGCTGTTCAGAAAATCCACGGTGGTTCCCCGCAAGATAACTATCGTGTGGGGTATGAACACCGAGTTCCGTTGGTCAACCGACGCATGTTGTGCGGGAAGATCGAATTTCTTGCCCGGAATGGCATCGATGTAGACTGCAATGTTCTCGGCTGACTTCAATCCTACCGCCGATACCTTTCCCTTCACCTCCCCTGCTTGCACAAGGCTCGCAACGAAGAGCGCGCCGAAAAGAATAGCCACAGGAGCCGTTCGCCTAACAGTTTTCATCCAAGTATCTCCATCGCAGAAATCCCGCGGACCATATCGGACCGCGGTATCTACTTTATAAGCCTTGTCGATAATGCACTCTGTGAAATGGATCAACGTCAACTGTGACGGCGGTCACACCGAGGCCTCTCAGATAAACAGATGAATCGGCCCTGCTGCGGTTTCTGCTTGGTAACGCGTTCCAATCCTGATGTTATGCCTCTACGACCGGTACGACTGGTCACAATTGAGCAATTTCAGAACAAGATACAGAAGCCGGATACGCGAATTTCCCCGCGCGAAGGGCTGCCCACTGGCAACTCGGCATGATGTTTGGCGCGCAGATGTGAAGAATCGGGCTGTAGGACGGAGGTGCGAACATGAATTTTCGCAAATTGTGGCGGCACGACGAGGGCCAGGACATTGCTGAGTACGCGGTTATGTTGGCCGTTATTCTGGTAATTGTAGTTGGTACGATTCGACTGATCGGAAGCAATGCGAACACCGTATTTTCGAACACAGCCAGTTCAATTCAATGACCCCTGTCGTGGGTGTTTGGCGCAATCGTGATTGGCAAAGTCGGTCTCAATATCCCTCGGTGGTTCACCCTCGGACTCGACTATGCGGGTAATGGGCTTGGCCCATCCACAGGCTGTGCAGGCCCATCCTGTAAATCTAGGGTTTTTCTGAAAGACGAGCTTCCGAGTAGTCGACGCCATGAATACAAGAATACAAGTTTCCACACGTTAGCTCTTGGACACGAACGAGCGACGCATTTCGGAATAACAAACAAATTGGGAGGCGAGATGATCCGCCTCCCATTTCTCTCGCTAGTGAATGGTTTTACGCAGCCTTGCCCTGAACCTTGGCTTCCGAGGTCTTCTCGCTGCCAACATTAACCTTGATCTGCTTGGGCTTGGCTTCTGCCTTCTTGGCAAGTTTGATCTTCAGCACTCCTTTATCATAGTGGGCGCTCACCTGTGTCGGATCTACCGAATTGGGCAGTGTGAACGAGCGGGTGAACTCTCCGTACTGCCGCTCAACACGACGGAAGTTCTCCTCTTTCTCTTCCTTCTCGATCTTGCGCTCTCCATGTACGGTGAGGGTCGTGTTCTCGATGCGGACATCAATATCTTTTTCGTCGATGCCGGGAAGCTCAAGCTTCAGAGTAATGTTGTGCTCGTCTTCGTAGATGTCCACCGGCGGTGCGTAGTTGGTGGTTGTTAGCGCCTCCTCCGGGCCTTCGGGGCTATAAGTCTCACGTAAAAGACGGTTCATGACGTTCATGCGGTCTTGCATAGTGGCAGACTGACGGAAAGGTTCCCAACGGGTCAATACGGTCATAACGTAATTCCTCCTTGGAGGGAATCTAAGGGAAAAAACTTCAGATGGGCTGACTTAGTTCAGGGGACCTGAAAGAGTAAGGAGAGGTAGCTTGCTCAACTAAAATGCTAGGCTTCCGCGCAGCGGTTGTCAAACACCGCTCGCGAAGGCCCGCGAAGGCCGTCGCATAGCTTGGACTTTTTACCTTCAGGGCCGAAGCACATACCAGCCGGTGCTCTTCCAAGGCGTATACTCAACTCGTAGAACTTTCGATGCTGATGGTCATTGAGGGGGCTCAAGAGTGACCACATGTTATCCCGCCATCAGCCTCTCCCCCGATTTCGAGGGAGAAACTATGTCGAACTACTACGGTCGCCCCCTCTACGCCCACCGAGTTCCCCAAGGCGGTGACGCCTGCGACTTCTGCAATACCTCCCCAGCGTTCAAGGGATACCAGTGCGAAAACTTTGAGTTCAGCGGGCTGCCCCTTTTCAGGAGCGGGTCGGGGATGTGGGCAGCTTGTCGCAAGTGCTCGGAGCTTGTGGACGCAGAGAAGTGGTCAAGCCTTGCCGACCGTGCGGTGAGAAAATTCGTCAAACGCAACGCCGTACCCCGCCAAGAAGTCCCTCAGCTTTCGGTGCAGTTCACCGAAATCGTCAGGCTCTTTGCGGACCACAGGAAGCGACTGGCATGATAGAAACTTTGGGATTTTTAGAGCGTGGATAGCCGGATCGCCAAAGGACGGTAGCGTACAGACAGCAGCCATTCAAAAGAGTAGAAGTCAGATGTGGGCCTCAATTCGCCTTTAGACGATTGCCGAAGTACTGGACGAAATGTCTAGTTAGGAGAAGGCTAGCATCGTTTCAGTTTTGGGTTCCCGCAGTCTCAGTTGAACTTGCCGCTGCAGAATCAATTAAGAACCCTTTGCTCCATGCAGGACGGCGCTGAAGGGATTCCGCTTGGCTCTTGACAACATTAAAAAACTCATTGACGCCGGAAAGGAAAAAGGCTATCTCGCTTACAACGAGGTGAATAACCTGACTCCCCATGACGTCCATTCTCCGGAGTCCCTGGACGACCTGCTCGCCACCATCGGGACGCACGGCATTGACGTGCTTGAGGGCCAGCCCAAGCTGCCCACCTCGTCCCTCAAAAACAAGCTTGACAACGAAGTTGAGGCCACCGACGAAGTCGAGCTCGACCTGACCCGAGCGGCTCCTGAAAAGACCAACGATCCGGTGCGTATCTACCTGCGCAAGATGGGCACTGTGCCTCTGCTCACCCGCCAAGGGGAAGTGGATATTGCCAAGCGCATCGAGCGCGGACAGCTGCGCGTGCTGAAGGCACTTTCACGCTCGCCTATTGTGATCCGTCAGATTCTGGCCATCGCCGAGGATTTGAAGCGCGGTGTGCGCTCGATCAAGGAAATTGTCGTCTTCGATGAGGAAGAAATGACCGAGGACATCCTGCAGAACCGCGTCAAGGACACCACACGCCGCATCGACGAGCTGCAGAAGCATTACAAAAGAGCCAGAAAGCTGGCCGGAAGACTACCGACCATCCCAGCAAAGAAGAAAGCACGCGAATACCGCCGCTGCCGATGCGGCCTGGGCCGCGAGATCATTCGGCTCTCGCTGATCATCCGCAACCTCCGTTTCACCAACTTCGAGCGCAAACGCCTAGTCGATCGGGTGAATAAAACCGTGGACATAATGCGCTCACTCGACCGGCAGGTCAGCAACCTGCAAAAGAAGATTGAGATCACGCGCAGCCAAGAACTCCAGAAAGATTACCGCAAGGCGCAGGGGCAGCATCGTGCCGACCTGAGAAGCCTGGAAAGCGACGCCGGCGTGAGCTTCCAGGAGCTGCGGCGCACGCAGCGCGAAATCATCCAGGGCGAGATGGACGCGGAGCAGGCCAAACACGAACTCATCGAAGCCAACCTCCGCCTCGTGGTTTCCATCGCCAAAAAGTATGGCAACCGCGGGCTTCAGTTCCTCGACCTGATCCAGGAGGGCAACGTCGGCCTGATGAAGGGAGTGGACAAGTTCGAGTATCGCCGCGGCTACAAGTTTTCCACCTACGCGACGTGGTGGATTCGCCAGGCAATCACCCGCGCCATTGCCGACCAGGCGCGCACCATCCGCCTCCCGGTGCACATGGTCGAGATCGTCAACAAGCTGATTCGCGTCTCGCTGCAACTGGTCCAGGAGTTAGGCCGCGAACCGACCTCGTTAGAGATTGCCAAACGCATGGACATTCCCGCAGCCAAGCTGCGCAAAGTGCGCAAGATCATGCAGGTACCGATCTCGCTAGAGACGCCAATTGGTGAGGAGGGGGATTCTCATCTCAGCGACTTCATCGAAGACAGCACTGTGCTCGCACCCGACGAGGCGGCCATCAACGTGAACCTGAAGGAGCAGGCCGCGCTCGTGCTGCACACCCTGACACCGCGCGAGGAGAAGATCATGAGGATGCGCTTTGGCCTGGAGGACGATTCGGAGCACACTCTGGAGGAGGTTGGTCGGGCGTTCGCCGTCACCCGCGAGCGCATTCGCCAGATCGAAGCCAAGGCTTTGCGCAAGCTGCGCCAGCCTTCACGCTCCGGCAAGCTCAGACTATTTCTCGACAACGCGCACGAATAACGCCGTAGGCGAGATGTGCACGCAGGGCGATCCCGGAAAGGGATGGCGCAGCATCTGCGAGTTAACCTAGGCAGCCTCACTGCGATGCGGTATACAGTGGCTAGTTTGCGATGTGTTCCGCAGAGCATGCAAAGCGTACATCGTGTCATCCAGAGCTTGTTCCTCTTCGATATTGTCTCCGGCTATCTGAAACAACTCCCGTGCCCTTAGTGCGAGTGCTTTCTCTGCTTGCGCAATGCGCTCCGGGAGTCTGGCGTTATCAACCTCAAACAGCGCAGCCTTGTACAAATCCCTCCACGCTCCGCTGTCCAGAGATTTAGAGCTGCCTGTATTCATAATCCCCCCTGTGTCGTTTGGCAGGCCGTTCTGATACTGCATCGAATTCTCCCGAATGCTTGCCGCAGGAACAGCCAACAACATCGTCTGCCCAATCATTAGATATGATGGCGCCGGTGATCCCTACTGGGAAGTGAATCGTATTCGCCACGGCGGTAGAGCTTAGGGCGAGCTTCATTGACAATCAGGGCGCGCCCGCTGTGGACCGAACCGTTCAGGGTACGAATAGCAGCTCGCGCCTCCGCAGCATTCGTCATCTCGACGAACGCAAATCCACGCGGTTGACCTGTGTCACGATCCGTGACGGCCGTAACTGTTTTAACAGCTCCGTACGCCGCGAATAATGTCTGAAGCTGGTCTTCGTGAGTGGAAAAATCTAAGTTACCGACGTAGATGTTAGTCATGGCTTACCTCCGGTGGTTAGAGCATCGCTCTCCACTACGTGATGGTCCAACCCGTCAGGCTTCACCAACGATTTTCACAGTGATCTTTGAGCTTGACGCTCGGACGGCTTTTCGTTCGTTGCTTCCTGCTACTTCGCCTTCTGCTTGAAGCCAGTCTTCTTCCGCATGGCCATCTGTTTTGCCGCGCACTTCATACAGCTCGTAAGCGCGAGCGCGCACGTTCTCCTCCTCGTGAGTCGTGATCGCTGCATCTCTCTTGGTCAAAAGCTCTGATTTCATGGAATTCTCTCCTTGATCTATTATCTCCATCTGGCTGCTATCGTCTGTAAGACTTATGCGAGATGCAGGAGTCCTGGCCCCTGCACCCGATCTTCAGGAACCTCGTCGCTGGCTATGACTTCGTCGGCGCAGGTGGGCGACAGGTAGGTTGGGGGTCCAACCAGGAAACTGATCCGCTGACTTGGATGCTGTCGCCGAATCGTTCGCCAGAACTCCACTGCTTCTTTGGATCTCTGGCGCACGTCCAGCAGTACCAAATCGAAAAAATCAGGGACCCAGAGCAACTCTGCTTCCGTGACGCTTTTGGCCGTGTGCACGTGAACTCCGTGGCTTCTCAGCACGCGGGCGCGCACCTTCTGCATGGCTTCGTTGCCATCGATAATGAGCACGTTTTTCGTGCCCATTGGAAAGGAAATCTGCGATTGTTGGGGCACTGAACATCTCCAAGTCTTCTGGAGGCGGGCGTTTCGGAAAGCAGTTACCTTTGAGAAGCGGGCGTGACCAGAAAGATCTAAACCTCGACTCCTGTCTCTTTCGTAAGGGGACGGGGATCGGCCGCCCCCAACGAACGCGAAAGCCTGCCTTCTTGGCCTCAGGCTGCTACTCGAGCAGGGGGCTCTTGCAACGTCGAGTGAGCAACCTCAAAGTCTCGGACCTCAGGAGTGCCGTCGATCACCTTCGCCAATGCCTTGAGCACTTCTGGATAGCTGCCGCGGAGATAGGCTTCCGCGTCTTCTTTCTTGTCCCAAAGACTGATGGCGACCCCTTCCGTTCCGGAGCCAGGGTCGACGAATACGATTTCGTCTAGGAAGCCGTGCTGTTTCTTAAGGAGTGGAAGAATCTCGTTCTCGATTGTCTGGGTAAACTCAGCACGGGTATCGGGCTTCAGGTGCATGGTAACGTGACGAGCAAACATGTCAACCTCCTGGGTTTTGTGCCACTAAGAGGAGAGAACTTCAGATGGGCTGACTTAGTTCAGGGGATCTGAAAGACGATAAAGCGTAACCGCTCTAGCTAACACAATATACCGAATGCCAGTGTTGTCAAGTCTGAAATGTCCCAGGTCGCGGGCGACGGAGCTTTCGCTTTTCTGACGAAAGCAGACCTTGCGCTGAACCCGGGTGTGGAGCCCCTTTTGGCAGCGTTGAGAGAAATAGAAAGCTTCCCAACGCGCCCAGTTGTGCCGGACTTGTGCAGCCCGCATAGTGGGGCAACAACATGAAAGTCACGGCAAGATTTTCGGCGTTGTGAGCTGTAGTTTCGGGATCAGAGCAAGACTCCGTTGCAGATGCTGGTGCATGAAACCCGAATCCTTCAGGTGACCCTGTTCGGAACGGTGAAAGACAATATGAACGCTCTAGACTTCAGTCTGCTGCTACCGGATGTTATGACGATTGCGGACGAGGTGGACTAGCCGCTGACTCAGACGATGGGTAGCTACCTGAAACTCACGAAGACGCCGAATCCGCCGAAGTTGTCGGCAGCCCGATTAGATTACTCCCGAAGTGTCCAGGCTCTGGTCGTACCGTCAAAGTTCTACCCCTTTTCCCTGGCCTGAAAAGACGCCGTTCTATTAGGGGGAGACCCATCAGCACCACGCTCGACGCGAAGCTGCCCATGATACGGCCAATACCGCCAGTGCTGGTGCTGGTCGCTAACCTTTCGCAGTAGCCAAGATGGAACTTAATTCAATCAGCTCCCCGACAAAACAGGTGTATGATTGTTCCCGTTTTTGAGGTCAAGAACGAAATCTCGGTTTAGCCAATCTCGTAACAGCCCTGGGTAGAAGGCTCGTGCGCTCGCACCTTAGTCTTAGCAGCCCGTGGTGCAAGGATCTGAATTTCGGAAGCGCGAGCGCCGTCGCTTGATCGAGTGGTTTGCGTCAAAAGACATCGAGAAGATCGTAGATGCGGAGTTCCGCCGGGTGATTCGGCCCATTAAAGCATTGCAGCAAGAAAAAGAGGCGCAAAAGCAGCTCTCCCTGCTGGTTCTTCCACTCCCGCGGCTTGCCCGAACCCAGCAGCACCCGTAGGATCAGGCTCAGGTTGAAGGCTCCCACATGGATCAGTTGTCGC
>DATNLE010000096.1:0-1439 GCA_035603035.1 Candidatus Acidiferrales bacterium | reverse complement strand
AAGCCGGGATCGCAACGCATCGCTCGGGAAGCCGTCCGCCTCGCGATCCGAGATTGGGGTTCGTTCAGCCAAAACTGAGCCCGTGCGGCGACGATGCCGGACGTTTCGATAATAATTGGCTTTGCTGTGTCAAATTGCTCGTTCGCGGCTTCGTTGCAAGCTTCTCACCCCTCGTGGCAGCACCCTCGGCGCGGATGCTTCGAAACCGCAGCCGATCCATTTGCCCATACATCACCTTCGCGCGCGTGCGCGAACATGTTATTGAAATAACTTAGTGTCTGTCCGAAGAGTTCTTGAGTCATATGAATCACCTGTGATTCAAGAGAGGTGGCCTGATTCGAGGAGGGGTCACCGATGTGGACGAGCAAGAACCGCGCCCGTTACGACCGCAGCAAGTTGCGATATCCGAGCGATCTGACCGACGACGAATGGCGACTGGTCGAACCGCTGATCCCGCCGGGCAAGACCGGCGGTGGCAAGCGCACGGTGATCATGCGGGAGGTGGTGAACGGCCTGATGTACATTCTCTCGACTGGCTGTCAGTGGCGCGCGATCCCGAAAGACCTGCCGCCGAGAAGCTCTGTCTACGACTACTTTGATCTGTGGACCTATGACGGCACGTTGGAGCGAATCCACCACACGCTCTATGAACAATGTCGCGAACAAGAGCAGCGGGAAGCCAGTCCGACTGCCGCCATCATCGACAGCCAGAGCGTGAAAAGCGCAGAAAAGGGGGGGCGTGCATTGATCTGCACGGGTACGATGCGGGCAAGAAGATCAAGGGCAAGAAGCGGCACATTCTTGTCGACACATTAGGTCTTCTGCTCCACGCCATCGTTCATCCGGCCGACATTCAAGATCGCGATGGAGGCGTTCTGGTCATGGCGACACTGTTCGGCATGTTTCCCTTCTTGAAGACGCTGTTCGCCGACAGCGGATATCAAGGGCCGAAATTTGCGAAAGCGCTTGCAAAAGTTCTGCCGCATCTCGACGTCGAAATAGTCAAACGTTCCGATCAGGTCAGCGGCTTTGTGGTCTTGCCCAAACGCTGGATCGTCGAGCGCACCATTGCGTGGCTCAATCGCTGCCGCCGCTTGGCTAAAGACTGGGAGTGCCTCAACCGAAAGGCCTTGGCATTCTTACGCCTCGCATCAATTCGCCTCATGCTCAGAAAACTTTGCAATCCGGCCTGAAGTCTCCGGACAGACTCTTAGATTATCCACGTTCTCCAATATAAAATCCTCGCTGCATACGTTCGATAGTGCCGGCTAAGGCTTCGCTGGCTATCTTTCTATCAGCTTGACCGAACTTTATTCCCCGAAGCTGCCAATTTGCATCACGGCGCGATCTCGGTTTCGTTTTCTGAAGGACCACACCAACGAAGGTTTCGCATTCAGGCGCAGCCTGCTTAACAGCTTCCGTAATCGCTAATTCGAGAT
>DATNLE010000095.1:0-7782 GCA_035603035.1 Candidatus Acidiferrales bacterium | reverse complement strand
ATGATTTTCGTAAATCCCTCACCGCGGCCAGACCCTCGGTGGGACTCGCACTCGCCCTCGCCGGACTTCGGTGGGAGGCCAAGGGCAATTGGACGCGGGCCCACGAATCGGCGCAAGAGGAAGGACCTGAGGGCTCTTGGCGCACGCCTACTTGCATCGCAAAGAGGGCGATCGAGGTAACGCAGCCTAGTAAGTCTAAGCGAGCCCTGATCCCGCGCTTTCGCAGAATCGGCGGATCGCTTCACTGCCGATGCGACAATTTCCGGAACGATCCAAAACGCGCATGCGACCCAGGAAATCAGGGCACAAATTCGTTCTCCGGCGAACGGCAAGGGGTGCAACGATCAATCCTTTTTGACCTGCTCTGGCCCTGGCGGCGCTATCGGCCTCCCGAAGCCGCTGCTGCCGGCGTTCTCGCGTAGTACCCGCTCTTGGTCCGCACCATCAGCTTGCTGTGACCCTTGGCTTTCGCGTCCACACGGATCTGTCGAAAACCACCGCTGGATCTCGGATTTGTCGGCTTATATCCAATGGTGTATTGGTTGCGGATATCGTGCGCCACTTGCCGGCTGATCTCATCCACTTCGTCCAGTGTCTTGGGAAAAAACGCCAGTCCCCCGGTTCGTTGCGCGATAATCTCCAGCGCATGCCTGGCGCGCTTGGGATGCTCTTCATCCCCTAAAATTCCAAGCGCGTATACCGACGGGCCATTTTCTTCCTGCAACTGCTTCACCGCCTGCTCCAAAGTCTCTCGGCTGGCATTGTCTTCTCCGTCGGTCACCACGAACAATATTTTCCGCTCCAGTTTCGCATCCCTCTTCAGGTGATCGGCGGACGCCACCACAGCTTCGTAAAGAGCAGTCCCACCCTTGGCGTCAATCTTTTCCAGCGCCTCTTTCAATTTGAGCAGGTCATTGGTGAAATCCTGATCGAGATAATATTCGTCGTTAAAATTCACCACGAAAACCTCGTCCTGGGGATTACTCGACCGCACCAGATTCAGCGCTGCCTGGTTGACCTTGGTCCGTTTTTCCCGCATCGATCCGGAATTATCAATCACGATCCCCATCGCCACCGGAATGTCTTCATGATGGAAGGAAATAATTGTCTGCGGTTTGCCATCTTCCGTAATGGTGAAGGCATTCTTGTCCAAATCGGTCACGATGCGTTGCCTGTCATCCACCACCGTGGCGTGCAAAACCACTTCGTCGACATCTTTGCGGATAACGAATGTTCCATTGTCCTCGGAATTTTTCTGTTGGCTAGACGGTTGCTGGCCTGAAGGAGTCGGGGACTTTTCGCCCGCGCTTGCTTGAGGCTCGTTGGATGTAGAGGGACTAGCAGATGTAGCAGGGGCCGCGGGGGATTGGACCCGAGAGAGCGCCCACCCGGAGCCTCCGGGTACCGATTGCGCCAGTGCCGCAGCCAGGGCTGCTCCAGCCCAAATCGTGAAACTCAAAACAACAATAAAGTAGCCTACACCCTTATTCTTCGGGCGCGTAATATCCGGTCCTGGCATACACTCGCAGTGGCGGCAGTCCTTTCGGCGGTAGTAACTTCACCTTGATCTTACGCCATTTGCCGTCCCGCGATCCGTTGTGCGGACGATATCCGAGCACGTACTGATTTCGCAGTTCGATGCCAATCTTTGTCGCTACATCCGCCAGATCATTGGGATTTTCCACCGTAAACGCCCGCCCACCGGACAGTTCCGCAACCTGACCCAGCAGCTCCGGACCCAGCCGTTCTTCCTGGGTTTGGAAATAACGGTCGTAAATGCCGATCGCGTAGACCATCACATCCGCTTCTTTCACCAATGCCTTGATTTCACCCTCCGTGTAGCGGCTGTGATTATCGCCTCCATCGGAAATGATGAGGAGAGCCTTTTTCGCATACTTTGCCTGCCGCATCTTGGTGACACCCATATAGATCGCGTCCAAGAGCGCAGTGCGCTTTCGTGGCACGGTAAACACCAGCTTGCCCTGAATCTCGTCCACCGAACTGGTGAAATCGCTCACCACCTCGGGCTCGTCCGAGAATGTGATCATGAAGAACTCATCCTGCGGATTGGCGGTCTTGAAAAACTCCACCACCGCATCCTTCGCCCGGTCCATTTTGCTGCTCATGCTTCCGCTCGAATCGAAAATCACCCCCAGCGAAACCGGAGCATCCTCACTGGAGAAAGTTTTGATCTCCTGCCCGGCGCTGCCCTCGAAAAGCTGGAAGTTTTCCTTCTCCAGTCCAGTCACCAGTCGGTTCATCGGATCCGTGATCGTCACCGGCACCAGCACCAGATCCGCCGATGCTCTCAGTGGACGTACGTGGGCATTCAAGGAAGGCGAGACTATGCTCTCCTTCGTTTCTTCCGTCTTTGCCTTTTCCACGGTCCGCGGCGCGACGTGAATGTCGTTCACGTCGGTCTGCGCCAGCGCAGGGGTCAACCAGCCGAAGCACAAACCGAATGCCAACAGGGAGGCCCAGAAAAGAACAGAAAGGAAAGTATCAGGACCACACGAGATCGTGCGTAACCGGACAGGGCTGAGATTCCAGGGTCGAAGCAAACCGTACTTCCCGGCTCGGAACATCGGGCGATGCAACCGGCGCTCATCCGCGGAGGACATAAGCACCTCAATTGGCGGCGATAATATCACAGCTTCCCCCGGGTGGCTGCGCCTTTTTTGTCAAATCTTGATGACAACCCAGAATGGACGCCCATTTTGGGCGATTCATTCTGGAGCCGGCGATCACCAAGCCGGAATTCGCCGCCACTTGCTACAATCAGAACCTTCCATGGCTGACATTATTCCCTTCCGCGCGTTTCGTTATGCGAATGATCAGGATAAAGAGCCGCAACGGCTATTCCATGCTCAAGTCGTCACTCAACCCTACGACAAAATCACTCCCGCGCTTCAGGATCGCTATTACGCTGCCAGCCCGTACAACCTCGTTCGCATCATCCTGGGTCGCCATGAAGCGCATGACAATCCGGCAAACAATGTATATTCCCGCGCAGCTTCCTATTTTAGCGACTGGCGCCAGCGAGGCATCCTCCGCCAGGATTCTCGACCGTCCTTATACGTCTATTCTCAGCACTTTATGCTGCCCGGTTCAACCACGCCATTGGAACGCCGCGGATTCATAGCTCTCGGCCGGATTGAGGACTATTCCGCCGGCGTCGTCTTCCGGCACGAGCAAACCCTGGCCAAGCCCAAGGCTGACCGACTCGATCTTCTCCGCGCCACCCGCGCCCACTTCGGCCAGATTTTCATGCTTTACGAGGACTCCGGAGAGGTCGAATCTCTCCTCACCACCCCGGCCGAGCCTGACATCGCCGTTACCGATGAATATGAGGTTCTGCATCGCGTTTGGCAGGTTTCTGATCCCAAAGTCATCGATTCTGTCCACACCGCCATGAGCGACAAAAGACTCATCATCGCCGACGGACACCATCGCTACGAAACCGCCCTTACCTATCGGAACGAGCGTCGAAGCAGCCGAGGCCCTGCCGCCGCATCCTCTTCCACGGATCAACAAGATTCTGCTCCCTACGAGTTCGTCATGATGACCTTCGTCAACATGAACAGCCCCGCACTCCTCATCCTGCCCACGCACCGCGTCGTCCATAGCCTGCCCTCCTTTTCCGAAGAAGCCTTCCGCAATTCAGTCCGAACCTTCTTTGACGTAGATGAAGTCGACGCCCCCATCGACGCGGTCCGTGCGACCACCATGCTTTGCGAGTGTGGACGCTCCGGAACCAGCATGCTCGCCGTCACCGCCAACCGATGCTTTCTGCTGCACCATCCCAATCCCAATGCCGCGCAAAACCTTGCCGGCCTTTCCATACGTCAGCAATCGCTTGACGTTGTGCAACTCCATAAGGTCCTGTTGGAAAATGTTTTGCACCTTACTGAAGAATCCATCCGCAACCAGCAGAATATTTCCTACGTTCGCGATGCCACCGAGGCCCTGTCGCATCTGCAAGGCAGCCCTCGTGCCGACGTTGTTTTCCTGATGAATCCTTGCCGCGTAACCCAAGTCCGCGATATTGCCTTCGCCGGTGAAGTCATGCCCCAAAAATCCACCGACTTCTACCCCAAGCTTCTCAGCGGATTGACGGTCTATGCCCTCGACTAGCCCTCGTGTGGGGACAGCCACCCCCTCGACTAGCTCAGGGCGAGCTCTCGGCCGTCCGACCGGGCGGAGCCCGGGAGCCCGCCAACTCCCGGTTCGCTTTGACCTCCGGGGGGCCCTGCACCTGGTTTTCTTCCTCGGCCCAGTACTGTTGTTCCCGGTCCTGCTCTCCGCCGCTGTTCCTCAAAAACGGCTCTCCATCTACTCCACCGTCGCCAACTATTCCCTCCCAATCGTGCAGCGCCAAGGCCGCGACTACGTCGGCTTGCTCGAAGTCCTAGAACCCCTCGGCACCGTCAGCGCCAAGGCCGACGGTTTGCACTGGCGTCTCCACTACAACAACATCCTCGGAGAGTTCACCGTCGACAAAAATCACGCCCGCATCCAGGGATACGACGCCGATCTTTCCGCCAAGTTTCTCATGGAAAACGGACGTGGCTTGGTGCCACTCGCCGCCCTCAACTCCCTCTTGCCTCGTTTCCTCGGCGGTCCCGCAACTCTGCACGAGGACTCTAACCGTCTGTTCATCGGGAACGTCGCCACTCACTTCACCGCCTCAGTCGCCCCCGACGATCCCTCCCACCTCATCTTTCAGTTCACAGCGCCCGTCAATCCCTCCGTTGCCACTGAACCCGGCAAACTGCACATGACCTTCAGCCACGAACCTATTACCGCGCCTGCCTCCCCCACTCTCACCTTCGCCAGCAAGAACATTCCCTCCGCGGAATATTCCGAGAGCAACGGTGCCGCCCAAATCACGGTTACCACAACCGTTCCGCTCATGGCCGCCTTCAGCAATGATGGCCGCACGATCACGCTCACTCCCGCGAAATCGCAACCTGCCGCAGCCCCGGCCACGGCCCTCAAACCATCCCTCGCCGTGCCGCAAAACGTTCCGGCCGCGCAAGCACCGGCGACTCCGTCTTCTGCCCCGCGCCGTTATTTCGCGGTCGTCGACGCCAGTCACGGTGGCTCCGATCGTGGCGAGGCCCTCAGCCTCACTCTCGCCGAGAAAGACGTCTGCCTCGCGTTCGCACGCCGTCTCCGCCTGGAACTGGAGAGTCGCGGTATCTCCACCCTTGTTCTTCGAGATTCCGACGCTGACCTTTCCATCGACGAACGCGCCTTCTTTGCCAACACCACGCATGCAGCCATCTACATAGCGCTGCACGCGGCCTCCAGTGGACACGGCGTTCGCCTCTATACCGCGCTGATTCCCTATGCTGACAGCGATGATCGCGGTCCCTTCCGCTCTTGGCCCACCGCGCAGGCTTCCTCTATCCCGCTGAGCCAAGTGGCAGCTGCCAGCGTTACCGCCGCGTTAAAAAAGGCTGAGATCACCGTCCGCAGCCTCACTGCGCCCCTCCGTCCCTTAAATAACATTGTCACCGCCGCCATCGCGGTCGAAGTCGCACCGCCCGCCTCTGACGTCTCTGCTCTCGCGGCTCCGGCCTACCAGCAACTGATTGCCGGCGCCGTGGCTAATGGAATCGTCGCCATTCGCGCTCAACTCGGAGCGGCGCCATGATTGAGGAAAAATGATTCCACGCCACTTTTTTATCGCGCTCTCCATCCTTCTCGCGGCCGTTCTCGGGATGAGCCTTTACGCCTGGCACATGCGCGGACGCGCCGCTGCCACTCCCGTCCCCTCACTCGACTCTGGACCCGTCGTCGCCCCCGTCGCAGGAAATACGGAACGAGTGACCTTGTTTGTGGCCTACGACGATATCGAGGTTCTCCGCTCCCAGTCTGCACAGATTCCCATGCCCTCGGTGCGTCAGCAGCGCGCCGAAGAAGTCCTTCGCACCCTCATCGCGCTGTATCTCGATAAGTCTTCGCCGCATCCGCTTCCTCCCGGCTCCGACATTCGCAGCGTCTATCTCGTCGATCCCGGCCTCGCCGTCATTGACGTCAACGCCGCTTTCGCCGACGGCCACCGCTCCGGCGTGCTCGCTGAAGAACTTACCGTCACCTCTCTCATCCAAACACTTTCCGAGAACATCCCCGGCATCCTGAAAGTGAAAATCCTGGTCGAAGGCAAGCAGCGCGATACCCTGGCCGGCCACGCAGATCTATCCAACTTCTTCGACGTCTCCGCCATCAATCAGCTTGCGTCGGAACTGCAATCCGCCCAGTAGGCGATGGCGAGTGTGAGGCGGGAGACCTGAACCGGGCGGTGGGGGGCCGGAGCGCGGATGTATATGAAGCTGCTGACACCGGTAATCGAGTGCACGGTAGACGCGGAGAATCTGCTGCTCCCGCATTTGATACGGGCGCATCGGTAACAGACCTTTTCGTTTCGTTACTACCACCAGTTTCGCGCCGGGTCCAAGTCTAGGACGAGGGTATAAGCAAGAGCTTTGGCGCAGGTGGGCTGGTTACGCGACAGATCTGCATGCAGCCGCAAGTCTACCTCGGAGTCGGCGATAAGACGGCGACTCTGAGGAAAATACCGATTTTATCTCGGGTACGGGACAGATACCGATGACCTGTGCGGGAATCTCGGAAGGGATGCGGTGGCGAAATTCGGCGGCTTTCACCGTCGGTTTCGCGCAAGGATAACCTTCCGGCTGGGGGAGCCGTTAGAAAGTATGAATTTTGCAGCATTGACCCGTTCGTGGTCCGTAGCGCCGGGAACAGAGCCAAGCGAAAACGTGCTACTCCGCCTTCTCTGTCACCCACCGCGACACTGCTGTCACCCACGTCCGCGGCGCGAATCTCACCGACTCCGCCACAAGCCAGTTTCGCACTCCGGAAATTACCACCGTCTTCCCCGCCATCAATCCCCGATAACCGTCCCGCGCCACGGCATCCCCCTTCATCGCTCCCATTTTCTTGACGAGCCGCGAAGTCTCCATCCCTGCGCGCTTCTGGAAAGCGGTGTCCGTAGGTCCTGGACAGAAACAGTTCACCACCACTCCTGTCCCCGCAACTTCGTTCGCCAACGCTTCGGAAAACGAAAGCACATAGGCCTTGGTCGCATAATAAACAGCCATCAGCGGGCCCGCCTGAAAGGCCGCGGTGGATGCCACATTCATAATCTTCCCGCCGCGACGCGCGATCATCCCCGGCAAAAATAACCGCGTCAAATGTGTGAGCGCCGTAACATTCAATTGAATCTGCCCGAGAATTTCTTCCTCAGCTAATCCTGCGAACCCGCCATAGGCTCCGAACCCGGCATTGTTCACCAAAACATCCACCACCATGCCCTCGCCGTCAAGATGATCGAACAAAATCTTCGCCGCTTGTTCCGCAGCCAAGTCCAGCGCCACGGTCTTCACCGTAACCCCAAACTCCTCCTGCAGTTGCGCCGCAATCTGCTTAAGTTTGTCGCCGCTGCGAGCCGTTAGCACCAAGTTGTAGCGATCTTTGGCAAACAATTTCGCCAGTTCGAATCCAATGCCCCCGGAGGCTCCGGTAATCAGCACGGTCCGAGTCGTCGAATCCATTTTTGCAGTCCCCCCGCGCGAATCCTAACAGCCCTGAGGACGGGCCGGCAGATGGTATAGTGGTACGACCACCATAATTGATGGCCAATACTTCAGCCAAGAACAAGCGACTGATTTTATAAGACTTCTTACAATACAATCTTGAGCTCAAAGAAGACTGATCATGCCAATTGCCACTATCAATCCCGCTACCGGCGAAACG
>DATNLE010000094.1:0-12025 GCA_035603035.1 Candidatus Acidiferrales bacterium | reverse complement strand
GAGATAAAGTCCGTTGATCAGCGCCAGCAACCATGCGCCGACGACGAAGATCGCCAGCACGCGGCCAAAGCTCCACACGCCCAAGCCGCTGGCGCGCATCGCAGTGATTTCACTGTCGGCGGCGAGACGGCTCAGACCAATAAGAATCCCCACCAGCACGCTCATCGGAATCGTATAAGTGAGCGCCAGGGGCACGGTGTAGAAGAAAATTTCAGCCACGCTGGGCAGCGGCGCGCTGGCGCGGACTACGAGTTCAAGAATGCGTCCCAGGTCGCGCGTGAAGAGCACGAAGGTAAAGATCGCCGCGCCAATGAGGGCGTGTGAACTGACTTCGCGGAGGATGTAGCGGGTAAGGATCCGCATCGGGACGCTTCTGACCGCAGTCTAGCACGGGGTTTTGGAGGCGTGTATCGGGGGATGGATTCGTTATCCAGCCTTGAGGAACAACGCTGCTAACGGCGGCAGAGTCAGCTTCAACGAAAAGGGACGACCGTGGGCGGGTTCAGCTTCAGCATGAACTCCGCCAAGGTTCCCCACCCCGGTGCCGCCGTACTCCAAAGCATCGCTGTTCAACAATTCCCGCCAGTAGCCGCCATGCGGCACGCCGACACGATAGCCCACACGGGTTATCGGCGTGAAATTACAAGCGATAAGAATTGTGTCCTTCGCGGATTCGGTCTTGCGCAGGAGGGAGATTGTGCTAGTGAGGTTATCGTTGCAGTCCACCCAATCGAAGCCGGCGGCGTTGTTATCCAGCACATGCATGGCGGCTTCAGCGCGGTAGAGCCGGTTCAACTGTCCTACCCACTGCTGTACCCCGCTGTGGACTGGATACTGAAGCACGTGCCACTCCAGGCTGCTGTCGTGGGTCCACTCGCGGACCTGACCAAACTCGCACCCCATGAACATCAGTTTTTTCCCCGGCTGAGCGTACATGTACCCGAACAACAGCCGGAGGTTGGCAAAGCGATTTTTCTCGTCGCCAGGCATTTTGCCGAGCAGCGACCCCTTGCCGTGGACGACTTCATCGTGCGACAGCGGCAACACGAAGTTTTCCTGAAATGAATAGAGCATCCGGAAAGTGAGCTTGCTGTGATGATATTTGCGGTGGATGGGATCCTGCTTGAAATATTCCAGCGTGTCATGCATCCATCCCATGTCCCATTTCATGCCGAAACCCAGTCCGCCCAAGTACACCGGCCGCGAAACCATCGGCCAGGAAGTGGACTCTTCCGCGGTGGTCTGGACTTCAGGATGCTCTTTATAGACTTCCTGATTGAAACGGCGGAGGAACTCGATGGCCTCCAGATTCTCGCGTCCGCCGAATTTATTGGGAATCCATTCTCCCTCTTTGCGGGAGTAATCGAGGTAGAGCATCGACGCAACCGCATCCACCCGCAAGCCGTCGATGTGGTATTTGTCGAGCCACAACATCGCACTCGACATCAGGAAGCTTCGCACCTCGGTACGTCCGTAGTTGAAGATGTGCGTCTTCCAGTCAGGATGGAAACCCTGCCGTGAATCCGCGTGTTCGTAGAGATGTGTGCCGTCGAAGTAAGCCAGGCCGTGGGCGTCGGAAGGGAAATGCGAAGGCACCCAGTCCAGGATGACCGCGATGCCATGCTGATGCAGGTAGTCGACCAGATACATGAAATCCTGAGGGGTGCCGTAGCGCGATGTAGGGGCGAAATAGCCAGTGGTCTGGTATCCCCAGGAACCATAGAAAGGATGTTCCATCACCGGCAGGAATTCCACGTGAGTAAATCCCATTCGCTCGACATATTGCGCGAGCCTCGGCGCGGTCTCGCGGTAGGTCAGCGGACGATTATGCTCCTCGGGAACGCGCATCCAGGAGCCGAGGTGCACTTCATAAATGGAGTGCGGAGCACGCAACGAGTTGCGTCCCGCACGCCTTTCCATCCAGTCGTGATCGCCCCATTGGTAGTCGAGGTCCCACACCACAGACGCCGTGCGTGGAGGTTTTTCGTGGAACAGGCCGATAGGATCGGCTTTGTCGACGTGATAGTTGTGGCGGTTCGACTCGATATGGAATTTGTAGAGCGCACTCTTGTTTACTCCGGGAACAAATCCTTCCCAGATGCCGGAGTCTCCGCGGCGTTCGAGCAGATTGCTTCGCGCACCCCAGGAGTTAAAGCTTCCAATCACCGAGACTAGACGAGCATTTGGAGCCCAGACGCTGAAAATGGCGCCAGCTTGCCCATCACGAGTGACCAGATGGGCACCCATGGTCTCATACATGCGATAGTTACTGCCCTCATTGAATAAGTAGAGATCCTGATCGGACAGCAGGGTGGGCCGGTCAGAAGCCGCGGGGTTGGATATTTCAGGCATTTTCGAGTTCTAGTGTACCGGAAGACTCGGATGGCGACACCTACAGAGAGTGGTGTAGGCGGAGCGTTGAAATGCAGGCTCGCCGACCGCCGGACGTATTTCGACACGCCTTGCGGTGCGCAGTCGGAGGTGAGGCGACATGCTAGACTGACTTTCCTGTCATGCCCACCCTGCGTCTGATCCTTCTCTGGCACCAGCACCAGCCTTTCTACAAGGACTTGGTGACGGGGGAATATCGTCTGCCCTGGGTGCGTCTGCATGCCCTCAAGGATTATTACGGCATGGTGAAGCTGCTCGATGAGTTTCCCAATGTCCACCAAAATTTCAATCTGGTGCCGTCGCTGATCACGCAGATTCAGGACTACGTCGCCGGGACGGCGCAGGATCCTTTTCTGAGGGTCGCAGCCAAGCCGGCCAACGACTTGACTGTGCGGGAGCGGCTTTTTGCGCTGCAATATCTATTCCAGGCCAACCCGACGCATGTGATTGGCCGGTACCCGCGCTACCACGACCTTTGGGAGAAGTTTCGCGAGCACGGGTTTTCGGCCGAGAAGGCAGAAAAATATTTCGAGCGGCGCGATTTCACCGACTTGCAGGTGCTGTCGCAGATCGCATGGTTCGACGAATTCTTCCTGGAAGATAAAGATGTTGCGGCGCTGATCAAAAAGGAGCGCAACTATTCGCTCGAAGACCAGAGTTTTGTGACTGCGCGTGAGCAGGAGTTGCTGGGCAAGGTTTTACCGGCCTATGCCGACGCCGCGAAAAAGGGATCAATCGAGATATCGGCCACCCCCTTTTATCATCCGATTCTGCCTTTGGTCTGCGACACCAATGCGGGCGCAGTTTCGTCCCCGGGCTTGCCCTTGCCACAGAACCGGTTTCGTCATCCGGAAGACGCGCGTGAGCAACTGGTTCGGGCGCTTGATCTTCATCAACAAGTATTCGGAGTGCGGCCGCGAGGCGTCTGGCCGTCGGAAGGCAGCGTCTCGGACGAGGCGCTGGCGATCGCTTCCAGCCTTGGCGTCAAATGGATGGCAACTGACGAAGGCGTGCTTGGCCGCAGCACCGGAGCGTTCTTTCAGCGCGACGGAAACGGCCGTCTGCCAGCGCATCTCGCGGAGCGGCTTTACAACGTCCACCACTATGAGAACGGTCAGGTCGAAATGCACTTGGTATTTCGAGACCACACCATTTCGGACCTGATCGGCTTTGTGTATTCAGGAATGGATCCGGCGGACGCAGCCCGTCATCTTCTGCGCAATATCAAAGACGCGGCTCAACCGGTCCTTTCCCAAGGGCGTGAGGCGGTGGTGTCGGTGATTCTCGATGGGGAGAATGCCTGGGAATATTATCCGAAATCCGGGCGGGAATTTCTCCGGCGATTTTATGATGCCCTGCAGTGCGAGGGCGGCCTGGAAGCAGTCACTGTCTCGGAAGCGATTTCGCGGCATCGCAACGCTTCGCCCTTGAAGTCCCTGGTTCCGGGATCATGGATTAATGCGAACTTCGATGTCTGGATTGGGGCTCCGGAAGATAATCGTGCCTGGGACTATCTTCACCACGCGCGCGAATTTTACGCACAGAATGCGGCCCGGGCCAGCGAAGTGCAACGAAAATTAGCCTTCGAAGAAATCATGATTGCCGAGGGCAGCGACTGGAACTGGTGGTATGGTCCGGAGCATCACTCGGCCAATGATCGCGACTTTGATGAGCTTTACCGCAAACATCTTTCGAACATCTACCAGGCCCTGGGTGCAACGCCTCCGGATTACCTGGCCCAGCCGATCACTGCCGGAGAAGTGCGTCCGGCCTTCCAACCGCAGACGGCATACATCCATCCCCGAGTGCTGGGCGACAAGATTCGTTACTTCGAGTGGATGGGTGCGGCAATTTTTACCGCCGATCAGCGCGCCGGAGCTATGCACGGAAAACAATTCATGCTGGATTCCGTGTATGCGGGGATCGACAGCGCTTTTGTCTACGGACGATTGGACTTTGCAGGTCCGGTTCCGGATATGGAGTTTGATTTGGTGGTAAATCTGGAATCGTGGGCGAGCGGCGAAGTGCGCCCCAGGCGGACTCTGCGTCTCGACGCCAAAGTGCGGGACCGCAAGCTGACAGAGTGGAAGGTTGAGGGGCGGGAAGAACCATTGCCCCCTTCGCATCAGCTGAGTGAGGAGAGCGCAAAGGCGGCACTGCTGCGCAACTTTGAATTCAGGCTGCCCTTGAGCTGGCTGCCGGCGAACCCGGTTGCAACGGCGGATATCGAGGGACGTGGAAGCGGGAGTCGATCCAAGAACGGCACTGCAGCCGTCGCACCGATTGGCTGGCTTCGGCTGCGCTTCAGCCTTTGGCATAACGGCTTGCCCGTGGACGCGTTGCCGGTGGAAGGTTGGATCGAACTGCAGTTGGTGAGCGAATGGGAACTGGCAGCCGGGATGTAGGGCGCTCTGCGAGCACTCCTGGTGCGGGCTGTGATTAGGGATGCACCTTGCAGTCTGATTCAGACGCAATCTAAGTTCAGATCACCACAGCTTCTCTGTATTCGCCAAAGACCCGGCGCATCGCATCGGAAATCTCGCCCACGGTTGCGCAGGCTTCCACCGCCGCGACAATCTTGGGCATAACATTGTCGCCCCCGCGGGCAGCGTCCTCGACCCCCTGCAGGGCGGCCCTCCAAGGACCGGGATCGCGCCGGGCCCGGAGGGCTCGCACGCGTGCTATCTGCTTCTGCTCCAGCGTTGCATCGATCTTCTGAATTGGGATGGGCCTCTCGTCTTCCACTTCGAACCGGTTCACACCTACAACAACCGATTCTCCACGATCCACAGCCTGCTGTGACTCATAAGCCGCGTTTTGAATCTCCTGCTGCACAAATCCGCGTTCGATCGCCACCAGCATTCCGCCCATGACTTCAATCTTCCCCAAGTACTCGGCTGCGCGTTTCTCGATCTCATTGGTCAGCGATTCGATGTAATACGACCCCGCCAGGGGATCGATGGTCTGCGCTGCCCCAGACTCGCAGGCGATGATCTGCTGAGTGCGCAGGGCAATGCGGGCAGCCTGCTCGGTGGGTAGCGCCAGCGCCTCGTCATAGGAGTTCGTGTGCAGCGACTGCGTCCCTCCCATCACAGCCGCCAGCGCCTGAATCGCCGTGCGCACAATATTGTTTTCCGGCTGTTGCGCCGTCAGCGTCGACCCGGCTGTCTGGGTATGAAAGCGCAGCATCCAGGACTTCGGATTCCTGGCCTTGAAATGCTCGCGCATGATCCGCGCCCACATTCTTCGCGCGGCGCGAAACTTGGCAACCTCTTCCAGGAAATTGTTATGCGCGTTAAAAAAGAAGGAGAGGCGAGGGGCGAACTCATCCACATCCAGTCCGGCCTGGATCGCCGCCACCACATAGGCCATGCCGTTGCCGAGAGTGAAAGCCACTTCCTGCACAGCCGTCGACCCCGCCTCGCGCATGTGATAGCCGGAAATCGAAATCGTATTCCACTCCGGCACGTGTTCTTTCGTCCAGGCAAACATGTCCGTGATCACGCGCAGCGCCTGCCGTGGCGGATAAATATACGTTCCGCGCGCAATGTATTCCTTGAGCACATCATTCTGCACAGTGCCTAAAAGGCGCCGGACGTCCGCCCCCTGCCGGCGCGCCACCGCCACGTACAACGCCAGCAGAATCGAAGCGGTTGCATTGATGGTCATCGATGTTGAAATCTTGGTGAGTTCGATACCAGAGAACAGGCGCTCCATATCTTCGATGGAATCGATGGCCACCCCGACTTTGCCGACTTCGCCGGCGGCCAGGGCATGATCCGAGTCCATTCCGATCTGCGTGGGCAGGTCGAACGCCACAGAGAGTCCAGTTGTTCCGTTGGCCAGCAAATACTTATAGCGTTTATTCGATTCCTCGGCGTCGCCCATGCCGGCATACTGCCGCATGGTCCACAAACGCCCGCGGTACATTGTCGCCTGCACTCCGCGCGTAAATGGATACTCCCCGGGATAGCCCACTTCGCTCTCGTAGTCTGAGCCCTTGAGATCCGCGGGAGTGTATAGCGGTTTCACCTCAATGTGAGAAGACGTCTCTACAACTCCGCTGCTTTTCTCATCCGCGAATTTGCTTCTGTTAGCCATGAATTAACAAGTATTGTCGCCGCAACAGTTTCCCCTCCAGAAAATATTTGCCGCTTCGAACCGGCATCGGTTAGTGAGGAATCGGCTGGACCGCAGTATTGCTTATGAACCTCGCCTTTCAGTCCTTTTTTTCCTTCCGCCTCACCCTCCAGAACGAACTCACTCCGAACCACGCGAACGCCACTGTGAAGCAGATTGCAACCACTACGCGTCCTAACCCCGCCTGTCCCACGTGATATTTCCCATACTCCCTTACCGTGGCCTCAGCGAAACCCAGAGCCATGATCAGGAAAATAACTCCCGCAATCTCCAGCCAGAGCTGGTGCAGCACTCGTCCGAATGCGGTCGCCGTGGTGGCCGCGGCGCGGGTTGCCGCCCGCACCGTCCGGCTGCGCTTGGCCTGTTGGGTGGCCACGCGCGCCACCACCCCTAACTTCCGTGCGGTAGAAACCTTAGTCACGGCCTCGATTTTATCAGTCTCTGGCGCTACAATGACGCAAACCTGTCGCCGCCATCGAAACCGTTCAGCGGCTTCCGGCATCTAAACGTCAAGTGGCAGGTTTGGAACCGGCGTTTCAGAGGGACGTTTCAGACGGACGTTTCAGACGGACAATGATCGGGGGATTACGTGGACCAACAACTCAAAGATTTGATGAAGGAACTCGGCGAAGCCATCAACGAATCTCTCTCCGATTCTGAACAGATCGCCGAGGTTGTATCTCGCATTAAAGAGGGAGGGTACGACATCTTTCTAGTCCTTGAGGCCACCATTGGGGTCAGCAAGCAGGGCGAGAAAACCTCCGACAAGACGTCGCTGGTCACCACTTTGTCGACAAATCCCGAATTCAAGATCAACGATCAGGATCTCAAGTTTCTCAAATCGCTGCGTATCAAAATCGAGGAAGAAAAATAATCCCCGTGGCGCCTTGGTCTGCCGTGCCTGGTCAAGAGTTTTTACACCTGATCCAGCCTGGAGGATAGACATGGATGTTGGCTGGTAGTATCAAGATTCCGCCAGCTGACTTTCAGACGACCACGCAGCAACTCTCCTCGCCGTGCTACCATCTACTGTTTTCCGTGGGCAATTAAGAGCTGCATTCTTTTTCCTGGGATTCGCACACGAGTCAGAGGCAGTCCGATGAAAGACACACTCGGAGTCCTTCTAGCGGGCGGCGCCGGAGAGCGCCTTTATCCTTTAACCCG
The DNA here is from genome assembly GCA_035603035.1 of Candidatus Acidiferrales bacterium. Taxonomy (GTDB): domain Bacteria; phylum Acidobacteriota; class Terriglobia; order Terriglobales; family Acidobacteriaceae; genus Sulfotelmatobacter. Next base: position 4,330 of record DATNLE010000094.1, on the reverse strand, counting down.
CGATCGCGCCAAGCCCGCCGTCACCTTCGGCGGAATGTACCGCATCATCGACATCACTCTTTCCAACTGCCTCAACTCTGATCTGCGCCGGGTTTACATCCTGACGCAGTACAAGGCGCTGTCGCTGAACCGCCATATCCGCGAAGGCTGGAACATTCTGGGCCGCGAAGTGGGAGAGTTCGTCGAAGTCCTTCCGCCCATGAAACGGGTCAGCGATCAGTGGTATCAAGGCACAGCCGACGCGGTTTATCAGAACATCTATTCCATCGGCTCCGAGCAGCCCAAGTACGTGCTCATCCTGTCCGGGGACCACATCTACAAAATGGATTACGGCAAGATGCTGAAGCAGCATCAGGATTCCGCTGCCGATGTTACGCTGGCCACGATCCAGATCGATCTGGAGGAGACTTCTCGCTTCGGCGTTGTCGACGTCGACAAGGACGGCCGCATCAATGGTTTTGAAGAAAAGCCGACTACGACCGCACTGCGTTCCCCCTGGAATCCGCAGAAAGTCGCTGGATCGATGGGCGTCTATCTATTCAATGCCGATGTCCTCATCCCAGTGCTGCTGAAAGATTCTGAAGATCCCGCGTCCAGCCACGACTTCGGAAAAGATATTTTGCCTAAGATGGTCGACGATTATCGTGTCTTCGGCTACGACTTCATCGACGAAAACAAGAAAGAAGCTTTGTACTGGCGCGATGTAGGTACGCTCGAGGCCTATTACGAAGCCAACATGGACATCGTTTCAGTGTCGCCGATCTTTAATTTGTATGATCAGGAGTGGCCGATCCGCACCCATCAGCGGCAGTATCCGCCGGCGAAATTTGTTTTTGCAGAGAAAGATCGGAGGGGCACCGCGCTCGATTCCATCGTGTCCAACGGCTGCATTGTTTCGGGCGGGTTGGTCAAAACCTCGGTGCTGTCGCCCGACGTGCGGGTGAATTCCTATTCCGAAGTGGACGCGTCCATTTTGTTTTCGCACGTCGCAGTGGGGCGCCATTGCCGCATCCGCCGCTGCATCATCGACCGCAACGTGCATCTGCCTGAGGGCACCACCATCGGCTATGACACTGAGGCGGACCGCTCCCGTTACTTCGTTACCGACAGCGGCATCACCGTGGTCACGCGCGACTATTCGCTGTTCGAGAACCCGGTGACGGTGGACTACTTCACCAGCGAGTAAGCGAAGTTTGGCCGGCGAGGGCTTGGCTCGCTCCGGTTGGAGCGTAATATCCGCGCCGAGCGTAGACGCGTAGCTTGTGCCCGGATTTGCGGGCGACCACGGCAATCGACCGATACTCACCATTCGCTTGAAATTCCGCAGGTTTATAAGAAATGAGATACCGGCTGCGGATCACTTCCTGCAGGTCGGAGAGGCGACGGTCCAAGTCTCCCAGAGAACCCGGGAAAAGTGCAGCGCCGCCGGTTTGCCCGGCTAGGGCTTTCATGGCGCGGTCGGCATTGAGATCATCTCCGCCTGCAAAGGCTCGTGTACTCACGGTATACAACGTCACTCCGCCCCGCTCCGCACTCTCGATAGCTTCTTTCAAAGTTGCGCTGCTGCAGTTGTCCTCGCCGTCGCTAATGATTACTAGAATTTTCGCGCTGGGCTTTTCTTCCCCGATGCTGGCCAGCTTGTCTGAGGCAAACTTGACAGCGTCCCATAGAGCAGTTCCACCGCCGGGGGACAATTGATCAATGCCCGAGGAAATACTTGCACTATCTGCGGTGAAATCCTGGACCAGTAGCGCGGTGTTCGCGAAGCCCACGACAAAGGCCAGATCATGCTTGTCGGTTAAAGACTTTCTCAGAAATGAGGCAGCCGCTTTCTGCTCGAAGGCAAATTCGGTTGTGATCGAAGCGCTGGTGTCGATGACCAGGCCAAGCCGTAACGGGAGCTGGGACTCGTTACGAAAATTCGTAACCCCCGCCGGCGGCCTTCCGGCATCCTGGATCACCACATCTTGCCGCGTGAGATCGCTCACGGACTTGCCATGGTCGGTGGCTGCGAAAAATACCGCCACTTCGTTCACGCTGCTGCGCAACAAGTATGGGTTATGCGGCAGGGAATGGCCTGATCCAGACGAGGTCGCGCTTGCGCGGGCCGGTTCCGGACAGGAGTCACACACTGATCCTGGTTCTGGCTCCGCCTCTACTTCTGCGAGCTGTTTCTCCTGCTGCATTCGCTGCAAGACGGCTCGCGCTGCCAAGGGAATGGCGCCAGCAGCGGCATTCGGATCAACCGGCGCCGTAGTGAAGGAAATTTCGACCGCCGGGGCAGGAGGATGATCCCGCTGATCTTCTATTTCGGCGATCATCTGTCGGGCCGCGCCCGCGAAGGGAGATGTAGGGGCTTCGGCGAGAAAGATTCTCAATTCGGCTTGTGCTTTTTGGAGATTGTCTTGCGCCTGCCATGAGGCTGCGGCAAAGTAATGCACGATGGCCGCGCCCTCGTGTTTGCGGCTGTGCACTTGTTGCGAAGTAGCGATCGCGGCGCCGTAGTCTTTATTCAGAAGCTGGGCGTAGGACTGGGCGATGAATAATTGCAGATCAAGAGGCGCTAGCTTTGCTGCCTTCTGCATGGAGTCTTGAGCGAAAGCAAAATTCTTGAGCGCAAGCTGCGCCCAGCCCAGATTGAGATAGGAATACGGCAGATGGCTGTCCAAAGCAACCGCCAGAGAAAACTCAGTTTGAGCCGACTCGCTCCGATTCAGGTTCAGGTACGCGGAGCCCAATGCGTTGTGCGCGCTCACGAAACTTGGATAAATCGAGACCGCCTTGGTCAGGTGTTCCACGGCGCCACTGTAATTCTTCAGTATCAGGAATCGCGCCCCTTTTTCATACTCGCGACGAGCCGCAGCGGGAGCCTTGCGATCCAGTTTGCAGAAGGAAGAAGAAAGATTTTCCAAGTTCCTCTGCCATCTGTCTTCGCTGACCTGTAACACCATGTCCAGGCGCGTGGGGTCAAACCCATTCATGGAGGCATTCGGCGCCAGATTCATCCCCTGGGCATTTGCCCGATACCGCAAGGAGAGAATGAAGCAAAGCGATAGCAGGATGCAGGAAGCCGCGCGTCGCTTTGTTGTACGTGGAGAATACATGGACGGAGACTGCGCACCAGAAGCCGGAGCCGAATTATAGCTCAGTTCTTGACTTTTTCGGATGGCATGCAGCCGATGGTAACAGTGACTGGAATAGTGCTTCAGTCGTAATCGCCCCAGTCTGCGATGAAAATATCTTCACTGCTACAATTCCCTGTTTCGACTAAGTCCCGGCTTGTGTCCCTTGGGGGTGGCGAACTTAGGGGAGCACATCCGCGTACTGTCTTGTAGGGAGAGCTGTGCCCGCGCGGGAAGTGGTAGGTTTCTGCTCCGGTCGGGAATGACAAAGCCTTCCGCATCCGTGTCACACTGAGCAGTTTTTTTCGACCCTTTTTTTGGACCCAGCGAGTCTAGCTTGCGGAGGAGTTTCGGTTGGAAGATGTGCAGGTAGTCGCGATGCTGGTACGCCGATGTGTTGCCGGCGATGCGGCTGCCTGGGAAGAAATCGTCCAGACCTACAACCGGCGTATCTATAACATCTGCTATCGCTTCGCGGGATCTCCCGACGACGCCGAAGACCTCGCCCAGGAAGTTTTCATCAAGATGTACCGCACGCTGGCGAGCTATGACAGCTCGAAGGGTGCGTTCGTAACCTGGGTGACCACTATCACCCGCAACCTGCTGGTGGATCATTTCCGCAAGACCAAGCAGGACCGCATCACCGACTCGCTCGACGCCGCATCTTCCTCCCATGAGGATGCCCCGCCGCTCAGTGAGCAAATTCAGGACCAATCCGCGCCTCCCGACCAGCACGTACGCAGCCGGGAAGTCGGAGAAAGCATTCATGCGGCGCTCGCGAAACTTTCGCCAGAGCTTCGTGAGGCAGTGATTCTAAGAGACTTACAGGATATGGATTACCGAGAAATCGCCACCGTTTTGAGGGTGCCGGAGGGAACTGTGAAAAGTCGAATAAATCGCGGGCGGGCGGAACTTGCGCGCCTTTTACAACGTACCTATAGGCAGGTGATGTGATGCCAGATCACAGCAAAAACGACCTGACCGGTAACGGAATGCAGTGTCATGAGTTTGACGGCCTGCTTACGGACGCGCTCGATGGCGTTCTGAGCAGCCTTCAGCTCGACCGGTTCCAGGCTCACGCGCGGATTTGTCCCGCCTGCGGGCCGCTGTTCGCCGAAGTCGAGGCGGGCCGCAACTGGCTGAAGGATCTCACGGAGGTGGAGCCTCCAGTCAGTCTGGTTACGAATATCCTGGCATCCACAACGGGC
>DATNLE010000072.1:0-10819 GCA_035603035.1 Candidatus Acidiferrales bacterium | reverse complement strand
GATGCCTTTTCGCTGATCTGGAACCATACATTCTCATCCACGTTACTGAATCAGGCGCGAGGCAATGCCGCAGGCTGGCGTTACAATGAGCTTTCCAGCAACCCGCAGGAGCCCTTTGGGTTGCCGCAGGCCAACATCGAGTTCATAGGTTCCATACAACCTCAGTACTTCGGAGCTCCGCCACCGGGGCAATATAACCAGTGGACTTACAGCTACAATGATGTACTCACCAAGGTGCTCGGTCGTCACAGCATCAAAGTCGGCGGAGATCTGACCCGGCTCTCCTATTTGAATGAAAATCTCGGCGGAGGACGGCCCAGTTTCAATTTTGAGAACTTCTGGGATTTCGCGAATGACGCACCTTTTTTTGAGACTGCAGTATTCAACGCCAAGACCGGTATTCCCTTCGGCAACCGCCAGGACGATCGCGAGAATCTGTGGGGCGCGTTTGTGCAGGACGACTTCAAAGTCCTTCCGAACCTGACCATTAATCTGGGCCTGCGCTGGTCTTACTTTGGATCGATATACACCAAGCAGAACAATCAGGACGTTCTGCAATTCGGATCGGGCGCAAATCTGCTGACGGGGATGCACGTCCGCGTCGGGGGAAATCTCTATACTCCGCAGAAAAACAATTTTGGCCCAGTGGTTGGATTTGCATGGCAACCGAAGCCGTACCAGGGCAAGATCGTGATCCGTGGTGGATTTGGCATCAGCTACAATCAAAACGAAATTGCCATCACCGCCAATTCCAGCGGGAACCCGCCCAACGCAGTCACTGGAAACTTCAACTGCTCTTACCCCTTCACCACTAACCCCTCTTGTGCGGGCAACGGAATTTTTTACCAAACCGCCGCCGACGTTCATTCCATCTTTGGATACGCGCCCAACCCAGCCGCGATCACAACTTTTGGCAGCAACAATCTGCCGATAAGCGGATCACCAATCTCCGTGGCGGCTTTCCTGTCGAATCCGAAGACGACCGCCAACTATCATTATTCCCTGGACATACAAGATCAGTTGCCATTTAACTCGGTATTCACCCTGGGCTACCAGGGAAACGAGACCCGGCACCTGTTCGTGCTCAAGAATTATGACGCAGTCGGGGCGGCGAACGGGCTTGCGCTGAATCCGATCGTGGAGACTGTCAACTTCTGGCAGAACACCGGCAACGGGAACTACAACGCGATGATCGCCACCCTCGCGCACAACTTTTCGCGCGGGTTTCAGGCATCAGCGCAATACACCTGGGCGAAGGCCATGGACGAGAATTCAGGACCGTACTACGAGGATCCGTACCCCTTTAGCACGAGTGCAGCCTATGGACGCGCTAACTATGATGTGCGAAATGCGGTCAAGCTCTTCGGGTTGTGGCAGCCGGTATTTTTCCGCGGCAACCATAGCTGGATCGAGAAAGTAGCGGGAGGCTGGTCTCTGAGCGGCATCTGGAACATACACTCGGGCTTCCCTTGGAATCCTTATTACAACATCACGGGTAATTTGTACTACTCGGGCAGCGGTTACGGTCAGCTTCGCCCAGCGGCTTTATTGCCGGGAGCCGGCACCAACACCAGCAACAAAACATTCGAGCAGCCCATCAACCCGAATTACGGCGGGAACGGCGCTAACTTTCTCACGCCTCCGACTTACGTTCAGGGCGTGCCCTTTCCCGCCACCTCGCCTGCACCGCTGCCTGGGATCGAGCGCAACAGCTTGAACGGGCCGGACTATGACGATGTGGATGCCAGCCTGAGCAAGGGATTCGGCCTTCCCAGGAACCGGGTTTTAGGAGAGAGCGCCCGCTTCGAAATCCGCGCCGACGTTTACAACTTGTTCAATAGAACGAACCTTAACATTGCGTCTCTCGACGCGAATCTGGGTTCGGTGGCGCCCGATGGCACGGTGATTCCGAACTCGGACTTCGGCGTTGCCGGCGGCGCGCTGGGCAGCAGGACAATCCAACTGCAGGCGCGCTTCAGCTTCTGACCGCCCTTCTGGGGGGTGCGCCCAATCGCGCCCCCCTTTTTCTGTCTGCGACCGCACGCCGCCGCGCTCGAGGACTCGGCTGTCGCAGGTCACTGGTCACACGAACCGCGTCAATTCACGCCGGACAGCCATCCACCCCAAACTGGAAGCTGCTGCTGCCAAACGGGGAGCCCGCTCGCCTCCGGTGGACGCCTACAGGATTAACTGTATACACCTACACTTGCCAATCTAGGTAGATTAGACAGCGGCTGTTTCCCTCGCCATCCGAACCAGAAGCCTTGGAACTGTCCATAGCATCGTGAGCAGCTGTGGAGCTTAGTAGGTCACGGGGAACCGTCGTGGGGATCGTTTGCTATTAGGTTTGCTCCTGGATGTGGCAAACGCACCGACACGTACAACGTAGAGCGCCAAAAGAAGCGCTTAACCCATGCAAGCGGCAGGCGGAAAGAGTAGTGCCATTCAGAAAAAGAACATAGAAAGTCCCAGCCTGCCTAAGGCCCCCACCGGAATTCAAGGACTCGACGAAATAACTAAAGGCGGTTTCCCACGTGGCAGACCTACGCTCGTCTGCGGCAGCGCCGGCGCTGGAAAGACACTCCTGGCCATGGAGTTCCTGGTTCGCGGTGCCACCCAGTTCAACGAACCCGGAGTCTTTATGGCGTTCGAAGAGACCGCGGCCGAGCTGACGCAAAATGTCCGCTCAATCGGATTTGATTTGGAGGAACTGGCTGAGGAAAAGAAGTTGGTCATCGATTTCGTTCGCGTCGAACGCAGTGAAATCGACGAAACCGGAGACTACGACCTCGAAGGATTGTTCATACGGCTCGGTTCCGCAATCGACACAATCGGAGCGAAACGAGTAGTTCTCGATACCATTGAGAACCTGTTTTCCGGGCTGCAGAATGAAGGAATTCTAAGGGCTGAGTTGCGCCGCTTGTTTCGCTGGCTCAAAGACAGGGGCGTGACCGCGGTTATCACCGCCGAACGCGGCGAAGGCGCCCTCACCCGCCACGGGCTGGAAGAATATGTTTCCGATTGCGTCCTCCTGCTCGACCACCGCATGGTGGACCAGATTTCCACCCGCCGGCTGCGCATCGTGAAGTATCGGGGCACGTCGCATGGCACCAATGAGTATCCGTTTCTGATCGACGAAGATGGTTTCAGCGTCTTACCGATCACCTCCCTGGGCCTGCAGCATCATGTCAATGATGAGCGCATTTCGAGCGGCGTTCCCCGCTTGGATACGATGCTGGGCGGCGAAGGATTTTACAGGGCGAGCACTGTCCTGATTTCGGGAACAGCCGGAACTGGCAAGACCAGCTTGGCTGCGCATATTGTCGATGCCGCCTGCCGGCGCGGTGAGCGTTCTCTTTACTTCTCCTTCGAGGAATCCCCGGGTCAGCTCATTCGCAATATGCAATCCATCGGCCTGGATTTGGCACAGTGGATCAAGAAGGATCTGCTCCGGTTCCATTCCAGCCGAGCAACGCTTTACGGGCTGGAGATGCACTTGGCGATCATTCACAAGATTATTCACCAGTTTCAACCCCAACTGGTGGTTATCGATCCGGTGGGAAGCTTGGTACAGGCAGGCAACCGGCGCGACGCCCACATCATGTTGATTCGCCTGATCGACTTTCTTAAGCAAAAGGGAATAACCGGCATTTTGACAAACTTAACTTCCGGTGGAGAGGCCATCGAGAAGACCGACGTGGAAATCTCCTCCATCGTGGATACGTGGCTATTCGTGCGGGACATCGAATTGGGCGGCGAACGCAACCGCGCCCTGTACGTTCTTAAATCACGCGGCATGGCCCACTCCAACCAACTCCGGGAGTTTCGGTTGACTGATCATGGAGTCGATTTGCTCGACGTATATCTGGGTCCCGAGGGCGTTCTGACCGGATCGTCCCGTCTATCACAGGAAACGCGTGAGCAGGCTGCGGTGTTGGAACGGCGGCAGGAAGCCGAGCGCAGACAGCGTGACCTCAGGCGAAAACGGGAAGCATTGGAAGCCCGTATCACGGCGCTCCGAAAAGAGTTCGAGGTCGAGCAAGAGGAGTCGGCTGCGGTTGGTGCCGAGGAAATTGCCAGTGAAAAACTTGTGGCCGACAGTCGCGAAGCCATGGCTCGCAGCCGCCGCGCCGATCAGAGCGAAGGGATCGTCTCTACCAGAAAGCAGCACAGGAGTCAGCATGGCAAAAACACCAAACGCTAGCCCCAAGCCACCTCTCAGTCTCAAAGAGATTAACGACAAAGGAACGGAGGCCGGCGAAGTCTGGGAACTCCGTTTGTATGTTGCGGGCCAAACTCCACGATCCGTCGCGGCCTTTGCGAACCTTAAGAAAATCTGTGAGGAGCACTTGGCCGGGCGCTACAATATAGAAGTGGTCGATCTGCTGAAGCATCCGCAATTGGCTGCCGGGGACCAGATCCTTGCAATTCCTACCTTGGTGCGGAAGTTGCCGCAGCCGTTGCGCAAAATCGTGGGCGACCTTCGCGATACCGAACGTGCCTTGGTGGGTTTACAGCTGCGGCCTGCTGGTCTGGAAAAGTGAAGCGAAGAAGACAGCTCTTCGACGGGAGAGAAATTCAGATGGAAGAACGCACGCCGGCAGTTGACGTCCATTTGTCGGACGAAGCGGAACAGACGCTGCGCGCGATTCGCGATGGGGCGGTGGATGCGTTCGTCGTGCGCGATCCTGAAGGTCATCGGGTTTATACCCTCGAGGGCTCCGACCTTCCCTACAGCACTCTGGTTGAAAGAATGCAGCAGGGAGCAGCCATGCTCGATGCCGACTGTTGCATCATTTATGCCAATCATAGTCTGGCACAGTTGCTGGGTGTCGCGCGCGAGACGCTGGTCGGGGCTCCTCTTACCAACTTCCTGGCGCCGGAGGATCATCCCACTTGTCAGAAATTGCTGCGTGAGGCTCGGAGCGGGTTCAGCGAAGGCGAAATGCGTTTGCTTCGGGCTGGTGGCGAATCGATTTCGGCCCATTTCTCTTTGAGTCTGTTGTCTCGTGACAAGTCGGCAACCGGAGTTCTGGTCACTGACTTGACCGCTAGCAAGGAGCAAGGGGAACTGGCGTCACGCTTTCAGCGAATGCAGGATGAAGAACGCAAGCGCATTGCGCGGGAACTGCATGACAGCGTAGGCCAGTTGCTCGCGGCCATCGGCATGAATATCGCTATCGTTCAACAGCAATCTCGTAAGCTCGATGCGGACGGAATAAGGGCCGTGTCCGAAAACGCCATGCTGGTCGAACAGGTCTCCAGAGAGATTCGTACCATCTCTCACTTGCTACATCCTCCTCTGCTTGACATAGCCGGGTTGGTGTCTGCGCTGCGGTGGTATGTGGACGGATTCTCCGAACGCAGCAAGATAAAAGTCGACCTTGATATTCCAGCGGATTTCGGCCGGCTGCCCGGCGACGTTGAAATTGCAATCTTCCGGATCGTTCAGGAGTGTTTGACCAATATCCATCGTCACGCTGGAAGCGCCACTGCCACGATCGGCGTGTATCGGGAGAATGACTTCCTGACGGTTAAAGTTCGGGATGAGGGCAAGGGAATACCCAAGGACAAGCAACGAGACCTGCTCGTATCGGGCCGAGCCGGCATCGGCTTTGGTGGTATGCGGGAACGTCTCCGGCAGCTCGACGGCAGCCTCGAAATTCACTCTGAGGGACGTGGGACCACGGTGATCGCGAAAGTCAAGATTGCGTGAGAAAGCGGAAAGGCTTGGTTGTGCCGGAAAGTCTACCTGCCCAAAGTGGATTTTATTAGAAGGCCTTGCGCCCGCCTTTACTTTCCAATGCAGAACTTGCTGAAGATGAGGTTGAGGATGTCGTCAGTCGTGGTAGCTCCGGTGATCGCGTCAAGAGGTCGAAGGGCGTTGTAAAGATCGAGCAGGAGCATCTCGTGAGGGATTCTGCCAGCTACCGCATTGCTTGCCGCCTCGAGCGCAACCAGTGACTCTCGAACAAGTCCCTGATGGCGAACATTCGTAAGAAATCCACTTTCTGCCTGCGCTCCGGTTTCGCCCCCGATGTGGCGCAAAATCTCAGTCCGGAGTTCGCCGACTCCCTGCCCGGTCAAGGCAGACACTTGAACACTCGGAAACTGGCCGCTCGTCACGGACCATTGACTGCTGGATTCCAGGTCGCATTTGTTCCCCACCACAATTGCCGGATGACCCTGCACTTGCCGCAGCAGCTCGTTGTCTTCGGGCGCCACCTTCTGCGAAGCATCGAATACCACCAGCACCAGATCAGCATCCGCCAAGGCTTCGATGGATTTCCGAATGCCGATTGATTCCGCTTCGTCGAGCGCTTGCCGGATGCCCGCGGTGTCGACAAGCTGCAGGGGAATCCCGCCGAGCGCGACAGTTTCGCTGATCAGATCACGCGTGGTGCCAGGGGTTGCAGTCACGATGGCTCGTTCGCGCTCAACCAGACGATTGAACAAACTGGACTTGCCTACGTTGGGCCGGCCGATGATGGCCAGCGTCAGTCCCTGATGGACGATATTTCCATAGGCGAAGGTTGCAGCAAGAGCCTGGAGCGGCTGACATATCGCAGCGATGCGTTCGAGGATGACATGGTCGGGCAGGATCGATACGTCGTCCTCTGCGAAGTCGATGCCTGCTTCGAGCACAGCGATCAATTCGATCAATTTCTGTTTGACTGGCTGCAAGCGTTTGGAAACAGCGCCCTCAAGTTGTTGCGCGGCAACTTTTGCCTGATAGAGCGTCTGCGAGTCGATCAGATCGCGAACCGCTTCGGCTTGGGTGAGATCGATGCGGCCGTTAAGAAACGCGCGCATGGTGAACTCGCCCGGCTCCGCGAGCCGCGCCCCGGCCGCAACACAAAGCTCGACGATGTGCCGCAGCACCACCGGAGAGCCGTGGGCGGCAATCTCGACAATGTCGTCGGTGGTATAGGAGCGTGGTTTTGCGAAATGGGTGACGACCACTTCATCGATCCGTGTGGGGACAGCCGTCCTCGGCGGCGCGACCGAGCCTAGCTCGGCGTCGTCTCCACCGGACTCGATGAGTTCGCCGAAAACCGCCAGTCCGGGTTCCAGATCGTGTTTCAAGCGCAACATTGGCGAGGTGATCTGGCGAGCTCGCGGTCCAGCCACGCGCACCACTCCGATCCCGCCGCGCCCCTGGGGCGTGGCGACAGCGACAATGGTATCGTCGAGGTTCACCGGGCGATTGTGGTGGGTGTGGCCACGACCTTCTCAATCTCGGCCTTCAGCTCAAGATAGGGCAATGCCCCGGGATGGTACATTGCCACCTTGCCGCTGCGGTCAAGCAGCACAAGTGTCGGCGTAGTGGATGCTCCATACATGTCGAAGTTGTACTTGCTGATGGGGACGGGCATATCGAGCAGGCCTGCATAGAAGCGGTGCCGCACTGCGTCGATGTAGGCCAGCTCATCGCTGGGCGCCGCATTTTCGACTCGTGCCGTATACCCATAGAGCCGGGTGGGGCCGATGACGGTTAATCCCTGGGGTGCAAATTCCGAGCGCAGTTGCGTGATGATGGGAGCCTCGGCTTTGCAGTCAACGCACCAGTGCGCCCAGAAGAACAGCAGGACGGGCGAGCCTTTGAGTTGAGCCAGCCCAGGCGGTTTTGATCCCAGGAATTGATCGGTCCGAAGTGCGGGCGCCGCTTTACCGTCGAAGGAAAGCAGGTTCAGGTTTTTCTGCAGACGGGCGCGGATCGAAGTGCTGCCATAAGCGCGCAGCGCAGCCTGCAAAATCGCGACGGCTTGAGTGCGCTCGCCGCGAGCTGCCAGGGTTTGCGACTGTACTTCGATGGCCGCTCCCAAAGCCGTCGCCAGGTGCGGGTCGGCATCGAGCGGACGCTGCTTGAGTTGCTGGCGCGCCATGGCGCTGGTTTGTTTGGCATACGCCGCCGCCTGATCGTAATCGCGCGCGACAAGAGCGGCCCGCGCCATCCACGAATAGGCTTCGATATATTCGGGGGTGACGCCGTTCTGGGCCTGATAGGTTTTCAGTTCCGAGTCGGCCGTCGGAAAGCTGTTCCGGGCCAAAGCCCCACGGACATCTTCCACAATGCCCGCCCAGGTTGAGGTTGTAAGCACGACGACGATGGCAAGACCGCGCAGATGCATATCCTGATGATCCCTTAATCTTGATGATCCATCTTTTAGGCCAGGATGGCAAATTAGGGCACGCTTGGGGAGGCTGCATAACCCTTTGTCATTGTTAGGCTTAGGTTGGACTTTCGAGATTTTTTGTGGCAATTTCGAGGCACTTGAAATACAATTCACCTGCGTTTGACTTGGGAGTTCCTCTCAGTAATTTCCCCGCTTAGCGGCGCGTGACCTGCCTGCTGAAGAACCCTTCCAAAGTTTCAGCGCTATATCAAACAAAGGAACATTGCAACACCATGGAAACAGGAACAGTGAAGTGGTTTAACGACGCCAAAGGCTACGGGTTTATCAGCCGGCAAAACGGCGAGGACGTATTTGTGCATTTCTCGGCCATTCAGGCAAGCGGCTTCCGCAGCCTGCAGGAAGGTCAGCAGGTGCAATTTGACGTGGTCAAAGGCCCTAAGGGCTGGCAAGCCGAGAACGTGAAGGGTGCATAAACCACTTCGCAGCTAACAATTCAGAAAAGGGCGGCCAGAGATGGCCGCCTTTTGATTTTGCTTGCGGGAACTTTCCGCCATCCCCCGACATTACCAGTAGTGAAGGAACTAGGCGGGAACTCATGCAAGCCGCACTGCCGGCGCTCGTTCTAGACTCGCAGGCGATGAAGCGAAGCGCCATGAACGGTACGCCAGGAAATTCCGACGCGGAGAAGCCTGCAACTGCGGTAAGCGACGAACAGTTGATGGCCGGGTTTGCCGGCGGTTCAAAGGATGCGTTCGGCGAGCTGTTCTTGCGGTACAAACAGCCGCTATATGGATTTTTCCGACGGCGAGTCGCCGATCCCGGCCAAGCGGAAGAGCTGGCGCAAGAGACTTTTCTCGCGGTAGTTCGCGCGTCGTCACGCTATGAACCGCGCGCCCTTTTTCGAACCTATCTGTATGCCATCGGCTTCAAAATCCTGGGCGCGCATCGCCGGAAAGCGGCCTTTCGCGCCACGTTTCTGGGGACAGCCGTCGAGGGGCGCGATCCTGCGTTACCGAACGCCATGGACGCGGAACTATGGCTGCGCCAGGCGGTGGGGAAACTGGGGCGCCTGGATCGCGAAATCCTGTTGCTGCGTGAATTTGAGCAGTTGAGCTACGCGGAAATTGCCGAGTTGCTGAGTTTGCCGGTGAACACGGTGCGCTCGCGCCTGTTTCGCGCACGGATGGCGTTGCGCGATCTGCTTGCGGCGCCCGCTCCGAAACCATCCGCAGAAAAACTCACGGAATCCGAGGGACGCTTATGAACACCTCTGCACATCCTGTGGCCCCCGAAGAAGTCATGGCCCTTCTCGATGGCGAAGTTTCCGCAGCGGAGGCCCAAGCCGTCTCCGCGCACCTGGATCGCTGCGCCGAATGCAGTGCGCTCGCTGAGCAGTTCCGCAGCACGTCACTGTCACTTTCGCGCTGGAACGTCGAGGCTGTGCCGGCAAGGCTGGAGCACTCCGTTACAAGTGCGGCGGTCAAGGCTGGCTCAGGCGTCGACATCGGCAAAGCGAACATCTTTCTTCGGGCGAGCTTTTGGACTTGGGAGCAGTGGGCCCTTGGGAGTTGGGGCACGCTGGCGGCGCTATTGCTTGTGCTGGCCATTTTCTTGCCAACCTTGCACCGCTCTCAGCAGGCAGCAATGTCCGCAACGTTTTACCAGGGAAAGCAGCACACCGAAAGGGACGGTTCGGCCGGAGGCAGCGCCGGTAAACTTCCGGTCAATCGTGATTCGATCGTCGATCAGCAGTCCAAAGTATCTCAGAGCCGGACTGCACAAGGACTCGTGACATTAACCTCGCCGGGTATTGAAGCGGGTTCAAACGGCGTTTTTCACGGTCTTGGCGATCACGCCGAGAAGTCTTTTTCCGTGGATGGCCAGCCAGTGACCGATCACGACAAGGTTACTTCAGGCCCCATGATCGCGCGCGGTGTCTCGCTCTCGATCGTGGTGAAAGATTTCGCCGCTTCCCGTTCATCTCTTGACGGTATCCTGGCGCGGCATCATGGATATTCCGCGCAACTGAACGTCAGCACGCCGGAGAACGCTGCGCGGGGTCTCGAGGCATCGCTTCGGATTCCGGCGCCCGAACTCGCTTCGGCGGTTGCTGACCTCAAAACTCTCGGCCGCGTCGAGAATGAATCGCAATCCGGCGAAGAAGTTACTCAACAGCACGCCGACCTAGTGGCGCGCCTGAAGAACTCCCGCGAAACCGAACAGCGCTTACGCACCATCCTTGAAGAGCGCACGGGAAAAGTTGTCGAGGTTCTCCAGGTGGAGCAGGAGATTGCGCGCGTCCGTGGCGATATCGAGCGCATGGAGGCGGAGCAGAAGGCCCTCGAACACCGCGTAGACTTCGCCACCGTCGACCTGCAGCTCACAGAAGAATACAAGGCCCAGTTAAATCCCCCGGCCGCTTCCGTTTCCACCCGCATTCGCAACGCGCTCGTCGCTGGCTATCGCGACGCGTCGGAGATGGTGCTCGGGATCGTACTGTTCTTCGCCGAGTCCGGCCCCACCCTCTTGATTTGGCTGGTGATCATTGTGTTGCCGATCATTTTCGTGTGGCGGCGCTACCGGAGAGCCCTCGGCAGCGCTTAGCCCGAGAGCTGGCAGGACCTCAAGTCACGATCAGGCGAAGGGGTGGAAGTCCTGGAAGTCCGCCACGGCTCGGCAAA
>DATNLE010000043.1:0-6703 GCA_035603035.1 Candidatus Acidiferrales bacterium | reverse complement strand
GCAGAAGCGAGAAGATCTTGCGAAAGGGCGTTGTGAGTGGAAGGAAAAGCCAGCCGACCTCACCGCAATCGACAATCCGATGGGTCTAACGACCGTACCCAATTACTGCTCGGCCAAACCCTTTTGACAGCGCGAAACGCTCTCAGAATCGCTCCGGTTACTTGCGGCCGGCAAAACAATGGCAACGCCCATGCAACAGTGGTGCAACCGTCGGAGGGAGCTAGGTGTCGGCTTGTGAGAGATCACGATTGGTCTCGGTCCAGAACCGGAGCGAACGCAAGCACGCCGAACCAGGAAGAAGCGGACCGGAGCGCAACGGAGGATTGCCCGCTCGATCGCCACCGTAACCGATACTGATGATGATTGCATCGCGTTCATCGGATTGTTTTGTGATCCTCTAAAACTGTTCGCGAGCATATACGTATCACGTTTATACTGGCAACGTAACGCAAAGTTACATTTTTAGATTGCTTGACAGGCGTAATTCGATAGGTTCCGGAAAGTGGACTTTACAATCGCCTCTGAGATGCCAGCCAAGAAACCAGCACAGACCGCATTCGGCAAGTGCCTGATTGCGCTTCGCTGAGGCCCGATTCCCCTGGCCCGCGCGCTTTGGGTTACGACCGACAAACTGCTCGGCATTCATTTGGTTCACTGCCTCGAACGTGCGAGCTACCTGGGTTCCACCAGGGGCAAGTCTACGGTCATCGGCGGATGATCTGAAATGCGGTCTTCTACCGAACTGTTCAGTTCGCGCATTGTAACCGGGAAATGTGGAGCGAACCGGTAGCTCTGTCCCGTCTTTTGGGAATCGCCAATCAAGGGCTTGACGAAGATCCAGTCGAGTTTGAACTGGCCTACGAGACCACCGTAGTTGCTTGCGAACGCGTAGGTAGGAATGAAGCCTTTTCCGCCGCGTTGGTTGCTGTCCGCAAGCGTCCGTGATCGGGGCGGCAGTGTCCGTTCCTGCTCGTCTCGAAAATCGAATGCCCCATTGTCAACAAACCGGAACTTCTTCATCGTCCTGAATAGAGGCTGCTCCCTGTTGTCCCACAGAATTGGTAGATGAAACGCGGTTGGGTCGTTGTGCGCGTTGAAGTAGCGCACTGGAAAAAGTGTGTACTGGAAAACCCCAAGCGGGTGGAAATGAGACACTGCCTGACCGACCCAGAATTTGTAGTCAGTAACGCACGTCATAATTTCGTTGCGAATTGACGTGGGTGTGTTGTCACTGCTGGTCGTATTTAAGTCGCCACCGGGATCGACATAGCAGAGCGGAGCTTCGTCGCCCGTCTCAATGCTCTTCAGGAACTCGACGACGCGCTCCTTATCAGACTCACTCAACGAAGGTCGCCAGTTGGAAATCGAAATTCGAAGCCTGTTCAGGCGCTTCGAACCGACGGAATGTTAGTTATGCGATTTAGAACGGTTATTTTCATGGGCCGTCCGTCGTAAGACGCGCTGGTGCGGTTGGTCATGTCGAACCGGTGGAGAGTGACAAACACAACGCTCCTACTTGTTTACAGCTGCTTTCTTCCTGTTCGCGGCCAGTCCTGGTGTCGACCTGTACTTAAAAGCCGGAATGGACGTGGCCTGCCGGTCAATGCGGACTGACCCACGGAAACCCTCCCTAGCGCATTACATAGCCGCCGTCGACGGAGATCGACTGGCCGGTGACGTAGCTCGCTTTGTCACTGCAGAGCCACAGAACGGCATCGGCGATCTCTTCAGGACGGCCGAGGCGCTTCATGGGCACAAAGGTCTGGAGCATCTTGTCCAACTCTGGCCCCTGGCCTTCTGCGATCATCTTGTCAGACATCGGCGTCTGGATCATGCCGGGGCAGACGTCATTTACGCGGATGCCGCGAGTCGCGTACTCAAGCGCGGCGCTCTTGGTGAAGCCGATCACGCCATGCTTGGCGGCGTGATACGTTCCACGCTGATTGCCGCCAATCAGACCTCCGAGCGAAGAGCAGTTCACGATGGCGCCGCTGCCTTGCTGTCGCATGACCTGGAGCTCGAACTTCATGCAGCTCCACACACCTCGCAGATTGACGCCCATCACACGGTCATAGTCAGCGCGTGGGGAGTCGGCGGTTTCTGCAAGAACATTCTGGATGCCAGCGTTGTTATAGGCGGCATCCAGTCGGCCGAACTCAGCCACGGTCTTCTTCACCATAGCTTCGACCTGGGCATCGTCCGACACGTCACAGGCAACGGCCAGCGTCTTGTGACCTTTGTCAGCGAGATCCTTCGCTGCAGCCTGCACTCCCTTCTCGCTCCAGTCAGCGAGTACGACAGATGCGCCAGCTTCAGCAAAAGCTTTTGCGGTCGCGAGACCTAAACCGGATGCTGCGCCCGTCACCAGGGCGACCTTGTTTTCGAATGTGATGTTCATTGTTCTCTCCATAATTCACTTGAGTTTGGAAGATTTCGTTTAGTGGTCGATCAGCTTCGCGTGGGTTGCGGGGTAGCGTTCACCTTGGACCTTGATTGCGGAGGAGGCGTTTTCTAGTGCGCGCACCTCTTCGATGCTGAGTTCGACGTGTGTCGCACCGAGGTTTTCTTTGAGGCGTGAAAGCTTGGTGGTGCCGGGGATGGGCACGATCCATGGCTTCTTGGCGAGGAGCCAAGCGAGCGCGATTTGTGCGGGTGTCGCATTCTTCTGCTCTGCGAATTCCGTGACGACATCGACGAGCGCCTGATTGGCTTTGCGGTTTTCTTCGCTGAATCGCGGGACGATGGCGCGGAAGTCGGTGCTGTCGAACTTGGTGGAGGCGTCGATCTTGCCAGTAAGGAAGCCTTTGCCGAGCGGGCTGAAGGGGACGAAGCCGATACCGAGCTCTTCGAGCATGGGCATAACGGAATGCTCGGGCTCGCGCCAGAAGAGGGAGTACTCGCTCTGCAGCGCAGTGATGGGTTGCACCGCGTGCGCGCGGCGAATGTTTTTTGCGCCTGCTTCAGAGAGCCCGAAGTGTTTGACCTTGCCTGTCTGGATGAGGTCCTTGACGGCGCCGGCAGCATCTTCGATGGGCGTGTTGGGGTCGACGCGGTGCTGATAAAGGAGGTCAATGGTGTCGGTCCGAAGGCGCTTGAGCGAGGCTTCGACGACCTGCTTGATGTGGTCAGGACGGCTGTTAAGGGCAGCCCACTTGCCGTCATTGTCGGGAGCGGGCTCGAAACCGAACTTGGTGGCGATGACCACGTCTTTGCGGAAGGGCGCGAGTGCTTCGCCGACGACCTCTTCGTTTACGTACGGGCCGTAGACCTCGGCAGTGTCGAAGAACGTGACGCCACGCTCGACGGCGGCGCGGATCAGCTTGATAGCCTCTGATTTTTCCGTTGCGGGGCCAAGGCCGAAGCTCAGGCCCATGCATCCGAGACCAAGCGCCGATACTTCAAGACCGCTCTCGCCTAATGTGCGTGTCTGCATTACATCCCTCCCAGGTTGTGCTATCTAGATTGATTCGCACACATAAAGACTAAGATGCCGATGCTCATGCAACAATCCGCTTTTCGGCGCAAGGCGTCATGAGTATTATTCATGAATGATACGAAGTGAGTTGGCGGAGCTTTCGGCGTTCGTAACCGTTGCGGAAGAGCGCAGTTTCACACGCGCGGCCAGCCGGCTCGGCATCTCTCAATCCGCGTTGAGCCACTCCGTCCGGGGGCTCGAAAAGCGACTAGGTATTCAGTTGCTCGCGCGAACCACGCGAAGCGTCTCTCCAACAGCGGCAGGCACAGCACTTTTACAAGAGCTTGCTCCCGCCTTGGAGCGAATCGAGCGGGCCGTCGCGGAGACCAGAAAGCAAAGGGAAAATCCCGCAGGCCGAATTCGGCTCATCATCCCTCGAACAGCGACCCAGATGGTAATTCTGCCGAAGCTAGCTCGATTCAATCGCACCTATCCGGAAATCATCTTGGAGATCACTTCATCCAACGACCCTGTCGACCTGGTCGCCGGTGAGTATGACGCAGGTGTCCAGCTTGGCGAGTTTATCCAGCGGGACATGATCGCGGTACGTGTGACCAAAGAAATGCGTCTCGCCGTGGTCGGGACTCCCGGGTATTTCGAGTCAAACCCTATCCCTCGAAGCCCGCAAGACCTCAAAGACCACTCCTGCATCGGCTTCCGGTTCAGCAACGCTCTTTACCGATGGGAGTTTGAGAAGGGTCGGAAAACGCTAACGGTCAGCCCTCAAGGCCCTGCATCCTTTGACGATCCAGACCTCGTCATCCAGGCCGTCTTGGATGGGGTAGGAATTGGAACTACGATGGAAGACACGATTGCTGACCTGATTGCAGAAGGGCGTTTGGTACAAGTCCTCAGGGATTGGTGCCCATCATTCCCTGGATATTTTCTCTATTACCCCAGCCGTCGTAACCAGCCCGCCGCTCTGTCCGCCCTGATAAACACCCTCCGACTGTCGGAGTGAAGCGTGGCCTTGGCCCTTTGAAACTTTGAAAGTACCGATAAAACGGGCTTCTGGGAAGTCCAAGAACGGCTTCGAGGTGAATTCACGCCCTGAAAACAGGCGAACGCCACTGCGTTTCTGCAGTGGCGTTCATGGTTGCGGGGCCCGATACGTACCGAATAGACAATTCCTAAGCATTCCGTTCCGCAGCGAACTGATCCATTGCGCTATGTAGACCCAATATTTTCAAGTTCGGAGGTTGGACAACCCTCCATCGCCCCTGGCTAGAGAATCCCCGAGCGCCCTGCCCAACTGGCCATGTAAGTCTGGAGGAACGAGGTGAAGTCTTCGGTTATGGCTGAAAGTTTTCTGCCTCCGCCACGAATTTGCGAAAAGTCGAGGGGCACCACGGGGTTGATGAGCCGGATCATGACGAGTTTTCGACGGGCGCAGGCAGGAAGTCCATACGAAGCAATGATGGCGAGCCCTTGCCCAGCCTCGACCATCGCGACCTGTGTATCAAACTAATAAACGCCACCAAAGGAACAACTTAGTTCGAGTTACACTTGCTCTACAAGCAGTAAACTATCCCGGAAATGGAGGTGAGATCACTCCGGATTAGCAATGCAGAACAGGAAAGGAAGAATCGTCAGCAAGGGCAATGCGCGCGGGCGCTAGAATCAAGCCTAGAGGTGTTTATGCGATCTGTCCTGTTGGCGATAGGGGTTTTCTCGATTGGGTATTGCGGGGCTCTGGTAGCACGGCAGACTTCCGCTGAGCAGTCACAGTCAATCTCGGTTACCAAACCGACTCCCCTTATCCTGGCAGCAGATGAAGGCGAACAGCGAGAGTTTCGAACGCGACCCGGTGTGACGTTCACTGTGAAGATTGATCCCAGGAACGGCGGCTCCGAACACATGGCGGTGGTGACAGAGGACATGGCGCCGGGAGATAGAATTCCCATGCATCGTCATCCCCATGCCGATGAGCTGATTTTTATTGAAAGCGGAACTGGACGAGTAACCCTCGGAGACAAGGTGCAAGAAGTGCATGCCGGCGCAGTTGTATTCATCCCGCGCGACACATGGATTGGCATGGAGAATATCGGGAAGGAGCGCTTAACCCATATTGATGTGTGGTCAGCGCCAGGATTCCAAGAATATATGCGAGCTATTTCGGTCCCCAAAGGTTCGCCGGTCGTCCCACTGTCGAAAGCTGAGGTAAATGAGCTTCGCAAGAAGTACTCGCATTATGGAATTTACCAGTAATTAAGACGAAGATTCTGCGCTACCACGTTTACGACGCGACTCCCTGGTTTCAGATTCTGGGCGATGACGGGCAATACGGAAACTGCCGTTTGATTGTCTGCCGGATTGGAAATATCGAAATTGTCAATTCGGATGGTTGCAGGGTGTTCGGAACCTATTGCGGCAGAATAGTTTCTGGTTGCAGAGGCCTGCAACCATCCGAATTGGTCTGGTGCTGCCATTTAGGTTGGAATTTATCAGCGTGCAAGCTCATAGGATGGCGATTACTTCTGTGTAGTCAAAAATAACCGGTCCAATCTGTTTGAACCTCATTTCAGCGTAAGCGCCTTAATAATCAAACAGTTTGGCCGGTTATTTTCGGCATAACTGGTCCAATCTGTGGACGCGCCCCCAAAATCTTTTCATCCATTTGAATTACGTCCGCGCGGGAATAATGATTGGCCAGTTATGCCGACCATCCTGAAATTGTTAGCATCAGCTAAACTGTATTCCGAAGGCCGACGATTAATGAGACAAGGAATTGCCGGAGAACTCACACGTCACTGGCTTCTGTGTCTCTGCTATCCGGAATCGTTGCGACGATCCAAGTTTCTCGCAAACCTATGATTTCTTTGGTTGCGGGGGGTGGATTTGAACCACCGACCTTTGGGTTATGAGCCCACTGAAGCCTGTCAGACCGTACAGGAGCAGGGAACTACAGCCTAGAAAACACTGCATTTAGCATCTGAGTTTTCGGCTGGTTTGGGCTGGTTTTGTACCCCATTCCCGCACATTTCCCGCACACCCGAATCGAAGGAACAGCCGCGTGTGCCAAACTCGTTAGTGATTTCGCGGGGACACTCTGGTGGATTTGTAGAAAAAGGTGAGCTTACAGGCGGCTATACTATCCACACTATGGCGACCCACGCGGCCATTCCGCTAAGCGAGTACCTGGCGACCAGCTATCGCCCAGACCGCGACTACGTTGACGGCGAACTGCAGGAGAGAAATTTGGGCGAACGTGAACACGCGTTGTTGCAA
>DATNLE010000020.1:0-12377 GCA_035603035.1 Candidatus Acidiferrales bacterium | reverse complement strand
CTCCGACTCGTCCGCTCGGATTCGATGGCGTGTTTCCTAGCTGGGCTCGCCTTGGCCGTTAAGCAGCCACCGCCGGCGCTATCGTCGCGGACATGCCCTGGCGCAGCGGCTCATAGACTTCTCCACTCACCCAGAGGCAGTCTTAGGTTTGCGCCAGCGTGCTTTGGCTGCCTTCTTAGCGATTTTGATTCTGTCAGCACTTGTCATCGTTTTCATGCGTCGCTTCCCGCCAATCTGCCCACCCTTGCGCCCAATAGCGGCCATATACTGTGAGAGATCGGGCGGGGGTATGGGGACCGTCGAGGGTGCTGGCGTGCTTTCCGGCTCGGGTGCCTCGCCTGTTGATTGGTCTACGATCCACTTGGCAAGCTGGTTGGGATCACGCGGTCGTTTGCCCTTGCCGATGGTCACACCAGCATCATGCCACAGCACGCGATGCTAAAGCGAGGCTGTGAATGTCCAAACTGACCCAGTACCCACATTTGTCACTCCGAGCGGAGCGAGAGATCTTGGTTCCTACCTGCGCCGCCGGTGCCGCGGCCTCGGGCAAACAGCCAGATCCGTCGCCTCGCGTGGATCACAGTTCCCACTGCCGGGTGAACCGGCGGACAACTGTCCAAACGGTTTTAATGCTCCCCAATACCGAAAACCGCGCCCAGCAGCAGAATCGCGAGCACTCCGAAAGAGATGGCCCCGTACTTCCAATCTTTCTCTCGTAAGAACAGAATCCCCGCGACCAAAACGCGCACCACCGGCGTGGCCAGCATCAGCAACACGCCCGCCCGTTCAATGTCTGAAGGAATCGGGCCACCGACGAAAAGTCCAATCAGCAATCCGGCGAGCATGACGAAGAAACAGCTGAAGGCGCCCACGCGCAGAACCATGGCAACTACTCGATCGAATTCAGGTGCGCGGATCTGGCTCACGCCGAGCCTCCCCTGAACAGGTGCACCGTCAAGTGGCCCGCCAGATAAAGCATGATCGCGACCAAGAGATAAACCAGGTACTTGGCTCGAAGGCGCGGCGCCATTCGCGCCCCCAGCTGCGACCCTAGAAACACACCCACCGCCAGCGGAGCTGCGATATCCACGAGGATATCGCCACGCCGGTAATAGACGATTGCACTGGCCGCGGCCGTGACTCCGATCATGAAATTCGACGTCGCCGTGGCCACGATCAGTGGAACGTTCATGAAGATAAACATCACTGGAACTTTGATGGGGCCACCGCCGATGCCGAGAAGGCCCGAGAGTCCACCCGCCAACAGTGACGCACACAGGCCGAGCGGATAGCGCTTTGGCTCGTACGGTGGAATCACAGTCTCGCCATTGTTCCCGGCCGCGGGAACCTCTTCGTCTTTCACTTTGCCGCCACGGACCAGAAGGGTGATAGAGCTATACAACAGGAAGCCGGCGAACAATCCTTCCAGAACATTACGGTTGAAATAGCCCACCAGATAGGCCGTAACGGCGGCGCCGAAAGCGGTTGCGAGTTCCAGTGTCATGCCCAGGCGAATGTCCGTGGTATGGCGCTGGAGATGCACGGAAGAACTTGCCGCCGAGGTGGTAATCACCGCTACCAGACTGCTGCCAATGGCTTGACGGATGGGGATTCCGAAATGCAGTGCGAGGATGGGTGTAAGGAGAACCCCGCCGCCGATGCCGGTCAGCGCGCCCAGCATTCCCGCGAAGAAGCCCAACAGGACCAAGAGCGCGCTCAGCATGCCGTGCTAGAAAACCGGCCGCGGAGCGGATGTCGACTCAGCCTGTTCGTGCGCGTGGTAGCTGGATCGCACCATGGGACCGGATTCTACATGCCGGAAGCCGAAGCGCAATGCTTCATTCCGCAACTCACGGAATTCGTCAGGCGTGTAGAAGCGGGCTATAGGCAAATGATCGCGCGAGGGACGTAGATATTGCCCGACCGTAAGAATGTCAACGCCGCGGCCGCCAAGGTCACGGAACACCTCGACCAGTTCGTTGGTTGATTCGCCCAATCCCACCATCACGCCACTCTTCGTCACCATGCCGGGACAGAATGTCTTGGCACTCTCAAGCAAGTTGAGAGTGCGCTCGTAACGCGCTCCCGAGCGCACCGCGCGGTAGAGACGCGGCACGGTTTCGGTGTTGTGATTGAGAACATCGGGTTGGGCATCGAGCACAATCCTTAACGGCTCTTCCTGGCCCTGAAAATCCGGGATCAATACCTCGATTCGGCAATCCGGCACAAGCTCGCGAATCTGGCGAATCGTCTGGGCAAAAACCTTAGCGCCGCCGACATTGTCATCATCGCGATTGACGCTGGTCACGACCGCATGTTTCAGGCCGAGCGTAGCAACTGCTTCCGCCACACGCCGGGGCTCGTCCCAGTCGATGGGGTCCGGACGGCCTTTTGGCACAGCGCAGAATCCGCAGCGCCGTGTGCAGATATTGCCCAGCAGCATGAAGGTCGCGGTCTTGTGATTCCAGCACTCCCCAATGTTCGGACATTGCGCTGACTCGCATACCGTATGCAATCCAAGTCCACGAGCCAACTTTTTGAGCTCGTGAAAGTTCTCACCAACTGGCGCTTTGGCCCGCAGCCACTCTGGCTTGGGCACACGCAGCGGTGGGCTAACCTCGATCTGAATCAGCTGGGAAGCACCTGCCATCGCTTCGATTCTACCAGTTCAGCGACCGGCCCTGAACGGAAGGGCCGTAAAGTCGTAGGATGCGACCCAATTTCTGGGACGCGCTGCATGAGAAAATCTGTTAACTGGTTGAGCTAGGCATCGATGGGCCTCGCTCCCGCTCGCTAGGCCAATTCGCAATTCCCTTCCCCAAGACGGAAACCATTTTCCCGGTGAAATATCTGATCCGTCATGCGCCACAGCCTTGGGCCGCTCCGGTGCCGCCACCTGACCTGTCGAGCCCGCTCACCGCGTGGGCAATTCAATGCGGCCATGGGGTTCGCCGGCGGCTGCATGTTCAATGGGCCCGGCCCACCGTTACCGGCGCCCACCTCACTCCGGATCCCTGCGGTATTCGGGATTACGACGAGAACCTCTTTCTGCTGGTGATGCGAACCGGAAAACTCCGGGCTCGCGACCTCAGCGCGGTGATGCCGTTTATCGCATATCGAAATATGACCGACGAGGATTTAAAGGCAATCTAGGCGTATTTGCCTACGATTCCGCCGGGTCATCATCGGGTGGACAATTCCTTACCTCCGACGGCATAGAAACTTTGTCAGGGAAAACACGGCGCAGAAGATCAGAACTAACCGTCTAGCCCACTTCACTAACCGTCTAGCCCACTTCGACCAGACCGTAAGTTCTCTGCCAGCGCGTCCGCAACGCTACCAGAGCTTGGCTGATCTCCACCTGGGTAATTTCAGAGTTAGGTCCAGCCAGCACCGCCGCTGCTTCTCGCTTGGCCAACTCAAGCAACTGCCGGTCGCGAATCAGATTGGCCACGCGGAAGTTCGGCATCCCCGCCTGCCGCGTCCCGAAGAACTCTCCCGGCCCGCGCAGTTCTAAATCGAGTTCGGCGATCTGAAAGCCGTCATTGGTGCGCACCATGGCATCGAGGCGGCGCTCGCCTTCTTCCGTTACTTTGCCGCCAGTCATTAAGATGCAAAAGGACTTCGCTGCCCCGCGCCCAATGCGCCCGCGCAACTGATGAAGTTGCGCCAGCCCAAATCGTTCGGCGTGTTCAATCACCATGACGGTGGCATTCGGTACGTCCACTCCAACTTCAATCACAGTGGTCGCAACCAGAATCTGCAACTCGCCTTTCTGAAACATGCGCATGACCTGATCCTTCAAGTCGGCGTCGAGCCGGCCGTGCAGCAAACCGACGGTCAGACCGGCGAAGATTTTTTCGCTCAGCTCGCGGTACATCTTCACGGCGGCCTTCAGTTCGGTCTCCTCGCTTTCCGCGATGACGGGATAAACCACGTACACCTGATGCCCTTTCAGTACCTGCTTGTGCACGAAGTCCCAGACTTCGGCACAGCGATCATCGGTGATTCTCCGCGTAACGATCGGAGTACGCCCCGGAGGAAGTTCGTCCAGCACGCTGATATCGAGATCGCCATACAGCGTAAGCGCCAGGGTTCGCGGGATAGGGGTTGCCGTCATGACCAGAACATCGGGTTCGCTGGGATTCCTGTCGGCACCACCCTCCCCCGATTTCTTCATCAACTTAAGTCGCTGCAAAACTCCGAAACGATGCTGTTCATCAACGATGACCAGTCCCGGCTTCGCGAACTCAACTTTCTCTTCCAGCAGAGCATGCGTACCGATGACCAGTTGCGCATTCCCTTGAGCGATATGGCGGCGAATCTCACGCTTGCGCTCAGCTTCCAGTGAGCCGGTCAGCAGGACGATGCGATATCCCGCATTCTCCAGAATTCTGCGCGCGGAAAAGTAATGCTGCTGTGCGAGAATCTCGGTGGGCGCCATCAACGCCACCTGATAACTGTTTTCGATGGCGATAATGGCCGCCTGGAAACTGATAATGGTCTTGCCCGAGCCTACGTCCCCCTGCAGCAAACGTCGCATAGGGGAAGGCTTCTGCATGTCGTCGGCAATCTCTTTCAATACCCGCTTCTGCGCTGCAGTCGGATGAAACGGCAGAATCTTCTTGATTGCCTCACGCACCCGGTCATCGATGCGAAACGTGATTCCAGTCTCCGATTTTTGCTGTCGGCGCTTGAGTTCGAGTCCCAGCTCGATGAAGAATAATTCCTCAAAAATTAAGCGTATGTGCGCGGGCGTACGTGACGACTGCAACTCTTCGAAGCTCTCCCCGGCCTCGGGCCAATGCACTTTCCATAGCGCCTCGCTCGGTGAAACCAGCGCCAGACGCTGCCGCACGGCCGCCGGAATAGGGTCGGCGAGGTCAGGAGTAAGATCGTCCAGAGCCGTCCGGATGACTCTCCGAAACCAGCGTGCGGTTACGCGCCCTTGCCCTGCCGATTCATAGATGGGCACGATGCGCCCCACTTCAAGCGATGCCGCGGCCTTCCCGTCCGCGCCCTCTACGCCGGCCTCGCCTAACATTTCAAACTGCGGCTGGATGATCTGCATTTCTCCGTGCTGGTCTTGTTCTACCTTGCCATACAGGGCAATCAATTCGCCCGGCTTGAACTTATCCTGCAAATACGTGGCGTTGAACCAGAGACATTTCAGGCGCGATGGTCCTTGCCCCACGGTCAACTGGAAGATCGGCATTTTGCGGGTACGAAACAGCCCCGAGTTGCGGACCTCGCCAATCACAGTAGCCATTTCGCCGGGACGCAATTCCGCGATTCCGCGCGGATTCAGCCGGTCTTCATAACGAAAAGGAAGGTAATGGAGCAGATCACCGGCGGTCGCAATACCCTTGGTCGCCAGTATCTCCGCCATCTTCGGCCCAATTCCCTTGACGTACTGCACCGGCGTAGAGAGTTCAACCATGGCGAAGGTTCCCAGGGAATGTTAGCAGCAAGCTGTCTCAGAAAAGTGTCGCCCGGCATGGCTGGTCAAATGGCGATTCTTCGCCACTAGAACGAGAAGGGCAGTCGATCTTCGAACTCGCCAACGAATTCCGCTCGGTCGGTCGCGAAGATTCTCCCGTTCCGCCGAATCCGTTTGCACCCAACTCGGCGTCTAAACACTTTGTGCTGGTTAACTTTCTCCAAGCTCTTTTAGCCATTGTCCTGGGCAACCTGGCCTACTTCCTGCTTGCGGCTCATTTTGGCCTGCCGCGCCACCGGCCTTTCCAACCCGACGCCGGCCTGCTCGTGGACTTCTTCATCTGCCTCGCGTTTTATGCCCTGATCCGCAAGGCCCGAAAGTAGAATCTTCAATTCGCGTCTGTCTCTTTTCGGACTCATCTCCAGTTACTTTAGGAACCTGCGTAACCGCTTCCGTCACGTTACGATATCTCCTGACGTATGAATAGAATCGCGGTCCTGTACGATGCGGGCCAGGCGGTGCTCTCCACCTTTGATTTGGACGAGGTGTTGCAGCGCATTCTGGAGATCGCGCACGACTACTTTCATCTGCGGAATGTGGCGATCGTGCTGCTCGATCAGCAATCCCAGCAGTTGTACGTCCGCTCGCAGATTGGTTGGGACGAAGGCCAGGACAAGGTTCTGCTGCCCCCGGGGCAGGGAATTATGGGAGCGGCGGCGCTCAAGAAGCAGCCGGTGTACGCTCCCGACGTCAGCAAGGACCCGCGCTATTTCTGCTCCGCCAAGTCCACGCGGTCTGAACTTGCCATTCCTTTGATGGTGCGGGACGAAATGGTGGGCGTGCTCGACTGCCAGAGCGATCGCGTGAACCACTTTGATTCCGAGACCATCGATCTGCTGACACTGTTTTCCACCCAGGCGTCGATTGCCTTGCAGAACGCGCGCCTCTATTCCCTGGAGCAGCAGCGGGCGCGTCAACTCCAGGCGATCAATGCGATTGCCCAGCAAACAACCGCCGTTCTCGACCTCGAAGAATTGCTGAATAGAGTTTGCCAGCTGATTCAGGATGCCTTCCGGGTATCGCATGTTTCCCTTTTCTTGCGGGAAGATCACGACCTGGTGCTGCGGGCGCATCATGGAACGCTCACTCCCTCGATACCGGAAGGCGGCCGTTTCGGGGCCAACGCAGAACCGTGGGCAAGCATCCTCGCCGATGGCCGTACAGCGACGGAAAAAGATCTTGGCAAGGCTCCGGCCCACTCCAAGTTCTTCTCCGAAACCGCCTCACGTATGTTCATTCCACTGGTTTCATTCGGTCAGACTCTAGGCGTGCTCGCTCTGGACAGCTCTAAGGCGGATGCTTTCCGCGACGGCGATCAGCAGTCACTGGAGTCAGTGGCCGATATTTGCGCGACGGCCATTCAGAATGCCCATTACGTAGACCGGGTAAAGCAGTTGGCTTATCTGGACGGTCTGACCGGCATTTTCAATCGTCGATTTTTCGAACTGCGCATCATGGAAGAAATTGAACGCGCCCGGCGTTACGGAACCGGTATGGCCGTAATCATGGCTGACATTGATGAGTTCAAGCGGCTGAACGACGAGTTCGGACACGTGCTAGGGGATGAGGTGTTGCGCCAGGTTTCCTCGCTGTTTCACCAGCAAGTCCGGAAGGTGGACGTGGTGTGCCGCTACGGCGGCGAAGAATTCGCCATCCTGCTGACCCAGGTCAGCCCGGAACAAGCAATTACGGTCGCGGGAAAACTCCGCCAGAGAGTGGAAGGCTGGCAGTTCCCGGGTGTGCCCCGCACCGTAACCATCAGCGCCGGTGCCGCCGCTTTTCCGCAACACGGCACCACCCGCGATGAGCTGGTTAAAGCTGCTGACAGTGCCCTATACGCCGCCAAGCAGGCCGGACGAAATGCAGTTCGTCTTGCCTCTGCGGCGCGCGGCGAGGCGGCGAAGGCTTAGCGTCTTTCAACCGCTAACCTGCTCGCCCGTTCGCAGGCTAGATTTCGAGCCCGTCTCCCTGCATCTGATGACGAAGGCGTTCCATCTCCTGCTGGAGTTTCTGGCGACTCTTTTCGATCTCTTCCCGAACCTGGGGCTGGAGTTGCTCTCGCAAATTCTTGACTTGTTCCTTCATTTGTTTTTGCTGCGAGCGCACAGCCTTGCGCATTTCTTGCTGCGCCAGTTTCATCTCCGGCTGAAGTTTGGCAATTTGGTTTCGCACCTCGCTCAACTCGGTCTGCGTTTCCGCATCCATCTCTGGAGCTTCGAAGCTTTCCTCTATGCTCCCGCCGGATTCCTTGCGTTCCGGCAACGTCAGGGTCAGAGTCTGCTCCCGCTTGTCGCGGATCACGCTCACACTGACCGATCCCGCACTATGATCGTGCAATGCGTGAGTGAAGTCGCTGGTATCGTGAACCGGCTGATCGGCTACCCGAACGATGACGTCGCCCGCGCGCAACCCGGCCTTATCGGCTCGGCTGCCTTTCTCCACGGACCGCACCAGCACTCCACTCCCGTTCTTCGCACCGAAAAACTCACCCAGCTGCGGCGTGAGATTCTCCACCATCAGTCCGCTTCTCATCGACGAATGCACATACACCACGCCCATGTTTGGAACCTCAAAATCCGGCAGATTCGGCATCGGGGGAATCTCGACGTGGAAGTTCTTGCTGTCCCAGTTCCAGTCTTTCGACCCCATATGCGCAAATTCCTTACTGCGATCCGCCAGTTGCACCTTGATCGTCATCGGTTGTCCATCACGGCTCAGCCCGAGCGTGACCATGCGGCCTGGCGGCGTTTCGTGGATCATCCGATGCAGCTGTGTCTTGCTCTCGATGGCGGTACCGTTCAGATCGAGAATCACGTCATGTTCCTTGACGCCAGCTTTGCCCGCGGGAGCGTCCTGATCAACCATCGTTACTTCCACGCCCTTTTCTTCCTTCAGCTTCAAGGCGCCGAGCCGGTCAGAAGTGATATCCGCAATGTCGACGCCGAGATACGCGCTGCCGCCAGAATCTTCGCTGGGAATGCCGTAGGGCTGCGACGATTCAATCGTCCATCTTTGCGCGGCTTGCGCCGGATTGAGCAGCAAAGGCAGTACCGCGATCGCCGTCAAAATTTGCTTGTGCATGACCAGCCTCCTGAACTCAAGTCTTCTAACGCATGGGTCGCGCGCGCGTCTCGCTTCCGCTTATTAATTCGCGCGCCGGAACCAAATATCGCCGGTCGTAGTCCGAACTTTCAGCGAAGGACCTCCCCCGTTGAGCTGGCCTTCCGCGTTCAGCGTCCGTGGCCCCCACTGATTGCCCTCGCTGGCAATATGAATGTCCGGGAAGTCAGAAGTAATATGGTGCCCGTTGCCCAAATCGACGCTGGCGCGGACCGATAGCGCAACATCCGCAGCGATGTACACGGTAATATCTCCCGCCGACGTCTCGAGCTTGGAGTCGCTAGCGGGAGCGTTTGTCTTTACGAATTTCACGACGATGCCGCCGGCACCGGTCTCAACCCGTGCCGACGGAACTCCGTAGAGTTCGATCCCACCCCCGCCCGTATGAGCCTCGACATGCCCTTTGGCGGATGCCAGATGAATGCTGCCCCCGCCCGTCTCAATATCAGCCGGACCATCAATATCTCCCAGATCAATGCTGCCGCCCCCGGTTTGCGCTTTCACCTTGCCGCTGCACTGACGGACTTCAATCCCTCCGCCGCCTGTCTCGATGCTGGCTCCCTGCGTGGCCGAAGTAATCTCGATACTGCCGCCGCCGGTTTCCGCGATGATCTTTCCATTGGCATGATGTACCTGTATGGAACCGCCACCGGTGTGCAGACCAATATCGCCGTTGATGGTTCCCACGTCGATCGATCCTCCGCCCGTCTCGGCGCGGGCACCTCCCCCAATGTCATCGAGGCGCATGCTGCCGCCACCGCTCTGTGCTTCTACGCGGCCAGCCACTCCGCTGGTATCAATGTTGCCGCCCTCCGTTTCGATCTTGACCAGAGTAATTTCGTGCGGGACATGGATGGCGAATTCTCCGGAGAACTTCCGCGGACGCCGGCCCTGCCAGTCTCCAACGATCCAAGCGGTGTCTCCGCGCACGTAGGCGTTCAGCTTGTAGGACTCGAATTGGCGCTTGGCATCTTGTTCGGATGAGGTGTAGGAACGCGTGTGAACAACATAGCTGATAGCCTGGGTCGAGTCTCCTTTGACGACCACCGACCCTACATCCACTTTGACCCGCAGAATCTTTGCCCCAGCCAGCGAACCGTTAATTTCCTGACTCCAAACCCCGTCTCCCTGACGGGAAATGTGTGTCTCCTGTGACAACGTCAGGGGCGCAAGCATGGCCAGCACGCCCAGCAGACGGACGAATTGTGGCGAACGTTTCAAATAAACCACCTCAGTTTCTCCTGCATCCAACGGTCGCATTACTAATTTCTGAAACCAATCTCACCGAAACCAATCTCACTGAACCTAATCTTGCATCTGAACCCAATCTCGCGAACGCTTTGCAAGGGCCCGGCTTCAGACGAGCAGCCAGGACTCCAAAGACACGGGCTTTAGCCCTGGGGGTTGCACCCGCCCATCAATCAATCTCCGGCAACTGCGCCAGCATCGTACGCGCCTGCGACTTGATGTACTGGCTTTGATCCTTGGCCGCCAGCGTCATCAACACGCCGCGCACGCTGCCATCAGCCTTTGCCGGCTCGATCAGCCGCAAGGCCTCGGTCCGCACCCCCGGATTCGCATCGTTCACCAGAGCTTCGAGCACCACATCGCGAACCCGCACATCGTCCTTGACAAAACCGCCCAGCCCATCCAGTGCCTTCAACCGCACTCCGGGATTCGTGTCGTAGCGCAGCGCATAGATCAGCGCATCCCGCACCTGCGAAACGTTGGGCTTTTGTGTCAGCAGATCCACCGAATCCATGCGCACGCCGGAGTTGTAATTATTGCGCGCGGCAAACAGCAGCAGTTGCTGGATGCGCTGATCGTTCAGCGATCCCTGCGTCTCCAGCGTCGAAAGCGTGTTGTACTTGATGTCGATCTGATTCGTTCCTGGTTGCTGCGTAATGGACTGGATTCCGGTGATCGAAGCCTCGGCGGGAGCGGGAGCCGCGCTGGTGGTGATAGCTTGCGGCTGATGAGGTAACACTTTGTAAGTCGTCCCTACTCCGCCGGCGAAGCCCAGGATCAAAATCGCGGACGCCAGCGCGGGCGAGAAGCTCACTTGCCGCAGCCAGTTCGCCGGGTCGAACGCCAGCCTCCGCAACAATCCGCCCTGCTCGGCCGTCTCCAGCGCTTCCTGCAGCTTCATGCGCGCAGCCGCGACCAGGTTCGGCGTGGGCTCCGCCGCGCGCTCCGCTGACAGCAGATCGTGGAACTCTTGTGCCGCCTGCAATTCCGCGGCACAATCAGCGCACCGCGCCACATGCTGCTCCAGTTCATGACGGGCGTCATCCGCCAGCTCGCCATAAACGTGCAAGGTTATATTTTCTGCTACCCATTCACACTTCATATTCGCACCCCTCATCCAGCACGCCCGAACCGCGTAGGAACGGCACTCGTGCCCATCCGCCGGACGCAGTCCGGCTCTTGCTCTATCGCATATCCGCCAGCGCCCCGCGCAATTTCTGCGTGGCCCGGAAAAGAGTATTCTTCGCAGTCTCTTCCGTCGTATGCAGAATCTCGCCCACGGTGCGCAACTTCATTCCGTGGTAATGCTTCAACTCAAAAACCATGCGCTCGCGCGGCGTTAACTTTTCCAGCGCACCAGAAATGCGCGCCCCGAGCTGCCGCCGCATCAAATCCCGCTCCGGATTCGCCCCCGCCCGTCCATCGGGCACCTGATCGAGCAGGTCGTACTCGCCGCCGTTACCGTCTTTCACCACCGGCGCATCTTCCTTGCGCACCGTTTTCTTGCGCAGGTGATCAAGACACAAATTGGTCACGATGCGATAAATCCAGGTGTAGAACGAACACTCAAAACGAAAACTTCCAATGTTCTTATAGGCCTTGAGGAAGGCGTCCTGATAGACGTCCTGGGCGTCCTGCTCCGTCCCAGTGAGGTGGAGCGCCAGCCGCAAGACCGCCTGATCGTAGTGCTGCACCAATTCCTCGAAGGCTCCACGGTTGCCGTGTTGCGCCTCGCGGATCAAAATCGTATCGTCTATGCGGCGTTCTTGCCCAGCCATGCGGCCCCTAGTGGGGTCTCGGATACCGCTGACTCTGTCCACTCTCTCGCCTTCTGTTCTCGAGTGGGCCCGTTTACCAACCGCAAATGTTGCTAACAAAACATCGGCCGGCATGTTCTTGTTGTCTTCCTGTTTCGCCCGGTGTCGATGCCGTACCCGGGCTTGCACAGGAATAGACGGTCAGTCAGTAGAACCGTGAGCAGGAATTATAGGCCGCCGAGAACTTTTGTGCCTCCTAGGTGATTCTTTCGTAATGGTTTAGCGGGAAACAGAACAGTCGGGGACGGTGAGGAAGGCCGATTTGGCAAGTCAAGTGCACCGTTAGCGATGCAAGTCTGCCGGCGGGGAAAGCCACCTCGCCACGATATCGGACTGTAGGCGAAATTGTCGGTCATCCGGCGAGTGCGTTGTACGCTCCCCCCGCGTGCCGGCGGTCTCGCGATTACGCCTACGGACCAACGTGCCGCGAC
This sequence comes from Candidatus Acidiferrales bacterium, assembly GCA_035603035.1. Lineage (GTDB taxonomy): Bacteria > Acidobacteriota > Terriglobia > Terriglobales > Acidobacteriaceae > Sulfotelmatobacter. Next base: position 261 of record DATNLE010000020.1, on the reverse strand, counting down.
ATCCTCCGGACCAATGTGTTCGTAAGCGATGTAGGCTGATGGACGCTCTGTTGCTGGGCCTCTAGGCCCGAGGTCCACAAACTGTCCGAGGATGCCTTATGCTCCGTGCTCCGCTCGCCACGCTTGTCCTCCTTGCCTCTTTCTTCTGGCTCTCGTCCAGAGTCGCCTCCGCCCAAATTCTCACTCCAGTGTGCGCCCCTTCGGTGACTTCGCCGATCGTCGTTGTCTCTGCGGCGCAGCGTCTCGCGGCGGGCGCCAGCG
>DATNLE010000386.1:0-3856 GCA_035603035.1 Candidatus Acidiferrales bacterium | reverse complement strand
GCCGCTTCTTGCGCTTTCGAGCGGGTCGTCAGCAATTCCAGCAGCATGGAGTCACGCTCCCGTTCGAGTTCCGCGATCGAACGGCCGTTAGCCTCCTTTAATACGCCGTTGACAATGGTTTGCTTCACCTCAGGACTGAATTCAGTGATCGCGCCCAGATCTTTCCACCATGTAGCGACGGGGCCGGACAGGTGTTCCATGAAGTGTTGAATCCCGCCTTCGCCGCCTGCGAGATGGAACAGCAGATTGGGACCCATTAAACCCCAACGTAATCCAGGTCCCCAGCACACCGCGGCATCGGAATCAGCGACATCCAAAACACCCTGTTCGATGAGGTACACGACTTCACGGTAGAGAGCGGCCTGTAGCCGGTTCGCAACATGGCCAACCACTTCCTTACGTACGTGGATAGCCCTTTTGCCGATCGAGGTGTAGAAAGAGATGGCGCGCTCAACAGTTTCCGGTGAGGTTTTCGCGCCTGCAACGACCTCAACCAGAGGAACCATGTGCGGAGGATTAAACGGGTGGCCAATCACACATCGTTCCGGATGCTTGCAGGCCGATTGCATCACGCTCATCGTCAGACCGGATGAACTGGATGCGATGATTGAATCTTCCGGGGTCGCAGCGTCCATGTCCGCGAACAGCTTTATCTTGAAATCCCGGCGTTCAGGGCCGTTCTCCTGAACCAGGTCGGCGTCTGCGAGCGCCTTCTTCATGTCGGTGGTGAACTGCAGATGGTCGCGCGATGCGTTCGGAGAAAGCCCGATGACGGTCAGGTCTTTCCAGGCGGCATCAATGAACTGGCGCAGGTTGGCTTCCGCATTCGGCGCTGGGTCCGTTGCGGTGACGTTGAGACCGCGTGCCAGGTACAAGGCCGCCCAACTCGCGCCAATTACGCCTGTACCGACAATTGCTATGTTCCGAATCTGCTTGTTCTTTGACATCAGTATGCTCTCCATTCTGGTTTATGCGACTGCTGTTTTCGAGGAGGTTCCCTCCGCCGCCTTCGCTGGTTGTGATCCGTGGTGATTCACGATGAGTCGAGAACCCCTCTGGCCGGTGAAATATGTCCAAACCCACTGCAGGAAGACCGTCAAACGGAGACTCGATGTCGCCAGGAACTGCAGGTGAACAGCTGCCCAGGCAAGCCACGCTTCGAAGCCGCTCACTCGCACTTTGTGACTTTGCAAAACCGCAAAGCCCTTGCCGACCACCGCCATGCTGCCTTTGTCGAAGTAGCGAAACGGCCCGGGCGGAGGGCTGCCGACTATTCGACGGTGAATGAGTTTTCCTGCGTAACGTCCTTGCTGTATGGCTACCTGCGCGACGCCGGGAAGCGGCTTGCCGTCCTCCTCGAATGACGCTGTATCTCCCACCACCAAGATTTCGGGGCATCCCGGCACAGTGACGTCTTGCTGAACACGCACCCGGCCGGCCCGGTCGGTTTCCACTTTGAGCCACTTGCCCGCAGGAGATGGTGCAACCCCAGCCGTCCAGATAACTGTCTTACTGGCGATGCGCTCTCCCGCCACCACGATACCCTCAGCGTCAATTCGATCTACGCCGTGCCCAAGTCGTACCTCAACGCCCAGTTGCTCGAGGCGCCGCTTGGCAGCTGCCGAGAGATCTTCCGAAAACGGAGGCAAAACTCGCGGGGCCATATCGACCAGCACAATTCTTGCCGAAGCGGGATCGATTCGCCGGAAATCTGATTTCAGTGTGGTTCGGACCAGAATCGCTAGGGCGCTGGCCATCTCCACGCCTGTGGGGCCCGCGCCGACCAGGATGAAAGTCAACAGGTCCGGGTGGCGGCTCGGATCTTCTTCGGCCTCCGCCTGCTCGAATGCCTGCAAGATTTTATTTCGGCTCGACACGGCATCCGCGAGGCTCTTCAGCCCCGGCGCGTACTCCTCAAATTCGTTATGACCGAAATAGCTGTGCGTAGCGCCCGTGGCAAGGATGAGGTAATCGTAGGCAACGGGCACTCTTTCGCGATCCGCGTCGCTGACGAAGACGCACTTTCGCTCTTTGTCCACACCGGTGACTTCTCCCAAAATGACCGTGACGTTCTTCTGCTTTCGAAAAATGCTGCGGATCGGCGTGGCAATCTGGCTAGGGGTGAGCGCTGCAGTTGCCACCTGGTAGAGCAGCGGCTGGAACAGGTGATGGTTGGTGCGGTCAATCAAGATCACCTGCGCCGGTGTGTTCTTGAGAGCCTTGGCGGCGGCCAATCCGCCAAAGCCACCGCCGACAATGACGATTCGTGGTTGAGACATGTTTTCCTCGACCTGCTTCAGTCCGCCGCGACAGAGTCGCGTCGCGCCGCTGGGATAGTGCCGCTCGCCCGAAAATTGTCGATATCGTCGGTGGTGAAGCCAAGTTCTTTCAACACCTCGTCGTTATGCTCCCCGATTCGCGGCGCGCGCCGGGCAGCTACTTTCGAAACACCGTGCACTTGAATAGGGCTGTTGACAGTCGAGGTCAGTTTCTCGCCAGCTCCTTCGAGCGGAACGACGATGTCATTCGCCCGCAATTGTGGGTCATTCACGACTTCCTGCGGCTCGCGCACTGCGCCGAAGGGGACGTGAACGCCATTGAAGACCTCATACCAATGCGCCATTGGCTGCGAACCAAAGATCTCATCGAGCATGGCCGTCAGTTGCGGCCGGTTCTGCGCCAGCTTGGCAGGATCCGCAAATCGCGGGTCTGTCAGGATATCCTCGCGACCCATTGCTTTTAGAACCGCGGGTATCTTGTCCGGAGTGGCTACAAGAACGAACCAGGTGCCATCGGAAGAGCGATACGTGTTCAAAGCTGCATTTGCGGGATGGGTTCGATCGTGCAGCCCGTAAAAACTCGCACCACATAGAGCGGCTTGGACAAAGACGCTGGCCGACCAGACACCTGCCGCGAGGAGCGAAGTCGTGACGTAGGACCCCTTACCGGTGCGTTCGCGACGATAAAGCGCGGTCAGAATCGCGGCATAAATGCACACCGCAGTTGCATTGTCACCGCTGCCTGACACTGGCCAGGTCGGCGGCTCTCCAGCATCGCGCATCATGAATAGCAACCCGCTTCGCGCCCAGTAGGCCGTGAGATCGAATCCCGGAAGATTTGCGTCCGGACCTTTCTCGCCGAAGCCGGTGAGATCGGCGTAGATCAGACGCGGATTCCACTGCGCGACATCCTCATATTCGAGCTTCAATTTCTTGCGCGCGGAATGCGGGGTGTTGACGATGAACACGTCGGCCCACTTGGCTAACCGCTCGAGAACTTGCTGCGCGCTCGCAGCTTTCAGATTGAGCGCAACCCCGCGCTTGTTTCGATTCGATAATTGGAAGGGATAAGGCTCTTCCGAATGCGGCTGGGGCGGGATCTTCTGCCCGATTCTCCACATCTCTCCCTCAGGAGGTTCAACTTTGACAACGTCTGCGCCGAAATCGGACAGGATTGTTGCAGCGCCCGGCCCGGCAATGAAGCTCGACAAATCCACGACCTTCAATCCGGAAAATATGTTGCCTTCTGTCATTTTGATCTCCTTCTTCACGAGAGCTGCTTACGGCAGCCAGTCATTAAACTTCGAAGTGGAACGCACTTCTACCTTCCCTGAAACTTCGGCGCGCGTTTTTCGAGGAACGCCGACGTACCTTCTTTCTTGTCGTCGGTCGAGGCACACACGGCGAACAGCGAGGCTTCGATGAGCAGGCCCTCGGCCACGCTCGTCTCCAGTCCTTTGTTGACCGCCTCAAGTGCGTACTTCAGGCTGAGAGGAGCGTTCGCAATGATCTTCTTCAACACAGTTTCGGCACGCTCGATCAAAGTCGCGTTCGGCACTAGTTCATCTACCAGGCCG
>DATNLE010000378.1:0-43293 GCA_035603035.1 Candidatus Acidiferrales bacterium | reverse complement strand
AAGCCTCTGCAGCCGGAATTGGACCGAATCGCTGGGCTGAAGTCCAAGCAAGAAATCACTCTGGAAATTGCCCATCTACACCACGCGTTCCCGGGCGCATGGGTGGGATCCGATAATCAAACGAACGCTCCCTTTTTCGGTTTCAGCGGCGGGCAAGATTATGACGACGCATCCAAGGTGGTCGCTCAAATCGACCAGGGCGGCTTGACCCTTCCCAATCGCGACTACTACATCAGCACTGATGATAAGTCAGTGGAGACTCTCAAGAAATATCGCGTCCACGTGCAGAAGATGCTGGTGCTGGCGGGAGAGCCGGAAGGGCAAGCCAGCGAAGACGCAAGCACTGTGCTCGAACTGGAAACCGCGATGGCGAAGGCACAGATGGATAACGTCACGCGCCGCGATCCCAAGAATATCAACAACAAAATGAGTCTGGCTCAGATTCGCGAGCTGACGCCGTCCATCCAGTGGGACGTTTATTTGAGGGCGGTGAATGCTCCAGTCAGCGAACACTATATCGTGTCCTCTCCTAATTTCTTTCGGGCGGAGGAGAAGCTGCTGGCGGAACATCCACTGGAGCATTGGAAAATCTACATGCGCTGGCAGGCGGTCCACCAGGCCGCCCCCTATTTAACCAAGGCGATGGCCGACGAAAACTTCGACTTTTTCTTTCGCACTTTGGCTGGCCAGGAGGAGCAACTTCCGCGCTGGCGGCGCTGCACGCACTCGGCTGACCGTGATTTGGGCGAGGCCCTGGGCCAGGCCTATGTTGACCGGGCGTTCCCGCCGGAGAGCAAGGCGCGCACTCTCGAAATGGTGCATGCCATTGAAAGCGCCATGCACAACGACGTCGAAGGGGTGAGCTGGATGACGCCTGCGACCAAGGAACAGGCCATCGTCAAGTTGAAGGGAATCGAAGACAAGATAGGATATCCTTCGCACTGGCGCGATTATTCCAGCGTGAAGATCACCCGCGATAACTATCTGGGCAACGTGGAACAATCGTCGTCATTCGAGTTCGAGCGTTGGGTTGCCAAAATCGGCAAGCCTGTTGACCGGAGCGAATGGACGATGACCCCGCCCACGATCAATGCCTACTACGATCCGCAGTTGAACACGATCAACTTTCCGGCCGGCATTCTGCAGCCGCCTTTCTTCGAGAAAACCATGGACGACTCGGTGAATTACGGCGCCATCGGAATGGTTATAGGTCACGAACTCACTCACGGCTTCGATGATCAGGGACGCAAGTTTGACGCTCAAGGCAACCTGCGCGACTGGTGGACTGCCGAGGATGCCAAGCAGTACGACGAGCGCGGCAAATGCATCTCCGACGAATACACGCAGGAAGTTCCCGACGCCGGTGCCGGAGTGAAACAGAACGGCTTGCTAACCCAGGGCGAGGATACGGCGGATAACGGCGGCATCCATCTTGCACTGTTTGCGCTTGAAGCCGACCTCAAGAAGCAAGGCAAATCGCTAGATGACAAAGGTCCAGACGGCTGGACTTATCTGCAACGCTTCTTTCTGGCGAACGCCTACTCCTGGTGCTCGAGCGTGAGACCTGAAGTGGCTCGTTTGATCGTTACCACCAACCCACATTCACTGCCCATCTTCCGCATCGACAACGTGGTTTCAAATATGTCTGAGTTTTCCCAGGCGTTTGGCTGCAAGGCTGGTCAGAAGATGGTTCGGGCCAATGCTTGCCGCGTATGGTGATCGGGATTGAAACTCATGGGCCAGTTCCAGGCTGGCCCATTTTGTCTTACCTGCTGCGGTTCTAGCGGTTGATGTCGTCCTTCGATTGCAATCGCCTTACGTAGTTCTGCAAGTTAGATCTGTTGGCATCATCGGGAACGCCCGTCAGAGCTGTTTGCATCTCCTTGACCGCGTTGTCGAAGTCGCCCTGACCGCTGTAAACGCGGGCTAGACCAACGTGAGTCGTCCAATCGTCGGGGAATTTTTTGGCGTTTGAGCGATAAATGGCGAATGCCTCTTCCTGCTTCTTCTCTCCCTGCAACTGTCGGCCATAAAAATAAAGTTGTTGCGCTGATGCCTTTTCCAGCGCCTTGTTGCGGAAGGTGCTGGCGTCGTCCTTGCGGCCCATAGCCTCGAGAATGCGAGACTTGTTCATGATGTTGTCGAAGCGTTCTTCCGTTTGGATGGACTGATCTTCATCTTTCAGCGCCTCGTCCAGATTCGTTTTGCTGGCCAGGAAATATCCCGCCGCATCGTCCCAGCCCTCCCAATAGTATTGATTGAGCCCGCGTATTTGCCGGTGAATGCTGGCTTGGACGATGTCGTTGACTTTAACTTCAACTTTGAAAGGCACCGCGACCTTGTCCCAGCGCAGCGTGACCACGGCGGAGTCGGGTTTGACATCATCGAAGTCGTAGGTCAAAGCATCGTGGAGTTCGGCAGGTTGCGGCTTCACGGTTACTCGCAGCGCGTCTTCGTCTTGCTTGTAGCTGAAGCTTCCCCATGCGGTCGACATCTTCGAGAATATAACCGTCCACTGATTCTCGCCGGGAATCATGTGCAGGCCGTAGGTTCCTTTGTCGAGCGGCTGGCCTTCGATCGTGATCGGATCGGTGAATGTGACGGTGGTGTTTTCGTTAGCTCCGGCGCGCCAGACTTGGCCGTAGGGCACAAGCTTACCCCAGATCTGTCGTCCGTTGGCCAGAGGCCGGTGATAGTTGACAGTGATGTCGGTGATGCCGATGCGCTGCATGATCACGGCATGCTGGCTCTGCAGCGGCAGATCGAGCATCACGGTTTGGGCGGGGCAAACACTGCCTACCGACAAAAAGGTGCATAACAAAACAAACAGACGAGTTCTGTTCATGGGAAAACTCCTCTTCTTTCCAGTCGGGATTCCGACAGCCGATGCAGGCGCAATCCCAGGGATGAAGCAGGACGATGAATCATCCGCGTCTGTTGGCTGTGGTGATTGGCTTAGACGCGCGGCGGTTGGCAAAGTGAGCGACGATCTGTAGACGGGGATGTCGGGGTCGGCGTCCTTCCCGAGCGTCAGGAAATACTGTAGGCGGCGAGGGCGCGGACACGGGCTGCATCGGCGTCTGAAGTTTTCGCTTGCAACGCATTCACGCGCGCCACGCCGAGATGCACTAGGGCTCCCGTCCAGCAGTTCCATACCATGCCGCCATGGTCGGGAATCTTCTGGAACTCGGCAGCGGCTGGCACGCTCTGCTCAGCTGCGAGATACCCTTCTCCGCGAATGTAGGCCGGGTGGAGGCAGGAGAGATTGTTGACAAAGGAAATCTGCCCGTACTCGATAGGCGGCAAGGCAGGTTGCAAACTGTTGATCGCGCTAGCCGGATCCTTGTGGTTGAGGGCCAGTTGGGCGTGAATTGCAGGTAGCCAAAGGGATTGCAATTGTGTATCGAGGAGGAAACGCTTGTTCAGGTCTTGCGCTAGCGAGCTGGCACGCGCCTCATGGCCCGCCACGGCAAAAGGCGAGCGCGGCCTCTACCGCAACACCCTGGCTGGTGGGAACCAGCTTCAATCCTTCTTCTGCTTCTTGTTTTCGCTTGCGTCAGGTTGCCGAAGGCGGCTTCGCGTAAAGCCGAATTCTCCAGCCAGATCGCACCCGTTTCTCTGCTGTCGTGGCGAATCGAGGAATCTACCTACCGTTTGGTCAGTTCCCGCGCTTTGCCGAGGTGACCGGCGTATGCTTCAGTGTCGGATGCGAGCGAAAGCCCAAGGTTCTCATAGGCGGATTGGCCTGCAAACCACTGTTGCTGTTCCGCCATTGCTGGAACGTCTCCCCGAAGGAAAGCCAGAGCGTAGAGAGCGTTGCGGAGCGTGAGACGATCCAACTTTTGCGCAACGCCTGCTGGATGACCTGTTGCGCTTCATCGAAACGCTGGAGAGCGAGCACCGCATTGACGAGATCTCGATACGAGGCTCCACGATCCGGTGCGAGGCGGAGGGCTTCACGATATTCTTCCGCCGCCTTTTCGGCTTGCCCCTCCGCCATGTACACATTACCCAGACCGAGATGGGCGCGCCAGCATGTCATCCGTCTGGCAATTGACGGTTTTCAATGCAAGAACATATTCGCTGCCCAGACTGGCGATCGATCCGGCAATGTAAGCCTTGCCGCCCGAGCGCCCTCTGCTGCTAGGGACTGACTCGGGTGCCCGTGGCAGGTGGAGCGCGCACGTGCACTAAACAAGACCGCCGGTTGCAGTAAACGTGTCCGCGTCATGGAGAACGACGACGAAGACACACTCTTGTAGACCTGCTTAATCGTTGGAAAGCTGATCCCCCGTTGCAAAGCTGCATCTCGAAGCTTCAGCAGTCCCTCAATATTCCCTTCGGATTTGCCGTTCTTCTAGGTTCGGGACACAATCGTAACGACAGCGGAATTGCTGGTCAACTCCGTCGCATCCGCATAGGTTCGCCCACGGCTCATTGCAAAAAAAGACTATTATCGTACACTTCTAGACAGTAAAATCGTATCTCATGTACACTTGCCGCTTCTGTCCCCAAGCGAGTGATTTTTCGAGGTCGAAATGCGCAAGGCTTACCGGTTTATCGCGGCGGTTGGTTTTTTGCTTTCGTCATCTTTGACCTTTGCTCAGGATGGATTTTTTGCCGACTGGTTCAACCTGGTCTCCGAAACGCAAGCCGAACAGCCCCACTGGATCACTCCACTCAAGATGACCACTCCTTGTCTCGAACAGAAGTTTCGGTATGACATGCAATGGCAGACTCACAATAGCGGCGTAACCGCATTGACTCAGCAAAATTGCTACTGAGAGGTGGGTGGTGCCCCATTCAAAATGCTAGCGGCGTGAACCCCATGCTCGAGGACGAGAATTTGGAGACAGATCAGATTGAGGGATTCTCAGGAAAGGTGGTCCATCGTGAAACGCTCTGAGCGCTCGCAGATCCTCTTCCGATACGGGAGGCGATGGAAAACTTTGACGCGCGCCAGCTACACTCGAACGGCCGCCTCACTGCTGCTGGCCCAACCATTCTTGCTGCTTTTGTGGCTTGCGATGGGGGCGTTCCCGGCGTGGGCCCAAACGGGAGTGAGCCTTTCCGGCCTGGTGACGGACCAAACCGGCGCAGCCCTTCGCGACGTCGGGGTGACAATCAAGAACGTCGACACGGGTGCAACGCGCACGATCGCAACCGACGGCGGGGGGCACTTTCAGGCGTCCGGCCTGCCTCCAGGACGCTTCGAGATTCGAGCGGCAAAACAAGGGTTCGCCGATGAAACGCGCAGGGGAATCAGCTTGGCGGCTGGTCAGGACGCCACGGTCGACATTAAGCTGCAGCTGAGGACCCCCGACCCCTGCGCGAGCGGCCGCGAGTTCGCCACCACCGATTGCACACTGACCTGGCACGGCATCACGCTGTACGGTGCGTATGATGTCGGGGTCGGCTGGGTCAGCCACGGCTTACCGGAAAACGGCTATAACTATGAAGGCGCATCTCTGGTGAACCGAAACGGCTTTCAACATCGATTCCTCGTTGCGCCGAACAACCTGCAGCAGACGGGTCTGGGCATCAGGGGCAAGGAAGAGTTTCGGCCTGGCTGGTCCGTTGTGTTCAACGCTTCAACTGGCATCAATCCGCAGTCCGGCCTGCTCGCCAACGCGTCCGCCACCGACACCATCAACAACGGCCTTCCCCGGAGGAGCTATTCGTACGCCATCGACGGCGCCCGCGCGGGCCAACCCTTCAATGACGAAATCTATGGCGGTATATCATCCGCGCATTTCGGCACGCTGACCTTCGGTCGTCAGCGCTCTCTCGGCACCGATGCAATGCTCCTTTACGATCCGGCCGGCGGCGCCTATGCCTTTTCCTACATCGGGTATAACGGCACGCTGGCCGGTGGCGGCGACACCGAGAACAGCCGTTGGGACGACGCCCTGAAGTATCGCCTCACCTATGGCCCCGTCCATTTCGGCGCGATGTATAAATTCGCCGATGGTTCTGCCGGCTGCTACTCGGCCTCCGCAACCTGGACTGCCACCACCTGTACGCCCGAATCGGCGCATAACAACGCCTATGGATTCGACCTCGGCGCCGGCTACGGCAAGTTCTCCGCCGACGTCGTTTTCCAACAGTACAACGAGGCGATCAGCGTATTGAACCCCTTGCTGGGGCCTCAGAGTCCAACGCAGTCATTTCAGTCGACCACCGACAGCATCAATACAAACCCCATCACCGACGGGGTCAATCTGATCGACCCGAACAACACTGTGTATGGCATCGTGACCGACAACCGCGCCGTTATGGTCGCTGCCAGGTATACGTGGGACCCGGTCAAGTTTTTTGCCGGCTACGAATACATCTGGCAGAATAACCCGTCGAACCCTTTGGGCGTGGGCGCCTCGGACCAGGGCGGTTATTTCATGAGCGGGGTCGAAGACAACAATCTCGATTCTGAAAAGTTGGTGAACATCTGGTGGACGGGCGCGAAGTACACCTACCGCAGCAAAACCGACTTCACTTTCTCCTGGTATCAACAGCGGCAGAACGACTTCCGTCTTCCGGCGACCTGCTCGCTCTCAGCGGGTTTCCGCAGTTCCTGCGCGGGCACCCTCAACGAGGGGTCGCTTTATGTGGATCATCACTTCACCAAGCGTTTCGACGGTTTTGCCGGAATTGCGTATTCCTACGTGAGCGGCGGTCTGGCCATCGCCATTCCTCATGGCCCCGGCGTCCCCTATAACTCGAATAACAACTTTGCTCCCACAGTCGGTGGTCGTTTCAGCTTCTGATCGCTTCCCCGTCGGGCTCAGTCGAGAGACCAAATGGGTTGTGGTTCGTCAAAAACTCGGGGCGGATTCGACTGTGGCCGTCGCAGAGGTTGATTCCTCGCCTGTTCCTTCAGAGTGACATAATCGTCAGTGGACAGCGTGCGGGCGACTCTTTTCTTGTGCCGGTTGCGGCTATGGTTACAGTTCGGCGCGGTTCAAGCTTGCACAATCCAACTGTTTTGAATCCCGGCTTAGTCGGCTTCGCGGAGATCGCTCCAAGCCCGTTTGGGGCCGTTTTCATCGCTGCAGGGGCACCCCTCGCTCAATATCCTAGCCGCTTATTGACAATGTTCTTCAGGGGTTCGCCCTTCTCAAACCTGCCATACTGCTTCAGAAAGAAGCGCATCGCCTGATCCTGCCAGTCGGCCGTGTGGTCCGCGCAGTGCGGCGACAACAAAACATTCTCCAGCTTGTACAGCAGATGTCCTGCCGGAAGCGGTTCGTGCTCGAACACATCTAATCCCGCTCCCTTGATTCGCTCGGCCGTTAGCGCACGGAGCAGCGCCGCCTCGTCAATGACCGGCCCACGTCCCACGTTGATCACTACCGCCGTCGGCTTCATCACCGCAAATTCCGCGTCGCTGATCATGTGCCGAGTCTCCTCGGTCAATGGGGCCGTCGCCACAATGTAGTCGCAGAGCGCGATCATCTCCCGCCGTTCCTCCGGCTTGTAGAAGTGATCCACGAGCGGATCAGCCGATCCGGGAACATGTCGCTTGGTCGCAAGCACGCGCATGCTCATGGCATGCACGCGGCCCGCCACGGCTCGGCCAATATCGCCATAGCCCAAAATCCCAACCGTCTGTCCACCTATCTCTTGCACGTCGAACGGCTCCCAGACAGATGCCATCTGGTTGCGAACCATCCGCCGGAAATCCTTTGCGAAATACAAAATCGCTGCCAGCACAAACTCCCCGAGCGACGCGCTGAACACGCCGCGTCCGTTGGTCAGCAGGATTTGACTTTCCACGAGTTCGGGAAACAACAGGTTGTCCAGACCCGCGGCCCGGGAGTGTACCCAACGCGCCTTCCCGCAAATCTCAAACAATTCGCGCAGCAACTCCCGCGTCCCCGACCACAGCAAGATCACCGTCGCATCCTTCGCAGCTTGGGCACACGCGGCAACCTCCCCACATACTGTGTGTGGTAGCTCGTTCAGCATGGCGAACTGCGGATCGTCTCCCGACGCCAGCACCAGCACTGGATTCTCTTTCCCCATACCCAATATCCTGCCACGCTCCTGTCCTAAACGGTGACCGCAAGTGCGAAGACTGCTGCGAGTACCAACCGGAGGGCATTCCGGGCCCAAAGTCGGCTTCGGGCAAGTGTGCGGCAGAGTTCGCCTAAACTGTTGCTCATGTCAGAACGCTGAAGCACAAAATCGGCACCGTTACCGGTGCGGGCAGTGGAATTGGACGCGCATGCGCAATCGCGCTAACGGCCAGACTTGCCTCCGCCTTAAGGATCTTGTGGCGCTGGCTTTGAACGATCTTCTCTTCTTAAAGTCCCGCCTCAATAAGCTGCGCTCCCGCGTAGCGACTTGCCCACACTTTCGTAACAGCACATGCAGACGCCGATATCCGTAACGCGGTTTCTGCGGCGCCAATTTAAACAACTCTTCCCGCAGTTGCCATTTGTGATCCGCTCGCGGCTCACAACGACAACCGCTGCAGTCTAGCTCTACGAGCCGGCTGGCCCGGCGCTCATTCATGGCGAACTCCTTCATGGCAAAGGCTGCGTCCGCCCTTAAGTCGGGAAGCTCCACCCTTTTGTTGCCCGATCGCCTTCAACGCCTCTAGGGAATCGTCGAGATGACTCCGGTAATTAGCGGTTCGAACGGCGATCTCGCTAAAGTCAAGGTTGAGGTAAAGGTATGAAGCGGATTCTGATTCTAATTCTAGCGGTAACGACCTTTGCTGTGGCACGAGACAAGAAATCAAAGGCTCAACCGGGACCGTATGTATTCACCAGCAAAGCGTCTGCTCAAACGCTCAAGGTGCTAATCGTTCAAACGAATCTAAATGAAGGGTACGCCCTCGATTCCGACAACCAGTTCCAGTTTCGATTCTCGAAGCCAGCACAGATGCCCATCGTTAGTGAGCTCTTCGTTGCTTCAAGTGGGTGTAGCGGCATGACCACAAAAAAGGTCTGGTCATACACGCTGACGGAACTCAATGGCATTACAAACGTGACAGTGCAGCCAATCTGGGAATATCCTGACGATTACTGCAAAACGCAAACTCAGGAGTTGATATGGAGCCAGCGAGATGAGATTGCAGCATTTCAAGCGATGCTAGACAAAGCTCGCTGACCGCTCGTCGTACTGGGCGAGGCTATGTCCTGTCTCTGGAGCAGTTTTGCTCAGACTCCGGCTGCGCGATTCGCACGCAAACGAGGAAATCCGGCAAGATAGCGCAGTCCGTGGCAGCCACGTCGATCGAAAGCATCTTCACTCTTGGTAAAAGAGTTTGGCCGGAGCCTTTCGATGCGCTTGTGAGATATGGCGCTGCGAGTTTGCCGCAGGAAGCAAACGGTGTGACTGTGCGGCCGAGCACGGTCGCAACTATTGCCTAGCTCACCTGATATCCAAGCCGCAGTGATTCCTCATCCAAGAGAAAATCCCGCCACCTAAGCAGCGGGCTCTTGTTCTCGCAGCGTATTTTACGCCGCCTTCTTCTGCACAGCCTTCAACTTCGCCCACCTTGCCTGTTGTGCTGCGGCGATTCTTCTCCGGGAAGATGCCAACATCGTATGACCCTTCTTATCGACCAAGCCTGCCGCTGGCGGTGATTCCTTCCGAGCATTCGCCCATCTCGCCTTCTGCGCCAGCGCCATTTTCCGCCGTGAAGCTGCCGATACAGTTCGCTTCGGTTGGCTTGTTTGGTAAGATGATCCGGAACCGCGTAGCGACTCGATCACTGAAATCGCTTGGCCAGCTTCTCTACGTGCAACTGCGCTTCTTGCTGCTCCGCACGAAGCTACTGAAGCGCATTTTCTAGATTTGCCATCATCCCACTGAAGATTTACAGCGTGATTGTATAACCAAGTATAACTAACCCACGGTACCAAAAGCGGACATCAGCCAGAGCTGTCGGGATACTGTGCGTGGAGCACAGCCGTGGCGTCCGACCATCACGTGACGGGAGTCCCCAACATGACAATAGACGAATTCCGCAAGTCGCTCATTGCAGCCCAACCGCCTGCCGAACTCACGCCCGCTCTGGTGGGCCTGTGGTGGGATGCGAAGGGCGATTGGACGCGGGCGCACGAATCGGCTCAGCAGGATGAAGGCCCCGAGGGTTCGTAGGTGCACGCCTACTTGCATCGGAAGGAAGGCGATCAGGGCAACGCAGCGTACTGGTATGGTCGGGCGGGAAAGCCTGTTTGCCGAGAACCACTGGATGCGGAGTGGCTCGGCATCGTCAGAGGTTTACTGGGATAAACTGTCCTCCTCCGCTAAGATTTTGCCCGGTCCTTGGCTTTAGCAAGCGGTTTCAGCGCAGAAATCCGATATTCGTATTCCGGAGTCCACCAATTGGATAAAATCAGCAGGGGTGATGCGCTGGCGCTGGGCGATCTCCAACACTTCGACGATGGCGCATTCTACAAGCTCCGGATTGGGCTCTGCGGGGCTGTTCATTCATTGAACCCTTCACCAGCGTCTGCGGTTTCGTGAAACAGAACCGATACATTCTGCTGAGCGCTCCACTTCTGTGCTGTTCCATACTGCACGCCTTTACAATTGCTGACTTGGCGGTCTCCAGGGCGGGGGCGGTTCTTCGGCATGGATGCACGATCGGGTGGAAGCAGCGATCTCCCCGCCTACAGATGTCCAGTTCTGCGCTGGAAACTGGTAATGCGAAACCCGACGCTCCTAGTCGTGGAGAATGACATTTAGAAGGGAACTGTGAACCTGTATCCCGTTCTCGCCATACTCAACGAAGCCTAGCTCTCTGAACCGATTCATGAAAAAACTGACCCGCGACCGCGTTGTGCCGATCATCTCTGCAAGAGTCTCCTGACTGATTTTGGGGATCATCGTCGGCACATCTTCCTTGCCGAATCGAGCAAGCAACAGTAGAAGCCGAGCTAATCTCCTCTCGCTGGAATTAAAGAGTTGGTCAACTAAGTCCTCTTCCTGTCGGATGTTCCGTGCCAGCAGATATGTTACGAACATGTCCGAGAATTTATGTTCGTTATGGAGCGCACGCATCATCGAATTCTTGACAATGCGGAGAACCTTACAGGCGGTCAAGGCGGTTGCGGACCCCATGCGTAAGGGCTGTCCAGCGAGGCTGCCCTCTCCGAAAAACTCGCCATCGTTCAATATCCCAAGGGTCGCTTCCTTGCCAGACTTGGATACGACGGTGAGTCTAATCTTGCCTTCCTGAATGTAGAAGACTGCGTCAGCCGCGTCCCCCTGCGTGAAGATCGTTTGCTTCTTGGCAAGGGTGAGAACCTGCTTCCCGTCCCCGACCGTCGCAAGGAATTTCCTCGGGTCGAAGGCGCCCCTTTCGGTCGAAACGACGTGTCGCGAGCGGTGCGGCACTTTGTTCCTCGCGATCCTAACCACTTGTTGGGAGTCTACGAAGGCTATTCTACACTTATGTGCGGTAGCGTACAGATGATAAAAGCAGAAGCTCAATTACCGCGCCTTGACGCAAGAATCGCGTATGCCCCCACTTATCGGATCAGGAGTGAAACCGAGTGATGACGGAAGGGTCTGAGTATCACGTAACCGATTCCGAATCTGCGTTGCCCCCGCGTCGACTTTGCCGGGGAGCGATCCTGTTTCCGGCGCTGTGGAGCAGCACTCTTCATGGCGCACCGACAGCCGACAATGCTCGGACGGCGCTAGCCTAGGCTTAGGAATGCAACGAGTCAGCGTTCTGGTGCTGCTCAATTTGCCCCGAGGAGACTAGCGAATGCGACATCGCGTAGGTAGCCAGCGCGATGCGGCTCCGGACGCCTACCTTGCGCATCAATTTTGCCACGTGCGCTTTGACCGTCCGAACTTCAATGCCGAGGGGCACCCCAATTTCCTTGTTAGACCTGCCGTCTACCAGCATTTCCAAAACCTCTTTTTCGCGCGATGTGAAAGCAGGCCTGCCGCCCAAGAAAGGATCTCCGACGACACCGGACGCACGCTCGACAAAAATCGATAGCAACTGGCGGGAAATCCACACCGAGCCTCGACTTACTGCACGGACGGCACTGATGAGCTCGATCGCAGAAGCGCCCTCATCCACATAACCCTTGGCACCACACGAAAGGGCGGCAAGAACCGTCTCGTCGTGCGTCCCAGAACCAATTGCTATGATCTGTGCGTCCGGATAAAACGCCTTCAGCTTGACTACATCAGCAAATGAGTCCTGACCCCGCTGGTTACCAAGCAAGATGATGTCAATGCGGCCGTGGCGATCAAGATCGGAAATAGAAGCATAAATAAATTCGAAATCTGTCTCTGACTCCAGAAGAGCACGGAAACCGACAAGCCTCAATGGGTCCCTATCGACTACGCCAATGCGAATTGCTGGTTTCTGGGATTGTTTTCTTGAGTTCATAAACTCTTTCACTGCCGGATTGTGTAATACGTTTCAGGCATCATGCCGCGCTGCCTTCCATCCTCTCGCTACATGCCTATTAATGGGCGTGCCACATCTGCGCATGATGCGACGCGATGGGCATGGGGCGTCCATGCTCTGCCGTGGCGTGCTCGTTCATTGCCCTAGCCGCTTGGGTGCGACAGTTACCGTTCTCGCTGCTGAACTCCCGTGTTGTGACGGAATGTTTACAAACTGGACAATTGAACTTGCTAAACCCGTTCATCATTTTGACGGTGTAATATCTCATAGCTTCAAGTCTAGTCGCTTATACCGGTATGACTCCGAACCAAAGTTACCGTCGTTGCTATTAGGTCGCACTCAGATGCGAGATATCTGAATCTAAACTAATACCCGGCCCTGCGGGTCTCGGTCGGGAGTGGTCTTCGATCTCGCTAACTGCAGCGCATGGACAGGTTGAGACAGCTGCAATCCAGAAAGCAATCGATCCGAGGCGGGGGCGCACGTCCAAAGTGCTCACTAGACTCTAAAATCTCTGCAGGAGAAAATTGGAGAGCATCCGAGGTCGGCGCGGCAATTACGAAGCTGGAGATGGCGTTGAATGATCTGGCAATACAAACTGGCGGGCTACTGTAGCGCTCACAATAATGTCACCCAAATTGAGCGGTTGTCTTGATAGTCGCGCGGTTTGTGGATCTAATCACAGAAGACGAGAATCGCGCGGCAGCGGGTTCTGTTGGCCAGTGTAAATGGTCGGAAGAGTGGATCGCGGGCCAAGTAATTGGGAGAAACGACGGTCTATAAGCGGAAAAATTGTGGCTTGAGGGTGCGCCCGCAGACACTGCTGCTGTCCGAGAAACAGTTTGGCTCGAATTCTGGAACAAGTCTGCGAGGCGGGCTAAGTCGGAATCGGAATGGGGACAGGGGTTTGGCAACGGGTCCACAGCAGTTGCAGTTTCAGGCGGTCCATGACCGCTTGCCTCACTTTCAGAATGACCTCGTGCCCGGTGCGCACCAACTTGGCCGCGATATCAATCCGCCGGCGGCGCAACGTGGTGGCCTCGCTGCTCAGGGGCAGGATGTCCTGCAGGCTATTCTCTGTGAAGGTCTGGTTGCTGAAATCGACGCAATCGACTTCTTCGTACTTGGAGTCCTTGACGATGTTGCCGGGACGGGAAGCCTCGTTGATAGTGATGTAAACGCAACGCGTAGTAGCGGCTGAAATAACAAATCCAGTGTACTGCCGCTAAATGGAAGATCAGCGCCACCGCCGAGGCAGATTCTCAGCGGACTTCGGGTGATGATTATCGAGCGGACCTCGAGTACTTGACGACGCAGATAAGTTGGCAGACGAACGAAATCGCACTACCTGCGGCAGATAGCGCCCGCCATCGGGGTAAAGCGCATTCGCAGCAATCATTATCGAATGATATGCGAAGCGGCGCTTGCCGGTCGAGGCGAAGCGAGTAGGTCTGGCCTGCAGTCATTCCACCTCGAAATCTGTGGAGCGAGTTTTGCTGATGTTGCCCGCCGTATCAAGAGCTCGTAGTTCCACACGATAAGAACCCGGGTCGAGCAAGCCCAGCGGCAATTTCAGGCCCAGCGGAATCACCGGATTCCCCGCGTTCACCTTTGCAATTCGATCGCTCATATGCGCTTTCTGCTGTCCACTCTTGCGTTCCACCACGGTCAGCTCGTATGCGATCTGCGGAGGATTTGGATTCTTCAAGAGTGGTTCGTAGATCTCGGTGTAGATTGCGGCAGTGTCCGTCTTCTTAAAGTGGTTGGAGGCGGATGGTGAAATCTGCAGGCCCTGCACGAGCAGGGGAGTTCTGTCCTCGAGCAGTTGAATGTCGAGCTCGGTGGAGAGGTCGGATGCGCGGCGGATCGTGTTGCTCAATGCCACTCCGCTGATGCTGAAGTCCTGATCGCGGTAAGGATCGATCGCGAGAGGAGCTTCGAGTTTGCCGAAGCTCTCGTTGCCGGAGCTGAAGACGACTTTCAGCTTATACTCACCGGACGCGATCCCGAACTGATTCTCGTAGTGATACGGCTGCTTCTGAAACTCTTCCACTTCTTTTTTGCCGTCAAGATCGAGGGTTGCCGTGTCGCTGAAGCGGGCCGCAATCGAATTGTCTGGCCTGTAGGCAATGCCCAGTATGTTCAGGGAGGCGTGTTGTTTTCCTTTGACCTTCTCGAACTTAAGCGCGGAGGCTGGAATCTCGACAGCAAGATGGATCTGAGCCGTGTTAGACGAGGTGTAGAAGAAAGGAGCCTCCATCGACGCCGCGACGTTACCCTTCATCTCGCCGCTGGCGCGAGTCTCTAAATCTTTCTCGGTGGGATTGCCGGCAAGGAGATCCTTTGGCCTTATGTCGCAGTAGCCGCTACGGGCGCGGACCGCCGTGCCTCCACGCTCTACTTTCACCTTCAGGCTGTGGCAGCTTCCTTCAGTCGAAACTGCGGGCTTGTAACCGAGAAGGTAGTACTGATTTTGATCCTTCGCGATTTTCTCGAGACCGCCCAGCAAATCATTGGTATTGAGGATAACGAATCCTCCGGTGCCATCGGCGAGTTGATAAAGAGCTTGCTGGTTGTCAGAGGCGCTGGGAGGAAATTGCGGAACGATCTGACGCGGCTGCGCGTTCGGATTATAGAGGCCGGAATTGTTATATCGGGCGCTGCTGGGAGCACCACCAGTCGTGCCGCCGCCGGATTTGCCGCCGCCAGTGCCACCGCCTCCAGTTCCGCCACCACCTTTACCACCGCCGCCAGTACCACCGCCTCCGCCACCCGTACCCCCACCACCTGTGCCACCTCCGCCATGGCCGCCTCCGCCGCCACTACCACCGCCTCCGCCATGTTGCGCCGGCAGGGCGGCTGGTTCAGCAAAAGCGGCGAGCAGAAGGGCGGTGCGGTCGGTGCTATTACTGGAATAATGGAACGCTGAAGGTACCAACGATGCCGGCGCGGGATGCATCGCAGGCCGCTCCAGACGGCCGTGTGGCCCCGCCGGCACCGAGGTCACCAAACCGCGAACATCAATGGGATAGATGGCAACGTTAGATTTATTGCAGGTGTCGATGACCGCGGTCAGTTCCGACTGGTATTCCTGATTCATACGGAATCCAGCAGTCAACATTACCAGCGTTTTGCGTCCCGGCACATTGGACATGCCCTTGGCCAAGTCGCGAAGGGCAAGCAGCGCAGTGTGGACGCCGAAATCAGCTTCGGCCTTTCCTAGAGAGGGCACGATCGGTGGTGACGCGAGTGATGCAACCATCACCGGCGGCTCCGCATTAGGCGCAACCGCAGATCCTTTTATCCCGCTTACGACTTGCTTCAACCGGCTCGCATCGGCTGTAAAGTTTTGAGTGATGCGGACGGTTCCACCGAACTCGGCAATCGCTATCAGGCGGTCGGGAGCAGCATTGGCATCGATAAACTTTGTCGCCGCAATCCTGGCTTGGGCTTGATCTCCCATGTCCATGGTGGAGTTGTCAAAAAACAGAACCATATAGCGCGGCTTGGCATTCGTGGAACCAGTACTTTCTTCAAAGGAGAAACTCGATATGGATTGTTCTTTGCCATCTTCCCAAACTTTAAAGTCCTTCTGAACAAGGTCGCGTATGTAATTGCCTTTCTTATCGGTTACGACGGTATCGACGAGAACCAAGCGGGACTCCGCGCGGATCGTGGCCGAATCGTCCGTGGCAGGCGGCGTTGACTGAGCATATGCAATGGTATCGTGCGGGCCTGGCTGGAGGAACATCCAGCAACTCAGCAGGCAGATTGCGGCTATCAGAGAAACCAACCGGCGGTCGCGCATAGGTCACCCTCCCACAGACTTGATCAGCGAATCTCGACGCTTCCATTTTCCGCAGACATCGACTGGCCTTCCGAGTCCCTTACCACCAGCCGGACAAGATAGGTCCCCGGCTTTACGTCAAAGCTGGTCTTGAGCGTAATGCCCGAGTCGAGCTTGTGTTCCAGAGTCTCGTCTTTCCAATGCATGGTAACGGTCTTCTCCGTCGCTTGAAGGAAATTACCGTTGCGATTGAACAGAGCCGACACACAGGTCAGAACATTGCTGTTTCTGCCGTCGGCTTTGCGAAAGTGCAGATGCTGAACGTCGACGTGCGCCAGAACGACAAGCTGGGCATTATCTTCGCTGGCTTTGAAAAACTGCGTGTGGAGCTTGATGGGAAGATTGTGCAACTCTTCCTGGGAATACATGGCATCTTCGATTTCCTGTTTGACTTCCTCATTCGGGTCGGCGAAATGCTTCGGCGCGTAATAGCCGCGGCGAGCCTGCAATGTCAGCTTTTGCGGGCTCTTGAGCGTGACCTTCAGGGTGTGATAGCTGCCATCAGTTTTCAGGTTTTGCGGAGTGAAGGCGAGCGCATAGGAATATTCCGGGGTCTGGGCAACGCGGCGGAAGCCTTCGTCAAAGTCGTTATTGTTGTGAAAGAAAACCCCGCCGGTTCCATCCGCCAAACCGGAGAGAAGATCGCCTTGCGCGGATGCGGCCGCCGTCTCGATGAAAGCCTTCGGGCCGGCCACTACCGGGGGTAGCGAGTCAGGGCGACTGATGTCTCCGAATGGCATGATGACGTACAAGCCGCGAGCATCCAGCGCATTGATGACGACTTGCGAACGCACCGCGCGATCGATGAGTTCCGTGTAGGCGTATTCCATTTCGGGAGCGATAAAACCTGGGGAAACGAGGACGACGCTTCGCTGGCCGGGCATTCTGGAAACAATGCCTACCACCGCCTTAACCACGCCGAGAGAAATAGCGCTTTCGTGCTCCCCGGTTTGCAATACTTCCATACTCGTGGTGTTTACAACCTGAGCAGGATTGATCATCGGTAAGCCGGTACGGGGGTCTTTGGGTAAGCAGGCTGTTGCCTCGAGGATGGCGACATCGGTCGCTTGAGGGTCATGCCTGTTGACGATCAGATCGCTCTGGTAGTAGCTGATGGTAGGGCAATCATTCGGAGAGGCGCTAACGATTGCACGTGGCTGCAGGCGAAGTAAAGTCTCATGCAACTTGGCATGGTCGTCAGTGAAGTCGAGATTGGTTTGACCCGATGTAGAGAAGATAGCTGCTCGATCGGTCGGTCGCAAAGTGGCCAAGTGGCGCTCCGCAGCCTGCCGTACCCGGGCAAGGTCCCCGAATTGCAGATGCACGTCGTCGAACAAATAAGCCACAAAACGCTCGGGAATGACCGGTGGGGTTCCGGAACTGAAAGCTTGTTGGCCGGGAGTCTCTTCTGATACTTGGTGCGCCTTAGCCGTGAGGTCCCCCGGCTGCTCGACTTCGAACTGGGTGATTATTTGTGGCTTACCCTTGTCGAAAACCTGAAAATCTTCCTTGTGAAGGGTCCCAATGGCATGACCCTGCCCGTCGCGCACTACGGCGCGAACAACCACCAGTTTGACATTCACCTTGAACGTGGTGGGTTCGTCGCGAGAAGTGAGTTCTGCTGAACTCTGCTGGTTTACAGCCTGCACTGCAGGACTTGGGGTCGAAACCTGCGCGGGAGCACTTTGGGTGCGCGCGAAGGTAGAGCCGAGGAAAAGCCATATGACACAGTACAGAAAACGAGGGAAAAATCTGTGGGCCGCGAGGTGCTGGGATGGATCTCGGGGTTTCGTAGAATGGTTGACTTCTGAGAAACTCTTCATAAGACACCAGCAAGCGGGGGGAAGCAGAGGTCTGGTCCAAAGAGTCCCTGCGCGTTGGATTGCCTTCCGTCCAACGAGCGCTGGCGCACAGTGTACACCCGTACGCCCCACTTTCCTACGGCTAACCGTTGGAATTGGGCGTCGCCGGGATGATTTGGCCGCAACCCATGCTAGCTTGGCAGTGACGAGCTAGCTCAGAAACACAATCACTGCATCAATGGAATCCAATATTTCGTGCCGCCAATGTCGATTTCGATGTACTTAACCACTGTCTGCGGAGTCGCCGGGCCGGTCCTAGTATTTTTCGTTGTCGTAGTCACGCTAGTTCCGGCGGCTCCGTTTCCAAATCCGGTGGTGTTTCCAAATCCGACAATAGAACCTGACATCGTGGGCGTGGCTCCACTGACGCTGACGTATCCGCTGAACTGGGTGTTCGGAAATCCGTTTGTTCCTCCGGCTGGATCGATGAATTGGCTACACATCACCTGAAGCCCGATCGCGGCGAGGCAGCTCGTGAAGCCCGTCTGACCCGGCTTCATGACAGCTTTCGCAGGACCTTGTATGAATCGCCCACCGTTGGCGTCGAAATAGTTCTCGTTGTCGATTAGATAGCTGGGGCCAGAGCCGCTGTCATCGATATAGACTGCCCCATCAACCGTCATGCGGCCAAAATTCTGAACCCACTTCTGGGTTGCTCCTATCGTTTCAATTTGCCCGCCTACCATGGTGATGACGGACTCGCCCGAAGTGACGGTTTGGTTCTGAATGGCCCACGCAGCGTTGTAATCGAACGAGCAGGCGATGCAGTTGAAGTGGTGAGTGAAACCGCGTTTGGCCGGTCCCAAGGTCACACCGTTGCCGCCGTTGTTCGAAATATCGCAGGCCTGACAGTTCAGGTTTTCCCCCATATTGATTTGGTCGAGAACC
Organism: Candidatus Acidiferrales bacterium; assembly: GCA_035603035.1. Classification (GTDB taxonomy): domain Bacteria; phylum Acidobacteriota; class Terriglobia; order Terriglobales; family Acidobacteriaceae; genus Sulfotelmatobacter. The sequence continues at coordinate 24,308 of DATNLE010000378.1, read as the reverse complement.
TGAAGTCCGTCGCCGCCATTGCCCTGAAACCCGACATTGAACCAACTCAATTCCCATGAGTTCTGCCCAACTTGTGCTCCAGCGGTGGCACAATTGTGCGCTACAGTGTTTGAAGTCATGTAGCCGTAGACTGTAAACGTTGCACTTCCGCCGTAGAGAATGCCCACTGACGCGTGCCCTCTACAATCGAAGAAAAGCCCGTCCATTCCCCCCACGACGACACTAGTTTGCGGCGACATGGCTTTAACATTCGCCATGGGGCCACTGAATCCCGTGACCGCAAAAATGGTCGTGGTGCCGCCGCTGCTGGCACTTGAAAAACCAGGAGCGCCCAATACCTTGTAGCGGGGGTCGATGTTTAACGTGCTGGAAATCTTGTAGATCCCGGCGGGAATGTAGCGGGTCGCATTGCTTGCATTCGCAAACACATTGTTGAGTGCGGCAGTCGAATCATTGTTCCCAGTCGGATCAGCGCCATAGGATACTACGTCCATAACCTGCTGCTGACACCATGCTGCCGTTGCCAAAAGAGTGAATATCAGTAAGGTCTTCATTTCGCATTGCCCTCCGACCATGCATGGTCCTGCATTTTTTGGCTCATGGCGCCGCTATCCGCATCGACTGCTTGTGATCGCGGAGGTCTGGAGCGTTGTAAAACCTCCGGCTGTCTGTGTCGGCCCCTTGAGAAGCGCGTGGGGCCCTAATTCCGCGCCGACGAAATTATTTGCGAGCACAGCCGGTCCCCTCGCGCGTGAGTCCCGTCGAGTCAACGAGAACATCCTTCACTCCTGCTCCCAAAAGGCCTTTACGTGGAGAAACGAAGTGACAGGCGTAAGCGTCTTCGATATTGTGGTCGCCTGTCTTTGAAAACCGCAAGAGGGGGCGAGAGCCCTTGGTCCATCGTTTGTACACGGTGAGCGAGGGCTTGAGATCCAGAGCGTGCGCGTGCATCCGCAAAATACGCAAGATTCGGCTGGCTTTGCCTAAATTGCAGCGTATGACTCTCTCGAGATACGCAATCCGGCCGCGCCTCCAGTTCTCCACCGATTCCGGGGAAAGCAGATCCATACGAATAAAGAGTTCCAACGGAGCAACGAATCTCTTTTCCCGAAGAAGACCATCAACCGCTTTCACAATCTGAGCGTAGTATGGATCCTGCCGGTAATTGGCCACTGTTATTTTCTTCAAAAGAGCGTCCTCGCTATCCCGGTGCGTCTTTCCCATCCACCTGGCACACCGGGTGTCTCCAACTCAAAGGGCCGATCCGGTCGATGCTTTCGGGCTCCGCGAATCTGCTCTTCTCGACGGCAATAAATAGGATTCATTCACCGGGAGGTGAATCTGTATATGCCGCAAAAGATTTGCCGCGGTCACAGTGACGGGAAGATGTTCGAAAACGGTAAATTCCTGAAGCATAGTCTCCCAGCAGGACACATCGCCGGCTTGGGGCGAGACGTAGGTTCAGCACTGGTGAAGGACACTCCGAAGTGGCAACTGCTTCAAGAGAACATTATAGGAGCACACGAGACCAGCTGCTTTCAAACTTATTCGCGGCCGGGGATGGCCGGCCATCATTTCAGAGATGGAGCACCTTCCGTACGGCGAAACGCGAGCGGTGACTGGCCCAGTGCGGGCTCAAAGGTCCCGGCTGGCGAGAGAGACTCGCGACATGTCCATCTTCATCCGATGACATTCTGGCCGTGCACAGCCGCATCCGCTTAGCTGTCCTATAGCACGAGCACATCGCTGCCGCGCGACTTCAGAGCGCGGTCGAACGTAATCAACTTCAAGCCTGTCAGGGCCGTGAAAGCCAGCATGTACGCGGCTGCCCAGCCCTTTGGAGAGCGACCAGACATTCGAGAGTGCGCACGGAACTCCTTCTCGATATCCTCCGGCTCGGGCACGAAAGCAACTCGATCATCAGCCCAGATCCGATCCCACAGGCTCCAGCGTTCCGCCATAGATTTTGTGTCTTCTCCCATGATCTGTTCGGCGATGAGAAGCCTAAGAACAGTGATTTGCGTGAACCGACCGAAAAGGAATTGCTCTTCTCCGGCCCGCTCAAACCACGATCTGGCTTTCTTGGAATGTATATGCCGGCTCCACAGGAGCGCCAGCCAGACGTTGGCATCAAGGAAATTCAACGTGTTCATGGATCTGCTCATTCGTCAGGTCTACCTCTGGTCCTTTCGAAACAATCAGAGGAAATTCGACCCGCCTTGGCCTCGGCCGCTGTGCCCCCAAGACCACACGTCTCACACCGACAAGAACCAGTTCACGAATCGAAGAGCCAGTTCCCGCCGCCTGTTCCTTTAATTTCCGGTAAAGGGGCGCCGGAATGTCCACCGTCGTCTGAATTGATTCTTGCTTTATAAACATGATTATTTCGTATGTGCCATAAATATGGAAGGTTCTGTTTTTTTTTGCCTTTGAGCAGTCATCCGGAGAAATTCAGGGTATGATATGGCAGTTCTTGGCGATCTTCGAGGACAAACTGACACCTGCTCGCGTAGCCCTTGTTCTGATTTCGTACAAACAATGCCGCTCCGGACCGTAGGTCGCATTGCGACCGCCCATTACGCAACTGTGCTTCGCGTCGATTACATCAGCATCCTGAGTGGGACAATTCCGGACCGGCAGAATGTGGATTCCTGAAATCGTAACAAGACCTGCACAGAATGTAGGGCCGCGAGGTGAAGCTCATATTGCGTCGTGAATAGAAGCACCCTTCCCCCGCTTCATTTCAGATTGCATTCGGGCTTGCTTGTCTGGGTGCAAATGTGAGTGTCTTCCCAAGAGCACGTCTGTAGAACTTAACTTGGATTTCGAGACTGCGGTTGCCGTGTATTTGCGCCCACCCGTTCTCGCTCATCCATCGTCACAGTAATACGAAGGAGACAAGTCATGGACGATCGAAAAGTTTTTGCAGACAGCGTAACGCCACTTCCGGATCAACTCGGACTCACTTCTCAGGGCTTGATGCTCAGTGCGATTGAGCCTCAAAATCGCAATGAAAAGATGACCCTTCTCTTCGCCCAGTCTATTGCTCCAGACGCGCACAGCGAATTGGAGGCGAGAGTTGCTCGTGGAGAGGTGATAGGGTTTGACGAACTAAAACAAAAATACTCTGCCAACCCAGATGATGTTAATAAGCTCGTGGCATGGTTGAAAGCTCAAGGATTCGATGTTGTGAAGCAGACGCTCGACGGTACCGGCGTCTATGCTCAGGCTACCGTCGCTCAAATCGAGCAGAGTCTTGGGGTCAAGATGCTCCGAGTTACCAAAGACGGCCTCACCTATACGGCCGCTCAGAACGCTCCGAGTTTACCAGCCGAAGTAGCCGGGAGCGTACACGCGATCATCGGGTTGCAGCCATTCCGCCAGGCGCACAAACATAACCGGAAACGTGTTCCGAAGGGAGGCAACCGAGCCTCGCTGAGTCCCAAGTCCGCCGCGGGCGCGCCATCTTCTACTACAGTGGCGCCGTCGCCCAACATTGCGAACGCTCCCCCGTATCTCGTGCCGGAGATTCTCAAAGGGTATGGCGCTGACGGCCTGTCGGTCAGTGGAAGAGGACAGAAGATCGCAGTTCTGATCGATACATTTCCGAATGACACTGATCTCACGGCGTTTTGGCAGCGTAATAGCCTTGCTATCAATTTGAATCAAATAGAGAAGATCAATGTTACGGGAAAACAACTTCCCGCCCCGGAGGGCGAAGAAACCCTGGACACAGAGTGGGCAAGTGGAATTGCACCGGGAGCGACGATCCGAATTTACGCTACTGCCACCCTTCAGTTCGTCGATCTCGATATGGCGCTCGATGCCATTCTTGCCGATTTGCCTACTCAGCCTGGGTTGCGTCAATTATCGATCAGTCTCGGCCTTGGCGAAACATTTATGGGCGGCCCAAACGGAGAGGTTGCCACCCAGCACCAGAAATTCCTGCGGCTGGCCGCGTCTGGGGTCAACGTCTTTGTCTCGAGCGGCGATGCTGGGTCGAATCCCGATGCCACCGGACACAGTTCCACTGGGCCGACCCAAGTGGAATATGAATCTTCTGACCCGTTTGTGATTGGCGTCGGCGGCACTAGTCTCGTCTTGTCCGCTGGCGGAGGCGTTTCCCAAGAATCGGGATGGAGCAGCGGTGGAGGAGGTAAGAGTATCTTTTTCGCAAGACAACAGTGGCAGACCGGGGACGGGGTACCTGCCGGCACAGAGCGGCTCGTGCCCGACGTGAGCGTTTCCGCCGATCCGGATGAAGGGGCATTCCTCGTTTTGAATGGACAGCCAATTCAGATTGGAGGGACAAGCTGGGGTGCGCCCGTTTGGGCTGGATTCTGCGCTTTGATCAACGAAGCTCGCACAGTCGCAGGCAAGGCCCCGTTGGGGTTTCTCAATCCCCAGATCTATCCTCTGATGTCTACTGCTTGCTTCAGGGACATTACTACGGGATCGAACGGAGCCTTCCAAGCCGGGCCGGGCTATGACATGGTGACGGGCATCGGCGTCCCGAACGTCAGGCAGCTCATTCAATCTCTAACGTAACAACTGCCGGACGACCAGTTTTCTTTCTCGGGTCTATTGGTTCAGATCGTGGGTGGGAGGCGTTCCTGGTAAAGAGAGTTGAAATGACCACAAGCAAGCCGGCTCTTTTGTGGCCGCTTCGAAGGGACGAACTAAGGTGGGTACCGGTGCTTCGTAGCGCACTACGCGGTAAGCTCAATTTGCTGTCTGGCCTTGGTTGTTGTTGGCGGGGCTAGCGCCCAGCTTGAGCCTTTGCCCGGCAGCACTTCATTAATCCCTAAGGGGAAGGCAGGGAAGACCCAACGGGGCGAATTGAGCTAATTTCGTCTGAGGCGGTCACCGGCTTGATCTTCCGCTCTGAAGACCTAGTACAGGTGCAGAGTCTTGGGGAGATTCCGCGTCCACTAGGCCGCGCTAACACTTCCGGTTAAGACAGTCTGGGTTGCGGTTTTCACAGTTTCGCTCTCAATGACCTCGTGACCACCAGGTCCCTGTGCAGACAAATCTGCGATCCGGAACGCCCGCTCAAAGAACATTCGGGTCGTGAGGTAGCCGCTCATAAATCCAAGCACGCTGAAGTAGGTGATGATAGCGATTACCAATTGTACGGGGGCGTCGCTGTTGTTTCCCGCGATGAACTTAGACGAACGACTTGGGCGACGCAGTTTTCCGGCGATGGCCGCGAGAGTATAATCCCAACTTCGTATCTATAACCCATCGACTTGCTAACTCGTCGCGATTTTCTCGAAAAGTTTTCGGTGCTGGCGGCAGGCGTGTCCTTTGCCAGCGGTTCGCATAAAGTGTTCGCTGCCACGGCGTCGGAACCTCGTATCTCGTTTCCATCTGTGCCCCGCGATCGAGTGGCGGTTGCCTCCTACCCATTTCGCGCATACATTGAGAGTCCCGCCAACCGTGATCGTGACCGTAATTTGCCGGGAAGGGACCTCACGGAGTTCGCATCGGAGGTAGTCAGAAAATTTAATGTTCACAACATCGAGCCGCACAACCGGCATTTTCGTTCGCTTGATTCCGAGTATCTGTCCGGCTTCCACGAGGCATTGAGAAAGGCGAACGCGAAGGCTGTGAATATTGCGGTTGATGGCGAAGACAGCTTCTACGATGCTGATGCGTCGGTGCGGAGGAAAGCAATCGCCTATGCAAAGAAGTGGGTGGATGTGGCCGTTCAGATTGGCTCGCCTAGCATTCGTACGCACAATCGACGCGCAACTAACTCGCAGCCGAATGTGCAGCACACAGCAGAGAGTCTTCGTGAAGTGAGTGAGTATGCTGCTGGGAAGAATATAGTGGTGAATCTGGAGAATGACGACTTAGTCAGCGAAGACGCGTTCTTCCTGGTTAAAGTAATTGAGGCCGTCAACAGCCCGTTCTTGCACGCTCTGCCCGATTTCGCAAACTCCATGCTGAGCGGCGATGCTGATTTTAATTATCGGGCGCTCGCGGCGATGTTTCAGCACGCGTACGGCATTTGCCATGTCAAGGACGGGGAGACCGACGATCAGGGCAAGCAGTTCAGCATTGACCTGAAGAAGTCGTTCGATATTCTGAAGTCCAGCGGCTACCGAGGTTATTGCTCGATGGAATTCGACGCGCCAGGCGAACCGTACGGGCCCACTGCCAAGCTGATAGAGCAGACCGTCCATTACCTTTCGTAATCGCAATTACCTCCGCAGCAAATCTTTAGCTTTCCGGCGGCACACGGTCCAGAATGGTCTCATTGGCCGTGTCCCAATACTGCTTCTTTCCTGACCAGTAGGATTCGGCTGCCATCATGCAGGCTACTGAGTGGGCGAAGCCCTCATGTACCGTGCAATGAGGCTGCTGGCGGGAGCGCATGCACTCGAACCAGTTGGACATATGTCCAAGGGACAGGTCGTCTATGCCCATCGGCGGGAGCTTGGTTTCGCCTGGCAGAAGAACGTACTTCGAGGATCTTTTTTCGTCGATGTCGGCGTCGTCTTCGTGCGTGCCTTTCTCTTGAACCAATTGATAGCGTGGGCTGCCCTCGCCTCCTATGTTGATAAGCGTTGCCTGCTTCCCCATGTAGCGCGTGAATCCTGGAGCGTCGTTGCCAAAGCTGGTTGAGTAGCTGACCAGAAAACCTTTCGGGTATTCCAATAGAGCCTGGAACGTATCGGCGTTCTCGCGGCCATCGTGCCAGGCAAAAACGCCACCATGAGCAACAACCGAACGCGGAAAGCTGTCGTTCATGAACCAATGCACGAGATCGATCGCGTGACTCATCCATTGATCGGGAATGCCGCTGGAGAATTCCTTGTACAAGCGGAATTCGCAATAGACTTGAGGATCAAACGGACGGTAGGGCTTACTAAGTAGCCACTTACGCCAATCGGTATCCTCTTCACGGACCAGCTTTGTCTCCTCACGTCCGCGCCATCTTGGACCGTTGTAGTTCCAAACGATTTCCACTTTGCTCACATCGCCGAGGACCCCGGTCTGCATTAATTCCTGGGCGGCCCTGGGATGCGGTTCACTGCGATGTTGCGTGCCGACTTGTACGACCCGCTCATTTTGTATGACCGCGTCGCGCGCCGACTTCGCCTCTGCTAGAACATTGCCCATTGGCTTTTCAACATATGCATCTTTGCCGGCTTCTGCGGCCATTTTCAGGATTGGCGAGTGGGAGTGCTCCGGGGTTGAAATGATCACGGCATCGATATCTTTGAGCGCAAGTACGTCCTCCAAATACTGAAACGCGCGCGGCTCGCGGCCATAAAACTTTGCATTCTTGGCGACAGCTTTCTCGCGGTTCAGGCGCCACAAATCGCAGACGCCGGTCATTTCCACGTTATGGCTGGTCCTAAGCTGCGATACGATCCAGTCCAACTCCGTGCCGCGACTTCCGGTTCCGATGTGGCATAACGAAATACGATCGTTGGCGCCCAGAACTCTGCCGTACGAAAGAGCCGTACTAGCGAAGACTGATCCTCCGGCAATCAACATTGCGGAGTTGGACAAGAACGTCCTCCGATTGATTTTTGTTTCCGAGTTGCTCACACTTTCCTCCGCGGTTGATGGTGCGACCTGCACTGTAGTGTCGCTTGGTTTCCTGCCAGAAGGCAAACAGTTTGGCATCGGGAATTTTCGCCGCTGATGCTGACGCGACGCAAACGGTTCGGATCCTAGGCACCAGGCCTTGGTCTGTTGCCTTGGTGTTGCGGACCAGCACTAGCACTAAAATCATGCCGACAAACGGGATCAGACCCGCGACAATCATGATTGGGTCGAACACGTGCGTTCTTGCTGCCTGGCGTGCATCGGAAGAATAACCGATCAGCTTGAAAGCGACAATGGTTCCGATGCCTGCGCGGGCCCCGCTCAGGCCGCTGACCCATGCAACCGAAGCGCTGGTAGAGGTCAGACGGTGGTAGGTTTGCGATCGTGGTGCAAGATGAAAGATGCGTAACCGAACGTCGCCATTGCGAACAGAGAATTGATTGCTAGGCACGAGGAGAGTCGAACTCCTGACCTGTACCGTGTCAAAAGGCGTAGGATCAACCGATCAACCCAGGCGTCGGGGTGCACTCCACCAACGAAAAGCCTGAAAATCGCCCGTGACGTCATCTTGGAAAGGGAACTGGAGTTGGGGGCAAAGCCCGCGAATCCTCCGAGTTCGAACTGAATGAGAACGACTGTCTCACGGCGGTCACTACGTTTCAGCCTAAGTTCCTGTCACACTTTGTTTTAGTTCGGCTGCGATACATGTATAGCGGCAAGCCGGAGGGTTTCGCTGCGGTGCATGCGCTGCCTCGCGGAGAAAGATCGTGTCCGGGACGAAGAAACTTGCCCCTGGGAGTTCTGCGCCTTTTGCAGGTAGTGCGACTTGAAAGATTGTTTGGCGCGATGAAGGAGAACTCTGAGGTATTGACGGCTCACACCAAACTCGCAGCACACTTCGTCTTTGTCGCGTTCCTCAAAGAACAGAGCTTTGATCAGGCTGCGATCTTTTTCCGAGAGTTCGTCGAGGATCTGCCGAACGGCCTGTTGCGTCTGCCGCGTGGCGATGGCGTCGACGACACCGATGGCCGAGTCGGCGATGCCGTCGAAGACGCCGTCCTCAGCCGGAGTCTCCCGGTAAGCTGATCGCTGGTGCTCGTGCAGCACGTTGTCGCAAACCGAATTGACGAAAGCGCCAAGGCGTTCCGGCTGGTGAATGCCTTTTTCGGTGAGCACACGCAGCACGCGGGCGAAGGTCTCCTGCTGGACGTCTTCGATGGCGGCACGGGAACGAAGGTGTTTGCCCAGCTTCAGCCTGACCAGTTCGCCGAAGTAAGCTACAAAGTGCTCTTGGGTGCTGCGATCGCCGGAACGAAGCCGATCCAGGTAGGGAGCGTCGAAATCCTGAAACTGCATTAGCATTGTCGTTTCTCCGATTGGAGGGAACTGCGTGAACTGGCCTTTTTTCCCGTCTAACTGTTAAAGCGCTAATTTCAGAAAAGAGTGGACATTCTTTTCGAAAAAAGTCCGGATGGGGAGGCGGGAGCGTAGAATTGCTTAATTTTGATGGAGTTGCCTAGTTCGGGAGGGCGGGTTTGGGGGGCACAAACGAAGACGTAACTCTGCTACTCAACAAGTTGGGGGAGGGCGACCAAAACGCCGCCACCCAGCTGGTTCCACTCGTCTATGAGGAACTCCATCGCATGGCTGCGCGGTACCTGCGGCAGGAGCGTCCGGGACATACCCTGCAAGCGACTGCGCTGGTTCACGAAGCCTACATAAGACTGGCGGGGCAACGGGATGCGAAATGGCAAAACCGGGCCCAGTTCTTTGCCGTGGCCTCGCAGCTAATGCGGCGCATCCTGGTCGACTACGCACGGGCACAATTGAGGGCAAAACGCGGAGGCAAGCAGCAAAAAGTCTCTCTGGACGATTCGTTGCTGGTCTCGCCCGACCGCACCGACGAACTGCTGGCGGTGAATGAGTCGCTCTCGCGCTTGGAGAAGATGGATCCCCGCCAGGGACGGATCGTGGAACTGCGCTACTTTGGAGGCCTGACCGTGGATGAGACGGCGGAGGTTCTCCAGATTTCCTCCAAAACAGTTCTGCGGGAGTGGAATGTGGCCAAAGCCTGGCTGTATGGGAACCTGAAAGAACAGTATGGAGATGACGCCAGAGACCTGGAAGCAGGTAAAGGCACTGCTTGAGCCCGCATTGGAGTTAGCGCCGGCACAACGGGCGGATTTCCTCAAGCAGAAGTGTCCCGACGAAGCCACGCGGCGGGAAGTGGAAGAGCTGCTGGAAAACCACGAACTGGCCGGGAACTTCCTCAGCAACGCGGTTATGAATCCCCGAGTTGCGATACCTCGCGGAGTGCGAGAGAACGGCCCCGGCAGTGACTTCGGATCTGCGGGCTCAGGTGCTGGAACGAGCTCTGCTGGTGCCCGTCTGGGACAGGTCCTGGGTAACTATCGAATCCTTTCCAAGCTCGGCGAAGGCGGTATGGGGCAAGTTTGGCTGGCAGAACAGACAGCGCCACTGCGCCGTCAGGTTGCGCTGAAGTTGATCCGGGTGGGGATCTACGACGACTCGGTACTGCAGCGTTTCGAGTCAGAGCGACAATCCTTGGCGAGCATGAATCACCTTTCCATCGCCAAGGTCTTCGACGCAGGGACTACTCCCGACGGCCAGCCGTACTTTGCCATGGAGTACGTGCCCGGGCTGCCGATTACACATTACTGCGATGGAAAGCGACTGAAGATCAGCGAGCGTCTCCAGCTCTTCGTCCAGGTCTGCGAGGGCGTGCAGCATGCCCATCAGAAGGCGATCATGCACCGTGATCTGAAGCCGGCCAACATCCTGATCGTAGAGGTGGACGGAAAAGCAACGCCGCGCATCATCGATTTTGGCCTGGCCAAGGCGGTAACGCCCGCGGCTCCAACAGAAGGCCTGCTTACTCAGGTGGGCGCGTTCGTGGGGACGCCGGGATATATGAGTCCAGAGCAGGTGAATCCGGACTTACACGACATCGACACACGGACCGACGTGTACTCGCTGGGAGTTGTTCTGTACGAGTTGCTCACGGGATTTCTGCCCTTTGCCACCAAGAGCGACGACCAACGGTTTGCCGACAAGTTCAGGCAGCTGAGGGAAGAGGATCCGCCCCCGCCTAGCACGAAGGTTCGCGCCGATCCTGAAAGCTCGACCACCAAGGCCGAAGAACGCAGCACCGACCCCAAGCAACTGGTCTCGCTGCTGCGTGGAGATCTGGATTGGATCACGATGAAGGCGCTCGAGAGGGACCGCGCCCGCAGGTACGGGACGCCGTCGGAGCTAGCCGCAGACATCAGACGATATCTACACCATGAACCAGTTACCGCGCGGCCGGCCAGTAGCGCTTACAAGTTGAGGAAGTATGTGCGGCGGCACCGCTTTGGAGTCGCGGTCGGGACAGCCATGGCTCTGTTGCTGGCAGGATTTGCAGCCGTCGAGGCGCTTCAGTTGCGCCGCACCATGCGGGAACGCGACCGGGCGAACCGGATCACCGACTTCATGGTGGGCATGTTCAAGGTGTCGGACCCGAACGAGGCGCGAGGAAATAAGATCACCGCAAGGGAGATTCTCGACAAAGCATCGAACAATATCGAGGCCGGCCTCGCCAAGGACGTTGAAGTTCAATCTCAGTTCATGCAGGTGATGGCGCAGACATATATCAATCTTGGGCTGTTCGCTCGCGCCCACGGACTAGCGGAGCGCGCGCTGGAAAATCGGCGGCGCGCGCTCGGTCCCAACGATCGCAAGACCCTAGAGTCGATGACTCAGCTGGGATGGATTTTGGACCGCGAAGGCCACGACCTTGAGGCGGAGAAGCTGATTCGGGAGACTCTCGAGTTGCAGCGCCGCGTTCTGGGGCCGGAAGATCGGCTGACCCTTGAGACCACAGACAGCCTGGGAATTATCCTGGAGAAGCAGGGTCACTATGCCGAGGAAGAGAAGTTGGAACGCGAACTGGTCGCAATCCGAACTCGCAAGCTGGGCCCCGAACATCCCCAGACCCTGCGATCGATGTTGAACCTGGCCGACGCGCTGCATGGGGAGAGCCACCTTCCGGAATCTGAGAAACAGTTTCGCCAGTTGCTCGAGATCGAGCGCCGAGTGTTGGGATCGGGACACCCATTGATGCTGGCGACCATGCACAACCTGGCGAACGTGATCCAGGAGCAGGGCCGCTACGACGAGGCTGAAGCACTTTATCGAGAGACGCTGGAGACGGAGCAGCGCGTCCTCGGGCCGGAACATCCAGACACAGCCAGCACAATGACAACTCTCGCCAACACCATCATCTACGGGCAGGGTCGTTCCTCCGAGGCAGAAGTGTTGTACCGCAAGGCACTAGAAGTTGCGCAGCGCACGCTAGGGCCGGAACACCCCTACACAACCGGGGCGGAGGAAGGACTGGCCAACCTGGTTTCGTCGCAAGGTCACTATGCTGAGGCAGAGAAACTCCATCGCGAGATTCTGACCATCCGCATGCGTCTTCTCGGGCCTGACCATGCTGATACCTTGCTGTCGCAATACAACTTAGGAGATGTGCTATTCAGAGAAGGGCACCTTCCGGAGGCTGACAAGTTGTTTCGGGAAACGCTCAAGTCGCAAGCCCGAGTATTGGGAGCGGAGAGTCCCGATACCCTGGCCTCAAAAGCATTTCTCGCCCGAATTCTGACCAAGGAGGGTCACGCGCCCGAGGCGGAAGTTCTTGCCCGGCAGGCCTACGAGGTGCAACTCCGCGTCCTTGGGCCGCAGCATGCCGACACGCTCAGCAGCCTGCAATACCTCGGGAACGCGTTGGTTAACAGCCATCGCTATGACGAAGTGAAAAAGTTGTTCGCCGACACCATCGAAAAGATAGGCAAGAGCCAAGGGGGGAACGCTTCGGCCGCATGGTACAACTATGCCTGCGTGGCAGTAGTGGCGAACCGTCCTAACGAGGCCCTTCAATATTTGCGGGAAGCCATTGACCTTGGGTACAGCGACGCAGAACACCTGCAGGCCGACGATGACTTGAAACCGCTTCGCCGCGACCCACGCTTTACCTCGTTGGTGAGTGAAGCACGAAAGCGCCCCGCAGCGAACACGCAGAAAGCGGACTAGTACTAGTACAGCCGCCCCTCCCCACCCCCACTCCTTTCAAACTCGGACACTGCGGATACCCCTGATACCCGTGACGCACGGACACCCAGAATGCGCAGGCGCCGGGATTCGCCTTGGGCGGGACCGTCAAAGTCGACGCCTTCACACGAGCTTCGGCTACTGTGAGCTCGCTTCCAACAATAAATGCTCTTTGAATTCAGTCTTCAGCTTGGCCGCTCCGCCAGAGTCCGCCTGCACCCTGCCCAGGTCTTTTCCCTCGACATAATCGGATACGTCATAAGCGCCGGGCTTTAACCCGCGGAGTTCAACGTCACCGTTAAACGAAGTTCCCTCCGGCGTGAAAAATGCGTAGTACATCTTTCCGTCTTTCTCGATGGCGTAGGCTTCGGGCACGTCGTATCCGTATACATAGAGATCGAGGAAATCTCCCTTCGAGAGCATCTTTTCGTTGTAGACCGAGATCCATTTCTTCCAGTGTGATTCCTTTTCCCCGGTCAGTGCCACCGCCTTGAATTTAGGGGCAGTTTCAGGCCAGACGAACTTCGTTCCAAGAACTCCGCCTGCTCCCAGAGTCGAGGCGAAATCACTGCCGTGCTCGCTCCAGTTGCCATGACCGAGCGGGGTCATCGAAGAAAGTTCCACATGATCTCCGTAGACCGCTGATTCCGGGCCGAGCAGCGCTTTGTACATCTTGATGCGCCGCCGCACCTGCACCGCGCCGACGGGATCGGCCGTGACGGCTTGATCGATGAACGGCAGCCAGGCCAGCGACGGCGGTGTTCCACACGGACACGCTTGCGTCACACTCTCCGGCTTGATGCCGCGAGTCGTCTGGAAGATGATTTTGTACACCTCTCCCATCGCATTGACCGATTCCTGCGGCGACTTGTGATGGTGGGCCGGGTTGTAGCATGCCGGTACGCTATAAATATTGTCGAGCTTCGATCCGTCGAAGCCCCAATCGCGGATGAACTTCTCGGTCAATTGCTTGTAGTAGGCCTGCACCTCGGGAAGCGATGGGTCGAGTGCAGCCAGGTCGCGCGTCATTCGGGCGTGCTTGCCATTCTTGTCGAGGATGAACCAGTCCGGATGCTCCTTCGCTACCTTTGAAACGACGTATTTGTGCGACTCCCATTTTCCCTGCCCGTCTTCCACTCCCAGCGGAAGCCACCACAACTGCGCGAGAATTCCCTGCTTATGAAAATCGTCTACCATGCGCTTGATGGAATCACCAGGGAACGTGTCGGCGCGAGGGTCCCAGTCGCCGTAAGTATTAAACCATCGATCATCCAGGGTCGCCCACTTGATGCCGAGTTCTTTCAACTTTGGAATCGTGCCCAGCATCTGCGCTGGAGTTACGTTGAATTCGTATCCCCAGCCACACCAGCTTACGTTGTAGGCTTCGCTTGACGGCTTCGGGATTTCCCATCCCTCTTTCTGCAACACGCTCGACCACATGCGCAGCGGCTCGTAGAAATCTCCGCTGTAGACTGCAACGAAGCTGCGTGGGGCCGAGTACGTTTCTCCCGGCTTGAGAACTGTATTTGCAGGAATTGTGATGCCCGCCGTCACAGTGCCGTCCGATTCCACTTTCACCGGCATTGACAAAGTCCAGGGCAGCGTTTCCACATGCCCGATCGCTTCGCCGACGGATGCGGTCCAGAATGCGATGACCGGAATGCCACCACCATAGCCGCCTTTCACTTGTTCGCCCATTAGGTTCGGTTGCGACGAAGTCGGTGTGAGCTTCTGCACATCGTTCTGGCCCCAATCGTAGCTCGAGCCTTGAAACGACCACATGTCGTAGGCGGGAGGCTTGGCATCGACTTGCTTCGCGCTAAAGCGATGCTCCTGAATTTGAATTCGATCGATAGCAACGTCGGCGGCTCCCGCGTTTTTGTAAGCTACGCTGACTAATGCAATATTTGGAAAGTCGTCGTAGGCTTCGATCACGAATTCTCTGTCGATTGCTGATCCCGGAGCCATCGCATGCGCCGGAATCACCACTCGCTTCCCACGACCCAATTTCCCGGTGGCCTCAAGGGTTTTTGCCTGTGCCAAGTCCGGTGTGAATCGCACGGGTTGACCTGCGCGAGTGATTTCATCGCTCGCTGCACTCGATCCCGTATCGTCGAGCGTCAACCGCTTGCCGTCTTTCAACAGGGTGGCCTGCAGGGAGCCCGAAGGAAGGAGTTGGAACTCAGCCGTCCTGGTAGTTACGACGACTGGCCCTCCGGCGTGCACTTCCACCTTGATATCCGAAGGAGGCGAGACGGTTTTGCTTTGGACCGGCGGCTTCGCGCAACTGAACATCAAACATGCAGTGACGGCAAGGGCGACCACCGCTGCATAAGAAGATGAGTTGGCGAGGATAGTCCAACGACCGGATCTGACAGGCTGCATGGTGACCTCTCACAGATTCGTTATATAGCGAAAGAAAAGACAATCTTTCGTAACTATAACATGTAAGAGTTCACGCGTCTCGCTGGTGCATCCCGCCACGCTGAACAAGGATATCGCCTTGCTTGAGGTGGACGGCTTCATTGCCATCGAGTTCCAGGTCGATTTCACCGGACAGCATGACGATGCAGTCCACCGTTTCCGTACGGCGTGTAATTTCTGGCAGCCAAGAGCCCATTCGGTCCACACGCTTGCAGCAGCCGCATGTATTCCACTTCGACGCCGGCATTGCGCCAGTCGACACAGGAAACTGGGTGATCGAACCTTTTGGCTCGGCGTCGTCTAAACGGAGCAGGATGAAGCGGCGCTCGTTGTTGAATGGATCGCGAAAGCGAAATGTCCGATTTTCGAGTGTCCCAATCGGAGCTGAAGGCATTGCGAGACATGCAGAGCGTAAGCGTTCGAGGCCTTTCCCGATCTCGGCGGGGATGTTGTCGCCAGCGCGAATTTCCCAGGCGTCGAGCCAGAAGCGGAGACCGTCAGACTTCAGTTTTTGCGCGAGTTGGTGAACGACAGCCTTGTCTTTCGAGCTATGGCTCAGGAAGACATCGTAGAAGGCAGCAGAACTCATAACGAACCGCGATTATGGTCTCGCTTGGGGGGGCATGCCTCAAGGTCGATTCGTGATAACGATCCCGCGGGGTGCCATCCTCAGCACGGGCTAGGTTGGGTCGCCTATAGCTGACCTAGGTCTGAAACAACGGGCTCCTGGATGGTGCCCGTGCGGCGTCCGGCCCGATTCTGGAGTAGGGGACTAATGTCGCGTGACCGCAGCAAGGAAAGGCGAGAGAGTTCGCGACTAGGCTGCGCGAACGCGTTCAGTCTCCACAGTTTAATCCGAGCTTCGACGGGCGAGACGAATCGAATCTCTTGCGATCAAGTCTGCCCGCGCCGGCCGGCTCCCCGCTGCCAGGCTTGTTACACGTCCTGAAGTCGATCCGGCAGATATTTGTGTTCCTGCTTGCCCTTCGTTCTTGGCCTCGCTCTTTGAGAAAATTCTCGCCGTAATTAACATTCCGGTAATTGTAATGGTCAAAAGTGCGAATTGTTGCCACCCGTTCAGCATTGACGCATTCCCCATCAGCGTGAGACCTGCGAAGCAAAATAGAAGATGTACGCAAAACACTTGCAGCGAAGATTGTCCTAACAACACCAGAGGCCTTACGGCTGCCGTTTTCGTGATCGGTTGCGAAAGGATTAGCAACGCGGCCACGGCCGCGAAATCGAGCATCCTGATGGGTCCGAGGTGCCACTTGTCAAACAGAAACTCCAATGCGCCCAGTTCTAACCCGTGCGCGAGTTTTCGCCGCATGACGAAACAAAAAATAGCGATCACCACGGCCGGAACAACCGCCCGCCGGGCCCAGGTTTCAATCGCCAGGTTTTCCTGCGCCCAACGCACGCCCAGCCACACTCCCACAAACCAGAGAAACTGCCAGGCCCAGAGGTCGAATGAACCCATCTCGTTCAATGGAATCCGCGTAGGAATGTATCGCATCATGAACGTGTGCTCGGCGCTGCGAAAACCGAACTGGGCGAGCACCCAGAAAGAGAAAGATGTCCACAAGATCGGTTTCCATCCAATGTTCCGAGCCAGCGGAATCGCAATTGACGTGAACAGCAGAAAAATGATGTACATCGGCAGGATATCGAGCAGCGGTGGCCGATAAATCAACAGAGCGGCTTCCGTCACTGCTTTCTTAGACCCGGCCATGAAGTAAAAATCCAGGAGGTTGTGAATCCCCGGTCGATCGCCATGAGAAGCAATGGGCACCGCGACTAAGAACGCAAAAGCCAGCAACAGCGCGTGGTAGCCATACAAGCGCAGCGTGCGCGCCCACAACTTTCGCGCCATTGCGGGATAGCCGTCGCGATCTGCGATACGGAAGTAAATCCGTCCAGTAAAAAGCGCAGAAAGAAAAATGAACCCCTCCGCAGCTCCCACAAAACCAAAAGGTTGATTTACCCACGCACTCGCAGCCGTGGGCAGATGCGTCAGAGCGATCCACACAAGCATCACTCCCCGCACCGCGTCCAGTTCTAATCGGCGTCCCGTGCTCACACCATTTAGACGCCATCTGCCAGCCAACGGTCACTCGAATTCGACGCGGAATACAAAAGCCCACGCGACTTTACGCAAAATTACATGCTAAATTTAGGGTCGGAGGACTTAGTGGCGGTTTTTTTTAGAGCATTGATTGCATTTCTGTTCCTATGCCTACCGGTATGGCTTCCGGCTCGCGTAAAAAAGCATGAAACAGGGTTTATCGACCGCACGACTACCATCCAAGCCATTCATTACAAATACCAGGTATTCGTTCCGGATGATTGGACGCCCCACCGAAACTGGCCCGTGATTCTCGCTCTTCATGGCGCTGGCGAGCGCGGCGACGATGGCGTGCGGCAGACCAAAGTTGGCATCGGCACCGTCATCCGCTCAAACCGGAGCGCGATCGAGGCAATCGTAGTCATGCCGCAATGCCGAAAGAATCTTTGGTGGGCGCTGCCTCCCATGGACGATCTGGCAATGACAGCGCTGGCCGAAGCCACCAGGGAATTCCATGGGGATACTTATCGCACCTATCTCACCGGCTTATCCATGGGAGGCTATGGCGCTTGGCATCTTGCTCAGAAGCATCCGGGAACATTCGCAGCCCTGGTGGTGATCTGCGGAGGGATTCGCCCGCCTCTAGCGGTACTGAAC
The DNA here is from genome assembly GCA_035603035.1 of Candidatus Acidiferrales bacterium. Classification (GTDB taxonomy): domain Bacteria; phylum Acidobacteriota; class Terriglobia; order Terriglobales; family Acidobacteriaceae; genus Sulfotelmatobacter. The sequence continues at coordinate 6,490 of DATNLE010000378.1, read as the reverse complement.
GCCTACCCCGAACTTGCAAGAGTCACCCCACCGGATTCACCCGGAACATACTTGGCCGCAGCCAAGCTGGTTGGCAAGACTCCAGTCTGGATCTTTCATGGTGCCGAGGACGACATTGTTCCTGTCACCGAATCTCAACGGATGGCCGAAGCAATGAAGCAGATCGGGGCGGAAGTCCACTACACCGAATATCCAGGTGTCGGGCACCCCTGCTGGAATAAAGCCTACCAGGACCCCAAGCTATTTCCATGGCTATTCTCTAAATCTAAATCTCTCCGGATTAGTGTCACCGAAAAACGCCCCCGGAACGTGAACCAGCTGCTGGCAGCGGAGAAACCCTTGCGTTAGTACCGGAAAGTCGGCATGCCCGCGATCAAACGCGGGCTAACACCTCCGTTGGATTACTCCGGGCAAACCGTAAGCTATGCAAAAAGAGGTTTTGCCGCGGGCCCGAAGTCGGCTTCGGGGAAGTGTCCTCTGGGACGAAAAACAGAATTTCCATCGAGCAGGTTTTTCGACGTGGGGAGGTTTTGAACCGTATCAAGACCAAAGCCAGCAGAGCTCCCGTCCCAATGTGTGAGGCTCTGGCGAGAACTCCCAACGAATTGCGTCAGCAAACCGAATACCGCAGGGATGAGGAGTTCGTGTTTGCCTCGCCGGCTCTCGAGGGCAAAAGGCCGTTGTGGGGGCAGACCATAAACGCGGTTTCGTCAAGCCTGCCACAGTAGCGCTGGGGCTGGTGAGTGAAAAAAGCGACCGTTTTTGGTTGGCACCGTTTCCGCCACAGTCTTGCACCTGGACGAACGAGACGACCAAGGACATCACGGTCAGTCAGACTATGCTGCGCCATGCCAAACCAGATACCACGGCGGCGATCTACACGCACGGGAACTCTGGGAAGGCGTTGGACGGTCGGCGCGCGTACTCGGAGCGATTGCGATCGGATGAAGCCCCGGTTGGAAGAACAAAAGCAAATTTAGTGATGGATGGAAGAACCGCGCCATTCGGGCAGAAGGATTGCGCTCAACACTCCAACACTGGTTGTCATTTTGCTGGTTTATTACCTGTTCTCGCATCGTGTGGCGTTGGTTCTTGCTATCGGCTGGGCGGAAGTAGCCTGCTTCGTTTATGTCCCGCGTCTGTGGCAATTGCGTGGCGGCAGTTAGGCTGCGCAGGAAGGGCTGAATGCTTGCCGCTATTTGATTGTGTAGCGCGCTCCGCGTCCCTTGCCCAACTGCACCAGATAGTGTTGCTCGGCCAGCTTTTTCAGATGTACCTTGATGGTGTTGCGGTTCGCGCCTGTCGAATTCTCAATTTCCGTAATGGTGATTTCGGCGCGCGTCTTCGCGAGCTCCAGTATCTGACGCGAGAGCGCGGGCAGGGACGCGCGAAGGGCCTGTTCATCTTTCACCTTGGAGGCAAGGTTATCTTTCTGCTTTGCCATCGTTTTGAAAAAGAATACCAGCCAGGGCTCCCAGCTTTGGTCCTCTTTGCGAATGGTTTGCTGGGTGCGGCGCAGGGCAAGGTAATAGCTGTCTTTATTCGCCTCGATGATGCTTTCCATCGAGCTGTAAGGCACGTAGCCGTAACCGGCGTGCAGCAGGAGTAGCGTCGTGAGCACGCGCGAGAGCCTGCCGTTACCGTCCTTGAATGGGTGGACCGCGAGGAAAACAACGATGAAAATTCCGATCAGTATCAGGGGATGCTGTCTCTCCTCCTGTACGGATTGATTGAACCACTCGACGAGTTCCTTCATCCATCCCGGCGTTTCAAAAGGTGTGGCGGTCTCAAACACGACGCCCAGGCTCTTGCCGTCCGGCCCGAAGGCCTCGACATGGTTGGTCACCTTTTTATAGTGGCCACGGTGCTCCTCATCCTTGGTGCTGTACTTCAGGAGCACGCCGTGCAGCTGCTTGACGTGGTTTTCAGTCAGCGTGATCGCGTCATGGCCATCGAAGATCATGTTCATCGCGTCGGCATAGCCCGCTACTTCCTGCTCATCGCGACTGGCGAACGACTTGGTTTCCATCCCGGAGAGCAGCTTCTCTACTTCCGCATCAGTGAGCTTGGCGCCCTCAATACGCGTGGAGGAACCGGCACTTTCAATTGTCGCTATCCGCCTGAGGCTGGTCAGCCTTTCGGGAGCAAGGGTCTCAATGACTTTCCAGCGGCCCTTGAACTCATCGATATCGGCGACGAGCTTCAGGATCTCCGGCGTAATAATAATGTTCCTGATGTCGTGCATAATCGAAATACCCAATTTAGCCCAATGTTACCCAATTCGCACCCCAAAGGCCCAGACAATACCCAATGTTACCCAATCTCACCTGGTTTCACCTGTTTAATACCCGATCACAGAGATCGACATCGGCTCAATTGCTAACCGGTTCATTTGGCGGACCTTGAGATTTTGATTAGCCTGTCCTGCCCGGTTTAATAAGGCGGCAACGTTACGGAAGCTATGTGTAAATGTAAGGTTGCCTCCCGTGAGACACCTCACCAGGGCCATTTGAGATCCTGCGAACCTTAGGAACCTTATGAAGAAGAGAGACCCTCAGCGAGCGCGATACCTGCTCCAAGCCCCATAGGCCCCGCTGTGGAACGCGCGGGCTGGGAAGGGATGATGTATATCCGCGAGGAGGTCAACTTTACCAAAGGACGCATCATCGTCGGAGGGAAGCTCGTCACCCGCGGCAAAGCAGAGCGCGCCGATTACATCCTTTATGTATTACAAGCCCAATATTGCGATCGCCATCATCGAAGCGGAAGACAATAACCACAGCGTTGGCTCTGGAATGCAGCAGGACCTGTGACTTCCACGGTGTGAACCTGCGCGCATCAGATTTTCCAACCACGGCGGTGACTACGAGGAAGTCGTGCAAGACCTCAAATTTTGTGGGTTGGGTTGTGGGTCTGGGGTTGCTTATCTCTTGCCGGCTCTCCATTGACCAGGCTCGCCCGCCTGTGTGTGTTTCACTCTGGATACGTCAGGCTTTCCTCCGGCATTTAGTTCCTTGGCCAAATTGATCGCTTCACGTTGCGTATCGACAATGGGCGCTCGCCCGTTTAGAACCTCTCGCCCGGACTGCATACCCGAGAATGCGCCATGAATTTGGATTGCCCGGCGTCATTGGGTGGCCAAAACAGCCATCCCCGCACAGGTTTCGGGGTGGTTCTTGACCCGCAATCCACATTGCGGTGGCAATGGTTGAGCCTGGGTTCCTCACCGTTAAGCTGAACCTCGCGGAATGGCACCCTGACGGCTGAGTTCACGCGCTCCCGGAGCTGCTGGAAATAGGCGGTGTAGTAGCTGCGCACAGTCCTTCGGCCAAGTCCAGCCACGGAATTCGATAAAGGCCATGACATCGCCGCGATATGCAGGTTGCGTGTGAACGGACTTGCGCCGGTGGACCCAGGCTCAAAGATGCTTGCTACCGAGTGGAAGAAGCTTTCAACACGGCGTTCGATCTCGGGAGGGTTCGCACCGGCAATCACCTGAGGCAGCGCCGGTAGATTTTCCCGACAGGGAACCGTAACCAAGTCTGGTCGCTGTGGATTGATTTGGACAATGGCGGTTTCAACTTCCCCCGTACTATGGCGCAAACGCCTATCAACTGCCCCACCGGCGCCGAGATCGGCTGTGCAGGTCAGTTCAGCTCGGGCGTTGCCGTCAATGCCAGCATCGGCCATGGGAATTACAATGCCGGTTTTGCTTCGCTCAAAATGGCCGATTGGAAAGGCCTAACGATGCAATCGAATCTCACCTGGTCCAAGGCACTGGGAACCGGAGCCTTGGTTCAAGCTACCAGCGGGTTCACCGCGGATGATGCGTTCAACTTGAACGAGATGTACGGCCCTCAGTTCTACAACCGCAAGTTCGTGTACAACGTGTTCTTCGTCTACGCCCCGCCCTTCTACAAAAGCCAAACTGGAATGATGGGACGCCTGCTGGGTGGGTGGACCTTCTCACCGATCTTCACGACCGGGAGCGGCCAGCCGCTTCAGGTTTGGCCGGGACCAAATTTTACAACCCAGGCGTTTGGTGAGGGCGATTCCAATGACAACTACCTTAGCCTTGAGAGCGCGGTGCCCATCGGGCCGCTCCCCGCACACGGCCGCGCCTACTACAACGCACCCGGCGCTGGCGGGTTTCCCAGCATATTCAAGAATGGGACGGGCGCGGTAAGCAGCTGCCGCGATCCGATTCTGGGTTTGGACACCCGAGATACCAGCTATCTCACCGGCCTGCCGTACTGGAATCTCGATTTCAGCATTCGCAAGAGTGTGAGAGTCGCTGAGTCGGTGTCCACGGAATTTCAGGCCGTTTTCGTCAACGTTCTGAACCACAACCAATGGCTTGATCCTGGTCAGCCGTGGGGACTTGCTTTCGGGTCGTCGTTCGGCACTCTGTTGGGCTCGGCCCAGGAGAACCTCGGTGGTAATCGCGCCATCCAGGTTGCTGCTCGCGTTCGCTTCTAAGTATTCCGTCGCGAGTGCGCTTTGGCGCCTCTCGCAAAACAAGGGCCGGCGGTTGCAGGAAACCCGCCGGCGCACGTTAATATTTCAGGGGCACCACCTTCTCTCCTCACGCCTTTTCGGGCGCAGCTTCGCCTGAGCGCCTCTCTCGATCATTCTGGAAAGATTGGCCATCTAGCCTCCAAACAACAAGAAGATGCCCAGATTTGAGAGTAGAACCGGCAGCCGCACATGGAATAAAGTTGGACCTTAGCAAGCACGAACGCTCAAGCGGCAAACCCTAGTGGGCATGTGATTTCAGAACCGTGATTTTGAGGCGCTCGCTACAGCTCTGATACCTACAGTCGAGGCTGAACCAATGCGCCATACTGATAACGAATCGGCTGCGAACAGTTCCTGCTCCGAATTCCCAGAATTTCTTCAGAACGTCGGGCGAAGGTCATTCCTCGGCGGTCTCGCAACCTTCCTGCTTGTTGCGGGACCAGCTTGCCGGCGGGCAGTTCAACCGGTTGCCGAGATCACCCTGGTGCTAATTGATCAAACCTGGCTGGATAACGCCCTCCAGGACTGGCGCAACCAGGAACTCAAGCAGTTCACAAAGGAGACCGGAATCCCGGTCAAGCTTCTACCTGCACCGGAGGGGGCGGAGCCGTTAGACGCGTGGCGCAGCTTTCTGGAAAATGGCGCGAAAATTCCAGACGTCTATGGAATGGACGTGATCTGGCCAGGAATTCTTGCCGAAAATCTACTCGACCTGAACGACCTCGTGCCTGCACCCGAGATCGCGACGCATTTTCCCGAGCTGATCGTCAACAATACGGTGAATGGCAGGATGATCGCCCTGCCATGCCTGATTGATGTTGGCCTGCTGTATTACCGTACTGACCTGCTGAGAAATTACGGATACCTCGCTCCGCCACAAACCTGGCGAGAGCTCGAAACTATGGCCACACGGATTCAGGCCGGCGAGCGGGCAAAAGGCCAAAAGGACTTCTGGGGTTTCGTGTGGGAGGGAGCATCGTCTGAGTCCCTGAGTTGCAACGCTCTGGAATGGCAGGTTTCCGAGGGGGGTGGACCGATTATCGAGAATAACGCGGTCACGGTGAATAACCCGGACACTGCCCGAGCGTGGGAAAGGGCGTTACGCTGGGTTGGCACCATATCACCGCCCGGCGTACTCTCTTACAAGGAATGGGATGCGTACAACATCTGGCGAGCAGGACAGGCGGCTTTCATGCGTAACTGGGCGCCTCCGAACTCTGGGGAACTCGTCCAAGGGGCACTCACCAACGACCAATTTGGTATAGCCTCGCTCCCTGGAGGACGGGCCAAGGTCGCCGCGACAGTGGGAGGCCGAGGTTACGCCATCTCCCGGCATTCGCTCCATCCTCGAGAGGCATCTTTGCTGGTTCGCTTTTTATGCAGACGCGATACTCAACTCAACCGATGCCTCAAGATTGGCAAGGCACCCACAATGCCCGAGTTGTACAGCGACCCTAAGATTCTGGCAGATCCATATTTTTCAACAATTCTAAAAACCTATCGCCAGGATAAAGTCTCGCGGCCCTCCACGGAAACGGGCAAGACATATCCTGCCTTCTCTCGCGCATACTTCATGGCCGTCCACGAAGTGCTGGCAGGGAAAAGACCTGTTGCCACTGCGCTAACGAATTTGCAGAACGAATTAGTGCAAATCACTGGCATGAAGCCCCCAGCTCCGGGCGCAAGAAGCGGGCGCTAGGGAGGTCAGCTATTTTTCTCGTCGAGCCGCCATGCGACACAGATCAGAAGGTGACTTAAACGAAGTGAATATGACGCTAGGCGCAATGTGAGGCGGAAGGATGGCACAAGACACTGCTGGGCACTTCGCGACTCCACCAGTCAAAGGCACGGGTTCTCGAAACTACTTTCGTTTCGGGGAGTGGAAGATTGGACGCATTTTGCCAGCGTTTTTTGCGACCATCGTGCTTTTGATGACAGTTGGGGACATCATCGCCGTGTTGCAGCTCAACCG
>DATNLE010000376.1:0-4869 GCA_035603035.1 Candidatus Acidiferrales bacterium | reverse complement strand
ACTGGCATCTGCCGATACCGACATTCGGCGTCATCGTAGCCGTCGCCGTGGCGGCAGCGACTTGCGTCGCGACGCGCGTGGTTCGCAGCTACGAAGACATCGGCCGACTACCGGGCCAATCTCACAGCACAGTGTGGGATATGGGGATCGTGTCAACTCTCGCCGGAATCGTAGGCGCCAGAGTCTTCGATATCTTGGATAACGCCGATCGCTTTCTCGCGGATCCTCTTTCCATGATCCTGACCCGAACGGGATTCTCCATTTATGGCGGCCTCTGCTTCGGCATCATCGCCGGCGTGATATACATCAAGCGTCGCTCGATTCCAGTGATTCCTATGCTAGACGCTACTGCGCCCTCCATCATGCTGGGCTACGGCATCGGCCGACTCGGCTGCCAGATCTCCGGCGACGGCGACTGGGGTATCGCTGCGAATATGACCTTGAAGCCGAACTGGTTACCCGACTGGCTATGGGCGCAAACCTATGATGGCAACATCGCCGGCGTGATCATTACGCCTCCCGGCGTCTACCCAACCCCGACCTACGAGATCGGCATGGCCTTGTGCGTCGCCTGCGTATTGTGGATTCTGCGGATCCACAAGCATCGACCCGGTTATTTATTTTCGCTCTTCCTTCTTCTCGCGGGATTTGAGCGAATCCTGATTGAGAAGATTCGGGTCATTGTGCGCTACGACCTACTCGGTACCTCCGTCACTCAGGCAGAAGCAATCTCATTTCTCTTAATCATCGCCGGCCTTGTCGGAATCCTCGCAACGCTTCGAACCAAGCGATTCTGGACAAAAGTTGTGGTTTCGGCCGGCGTGCTATCAGCGCTTGCGGCATGTGCACCACGCTAGATGGGGCAGATGGCCGATTGCGCCGACGCACCAGCCCCTGGCAGCCACTTGGGGTCAAATCGCCCGCGAAGGCCGTAGCAACTCGAACGTTGAGGCGCGGCAATTTGTAGCCATCATGTTCGGGCGGCCGATTTTCGTTTAATCTTTGAGCTCCTTTAGCCGTTCAAGGAAAGTCTATTGTCAAATCCAAGGATAGGTACTTGAGGAGGCGCTATCAGCATCATCAAACGGCGCAAACCATCGGTCTGTTCTGCTTCGCTGTGGCTCTGACCGGCTGCGGTTCAGGATCCGGAACTGGTACAAGTCCAACCCCGGACGTCATCGCGCCATCACTGCTATCGCAGCCTGCCGATCAATCCGTTCCGATGGGGCTTATTGCTACATATTCGGTGAATGCCGCGGGCTCTTCATTGAACTTCCAATGGGCCAAAGATGATGTCCCGATTGCCAATGCAACCGGCAGCTCTTATTCGACTGCAGCGACAGCTTTTGCTGACAGCGGCGCGGAATTTACAGTGACCGTTAGCAATTCGGTCGGAAAAGTTAAGAGTCAACCCGCCTTGTTGACTGTGACGGCACGTGCGCCGACCGCCGGGGACCTACGCTTTCAGCAAGTGGATGCCGCCTCAACGGTAAATGGCTGGGGCAATGCTGGCACGGGACTCAGCACGAACTTGCTCGGCAGAATGGCCGAATTTTATTCGCCAAGTCTTGGAACCTCGTTTTATGCAGGGTCCGGAGATTGCGGAGCGACGCCGGTGCTCAATGGCACCGGTTGCACCTGGTTCTTTTCTGAAGTGCCGTATACGCCGACCGATAACTCTCCCGTATTGGCAGCCGGCTACGCGAGTGACTCATACGATAATTTTCAGGCAGACCTCCAATCTTCCGTGTGGCCTCCATTTAACAATGGACTATCGCCTTCATCCTCTTCATCGGTGATTACCTCGGTCGATTTTGAACCCTCCAATGCTCTATTTGCCTTGTCTTGGATTCAGTCGGGGACAACACAAGGCTTTACGGCCTTTCAAAACAACGTTGCCGCCCAGGACCTTCAGACCGCGGCGACGCAAGAAGGCGCGAACAGCCGAGTTATTACCGCAATCTCCAATAACGGTGGCCAGATAACCTACTTTGCATACAGCTGGGACACCGATCTCACCACCATCTACGATGCGCAAGTTATCACGGCGTCACCGAGTGGGGCGTCCGCAGCTGCCGCAAGCCTGGCGGCGCAGGGCTATATCATCACCGCGATGGGCAATGCCGATGACGCCGGCGACATCCTGTTCGTCGGCACCAAAGTACAAGGCGACTCCATGCCCAGAGCGTTTATAGCTGCGCAAAGCTCATCGCAGTTTCTTAATCTGCAACAGGGCGGCTACGCAAACGTCGGGGTCAGCGTAGATCTGAGTCAGTCGGATCCGTACACATATTACGGAGAGCGCTAAAAAAATCGGCTTGTGTGACCCGGCCGCTTGAGGCCGGGTCACTCGACTTCAGAGAAGATAAGCGCAATCTTCGTTCTGTTAGCTACCAGGCCGGCGCAACGTCAAAGCGCAGTACCTGACCCATGCCCGCAGGGCCAGCGCCCCAGTTCGATACATACAACCTGTGGTCAGGTCCAAAGATCATGCCGGCGGGCACAGATAGATTCGTGACGACATCCTCGATTGCCCCCGAATGCAACACTCGGACTACCTTACCCAATCCGGGAGTCGGAAGACCCGCGCCATCGGATAGCTCAAGTGCATACAGCAGTCCATCTGGACCAAAATCGACTGCCACTACCGTGGTGAAGCCCGCTTTCGAGCTGACTATGCGATAGCCGCGTGCTGGTTCTAATCCCGGCGGTGCATTGTTGAAATCGTCTTCTGATTTCGAAATGCTCAGTATCCGCGCCCACTGCGGATCGATCGGAAACAGATTGAGATTACCGACAAACAGCGATCCATCTCGAACGGCAATTGACGTCGGTACGATGTGGCCCTCTGAGGCTGATATATCGATCACCTGTTTGATCTCTCCACTCGTCGTCACGGAGATCACTTGCCCATGATTCGGTTCCACCGTCAGCAACTTACCGTCGTGGGCAATCATGCTATACAAAGTACCGTCAGGCTCGAAGTCGTCCGCGCTTTCGTACTTGGCTGGGTGAGTCTTGAGCCAAGCGCCGATATCCGCGATGAGCTGCCAATTTCCGGTTTTGATGTTCACCTTCGCAATCCCGCTGGGGTTCTTCGGATTGCCGTGTGAACAGCCGCCCCCGCCTATCAGCGCGTACAGATCACCATCTAAAAACACGACATCGGCGACTCCGATGGTTCCATTGACCCCTCCTGGTCCGATGGTGACCGACGGAAACCCAGAAGCAACGGTAGTGACTTTACCGCCCGGACTGACCTTGGAAATTCGTCCGGTCAGTCCTCCTGTATCGGGACCTGGACCCCCCGGCGGTCCGGGAACTTGAACGCATTGACCGATTGTACTGTTCGCTCCGCCAGTGCCTGCTTCCGCGACATACAAAGAACCGTCCGGACCGAACCTTAGTCCCCGTGGTCCCTCCAGGTTTGAGGCAACCACAAACGGTGTGGGCACGATAGCCGTCTGTGCCATTGAGATGGCAGGAGCAAAGCTCCCCGCTGCCGAGGCAATAAGCAGCAACGACAATGATCCAGTGAGCTTCATATTTTATCCCCCTAGTTAGATTTTTCCGTCCGTTTGGAAACGACGGCGATGTCAGAGTGCGCCAGTTCGTCGGATCGACGACTAACTGCAAGCGGTACGTCGCCAAGCGCGAATCCACTACCTTGTGCCGGGCAAAGCGGTCTCGATGCCAGGTCCAGGGACTCTGCTCCAGAAAAACCCTGTTAAAAATATCCAAAAAGGGTACTTTCTCAAGGTATGGCCGAGCTGTTCCATTGCCGACCGATGGGAGAGGCAGACCTCCGGGAGTGCCTGCTGATTCAGCCCGCCCGTGTAGGAGCCGAGCGTATTGGCCTAAAACGAGCTCTGCGTGCATGGAAGACAATTTCTACCAACAGCGACTCGTGCGTTGCGTATTTGGTAGAGAAAACGGCTCCGGGGTCGAAGGAACTTGTCGGCTTTGGAATGGCGGTATTTGTAACCAGCGCCTTTGCGGAGGCGGTGCGCGCCGATCCGCAGCCGGGATTAAATGCGCGCATCATCGAGAGCATTGATGCAGGCCACAGCGTTATTCCTTCCTATCGCTATTTGCAGACGGCGAATGCCGCCGCAACTCTCGATCATGTCGTCATGTATTCCTGTGAGAAGCAAGACAGCCTCAATTCTAACGAATTGGGTTTCGTCCGAAATTTCTTGGCACGATCATATATGGAAGCGTTTGCGGGTTACAGACTTCGCAGGATGCTGTACGAAATCGTAAGCGAAGATGAATTCGAAAAGATAAAGGGTTATCGCGGTATCCGCATCGTTAAGCGATTCAGCACACCCGAGTCGCCCGGAATTCCCGCTTTGTGGAAAGGCAGCCGCGCCTTGTGCGAGGCTACCGCCGAGAGTTTTTCGGACGATCCGGCGTCGGTGGCTGCCAGACCATTTATAGATCGCGCGGTGCCAATTCTAGATTTCACCTCGAGTCAAAAAAGGCTTTTGGTGGCTGCGCTGCGAGGAGCTGAGAACGCAGAGCTTGCTCATCATTTGTGCCGCACCCCCGCCGCCATCAAACGAACGTGGGCAGGTATATTTGAGAAGTGCGTCCAGAACAATCCGGCACTGCTCCCGCCAACCGAGGGGTCATTGCGTGGGCTGCAAAAGCGGCACAAAGTCATGGCATACATTCGTGAACATCCTGAGGAAATCCGACCGTTTCCTCCAAACGCGAGACGATGACTGATGGCCGTAACCATTCTTGTCGTGGGATTGAAGTGGTTGGAGCAAATTGCGTGGACCCCTCGCTAGCGACAATGCCTGGCTATGCCGAGCTTGAGCGCATCGTGCGAGCCGATTTACATCTCATGGATCTCTTGTGCAC
>DATNLE010000337.1:0-5147 GCA_035603035.1 Candidatus Acidiferrales bacterium | reverse complement strand
GAGCCATGTCAGAACGATGATCGAGCAGGTGAATCAGCAACTCGCGGCAGATGGCAAGGCACCCTTCCAGCTGAAGACCATTCCCCAAGGAGCCGCAACTTCGGTTTGGACCGCGGTGGTTGCTCCCGCTGCCGAGATCGGCGGTCACTGCGAGAACTGCCACGTTGGTAACATCGTGCCAGATGACCTCCTATCACCGCGATCAGCCAAGGAGTACGCGGATATGCGCTCGATCCGACCAATGCTGAGGCGCTCTGGGAGAAAAGCGAAGAATTAGTGGGGGAATCTTTTAGCTGTCCTGACAACTTGAATGATCGTTAATCTTAAACTGCGAAATGGGATCCCACAAGAGCCGCATCTCTCCACTGCCGGCGAGACGGGTTTGCTCAAGCATTCCAGTCCTCCTAGCGTAGCTAGTGGACTGTCGCGGAGCACACATTACCAGAGTCCGCATCTGGTCCCCGAAGCGGTACTTGCTCAATCAACTGCATTCGAGCATCAACAGCGTCGCCGTGCCGCATCCGCGGTAACGAACTCACTGCGACAGGCCACTAGTGATACCTTACTCTGATTGATTTCGTCAGATGTGCAGAGTTCCATCCTTCTCCACATCAGGATCAGAAGCAGTGCTAGCGCGAACTCGATCCTCGGGTGTCACACACTAGCTTTACTGCTTTTAGTACTGCGGCCCCTCGCGATACTTAGGTTCTTCATGCGCGAGTAGATCCGCTCAGCGTTAACGGCATTGACACTGATCTATTGATAACGCTGATTTATTGACTAATACCTTCCTCCAGATTGCAACTCACTTCTTTTCAGTAAGCACATTTCGATTGCGTTTGGCGACCCACGTGCTTTGCGTGAAGTATCGCAAACGGCAACACATAAAAAGTAAGAAAGGATTTCTTAATGGCAAGCCCAATAAAAGACAGACAGTTTGCACCGCTACCGGCACCCAATAGCAGTTTCTATGACCTCATCGAAACCCTGACCGTTGAAGAGTTGACGGTTGTGAAACAGGTTCGCACTTTCGTGAAAACGAAAATCGCACCCATCATCACCAAACATAGAGATGACCCGGCGAAAGGATCTGCACCTTTGAGAAAAGCCCTCTTAGTGTTCGTTTGCATCGCAAGTGCCGCTTTCGCTCAGAACAATTCTGACCGCCTCAAAGGCGACTTCCCCTTCAACGAAACCTTGCACTTCATCACCGGCCCCCCTGAGAACGGAACCTGCCCGCACGTTTTGACTGGAACTGTAACGCAGTCGGTGGTGACCAACACGGGAGTCTGGTCGTTCGACGGAGCCGGCAACGTCAAAATCGTCGACCAGGGAGTGCTCATGCAAGTGCCTTCGACCGATGCGTCGCAAGTGACGCCTTCCAACGGCGTCTGCAAGGGAAGGTATCGGTTGCTCGATGACGACACTGTCGATCTTCACTACAATTGCTCGACCTCGCCGGGAAGCTTCTTCCAGGTACACACCATAGGAAAGATTACACCCAATAACATTCTTGTCGCGGTGGATCACCGTATCGACGGCTCGCTCGAGGTAACGCCGTTCTTTGTCGGCGGCAACATCGAGGCGTGCGTGTACATTGCAGAAGACACTGTCATTGCCAGAACAAAGAAACACGGTAAGCAATAGCGCCATGATTAGGACTGCAGCGGACGCAACCATCAAACCGGCATTCTTGGAAGGTGGAGTCTAAATAGCACAAACGATTTTGTCTCAAACTTGAAAAACTTTAAGGAGGATTGCATGGCAAAGAATAAGGAAATTCGAAACGTGGCTATAGTCGGCACAGGAGTCATCGGCGCAAGCTGGGCCGCTTATTACCTATCCCGCGGATTAAACGTGGTAGCAACCGACCCTGCGCCGAATGCGGAGGCTAACCTTCGGAAGTATGTTGACGCAGCCTGGACCACGCTCAGCAAGAATGGTATGGCACCCAGCGCTTCGCGCGACCGGTTGACCTTCGAACCGAAAATGGCTCAGGCGCTCGCGAAAGCGGACTTGGTGCAGGAAAATGGACCGGAACGACCTGATTTCAAGACAAAGTTATTCGCGGAGATGGACGACGCCACGCCGCCGGATTCAATCCTTGCGTCAAGTTCTTCGGGTATCACTATGGACGTTATCCAGTCCGCGTGCAAGCGTCCCGAACGGTGTGTGATCGGACATCCTTTCAATCCGCCTCACGTCATTCCGCTAGTGGAAGTGGTGGGGGGAGCCAAAACGTCGCCCCAAACGATCGAGACGGCTATGGCGTTTTATTCGTCGATTGGGAAAAAGCCGATTCGTCTGTTCAAGGCGCTTCCCGGTCATGTCGCCAACCGGCTGCAGGCGGCACTCTACAAGGAAGTCCTCTACCTCATTCAGCAAGGCGTACTGAGCGTCGCCGACGCCGATGTGGCAGTGAGCTATGGGCCTGGGCCTCGATGGGGCGTGATGGGACCAAGCCTCCAGTGGCACCTCGGCGGAGGGCCGGGCGGGATTCACCATTTCATGGAACACATCATGGGTCCTATGGAGACTTGGATGAAGGCTCTCGGCACCCCGAACATTACGCCGGAGCTGAAGCAGACCGTCGCCGACGCCGTCCTGCAAATAGCGGGCAATCGCTCGGTCGAGCAGCTTGCTACAGAGGAGAACGAGATTGTGACGGGGCTCCTCAGCAGTCGCGCGAAGGCTGGTCTCTAACCTTTGCTTTGAACGACATTCAAAACACAACAAAAGGAGATTTGTACATGAAGACGATAACTTCAACACCGATCAACGCAGGAGCTGATAAGTCAACGCCGTCCGGGCGGCTCTTTTTCCTGGATAACGGAGCCGGCCGCGTGTTGTCCGCAAACCCGGACGGTTCTGATTTGAGGACCCTCATCAACGAAGGCCGAAAAGGGCCGGACGGAGTAGCGGTCGACGTTCCCGCCGGACACATCTACTGGACCAACATGGGCAATTTTAAAGAGGATGACGGCGCCATCCTCCGCTCGGATCTCGATGGCAAAAACATGATCACCATCGTTCCTCCAGGGGGCACATTCACGCCCAAGCAGATCAAACTGGAGAAGAAGAGCGGAAAGCTCTACTGGTCAGACCGCGAAGGTATGCGGGTGATGCGAGCAAACCTGGATGGGTCGAAGATCGAAACTCTCGTGGACACGAGCCACGGGGATCCACGCCCGGGACAGGACGTGAGGAAGTGGTGTGTCGGCATCGCCGTTGATATTGAAGGCGGCAAGTTTTATTGGACCCAAAAAGGGCCTGGCAACGCCGGTGATGGTCGAATCTTTCGGGCTAACATCGACATCCCGCAAGGTCAGTCACCCGCGAATCGCACTGACATTGAACTTCTTTATGAAAAACTGCCTGAGCCAATCGATCTGGACTTTGACCTCGCCAATCGGACCCTTTATTGGACCGACCGCGGGGATCCGCCGCGTGGCAATACGGTGAATCGTGCGCCCATGGACCCGCTGTCAGGAAATCGCAAGGAGCCTGAGATCCTTTTCACCCACTTAGAGGAAGGCATTGGGCTGGCTTTAGACCTGAAAGGCGGTCGCATGTTTATCACGGATTACGCCGGCTCACTCTACAGCGCCAATCTCGACGGATCAAACCGGAAAACGCTGGCCTATGCGGAAGGAAACCTCACTGGCATCGCGTATGTTGAGCTGCCGGCCGGGCGCTAACCGAAGACTCCGGGTTCACCCTATTCGGCAACACATGCCACAGGCTGAATCGGGAAAAACATTAGCAGCAAAAAACTGCGAAAGGATATTGCACATGACCACTGCAACACTGAATCGAGTTGACGAAAAACCCGCTGAAACACTCACGGCCACCCTCCAATCTAAACTGAGCAATCCCGCGACTGCTCCGGATTTCGACCTGTATGGCGGCGTGAATGAAGTGCTGAAAGATGTCGGAATGACGGCCGCGGACAGCGGAGGCGAACTTACTTTCTACGGACAGGATCCGGTTGTGCCAAGCACATTCCGCTTTGGCACTTCAGCCGCGATTGGCCTGGCTGCCAAGACCATTGCGGCGGCGGCAATCTGGAGAGATCGATCCGGCGAAGGGCAGGACATCCACGTGGATCTTCGCAAGGCATTTCGCCGCTTCTGCGGTTTCTACGAAGGGGTTTGGGAAACGATAAATGGGCGACCTCCTGCTCCGGGCTTTTTCGAAGGAAATCCCTTCTTCTCGTTTCCGGCGTTCCATGAAACGCGCGATGGACGGCATGTAGTGGCTCTAAACTTCTATCCCCAGCTGAACTGGCGGACTCTGAATTTCTTGAGGTGCAGCCAAAGCGTCGAATCCGTGAGTAATGCCATCTTGCAGTGGCGCGCAGACGACCTTGAGACAGCTGCTGCTGAGCAGGGACTTGTCCTCGCGAAGCTTCGCAGTAACGAAGAGTTTCGCAGAGAACTCCAGTACACCGAGGTGCTCTCGAAGATGCCCCTCATCACCGTGGAGAAGATCGCCGACAGCGAACCCATTCCATTCAAGCCTGACGCAAAAATGCCACTAGACGGAATCCGCGCCCTCGGCATGGGGCATGTAATCGCCGGAGCGGCAATCGGAAGAGATCTGGCCTTCTACGGCGCTGAGGTTCTCAACATCTCGAGACCCAACACTACCGAAATGGAGTCATTCTTCTGGGATACTTATGTCGGTATGCGCACCACCATCCTGGACTCATCCAAGGAAGATCGCGCCAGGTTCGACCTCCTACTCAAAGATGCCGACGTTTTCTTCGCAAACAAACGCCCCGGGTACTTGAAAACGCACGGCCTCGATGCCGAAGAGTTGTGCGCCAGGAAGCCCGGCCTGATCCACGCAACGGTCGTTCTTCATGGAGAGAAAGGGCCATGGTCGAATCGTCCGGGCTTCGATGAGATTGCCGCAACGGTGGCGGGCTTGTACCCTCTTGAGGGGTCTCTCGCCAGTCCGAAACAGCCCCCCGTCGTTCCCGTTTGTGACAATATCATGGGTTGGTTGGGCACTGTGGGTATTCTCGCGGCGCTTCGCAGGCGCGCAGTCGAGGGTGGAAGCTATCGAGTGGTCGTCTGCCTCACGCGAACGGTGCTTTGGCAGCTTTCCTTAGGTGTTTTCGACAAGTCATATGCGCAGGCAAC
>DATNLE010000327.1:0-3881 GCA_035603035.1 Candidatus Acidiferrales bacterium | reverse complement strand
AGCCGGTTCATCAAAGAAAGCGCGCGCACCAGCCGGCCAAAAGAGCACGCCCATTGCAGATTTGAGTGTGGCCGTGTCGATTAAACTGAAATGAGATCGTATTCCAAGGATTAGCGACAACGCAATCTCGCCCAACTCGCCCGCCGGACCACCCGGCGCACGCAAGGGTCCCTCCGCAAGGCTGATTACCAGCTGAAATCTGCCGTTCGGCAGCACAAGGTTCCTGCGATGAACCCCCTGATATCCATCGCAGTACCAGATCTTCTCTATATAGGCCGCTAGCGGTCCCGCCGGATGGTGGGCGAGTTGCATAGCGGCCATGACAACATAAACCAGAGCGCGAATCAAGGGCAGCCGCTCAAGCTCGCTTCTTTATGGGCGAGCTCTGGCAAAGATGGTGTGGCATCCTTCCGGTTCTGTTGGCAAAGCCGGGGCCTTATGGTCGGGGTTAGGTCGTAAGGTTGTAAATCAAGCCGTACGGATCTTTCACGTAGCATCTTGGGAAGTCTGGCTCGTCCTTGACGATCTCACAACCATTCTTTAAGAGCCGCCCCTTGGCTTTTTCCACACTATCCACGGTCACCTCCAAAACAGGCCCGAGCGTTGGCCCAGGCTCAATGAATAAATTGATGTGCTTGCCATGGAGGCCGATCATCTTAGGGTTGTTGTCGGTGATCTCAAATCCCAGATGCTCGACGTAGAAGAGCGCAGCCTTCCTTGGGTCCTGCGCTTGAATCAGAATATCTGAACCGAATCTGTTTGCCATGATTCATCCTTCTGCGCTCCGCCACGCGCTCGCAGAGGCGTTAGAACACCAAGTACGCCGAAGGTTAACATCAATTGCACGGTGGGAACACGCTTTTTATTCAAGATCCTTCAATCAGTGAAATGGCGGTGTTACGCCAATAACGCAAATTTTCCTGTCAGAGAACGAGGAAACAGGATTATTGGAGCGATGTTGAGCGATGTAATCGATTGTAGGTCGGCCCACCCGTTAGGACACTTCAGATATCGTCACACCCCCGATTTGGATGTTCTTGGTTGTGACGATCTGCGCGCTCGATCTCACATAGAAGTATCGCGAAGGATCCTTCTCTAGTACCCAAACGATCATGCCTGTGAAGCCTTTGCCCAACAGCGATTCTGCAAGCTCTTTGAGAAGACCTTTTCCGACCCCTGTCGTTGCGCGGGGCTAACTGTTGCAAACACCGACTACGCTCAAAAACCCCCTCAAAGGACCAATGAGTACTATGGCCATTTCGTAACATCTATCCGACCTCAGCTGTGCAAAATTGACCGTTCTCTTCTGCAGGCCGCGATGTATTGTCGACCGCGCAGGCAGGTGACAACCTTTGACCCCTCCTACTGTCGCTCCAAGCACCACAGCCGCAGACAGTAACCTTGATTCTCGCTCATCGCCCCGCCCGCTCATCGCCCCAATGTGGCACACGATTGTGTTCATTGCCATTTTTGTGGGGCTGTCGGTCATGGGTGGTTTCTTTCAGCACGGTGTAAAACAGCAGCAGCAAACAACAATGCCGAGAGGCAGCGCTGTGCCAGGCTACATTTCCGTGGTCGTCATGGAATGGCTCTTGGTACTGTACGTCCGCATGGGTGTGCACAAGCGCGGAATGCGTTTGCGCGATCTCGTGGACGGCCGCTGGGCTACATCAAGAGATGTAATAAAAGACATCACGCTAGGCGCAGGTCTCTGGGCGGTTTGGCTCGCTCTTATGAATGCCCATCTCCTGGGCGGGGGAACCAACGCCGCGCAGGGGCTTCTGCCCAGAGGTATTCTCGAGCGCTTGGTGTGGGTACCAGTTGCGCTCTCAGCGGGGTTTTGTGAGGAAGTCGCGTTTCGCGGCTATCTTCAGAAGCAATTTCACGCGATCACCGGCGGCGCCGGATGGGCGATCCTCTTCCAGGCGATAGTCTTCGGCGTTGGTCATCTCTACGAAGGCGTGGGTGCGGTCGCGAGAATCACGCTGTTCGGCCTCCTGTTCGGATTGCTCGCTCTATGGCGAAAAAGCCTGCTGCCGGGGATGATAGCGCACGCATGGTCTGACATTTTTGGCGTAATCATTTTCCGCGGAAATTAGATAACGCTCGGCCTCGCCTTGAAACTGGCCACAATTTCGCAGATGCTGCTTTTCTCAGACTGCGTCGTTTACTGTTGCAGCGAGGCGATTACACGCTTTGACAGCTCTACTCGCCGGCAGCGCAGCACCATGCTGATCCGCCTGGGCAAGAGTAAAAAAGATCGTATGCTCCGATCGGTGAGCGGGCGCTGGCCTGGATCGAAAATATCTGCGCGAGGCCCGCCTGGAACTGGTAAGCGAGGCGGACGACCTTACGGTGTTCCTCACGCAATACGGCGAGCCGTTCAATCGCGAAGTGCTCAGTTCGGTGGTGCGGAACGATGTGGAAAGACCGAATCTCGGCAAAGCCGGTTCCTGCCAGACGTTCCGCCACACTTCGCTTGATCGACCGACCGGGGCGCTGCTGCACGCATGTCCTCGACCGAGCAGATTTCTGTGCGGCTGGAGCAGCCCGCCCACTCTTGCGCGCGGGCGACAGTTACTGCTAGGACGCTCATCGGTACTGATCGATGCCCGATAGATCGCTATCTTGACGCTGACAGTCCCCAATTCGCCTGTGCCTGCTTGAAATTTTTAGAGAGTTCCCAAAGTCTGTCGAAATGGCCTATTCCCACCCGTCATACATTCAAGCGCGCAAAGGCGCTTAAAATTGTTCCCATAGGAGAAATTCCGATGCAATTTGCCCTGCTGATCTATGAATCACCGGAAGCTTTTGCGGCACGGAAGAGCGATGGAACCGACCCGTACACAGGTGCCTGGCGGGCGTACCATAAGGCTCTCGTCGAATCCGGCGCCTATCTTGCCGGCGATCCCCTTGAAGTGCCGGAGACTGGAACCACAGTGCGGCTTAAGGAAGGAAAGCGGCGCGTACAGGATGGCCCCTTTGCGGATACCAAGGAGCAACTGGGGGGATTCATAATCATGGAACTCGCATCGCTTGACGCGGCGCTTGATTGGGCCGCGCGCTGCCCGACGGCCTCGCTCGGTGCCGTGGAGGTCCGTCCCCTTGCGCCTGAATCCAAGCACCGGATCATGTGATGAATGGAAACGGCCACGAGAGCACTCATCGCGCGATCGAGCGGGTGGCCCGCGAGTCGTACGGTCGTCTGGTGGCCTATCTTTCCTCGCACACGCGCGACGTAGCCGGCGCGGAGGACGCTCTCAGTAATGCGCTGGTAGCTGCACTCACGGCTTGGCCGCGAGACGGCGTGCCGCAAAATCCGGAGGCTTGGCTGCTGACGGCGGCGCGCCGCTCCTTTATCGATCTTGTGCGTCATCAACAAGTGGCCGTTGCAAGTGAGCCCACTCTCCAACTCCTGAGGGAGGAACGCGAGGTGACGTTGCCGGCAGAGTTTCCAGATGACAGGTTGAAGCTCCTGTTCGTATGCGCTCATCCCGCGATTGATTCCTCCATGCACACGCCGCTCATGCTCCAGACCGTTCTGGGACTGGACGCGTCGCGCATCGCCCACGCCTTCCTGGTCTCACCCACGACGATGGGGCAGCGCCTGGTGCGTGCCAAGACGAAGATCCGCGACGGCGGTATTCAGTTCGAAGTTCCGCGAGAGCGCCAACTGCCGCAGCGGCTCGACGCGGTCCTCGAAGCTATTTACGCCGCCTTTGGCATTGGCTGGGATGATATGGCGGGCGTTGATCAGAGCGGCCGGGAGCTTGCCGAGGAAGCAATTTGGCTCGGACGCGTTCTCCTTCAGCTCATGCCCAGGGAAGCAGAGGTTCGTGGGTTGTTGGCTCTCATGCTCCATTGTGAGGCGCGGCGGCGGG
>DATNLE010000319.1:0-57740 GCA_035603035.1 Candidatus Acidiferrales bacterium | reverse complement strand
TTGACAGCCCCGCAAGTCACCCCGGAGCTCTATGCAGCACGGAAAAAACAAGCAAGGTTTCACGGCAAGACGGACAAAACCGGCCGCCACGTCGGCCCTTGACTTTTATGACCTTCTCATAGAAGTACTTTATCCATGCGTGATCCGCAGTCACCAGGCTCATTGTGCCCCTGGTCCACCGCAGGTGCTAGTCTGACATAGGAACCGATGAACAACCACGACATCCAGGCGGCCTGGAAATATCACGATAGTACGAAACACTCCTACTGGAGTATTCGTAACAATCCTCACTTCCTGGACTGGGCAAATCGGCCCACGCCCTTCAAAATCTATCCGAAGCTAGAGCGGCTTCCGCTACCGCGAGACGTGTCACAAACGGGCGTGGCCGCACTCTCCGCGCTCTCAGATGCGTTGTCCTCTTCGCGGGCTGATTCGGTACCTGACCTCCAAGATCTGGCGCGCATCCTCTATTTCTCGGCGGGGATTACCAAACAGCGCGGATTTCCAGGCGGAGAAATTTACTTTCGCGCCGCAGCCTGTACTGGAGCCCTCTACGAGATCGAGTTGTATATCGTGACTGGCGATCTCGCGGGTCTGGATGCCGGCGTCTACCACTTCAATCCGGCGGATGTGTCGCTACGGCTTCTGCGAAAAGGTGATTTTCGCGGAAACCTGGCTCAAGCGACGGTGCTGGAATCGGCAGTGGTTGGCGCGCCCGTGACCATCATTTGCACCGGAACATACTGGCGGAACGCCTGGAAGTATCAGGCACGCACCTATCGCCATTTTGGTTGGGACAATGGCACCCTGTTGGCGAATATGCTGGCTGTTTCTGCGGCTTCGGGATTGCCCGCCAAGATCGTGCTCGGGTTCGTGGACGCCGATGTGAATCGCATACTCGATCTCGATACCCGGCACGAGGTTTCCTTGTGCCTCGTACCCATCGGGCACAGATCGGACAGTTCCCCCCCAACGCCCAGTGAAGCTCATGCACTCGGCTTGGAAACGATCCCCCTCTCGCAGCGCGAGGTCGAATATCCCTCCATGCTGGAGATGCACGATGCCTCTTCGCTTACGTCCGTACAGGAAGTAGCTCAATGGCGCGGGAAGCAACCGGTCGTTCCGCCTTGCGGTCCGGCGGACGGGGGAGTGCGGCTGCAACCCCCGCCGGAAGAAGAACAGCCGAAGGACACGATCGAGCAGGTGATCTTGCGCCGCGGTTCCACCCGAGCGTTCGAGAAGACGGCATCCATCACACTGGCACAACTTTCTACCATTCTCGACTGCGCTACGCGAGGTCTTCAGGCTGACTTCCTTGAGTCTCCCGGCCAGCAGCTCAACGATCTTTACCTGATCGTACATTCGGTGCAGGGGCTCAAGCCGGGTGCTTACTTCTTCCGGCGTGATCAGAACATCCTGGAGCTTTTGAGAGAGGGAGAGTTCCGCGCCGAGGCCCATCACCTTGGGCTGGAGCAGGAACTGCCGGCGGATGCCTGCGCGGACATTTTCTTTCTGGCTGATTTGAAACCCATTCTGGAGCGATATGGGAACCGCGGGTACCGGGCCGTCCAGCTCGAGGCGGGCGCCATTGGGGGCAAGGTCTACCTGGCTGCATATGCCCAGCACCTAGGTGCGACGGGGCTGACCTTCTTCGACGATGATGTGGTCAGCTTCTTTTCACCGCACGCAAAGGACAAGAGTGCAATTTTCCTGCTCGCGATAGGCAAGCCGCGGAAGCGCGAATCACAGTAGCGTCGACTCCCGAATTGTCGGTGGAACTCGTTCGAGCGCTTTGCGACGTCTCTTCCCACTCCGTGTAAGCTGTCTAAATGAAAGCGCCCCCCAAGTCAAACCTCGTTCTTCTGCTTACGTTCGCCGCTCCGCTGTCCGCGCAGACTCAACCTTCGACTGCCAACGCCGCTCAGATAGCTGGCCGGTGGCGAGCTGCGGTGCACTCCGGCAAAGTTTCCCAGTCCGCGGTGATCACGACGATCTCTACTGAGGACGGAATTGCGGGGAGGGTGCAGGAGTGGATCTCGGATAGGGATTTTCGTCGCGAAAATCAGCGCAATGTCGACGAGTCGCAACTGCTGCTGACGCAGCAGCGACGCGAGCGTCGCGACTGGAATGGCTGGGTGCGAAGAATCGAAGGACAGGAGCTAGAGAGATTTGTCACCGAAGTTGATGGAACGAGGATCATCGCTTTCGGTCCGCCGAAGGAGATGAGATCGGCAGAGGTCTTGGAGAGCAGCAATCATTCTGCCTACCTACTGCGATACAAACCCGAGGGAGGCTGGACGACAACGTGGTACATCGATGCGAAGACGTTTTTGCCGCTCAAGTCTGTACGACCTGGAGAAGATAGCGAGATCACAACGACGTATTCTGATTGGCGTAATGCTAATGGATTAATGACGCCGTTCCACGCGGTTGTGACCGAGACGGACAAGCCCGACTACAAGTGGGACCGCAAGACCGTTCAGTATAAGAGCACACTGCCGGAAGACAGCTTTGCGCCGCTCGTTGCGGGGCCATCGGACGCGGCGCTGGCCCCGAATGCGCCGCCTATTCCATTCACGATGGAGGCCAACCATATTGTATTTAGCGTGTGTGTAAATGGACGACCCCCAATAGGCTTCATCCTAGACACGGGCGCGGACCAGAACGTTATCAACTCGACTCGCCTCGAAGAGTTCGGTCTGAAGACCTACGCTAAGACTACAGCGACCGGCGGCGGAAACTCAGCGGAGTACGCCTATGTGGCCGGAGCAACCTTCACGCTTCCAGGAGTTGAACTTCGCAACCAGCATGTATCCGCCCTCGACCAGACAGGCCTGGAGCGGGCGTTGGGCGTGAAGTTCGGAGGAATCCTTGGATACGATTTCATCAGCCGCTTTGGGATGGAGATTGACTACCAGAATCAGTTAATCACGCTGCACGATCCTAAGAGGTGGAAGTACTCGGGAACTGGCGTTATGGTCCCGGTGGTGTTCGACAATGGAATTCCACACGCCTATGGCTCGATCGGAGTTCCGACTAAAGCGGAAATTCCTGCGTACTTCGTCGTGGATTTCGGAGCGGCCGAGACAGCGACACTGACCTCAGCATTCGTCGCGTCGAACGACCTCACGCGGCTCGCGCAGACAAATGCAATCGTCAACCGGCCAGCGGGGCAGGAGAGCCAGTTCTTTGCACAGAATAATGTGCGCGGGCATCTACAACGGCTCACGATTGGGAGCCTGACCGTGAACAACGTTCCCGTGAACATGTCGGTAAACACGAAGGGAGCATACGCGAGCACCAACTTCTCGGGAACCGTGGGCGAGAGCATCTACTCGCGATATCACTGTTATCTCGACTATCCGAGCTTTCGCATCATCCTCGAACCGACACCCGTAGCGAACAAGCCATTCCCGGAGCGCGAGACCTATGGGCTGACGTTGCTTGCATCCGGTGCGGACTTGCGTACGTACACGGTCGCGGCGGTGCGTCCGGGATCACCGGCTGAAGCCGACGGCTTCCAGAAAGGCGATCTAATCTCATCCGAAGACGGCAGGAAGGCCAGCGAGTTTACGCTTCGCGAATTGCGCGAAAGCCTGATCAATGCGGGACAGCATCATGCGTTTGAGGTGCAACGGAGCGGAGAGCGGTGGACGACTAACGTGGATGTGCGGCTGGTTTCAATCGAACGTTCGGGTTTGTGCCGTCTTCATGGCCGCGCGGGGAGTTCTCTTAGCACATGGACGGGCAAACTGGACTGTTCTCCAGAAACGGGTTTCGAGATCATTACCCTTTCGGGGTAGCCCGGTATCCGGGACGTGGCTGCGATCGATTCTCACAATAACGAGCCGAATCCCGGTGGATGGTGAATGCGTCAATTCCGTACGAAATGAGCATACGACGGCGTCATATCAACGTCGTTGGTGCGGTGGTCGACATTTTGTCAATTGGAGAGCTCTTCACAGCGCAGCTTTCTGGCGTTCTTGGCATCTCTTCTTAGATCCCTCGATAGTATCTCAAGGTCGGGGACACGTTTCCGATCTCGGAAGCGTAAAAGGGCGGAGAGTGAATGAGAGACGAGGCGGCCGTGGTTGGCGAAGGAGTTGCGGCACTGAAGGAGGCACGGCATCGGAATGCAGTCCGCGAATCTCGAGTGCGCACACTCCTCCTCGCGTTTCTCGCGGGATCGGCGGGCTTATTCATCGTGTGGGTAGTCGTGTTGCTCGGTCGTCCTGCACTTGTTTCCGCACAGACGCTCCACTATGCGAAAAGTCCGGATGTGGAGAATGGAGAGAAGGTCTACAAGGGCGGCTGCATTGCGTGTCACGGCAGCGAGGGCAAGGGTGCTCCCATGGCGAGTACGGTTTTCACACGGCCCGATACGTTTCCGGACTTTACGGGCTGCGCTGGGACGACGCCTGAGCCCAACGGCAATTGGAAGGCGGTGATTGTGCATGGCGGCCCATCGCGGGGGCTCTCGCAGATTATGCCTGCATTTGGAGATCTGCTGACAGACGAGGAGATCAACGACGTGATCGCCTATATGCGGGGATTCTGCAAGAATGTCCACCACGATCCGCCGGGCGAGCTAAATCTGCCACGGGCATTGGTTACGGAGAAGGCGTTTCCAGAGAACGAGATTGTGATTTCTACGGCGGCGAGTGCCTCGGGAGCGCCCGCGTGGACTACCGATATCATCGATGAACGAACGATCATCGATGCCCGGACCCAGCTTGAAACCGACGTTCCGGTGAACTATGCGGACCAGGCGCACAACTGGACCGAGGGTTTGGGGGACATTTCACTGGGGTTGAAGCGGGAGATGTTTTCCAGTCTGCGCACGGGTTCGATCCTGAGTCTGCAAGGCGGCATTTTGTTGCCGACTGGGGACAGCAAGCGAGGGTTCGGTGCGGGGACGACGCAGTTCGAACCCTTCGCAGCGTTCGATCAGCTTTTCAGGGAGAATACGTTTTTCGAAACCCAATTGGGGGCGGACCTGCCGGTGGATACCAGCGTGGCTCCGCGCAGCCTGTTCTGGCGGGCGGCGGTAGGGCAGGCGATGGCGCCTGACCATATGCTGGGACGGCTGTTTTCGCCGATGGTGGAGTTTCTGGCGGTGCGGGACTTCAAGCCAGGCGCTGGCACGAACTGGGATGTTCTGCCGGAGATGCAAATCACCGTAAGCCGGCGACAACACGTGCGCGTCGGCTTTGGCGTAAGGGAGCCATTCACGAATACGAGTGGGCGAACTCCGCAGGTGCTGTTCTATTTCCTCTGGGACCGGGCGGATGGAAGGTTATGGGAAGGTTGGCGGTGAGACCCCGTTGGGGAAGTGCAATTGTTCTAGCGCTCGCAGTAGTCGGGGGTGCGGCCATGCTTGGCGGCCAGTCGCAGACGGAGAACGCAAAGGGAGACAAGACTCCGCCGGGGACCTTTTTCCGTACATCGGAACGGTGCGTGGCTTGTCATAACGGGCTGAAGACGAGCACGGGCGAGGACGTTTCGATCGGATTCGAGTGGCGCGCGAGCATCATGGCCAACGCCTCCCGCGATCCCTATTGGCAAGCAAGCGTGCGGCGCGAATCAATGGATCATCCGGAGTCGAAACAGGCGATCGAGGATGAATGCTCGATCTGCCATATGCCGGCTGTCCGGATGGCGGACCGGGATGCGGGAAAACATACGCAGGTCTTTTCGCGATTTCCGTTGCAAAAGTATCCCCAGGGGGACCGCGCGGCAGCCGATGGAGTGACCTGCTCGGTTTGCCACCAGATCGAGAAAACGGGACTGGGAACGGAAGCGACCTTTGTTGGGAATGTGGTCATCGCGAAACCGATCCAGAACGATGAGCGGCCCGAGTATGGGCCTTTCGACATCGACAAAGGGCACCAGACCGTGATGCACTCCTCGACGGCGACGTACTTCCCGACCAGGGGCGACCATATTCGCGATGCCGGACTCTGCGGGAGCTGCCATACGCTGTACACTTCGGCGCTTGGACCGAACGGTGAGAAGCTGGCGAAGTTCCCGGAGCAGATGCCTTTCCAGGAATGGCAGCACAGCGACTACGCGACTACTCGGACGTGCCAGGATTGCCATATGCCGGTTGTGAACGGGCCTGTGGCGGTGACGGCGCTATACGGCCAGCCACGCGAGGGCATGCACCGTCACGTGTTTGTCGGATCGAATTTCGCGATGGAAGGGATGCTGCAGGATCATCGCGATGACCTGGCGACAGCGGCGCTGCCGGAGGAAATGGATGCGGCGATGAAGCGCACTGCCGAGTTTTTGAAGACGCAGGCGGCGAGAGTGACGATTACCCGAATGGATACGACGCCAAATGGGCTTGCCGTGGATGTGCATGTTGAAAATCTGGGTGGGCACAAGCTGCCTACGGCTTATCCTTCGCGGCGGGCATGGCTGCATTTTGCAGTGAGGGACGGCAATGGGCGTGTAGTGTTTGATTCGGGTGCGCTCAATCCGGATGGGTCGATTGTAGGCAACGACAACGACGAAGATCCTCTGAAGTTCGAGCCGCATTATCGCGAGATTACCAGTGAGCAGCAAGTGGAAATTTACGAACCGATCCTCAAGGATTCCGAGGGGAGGGTGACGACCGGGCTGCTGCATGCTGTCGGGTATCTGAAGGACAATCGGCTGTTGCCGCACGGCTTCGACAAAGCCACCGCAGCCAAAGACATCGCAGTGACCGGGGATGCGGCCGACGATCCGGGGTTCACCGACGGTGGAAGCTCCGTGCGGTATGTGGTCTCGACCGGAAATGCAACCGGACCGTTCAGGGTGGAGGCGGAGCTTTGGTTCCAACCGATCGGGTTTCGGTGGGCGCATAATCTGGCACCTTACAAGGCGGAGGAGCCGCAGCGAATGGTGCGGTATTACGAAGAGACGGCCCGCAAGTCGGCTGTGGTGTTGGCTAAGGCGAAGGCTACTCGGTAAGGATGTTGCTGAAGTTCGGCTGCGTGAAACCCATAGCGTCCCCCGGTTTGTCGATGGCGCTCGGCACAATCGTGCGGTCGCTCTTCGGTCGTCCCTACGATAGACCTCGCCCACCCTTCAGCGCACAACGATCTTGCCGACTAGCATCCCTTTGGTGAGATTATTTTCGATCTGCCATGGAATCTCACCTGACGTATTCGGCTGGAATTAAAAATCGTAGGCTTCGCCGGACACGATAGGCAGCACCGCGTCCTGCGACTTCGCGAGTCGCGAGGGGAGCATCGCCCCGTCCTTCGCGACAGCGCGCCACGTCCCGGATGCTCCTGGCTGCCGAGCTGAACGTTCGCTCCGAGATGGGGCGCCATGTTGACTACCCGCAGCCTATACTTTGCGTCGCGGTTGAATCCCACTCCTTAGAACGCTGATCGCGTTTGATTTCACGCTGTTTCCTATCCGAATGATACGAAATCTCATCAAACCCGAAGTCGGGACTCCCGAACTGGCGTCTGATATCCTGCCGGTATGGAAAATCGGTCCTTGAGCGATGTGGGCGGGACGCCCGGCGGCCTCGGCCACTTCTTGATCGGTTTCGCCATGAGTTGTGTTGGGGGATACCTTCTCAGCAATCAAGTCAGCGTGGTCGGCTCCTACTGGGGATTTTATGGAGGCAATACTTTCGGTATCACGCTTTTGCCGATGCTGATCGGAGTGGGCCTGCTTTTCTGGAGTGGGCGCAGCCTGGTCGGATGGCTTCTTACGATCGCGGGCGCGCTCTTCATTCTTGCCGGCGTTATTGCCAACATGCATATCTATTTCCGGCCAACGAGTCTGTTCAACACGCTCGTCATGCTGATTCTGTTTGTTGGAGGGCTGGGATTAATGGCGCGCGCGCTCCGCCCACATCGTGGGCAGAACACCGAGTGACTATGCCTGCCGCCGCTAACCACGAGAGATGTTTGGGAATATCGATTTGAGCGCGGCAAGAAATGGACTGAGGGAAATTCCGTTCGACGAATATTCGGTCCGCACGCAGAAGTATCTGGAGCGCGCCTACGGAATCCGCGTCGTGACCAGGGATATTCCCGATCCGCTGACGGGAGACCTCAACGGCGCGGAAATCCATATTGATTACGCCGTCAGTCCGGAACAGCGCTTGTTCCTGTTGGGGCACCTTTTTGGGCACACCGTGCAGTGGAATATGGACCCTGCGTTGTTTGAACTTGGCCAGCGGTATCAGCCTCCAGTGAGTGAAGATTTATTTCCCGCCATCATGGCCTACGAACGGGAAGCCGCGTGCTACGGACTTGCGCTGTTTCATCAGATTGGCATCACTGATATTGACCGCTGGTTTTGTGATTACACGGCGTGCGACCAGGCATACTTGCTGCATTTCTATCGCACGGGAGAGAAACGGGATTTTGGGGCGTTTTGGCGAAACGATGCGCCCGTGATTGAGCCTAAGACGGTTCCCATCTTTACTCCGACGAGAAGGTCTCTTCGGACGGAGGGGATTGTGATTTGATTGGGATGTGCTCGCGCCTTCTCTCTGAACCTATCCCTGGGAGCTTTGACGCGACGAAGCCATAAGTTCATTGGTCTGGCGGATCAGTTCACTGCGGTCGATGTCGCGGTATTTCTTGGGAAGCAGACTCTTGCTGGTGCATTCCAGCACGGCCACCAGATTCTGCAGATCGATTTCGGTTGGATAGTACGGCGGGATGAAGTCTTCCAACGCCGCTTTCAGATCTTCCGTATCCACGGCGGACTTGTTCAGCAGGCTGCTCCTCATGTGACTGCGAACCAGGACAGCCTCGATATCGGCTCCCGACAAGCTTCCTGCCCGATCCAAAAAGAATTTCTCCACTTCTTCCGGAAAGGGCTTCATGCCCACCTTCCTTTGCATGGCCCGCAAGAGTGCGAGACGCTCTTCCGGTGTCTCAGGATAAAACAGAGCGATGTGCTCTTCCGCACGTCCCTGCCGTTTGAGATCCACTGGTAACAGATCAGGACGGCAAGTGAGGAGAAACCAGATCACCTTGCCTCGCAGTTCGGTATTCCCCATAAATTGCGCAATCTGGGCAAACACGCGATTGCCCACGCCACTATCGCCGGAGCCGGAGCGGTCGCCCAGTTGAGCGTCGGCCTCATCGACAATCACCGCAATCGGGCTCATCGCTTTGAGTAGAGTCAAAACTCTCTCCAGATTGCCCTCGGTAACGCCCTGCCACATGCTGCGAAAGTTCTTCAGCGTGACCGCCGGAATTCCGACTTCGCCGGCGAAGCATGTAGTGATGAAGGTTTTCCCCGTGCCCACCGGCCCACAGATTACGTAGCCCATAGGAAGGACATCGGTGTTGCCGGCGCGGATTGCTTTGGCGGCATCCTGCAGTTTTCGCTTTGCCTGGTCATTTCCAGCCACGAACGAAAGATCAAAACGGCTCTGCACGAATTCCAGGAGGCCGCCGGATTCTGCTTCAATCAGGTCCTTCTTGCGCGCCGATAGAGCTTTCAGCGTGAGCGGCTGCCGGTTCTGAACGGCGTGGGAAATCAAACTCTGCAACTGTACTCGTTTCAAGCCGGCGCCCAGAGTGGCGAGCGATTCGTCGGTGACCTCGGAACCGGGAGGCAGTGCCTGATTTTTCAATTGTGAGCGGATGAATTCCAGTCGATCAGCGTAGTCTGGCAGCGGAATACCGATCGAAGACACGCCCGGGTTTTGCACGATCCCCTGATTCAGTTCGATCTGGTTCTCAGACACGAGGCAGATGGTGACGTCAGCATTCAGAAAAGCGGAATTCCGCGCCCAGCGTTTGAGAATAACCAGGGCATTGCGATCATCGGCAGACATCCCTGAAACATCGCCGGCGGGAGCAATGGTCTCGGCGAAATCGATCACCAGCCCGATCTTCTTGCCGTCGGCGATGCGCAGGCGAAGATAGTTGTCCAGCAGATTCAACACCGCATCAGGGTTGCGCGGCACGCCGCCTTGGGAGTAAGTAGTCCCGTGGAAACTGTCGTAGCCTTCAAGGGCGCGGCGGAAGTCGGCTTGAGTGTCGGAGGAACCGAAACTGAGGCCGCCACGGTCGTAGTGCAGAACCAGGTCCCGCTGACCAAAAAGCGCACCGGAAAGAAACTCATCCAGCGGAACGAAGGTTGTGATTTCCTGACTGCGAAGGGGTACCAGGTCCCGCACATTTCCGTACAGTACAAATAGCGCGAAAGAACGCGAGTAGTATTTTTCGGAGAGCTCACGCGCCCACGCGGGAAGGCCGTCCAGATACTTCCCCAGTGTTGTTGAGTTGGCTGCCATCTAGTTCGACATCCGCACACGGTTTGGGCTCGACGAGGTTGAGGTATCGTCGAGCGACATCAAGCCATCCAAGTCCGGCGACATCCCGCTGAAGATCGCCTCCACCTGCTGCACCGTCTGCTCGGTCTGCTCCACGTCGTGGACCAGACTGTCGAGCCGCTCGCTCACCTGCTGCGGGTCGCGCATGGTGACGGATTGATCGCGCACCAGCATCAGCACGTCCTCGACCGCAAAGCACTGCGCGTCGACCACTTTACGGTTTTCGGAAATCTTGTCGAACTTTTCCAGGCGCTTGGTGAGAATCTCAACCCGCTTCTTGTTGATCTCCTGCACCTTCGGCGGGTCGCTGCTCAAAGTTTTCTGCAGCGAGGCGATTTCGTGCTTGATGCCATCCTGCCCGGCGTTTTTCAAATACTGCTGTTGCTGCGCCGCGCTCGACAAGAGCCGCGCATAGCCATTCAGGAGGCCTTGAAGTCGCGTGTCGATTTGTTGCAGGAAGATTTGCGAGGTGGAGGACAACTGAGCAAAGTTGGTGCGAATCGAACCGCATACTTGCGCGGCGTGAATGTACCGGCTCTGCAACTCGGCAGGCAGCATCCGCAGCATTTCGCCCAGCTGCTGTTGATGCTTCTGTTGCTCTTCGGCGAATTTCCACGAGCGCACCAACCGCTGAAAACGCCAGTTCTGTGGCACGATGGCGAGATACATCAGCTCCAACCCACTGGCCAGGAGAATCGGAAGTAAGCTACCACTCACCACAGCGAACGCACTCGCGCCGACCATGGCGATCCAGTTGTATTGCAGATGGAACGCTTCTTTTACGTAGTTGATGTTTCCTTGCGGAGGGGGAGGGCCGGGCTGATCGTCGTCTCGCATGCCCTGGAAGTCGGCGGGGGCCATTTAGACACTCACCCGCACCTGTCCGCTTCCGGGAGCGCGGCGCAAACGTCCAAGGACATAGTTCGCCAGTTCGTGAAACTCATTTCTTTCTTTCAGATTCAAATCGCGTGGCCGATCGAATGGCACCTGAACATCCTCCACAATCGTCCCCGGATGCGCACTCATAATAAAAATCCGGTCTGCCAAGTAAACTGCCTCCTCAACGTCGTGGGTGACGAACAAGATGGTGCTGGCGGTTTCATCCCACACTTTGAGCAGGAGCAACTGCATCTCGCTGCGAGTCTGAGCATCGAGAGCTCCAAAGGGCTCATCCATGAGGATGACCGCCGGTCGCAGAGCCAGTGTGCGCGCGATCGCAACCCGCTGCTGCATTCCTCCGGAGAGCGTCTCCGGATAGGCATTCTCAAATCCGCTGAGGCCGACATCCTGAATCAGCCGGGCCACCGTCTCCTTCCGTTTCTCTTCCGGGACGCCATTGATCTTCAACCCGTAAGCTATGTTACCAGTCACCGTCAGCCAGGGAAACGAGGTGTACTTCTGAAACACCATCCCCCGATCCTTCCCGGGAGCGTGCACCGGTTTTTCATTCACCAGAATTTCGCCCGTATCCGCATGGTCGAGACCGGCGATCAAGCGCAGGAGAGTTGACTTGCCGCATCCCGAGGGACCCAGCAGAACTCGGAACTCCCCGATGTCGCGCCCTTCGCGCGAGTACGCATCCTCAATCTCGAAATTTATGTTCTCGAGCGCGTCAACTTTCGCACCATCGGCCGACACGAAGGATCGGCTGACGTCGCGCACGGTGATCTTCGATCTCTTAGGCTCCATGCTTGGCCGCCTTCAGGTGTGCAGTGGCGCTCGGAACAGACGCACCCCCTCCGGAAAAAGTCGACCCGGCATTGCGCCAGGGAAAAAGTCGACGTTCCAGAACGGTCAGCAGGAAGCGGAACAGGAAGGCGGCAATACCAATCGCGATGATGCCCGCATACACGCGTTCGAAATCCAGAACTTTGCGCGCGGCCTCCACCATGTAGCCGACACCCTTGCGGGAGTTCACCATTTCGGCCAAGATCACGTACGTCCAGCCGATGTCGTAGAGGATGCGGAATGAGGAGAAAATCGCCGGCAACGACGCGCGAAAGACCAGCCACAAAGCTTGCGGTTGATTCGCACCCAGCGTGTAGGCCGTTTCCAGTAGTGCATTATCCACCCGGTTGGCCTCTTCCACCACCACCGCCAACAGATAGAAAAACATTCCAAACCACAGGAACGCGACCTTCATGGTTTCATCGATGCCGAATAAGGCAATAAACGCCGGCAAGAACGCAGTCAACGGCATGGCGCGCATAGGAGCGGCTACGGGATTAATCAGCTCGAAAAGGCCGCGGTAGCTCGACATGAGGACGCCCAGCGGGATCGCGACCACTGCGGACCAGAAAAACGCCTGGGCAATCCGCCACCAACTCATAAATACGTTGCCGAGAAGATCGTACTCTGTCCACAGCTTGCCAAAGGCCTGAATGACGCCAATGGGCTTGGGCAATGAGAAATTCAGCTTCCCCCAATAGGTCAGGGCAATCCAGAACAATACGACAATGCTCCAACTGATGAATGCGAATGCCCATCGAATGCGCGGAGAAACTTCTTTTCGAATGGTGAACCAATCGCTCATTTTGTCCTGTCGTCGTAACCAGCACCAAAGTGTTGCATACATGTTAGTGGGCTAGGAAGACACGTCCCTCAGGGGTCAAAGCTCGCATGCCGCCAAGCCCTGAATGTCACAGCTGAAGCCGTGCCGTACCCAAAACAGAACCAGCTTTAGCTGGCAGGGTTGGCATAGACCTTGATATCCGTGCGCCGGTTTTTTTCCCGTCCTTCCGGCGTCGTGTTGTTGTCGATCGGCTTGTCCGGACCGTTGCCGGCAGTCCGCAGCCGAGCCGACGGAAAGCCATACTTCTGTATCAGGTAGTTTTTCACCTCGTCGGCGCGCGCGTGGGACAGCTGAATATTGTAAGCCCGCGAACCCGTCGAGTCGGTGTTGCCATCGATGTCGACTACGGTGTTTTCATAGGCACGCATCGTGCCCGCGAGTTCATCCACGATCGCGCGTGAATCGAGGCTCATGCTCGAAGAGTTGGGGTCGAAGTAAATGGAGCGGTGTTGGGTCGCGATCGGTGTCGCTCCCTTCGCCGGCTCCTTGTACTCGATCGGGGCTTCGCTCGAAGCCATGGAGAAGCTGTCGGCTAACTTTTCAACATAGCGGCGATCCAGACTGTCTTCCGGATTGAAGGTGTGTTTGATGATCCGCAGTTCCCGGTACATATCCTGCGCCATGCCGAGGATGTTGGCATAATCTGCGTTGGACCCGGCGGCGCCCATGAATGAACGGTTGTCGGCGTAATCCGCCAGCTTCACGCCGCCGAGCATGGTCTTCGCCAGGTCGGAGGGAATATTGAAATCCTTAACCGTGCCAATCAGGTTATACGCCCGCTCCGGCTGCGTCTTGATGAACTCCACGCCTTCGATCCAGCCTTGGGCGAACTTCAACAAAGTCTGCGGATGCTTGGCGGAGAAAGTATCGCTCACCACGAGAATGTCGGCGATGAGACGGTTCGCAATTTTGGTGTCGTAGATTTTCTTCGATCCGGGCCGCTTGGCGACCGCATCGCTCATGTCAGGATCCCAGGCCACGGCCGCATCGACTTTCTCTTGCGCGAAGAGGGTCGCCGGTTCGATGCCATCCTTGGTGTGAACCGCATTGTTGAAAATTTCGTTGCGCTGTTCCGTGCCCAGCCCAGAGGTCTTGAGTCCGTTCCACAGCAGGAAGTGCGATGGCGTGTACGGGGCGAACGCCACCTTCTTTCCGGCCAGATCCTCGATGCTGTTGATTCCCTGTTTTCCGATGACGCCATCGGCGCCGCGTGACCAGTCCACCATCAGGAACGCATGCGAACCGAAGCCCTTTTCCTTGAACTGCGCATAGTCCTTCGCGTAGACGTCCGCAGTCGTCAACATCACATCGACATTGTCGGTTGCGAGTGCGGATGCGCCTTCGGTCCAATCGTCGATAATTTTGAACGAGACTTTGAGTCCTTTCTTGCCGTAGATAGAATCCGACTGGGTGTCGAGCCCGCCATTCGCCACTAGTCCGCCGACGCATCCCACCCACACGTTGACGCGCACGCGGACCTCGGTATCGCTGCTGGTGGAAGATGCGGGTATCAACAGAGGCTTGGTGGCGTCCACCGTTTCCCCGTTTGCGGAGGCGCTCTTGCCGCCCACCAACTTAGTGAAATCTATGATTCCGTATCGATTCAGGCTGTAGCCAACCAGCGCTACGCCGATCAGGAAAATAAGAACCCACCCACCTCTCTCAATTTTCACGGCCATAAGATTTTCCTCCGCCCTTTCGCGTCCGCTTTCCTGTGTCTTCGTAAACGAGGCGCTTCTCCCGCCCTCTAGGTACGATCGCTACGAAGTCCGTTGCGGTTCCTTCGCGGCGATTGTTTTATCCGCACCGGCTGGCGCCCCGGCTTGTGGCGCAGACAGTCCCATTTCGATTTTGAATTGCTTTACCAGTTCGCTGGCCTGGAGTTTCTCGGCCTCGTCTTCGATCTTTATCTTCTGCTGGTCCACGTTGCTCATGGCCATATCCATGCGAGCTTCGTTGACCGCGGTCATCTCCTCGATCTTGCGGACCATTTCGTCGTGCGTCTGGCTGATGCCGGCCACTTCGAACTGCTCCATGGCGTCGGCAACCTTTTTCTGCCACTGAGCGCGGCGGTAATCGGCAATCGCGCCCAAAGCCTCTTGCGTCTTTCGATCTTTCTCGCGCATGAAGGCCTGCTTCACGGCCATGGCTTTCTCGAATGCGGCACGGGCGGTGGTGAGCTGTCCCTGAGTCCTGGCCAGAGCTCCCTTGGTCTGTTCAAGTTGAGCGGCATAGGTGCCGGCGATGTCGTCGCGATTGGCCTGAATCGCGGTTTTCACCCTGGCAGTCAAGCTGGCGACGTCGTTCTTATACTTCGCTTCTTCTTTCTCGAGCAGGGTTACGTTGGCCTTGACCATGGCGATGCTCTCGTTCATGCGAGGCACCTGGTCATTCATGTCGCGGAGGTTCTGCTGCAGAATCAGTTCAGGGTCCTCAGCCACCGAAATGAAGAAACCGACGAATGATCGCACCACTCTCGTCAACCGTTGCCACATAAACCCTCCTGTTCAGGAACGCTGCGCTGTCTTCGATGGGGGCGGCGGCGCATTCACATCGCCCGTCGTAATAGGATTTTCGCTGGTAAAATATCCGACCGCCTCGGCGATCTTCTTTTCTTCCTGCTGTTTCTTCAAACGCCAGCCGGTGAAGCGTTCTTTCTCCCGAGAAATGGCTTCGTTGTTGCTCTGGATCTTGGCCCTCTGCTCGGTTACATACTTATCGATCTGGGATTGAATCTCAGAGTTTTCTTTTGTCTTGCGGGCTTCCAGTTCTTCGGCTGCACGCTGCTGGACGCGTTCGTAGGTATCGAGAGCGCGGTCCCGGCGAATCGCATCCTGAATGACGTCCTTTACGTCGATGCCTGCGGCGTCGAGGGCGACCAAAACCGAGGATCGCTTCACATCGGAAGGCAAATTCCGAATGCGCTCGCTCTCCAACATGTGCGAGATCTTGAGGATCGAGTACCCTTGCGGCGCCGGAGGAATCTCCGCCGCCTTGTATATTTCGTCGAAGGAAGTGGGATCGGAGACGGGGGTGGTAAATTTCGGCTCCGCGGCCATGCTGGATGCGATCTCTGCCACGCTCTGAGCCGCACTCTTAGTCGCGACCGGCGTGCTCTTCGCATTCGGCGGGCTCGGCTCGGCTCCGACCGGGTCATCGACGGAAACGATGTAGTTGTACCACTTCTTGGGCATTCGGCCTCCCTATTTAGCTAACGAACCCAGCCTCGGAAAAGAAAGTGTCAATGCAGTGACCCAGAACGCTAATTGCCACTGGGTCCTTTGTCAAATGTTTTCAAATACTTCCAAGTCCTGCCTGCCCCCCGAGTTTCCCTGATTCTGTCGCGTGTTGCCCAACGCCGCTTATCCTGCTCAACCCATTTAATCGCACATCTCGTACCTATTCAATTCAGATAGAATGAGCAACTCACCGTTCAAAATGAACAGTGTTTTTGAACGAATCAAGGTGTGAGGGTCAGGAACGGATTGTGCCTGCTAACGATATCTCTTCCATTCTGAGTAAAGTTGTAGAGACAAAGGCCGAGTACGACATCCGCCTGCTCGCCCAGCAGTTGGGCACGAACTACCGGTCACTCATGTATTGGCTGAGAGGAGAGCGTCCGGTACCCGCGCACTTTCTGCCGCGAATATGCGTGCTCCTGGGCAATTACGAGGCGCTTGATTTTCTCGAGAGCCAGGCCGGACGGGTGGCGTTCAAACTCCCGAACCCCAAGATCACCTTGGATCAGGAGCTTATTGCGGTTTCCCGGTTGATCAGGGAGGTCGGCGAAGCTCTGGAGAGCGTCGCGGAAACACTGGCCGACGGTATTGTCGAAGAAAGCGAATTGCGAACAACCATTCCCAAGATCGAGGCTGTCATTCAGGAATGCGCATCGCTCAGGTACTTGTTAGAGGACCTCTCCAGGAAACAGAAAAAGAGGAAAAGGGCTGAGTGCTAGGGATGCTCGGTTTTTCCATCCAGCAAGTTCAGCGCGTGGGGCACCAGCTCCACCACGGCCTGCAACGACTCCACTGCCCCGCCGGGACTGCCGGGCACATTCAGGATGAGGGTCTTGCCACGCACTCCGCAGACTCCGCGGCTCAGGGGCGCATAGCGCGTCTTTTTGAAGCCTTCGCTTCGCATCCGCTCGGCCACGCCGTCGATCAGGCGCTCGCAGATTGCTTCGGTTGCTTCCGGGGTAACATCGCGCTCGGCGATCCCAGTTCCGCCCGTGGTCACGATCAATCGCACTTCGAGCGCCAGGTGGACGAGAGCGTTCTGAATCTGCATCGAATCGTCCTGAACGATTTGCTTGGCCACCACGCGAAAACCGAACTTTTCCAACAGGTCGGCAACCGCGGGACCTGAAACATCGACGCGCTCCCGGCGCGCGCAGGAATCGCTGACCGTAACCACAGCGGCCGAAAAGGTTATCGGTGGATTAGGGTCAATTGTCGAGGAGGACATCTTCCTCCTCTTCCGTCCGCCCGCGGCCGCTACCTGCGACCGTCCCGGCACTGGTACTGGTACTGGCATCGGCGGATGTAGCAGCACTGGCACTGGCGCTGCTCTCCTCGACGGCGTCGGCGCTGCCCTCGCGCTGCGATTCGTCCAGCAGGCGCAAACCCTCCATCAGCAGCCCTTGAGTGTTGAGTTGCGTGGTTTCCTTATCGGTCTTGCCCTCGAAGTTGAGTTCGAAATTGCCGCCCGTCCAGCGCAGAACCTTGAAGACCGCTTGATCTCCCACCAAAGCTCCGTAGGTCGCGTGCTTTACCTGCCCTTCGGCAAAAAAGACTTCGCACTTCTCGCCTTCGTTATGTAGTTTGAGCTGGCAACTCTTGCGGCCCATTTCCAAGGATTGCATGAGATCGATCACATTCATTTGCGAAAGGTTGCCGCGAACCACGCCATCTGAGGGCGCGGTTTTCGCCATTTTCTCCAGCGCAATGCGGTCCACCGTGCGCTTGATCCGCCGCGTAGCTTCTTTCAAAAAAAATGGCTTAGCCAGATAGTCATCGGCGGCATCCTGGGGCGAGAGCCGCTCATCAATATCCACGCGGCTCGCCATCAACACCGCAGAAAAATTCGCCGTCGCCGGACGGCTCTTCAACTTTTCCACCAATTGCCGTCCGTCCATACCGGGCATGCGATAGTCGCAAACCACCAGGTCCGGAGGATCGTCCACGGCTTTCAGTAAGGCGTCTGCCGAATCCGTCGCCGACATCACACGCGCAAACGGAGCAAGCGCGTGCTGCAGCAGCCCCAACACCATGGGATTGTCATCCACCAAAAGAAGCTTGACGTCATTGGCCATTGTTTGACCGAATCTGGCTTGACTGGACCGGGTTTGACTGGATCTGGTTTGACTTCGTCTGCTTCGACTTTACTCGCCTATACTCCCCACTCTTCCCACCACTCTTACGCTCGAGCACTATCTCCCGGATCTCGATGGCTTTGTCGAGCCCTTTGACCATGTCATAAATCGTAAGGGCGGAAACGCTGGCAGCCACAAGGGCTTCCATCTCGACTCCCGTCTCAGCGGCGGTGACGACTTTAGTGGCAATCGAGACGCCATTCTCGCACAGCGTCATCTTCACATCAACGAAGGATAGAGGCAGAGGGTGGCAAAGAGGGATAAGATCGGATGTCCGCTTAGCGGCCATGATCCCTGCGATGCGAGCCACCTCTAGCGGATCACCCTTGGGATTTTGCGGCAGAGCTTGCAAAACTTCAGGTTTGATCAGGACAAACGCGCTGGCTTCGGCTTCGCGTCTGGTCGCCGCTTTACCGGAAACATCCACCATGCGCGCGCCACCCGAATCGTCGTAGTGAGAGAGCTTGTCAGCCATGCGGAAACTCTATCTTACATGGGATGCGGCAGGGTGGAGCCGTCAAGGTCGGGTGGCGGCGGGGATCCAGCCCGCTCAGCGCAGCAGCACAGCCGCCCACTCACCTGCCCGCATGTGCTCACGATCCGGCGGAATCACGAGAAAGCAGTTCGAGCGGACTCTGGCAGCGATATCGCCTGACCCCTGCCAGGGAACAAGTTCGGCTTGCGTGTTTTCGTACTGGCCCGAAAGAATGGCAGGAAGGAAGCGCTTCAGTCCAAGCTTGACGCGGATTTCGGATTTCAAACGAGCATGCAGGAACGTAAGTGGGCGCGGGGACATTCCCGCCAGGGCCTCGATCACCGGGCGCGCGAACAGTTCGAACGTGACCATGGTTGAAACCGGATTGCCGGGGAGGCCGAAGAAATATTTATTCGGCTCCTGAACAAGACCCTCGCTGGCAAAAGCGCCCGCGCCACAGGGGACGCGGCCGAATACCACCGGGCCACCGGGTTGGATTTTTGCTCCGGTGAAAAAGAATTCGGCCCGCATCTCGGCAAGCACCGGTTCGACCAGATCGTAGCGTCCCATGGAGACACCGCCGGTCATCAGAAGCAAATCCGCCTGAAATCCCTGCTCTATTAATTGACGCAACCGGAGGGGTTCATCGGGAGCAATCGGCAGCAGTACCGGTTCGCCGCCAGCTTCCTGGATCTGCACCGCCAGTGAATAGCTGTTCGAATTTCGAATCTGAGCGGGACCGACTTCCGCATCGAGGTCGACGATCTCATCACCGGTGGCCAGCACTGCAACCCGGGGACGAATGTAGACGTTCAGCCGCGACTTTCCCACCGAGGCGGCAAGGGCGATTGCGGCCTCATTGAGCCGCAGGCCTCGGGGAAGCAAAAGGCTGCCGCGGTTGGCCTCGGCTGCTTGCAGCACGATGTTTTCTCCCGCGGCAACCTGTTTCGTGATTTCGACGGAGTCTCGCTCGCGAGAGCTGTACTCAATCATGACTACAGCGTCGGCTCCGGGTGGGAGGGGAGCGCCAGTCATGATGGAAAATGCTTCGCCAGGATTCAGCGTGGGGGCGCTGCCGGGACGAGGACCGGCTTTGATTTCCCCCTTTAGAGTGAGCTTCGCCGGAAGCTGAGCCAGATCGGCAGCACGGACAGCGTAGCCATCGCGGGTCGATCGAGGAAAGGGGGGAATGTCGCGGTCGGCCGCAACCGGTTCTGCAAGAATCCTTCCGGCAGCGCGCACCAGGTCTACAGTTTCGTGAGCGCCGGGGGACCGCTGCGATGCATGGTCTTCGACCACGCGGCGGGCGTCTTCAAAGCTGAGGACAGATGGCGAGCCGGGCATACAAAGATGATAGAGCAGCGCAGTGCTAGAAATCGCGCTCCCTGTTAGCGGACCAGTTCCTGTCCTAATACCGCGGGATTGCTGGCGAAAGAGAGTCCGGTCTCAAGATCGACGACGCGGTCGCGCACCAGCTGTGCGATTTCACCATCGAAGTGTTGCATGCCTTCAGTGCCGCCGGCTTTCATGGCATCAAGCAGGGTCTTGCCGTCGCGCTCGCCTTTTTCTATGCACTCGCGCGTGCGCGGATTCGTTTTCAGAATTTCGGCTACGGGAACGCGGCCACTGCGATCCGTTTTCGGCAGCAGTCGCTGACAGATAATGAAACGAAATGTTTTGGCAAAGCGTTCGCGCACTCTTTGTTGTTCATCGGGCGAGAAAGAACTGACGATTCGCTCCACCGTTTTGGGCGCGTCCATGGTATTGAGACTGGAAAGCACCAGATGGCCGGTTTCAGCCGCTTCGAGAACCATCTCAATGGTTTCACGGTCGCGCATTTCTCCAACCATAATTACCTTCGGCGCTTGGCGCAGAGCCGAGCGCAAGGCGTGAGCGAAGCTGGGGGTGTCACTGTGAAGTTCGCGCTGATGAACCGTGGAGCATTTGTGGCTATGCAAAAACTCGATGGGATCTTCGATGGTGATGATGTGGTAATACTTTTCACGATTGATGCAGTCAAGCAGCACGGCGAGGGTGGATGACTTACCCGAGCCCGCGGGTCCGGTGACCAGCACAATACCGTCGCGCAGTTTGGCCACGTCGGCC
The DNA here is from genome assembly GCA_035603035.1 of Candidatus Acidiferrales bacterium. Lineage (GTDB taxonomy): Bacteria > Acidobacteriota > Terriglobia > Terriglobales > Acidobacteriaceae > Sulfotelmatobacter. Next base: position 36,907 of record DATNLE010000319.1, on the reverse strand, counting down.
AGGTGCTCTGGCAGGTTCAGCGAGGTGAAATCCGGGATCAACGTGGAAATGACGCGCATCACAATTGCGCAACTACCCCGCTGGATAAAGATGTTGACGCGAAACCGAGCGACGCCGGATAGGCCGTAGGATATATCGCACGATCCGTGTTCTCGCAGAGTGGCGACTGCCTGTTTATTGTCGCCAATCAGGTCGGCGGCTATCTGGCGAGTGTCATCGGGAGTGAGGCTTGAAAGCCCCGGAACTTGTACAGCAATAAGCTGGCCGTAAACTTGCACCTGGGGCGGGCGTCCGGGAGAAAAAATCAAGTCGCTGATTTTTTCCGCAGCACGCAACATCGCCGCCAGCAGAACAGGAGTAGCGACTCGGCCGCTGCCGGAATACCCTTCCAGAGAAACCGAAATTGGTGCCATTCCAGAGGCTGCCATTCCATCCTCATGAACTGAACTTTATAACTGGACTCTAGGGAATTGCCGCACACAGAACGGAGAACAGCCAACGGGGATTGAGCTGATGTCTCTACTCTACCTCGCTAACGGAAGAAGCGTAAGGACAGTAAGTACATAGCCCTTGGTAACCTCCCATACCCGCGGAAGGGAAAGGGACGGCCGGGTTGAGCCGTCCCTTTTTGCTGGCTGCAGATTCCGAAGGAGACTACTTTTTGGCTGGCGCCTTTTTCTTATTCCCAAAGCTGGTTTCGACCGGGGCGCCAATGGTAGCGAGCATCTGTTTGGCCACGTCGGCATACGGGCCGGTGGGCTGCAGTTCCAGATACTTGTTGAAGGCTTCCGCGGTTCCCGGCGGCGCAATTGTCTTGTCGCCCTGCAAGGTTGCTTTCCCGATAAGATTAACGCCCTTCTGATAATAGGCGTCTGCTTTGGTGGGATCGGCCGCAATGCATTTATCGAAGGCTGCAATGGCAGCATCGCCTTTGCCCGCGTTGGTGAGAACCGCTCCCATGTTGTAGTAGTATTGCGCGGCGGCACTGGGATCGGCTTCCGCCGCCTGCTGGTAAGTTTTTACAGCGTCATCGATTTTGCCTGCCTTGCTGTAGGCCTCGGCTAAATTGTTGTAATAGGCTGCGAGCGTCTTGGTGGCGTTGGGATCTTTCTCATTCGTGGCGGCCTGCTTGAGTGTCACCGCTTTCTGATAAGCTTCCACCGCCGAATTGAGACGCTTTTTCTTTTCCTCGGGATCGGTCTGTTTGGCTACCGACAGACGATAGGCGTCGCCAAGCTTGAACCATACCAGGTCACGGGAGGCGTCGATCTCGTTCGCCGCAGTCAGGCTGGCGATCGCCGTATCAAAATCACCGGCATCGGACGCCGTCTTCGCGGCCGCCAGCTTTTCATTCAGCGACTTCACCGTGTTGGCTTCTTTGGCGTGCTTCTCCTGCGCTTCCTGTTGAGCCTTAAGCTGTTCGGGAGTCAAGCCCTGACCCTTGGCCGCTTCCGTCGCCTGCTTTTTAAGGTCGAAGTCCAGCGTGTTTTCGTCGAGGGTGACCGGTACTTTGCCGAAGTGAAACAGCTCCTTGTTAGCCTTGGCGTCATCGGCATTCCTGTAGAGTGTGACCGTGTAAGTGCCCGCGCCAACCCCCAGCGAGAAATACTCGCCTTTCTTGTTGGTCTTCAGAGTATATTTCTGACCGTTGTCCTGGTTCGCCCAAACCACCACTGCATCAGCGATGGGATTGCCTTGAGCGTCCTTGCAAACGCCTTTCACTGTTCCCGACGCACCCTGCGCGAAAACCGGGGACGCACACAGTCCCAACATCAAGAGAACAAAAACAAATCCTGCGAAGTGCCTCTTCATCGTGGCCTCCCGGCCTACTGGATTGTTAAATATCGATTCCTGCTTGTTGCGTCAAAACTGGCATGCATCCGAGACCGCGTTTCCTTCGACAATCAAAGTCAGAAGTTGGTTAAACTCTCTCCGTGGCATAGGGAATGGCATCGCTGACTCCCGCCGCCGCAAACGCCCGCAAGCGTAAGACGCAGCTGTCACACCGGCCGCAAGCTCGATCTTCGTGGCTATAGCATGACCAAGTTAAATCGAACGGAGCGTTCAGTTCAAGGCCAAGCTGGACAATTTCTGCTTTCCGCATAGCGATCAAGGGCGTGACAATTTCGATGTTTCCCTCTTTCGTGCCCGCCCGGATGACGCGGTTGAACGCCTCATAGTACACGGGACGGCAATCAGGATAACCGGAACTATCCGGTTCCACCGCTCCGATATAAATTTTCCCCGCTCCCAGCACCTCGGCCCAGCTGACCGCGACGGACAAAAAATGCGCGTTTCGAAAGGGTACATAGGTGACCGGAACTCCATGATCGATCGCGGGTGTGACCGGTACCGCAATGTTTTCGTCGGTCAGCGCCGAACCTCCGATGGCGCGCAGGGCGTCGTTCGACACGAGGAGCTTGTTCCTTATGTTCAGGCGATTGCAAATCGCCAGGAAAGATTGCCGCTCCCGCCGCTCGGTGCGCTGCCCGTAACTCACGTGCAAGGCAGCGACCTCGTAATCCTGGGCTGCCAATGTGGCGCATACGCAAGAATCCATTCCTCCGCTCAGAAGAACGATGGCCCGGGATTTTGTGGGGTGCGCCATGTGACGTTAAGAGTATCGAATGAGGTGGAAGCGCTAACTGTTGCTTTCAGACCATGGGGTCAAACGCCCTTGACGGCAGGGTCCCAGATAAACTTGTGCAATTGCAGTCCCAGGCGTGCCGGAACTTCATCTGCCAACATCCATTCGGCCAATTCTTGCGGATCGAGAAGACAGTGCGAGCTGTCTCGGGCTCCGGTGGCGTCTTTGCGAAATGCGGGCGAGAAAAGCACGGCCCCCACGCGCCGGGGCAGATTGTGCCGGCTGACGAACTCGCGGGCGAACTCATAGTCGGTGCGGTCGCTCAGTACAAACTTCATTTCGTCATGCGCACCAAGTGCCGCCAGATTTTCTGGCAGAAAGGTATCCGCCGCCCCCGAATGCGGACACTTCACGTCGACGATCTTGACGACCGCCGCCGGAACTTTCGCCAAGGGGCGCTCGCCGCTGGTTTCGAGCAACAAGCGATATCCAGCTTGCAACAACTTCTCAATCAGCGGAAGCAGTTCCCGCTCCTGCAGCAGGGGCTCGCCGCCGGTGATCTCCACTAACCCCCCGTTGGGACTGAGGCCTCGCACTTCGTTCAGCACCTGGTCCTCCGTCATCTTCCGCCCGCCGTGAAAGGTATATTCACTATCGCACCAGGAGCAGCGCAGATTGCACCCCGTAAGCCGCACGAACACGCAGGCTAGCCCAGCGTAGGTCGATTCCCCTTGCAACGATTTATAGATTTCGGTTATCTGCATCTGACAGCAGTGCCGCCGGCGTCTCCCGAACCCTGTTGAGCCATGCTGGAAAGCCGTCGCGACGGGGGCGCTACGACTCCGAATACGTGGCCGTCGTCGTGTCCGTCTCGTACACGGTGACGTTCTTCACGCGCACGCGCCCGTTGGTCACACTCTTTAGTTGCGAATTTGACTCGTCATAAAAATACTTGGCCAGATTTTCAGCCGACGGGTTGATGGTGGTAAACGGCTCGATGTCATTGATCATTTGATGATCGAGCCGCTCAATAGCGTGCTTCATCACTTCGCGCAAGTCTTTGAAATCGAGCAGGAGTCCGGCCTTGTCCAACTCAGCCCCGGCGAGCGTGACTCGGATCCTGTAGTTGTGGCCGTGCGGATTTTCGCACTTGCCTTTGTAGTTGCGCAGGTAGTGTCCCGCGGCAAACGTATCGTCAACCGTAACCTCGAACATGCGTCCCTCAGCGGCGCGCAAACAGGGCCGGAATAAACTGGTGAGTGAAACATCTATTGTACCGCTCAGGGCCCGAACCCGCTTGACTGCGGGCTTCGCCTGACTGTAGTTTGCCTATTCGGCTTTTGTCCGCCAAAGGAGCGATTATGCCGCGCCGCAAGCGCATTTCAGCGTCTCTGTTGTTTCTAATCCTGGCTGCAAGTCTCGCCGCCCAAAGCAAGCCCGACGCGCCCGATTTCGAGGTTAAAGAACACTACACAAAGTACGAATTCAGAGTCAGCATGCGCGATGGCGTGCACCTTTTCACTTCGGTGTACGTGCCCAAGGACAGTTCGCGTTCTTATCCGTTTCTGATCAATCGCACTCCTTACAGCGTGGCTCCGTATGGCGTGGATCTGTACCGCAAGCAACTCGGCCCCTCGCCCGACTTCGATAAGGCAGGATATATCTTCGTCTTTCAGGACGTGCGCGGCCGCTACATGTCGGAAGGGACTTTTGTGGAGATGCGTCCGCACATCGATAATAAGAAATCAAAACAAGATGTGGACGATAGCAGCGATCTCTACGACACCATCGATTGGCTGCTGAGAAACGTGCCTAATAATAATGGGAATGCCGGCATCTGGGGCATTTCCTATCCTGGATTTTTCACTTCTGCGAGCATCATCGACTCGCATCCAGCGCTCAAAGCCGCATCGCCGCAGGCCCCCATGACCGATCTTTTTATGGGCGACGATGCCTATCACGGCGGAGCGTTCATGCTGGACGCGAACTTCGGCTTCTACGCGGTTTTTAAGCCGCAGGAAAATCCCCAGCTTCCCCCCAAAACGCCGGTTGCGTTCGATTACGGAACCAAGGATGGATACGAGTTCTATTTGAACGCGGGACCGATCGCGAATCTTTCAAAATATCTTGAGGGCAAGAGTGCGCTGTTTGACGACCAGATGCACCACGATATTTACGACGATTACTGGAAGGCGCGCAATCTTGCCCCCCATATGAAGAATATCCACTGCGCAGTGCTTACCGTGGGCGGATGGTTCGACGCGGAAGATTTGCAAGGCCCGTTCAGCACGTTCCACGCGATCGACAAGAACAATGCGGGGATTTTTAACGCACTTGTAGTTGGCCCATGGGTGCACGGCGGTTGGGCGCGGTATGACGGTGATCATCTGGGACGAGTGGAGTTCGCCTTCAATACCGGCGACTACTATCGGAAGAACATTCTGTTTCCGTTTTTCGAGCAGTACCTGAAGGGCAATGGGGATGCAAAACTTCCGAAAGCGTTCGTTTTTGAAACTGGTACGAACGTTTGGAGACGCTATTCTTCGTGGCCGCCGAAAGACGTCGAGGCCAAGACCCTGTATCTGCAGGCGGGCGGTGCACTCTCATTCGATCCTCCCTCTTCCGATGCGCCGGCCTTCGATGAATACGTGAGTGACCCGGCCAGGCCTGTGCCCTTCGTGAACTACACGGCGATCAGCGTGCCGCAGGAATACATGGTCTCGGACCAGCGCTTTGCGGGCGGCAGAACCGATGTCCTGGTTTATGAAACCCCGGTGTTGCAGGAAGATGTGACCATTGCCGGACCCATCGCTCCGCGGCTTTTCGTTTCGACGACGGGAACGGATTCCGACTGGGACGTAAAAGTGATCGACGTCTACCCCACCGACTATCCCGACAGCAAGTTCGATGAGCCCAGACCCGAAGACAAAAACAAGCCTCGAACCGATGTTCCCCCACCCTCTTTCACCATGGGTGGCTATCAGGAACTTGTGCGCGGCGAGCCTTTCCGGGGGAAGTTCCGCCACAGTTTCGAAAAGCCCGAACCCTTCACCCCCGGCAAAGTCGAGGAAATTGATTTCACCATGCCAGACGTCAACCATACCTTCCGGCGCGGTCACCGCATCATGGTGCAGATTCAGGGCTCATGGTTTCCCCTCACCGATCGTAACCCGCAGACCTTCGTCAACATCCCGGACGCCAAGCCTGCGGATTTTGTAAAGGCCACGGAGCGCGTGTATCACTCCCAGGGACAAGCGTCTGGAATCGTGGTCGGTGTGGTGACGAGACCTGGAATGGCGGAAGAGCGCAGATAGAAACCTTCCGAACGGGAGACGTAGACGGCCTTGGGGCGGCACACTGCGGTACAATTACGACCGCGGGCATCGCCTGCTGGCCTTATAAGCACCTCGCGAGCCAGAGCGATGCAGTAAGGACTGGTCCTGATGAACGTCCTCTTGCTTTCCATGCCGGATTCCTTTGAGCACATGCCCCCGGTCGGAATCCGCATGCCCAATGGTGCGCTTACCTCGCTGGCTGGAAACGTTGATGCGCATCACCGCGTGGCCGTGGCTGATCTGATTCTGGCCCACCGCCATGTTCGTGAGACGGTCACTCGGCTGGTTCGCGAGCTTGATCCGGAACTGGTCGGACTCTCCATCATGACGTTTCAACGCCGCACTGCCGCGCGCATTATCGAACTGATCCGTGCGTTGCGGCCGGGAGTGAAGGTCGTTGTAGGTGGATACGATCCCAGTCTCGCCCCCGAGGCGTATGAGGATATGGGCGTCGATTACCTGGTGCGCAGCGAGGGCGAAGTCACTTTCCGCGAATTGTTGCGCGCGTTGGAGGCGGGCTCCGGTTTCGAACGGATCTGCGGACTCTCTTACTCGAATGGCGACAACTGGGTGCACAATCCTTCCCGGCCGCCGCATCGGCTGGAAGACAAAGAAATCCGGCCGCCGAATCGCGATGCACGAGTACTTAGCGGATATACATTGCTGGGTCGCCAGGTAGATGTAATCGAAACCTCGCGCGGCTGCACTTACGATTGCAGTTTTTGTTCCATCATCGAGATGCGCGGCCGCAATTTTCACACTTACTCGTTCGATCGCGTTCTCGCCGACATTCGCGATGCGCGCGATCACGGCGCGCGAACCATATTCCTGGTCGATGACAACATTACCCTGAACGTGAAGCGCTTCGAGGCTCTGTGCGAGGCCATCATCGCTGCCGGATTGCACAAGCTCGAGTACTTCGTGCAAGCCATGACATCCGCGATTGCCAACCACGGCGAAACTCTTGCGCCGCTGATGCAGCGAGCCGGATTCCGGTATGTTTTTCTAGGCATCGAGAACGTTCTTGAAGGCGACCTGGAATTCCTGAAGGCCTCCGCCAAGAACACGGAACGTACCAACGGCCAGAATACTGGCAACGCAACCCTCAAAGCCATCGACTATCTTCACCGCCACCAGATGTATGTGGTGGGCGGATTGATCGTCGGCAGTCCGGGGGATACGCGCGAGTCCATCGAAGCCAACCTCGAATTCGCCCGGCGCTACGTGGATTGGCCCTACATCCAGCACCCAACGCCATATCCTCGCACCCCAATGACGAAAGAATTCCGCGACCAGGGCCTGATCGTGAACGAGCGGCTCGAGGAATATGATGGCACCACGGCGGTCATTCGCACTCAGCATCTGCCGGCAGAAGAAGTCGAATTCATGCGCTGGAAGGCTGAGCGCTGGATGAAAGTCCATCACTTCCCCGTGGTTTTCAAGCATGACCCGGGGTTCGTCCTGCTCCGCGGCTGGAAGATGATGCACCATACGTTCCGCGGCAGTTCAATCCGCTCTGCGCTTGGGCTGGAAAGCGAGAAGAAAGTGTTCGAACGGTATCGCGAGATCCGTCGGGCGGAGCGGAACTATGTCTGAGGAAGATGCTGGTCGGCTCGCGGGTGGTTTTGAATTTCGGGCATGAAGATTGATTGCTGCCTTAGAACTTGTGATTGAGCGAGCAGAAGTCGGCTCGCAGGCATTGCGGAATTTCAGCGCCGGCCGTGCCGGCTTCGCTGATTGCCGGATCGAGCGCCCGGGCCCTGCCGCCGAGTGTCAGTACACCTACACATTTGACCGGAATGCGGCTGCCGCCGGCGTGACACTCGCTTGGCTGAAGGCTGGGCCTCTCAGCTCCCTGCGCCGAAAAATTCCTCGACTGCCCGAATGTCCGTGGTCTTCTGGTAGTTCGGCAAGCTCTCGATAAACACACGGCCGTATTGCTTCTTCAGAATGCGGTTATCGAGTAGCACGAGCAGACCGCGATCATCGAGCGAGCGAATCAGGCGTCCAAAGCCCTGTTTCAGAGTGATCACCGCGGCCGGAACCTGGTACTGAAAAAACGCATTGCCCCCGTCGGCGTCGATCGCTTTCACTCGCGCGGCTACCACCGGGTCGCTGGGCACGGCGAACGGCAAGCGATCGATGATCACGCAGCTCAACTGTTCGCCCTGCACGTCCACCCCCTGCCAGAACGATGAAGTCGCAAACAGCACGGCATTCGGGGTTAGCCGGAAATCCTCAAGCAGCGCGCTCTTCGGAGCGTCGCCTTGCCGGAGCATGGGAAACTCCAACTCGCCCAGCAGCCGCTGGTAGACATCGTTCATCTGTGCATAACTGGTGAACAGTACAAAGGCGCGCCCCCGGGTAATTTCGAGGAGTTTGCGAATGCGCTCGGCCGCTTTCGCCGTAAACTGCGGCGTGCGCGCATCGGGCAGATCGGGCGGCACATAAAACAAAGCCTGGTTTGCGTAGTCGAAATGCGATGGCAGCACCGACTCGCGGGCATGCTCCAACCCCAGCCGCTGCCGGATGTACTCAAATCCGCCGCCCACGGCAAGCGTAGCCGAAGTCAGCACGGCGCACTCGAGCTTCGACCACAGACATTCGCGCAGGATGGGACCGACATCAATCGGCGTGGCTTGCAGAAAAACGTTCTGTCGTCCGCGCGAATATTCTTCTTTTTTCTCTGTGCCGGAGCCCGCCCTGAGCGCGCTCGAAGAAGGTCTCTGGGTTGAGCCCATTCTCCCCCCGCGCCGTTCGATCCAAAAAACGGTGTTGCGATCGTCCGACTCCAGGGCGAAGCCCAGTTGCACCTGCAGTTCTTGAGCTCGCCGCGCGAAGTTGAAAACTTCCTCCGGCTTCTGCGATAGCCCTTCCAATTCACCCCCCAACCGCATCAAACTCTGATTCAGCGCCAGAAACTCTTCGCCATTTTCCTCCAGAAACTCGCGCCGCGTCTCGAAGGCGAATCGTCCCTCGCCCGCCGGCAACAGCGAGAAGAATAACTGCGACCGCTCGCGCAAACTTCCCAGAGCTCCGGAAAGCCCGGCAGAGAGCAGGCGATTATGTTGCATTGAGGTTTCCACGTCCCGCGCCAGATCCTCAACCCGCAGGTTACTCACCGAGATTCCGAAATAGTTCCCCGCCACGTCTTCTAATTCATGGGCTTCGTCAAAGATCACCGCCGCGGCTTCCGGCAGAATCCCGGCGTCGGGCGCACCCTCAGCCTGCAGCTTGATGGCGAGGTCGGCGAAGAACAGATGATGATTGACGATAATAATATCGCTCTCCATGCCGCGGCGCCGCATTTCAGTGACGAAGCACCGCTCCCACTCGCTGCACTTCTGGCCAGTGCAAGCATCGGCGCGCGCATCCAGTTTGTGCCAAAGCGCACTGGTCTCGGGAAGTTCAGCAAGTTCCGCGCGGTCGCCAGTCGCGGTCGTTTTCTCCCAGGCGGAAATCGCACGATACTGCTCGATCTCCTCCAGTCCGCTGAGGACGGGCTGATCCGTGAGGTCATAGAGTTTCTTGCGACACAAATAATTGTTGCGGCCTTTCATGTAGCAGACGGAGAGCCGGGAGCCGGAAGCCGCGTCTCCATACAGCGCCCGCTCCAGAAAAGGAACATCCTTGTAGAAGAGTTGTTCCTGCAGATTCTTCGTCCCCGTCGAAATAATCACTCGCTTGCCGGAGCGGATTGCCGGCAGCAGGTAGGCCAGCGTTTTTCCGGTACCCGTGCCGGCTTCCACAATCAGGTGGCGTTTTTCCTCCAGCGCCTGCTCGACTGCTTGTGCCATCTGTAACTGCCCGCGACGGAATTCATACGCCGGATGTGTGCGCGCCAGCAAACCCCCCGGCGCAAAGAATTGATAGAGGGAGGAGCGAGAAGCGTCGCAAGTCTTGCTGCCGGGCTCGGCGGGAGACGCAGGTTGTGAACTGAATGCCACGGGAGTCTCTATAATAAACATTCCCGGCTACCGGCACGGCTCTGACTCATTTTGACGCAACCCACTTACAACTCGACGAGTACGCTCGCCACCACCGCAGCCGGCGTCCCGACGCTTGCCATCGTGGGCCGGCCGAACGTAGGAAAGTCCACGCTGTTCAATCGCATCGTGGGTTCGCGCCGCGCGATTGTTGGCGACGAGCCCGGCATCACACGCGACCGGCTGTACGGCGACGCGGAATGGCGGGGCCGCCGCATCCGTATCATCGACACCGGTGGCATTCTTCCCGAAGAGAATGACTTCATTCCCTCGGAAATTTTCCGCCAAGCGCGGGTTGCCTTCGATGAAGCTGCGGCGATTGTCATGGTGGTCGATGGCCGCGCCGAACTCGCTGGTCCTGACCTCGAATTAGTTCGCCTGCTGCGCAAGACCGGACGTCCGCTCTTCCTCGCCGTCAACAAGGCCGACACTGAAAAACAAGCAAACATCGTGGATGAGTTTCACCGCCTCGGAATTAAGCAGATGTTCCCCATTTCTGCTGAACACGGGCGCGGGATCGACGACCTGCTGGACGCTGTGTTTGAGATTTTGCCACCGGCCCGAGAGGATGCGCAAGAAACGCAGGAAGAAGCATCTCAGACGGACGGGGCAACTGCGGACCTCGAACCCGTCTACGAAACCAAGGTCGCTATCATTGGCCATCCGAACGTAGGAAAGTCTACCCTGCTGAATTGCTTGACGGCCTCCGACCGGGCCATCGTATCGCCCATTCCGGGCACTACACGTGACGCAGTCGACGAAATCGTAGAACGTGACGGCCGCCGATTCCGCTTCATCGATACGGCGGGCATCCGTCGCAAAGGCAAAACTCATTTGATGGCGGAGAAACTTTCCGTGGTGATGGCGCGCAAGCATCTCGAAGGCGCCGACATCGCACTGCTGGTTATCGACGCCACAGAAGGCGTCAGCCAACTCGACGCCGCCATCGCCGGTTACGCGCACGAGAGCGGACGTTCGATGATCATCGTGGTCAACAAATGGGATCTTGTCACCGGCGGCACGCTAAAGCCCGGAAGGCCTTCAAAGGCCATGCGCATGCGAGAGAGCAAACGCCCCGGCGACCGCGAAGCTTACGAAGAGCGCCTGCGGTACGATCTCAAATTCCTGACTTACGCGCCAATCGTCTTCATCTCGGCACGGTCCGGCAAAGGTACGGAGAAAATCTTTCCCCTCCTCGAACAGGTAGCCAGCGAACGCCGCAAGCGCATACCTACGTCTGCCATGAATCGCTTCATTGAAACCGTGGATTTTGAGCGCGCCGCAGTCCCCATGCGATCCCGCGTGAAAATTCTCTACATGACACAAGCCTCGGTCGCGCCCCCCACTTTTGTTTTATTCACCAATCGTGCCGTGAAGCTGCACTTCTCCTACCAGCGTTTTTTGGAGAATCAGATTCGCCACGCTTTCGGCTTTCTGGGTACTCCGATCTGGATCAAGAACAGAGCACGGAACTAGAAACTGGACTTCGGAGCGGACGCGATGCAGAGGTTGATCGCCTCGCCGCATTGCGCTCGGTGGCGGCTGGGTTGCGCGAAGACTGTGGTTACGCGAAGACTTGTGACCTGAACCAAAGAAGAGTACAGTTACACACTTTCCAGCCTTGACAACCTCCGAAGGAGAAGCGATGTTCACGCCATCGAGTCTGACTATCGCGCTGCTGATGATGATCACAAGTGCGGTTTGCTGGGGTTCGTGGGCAAACACATATAAGGGCGTAAAAGGCTACCGTTTCGAACTTTTTTATTGGGACTATGCTCTCGGCATTTTCTTGATTTCACTGGTACTCGCCCTGACGATGGGAAGCACCGGCCATGATTCCTCCAGCTTTCTGAACAATGTGCACGCCGCGGACACTTCGAATATTGTGAACGCACTCATCGGCGGGGCGCTGTTCAACCTGGCTAACCTCTTACTCGTCGCTGCGATTGACATGGCCGGACTCGCGGTCGCATTTCCCATTTCCATTGGCATTGCATTGGTCGTCGGAACGGTTTTGAGCTATGCGCTCGAGCCCAGGGGGAATGCAGTTTTTCTCACGCTTGGGGTCGCCTGCGCGTTTATCGCTGTTCTTTTCGACGGTAAAGCCTATGGGAATCTCGCCGCCGCGGGACGCTCCGTCTCCAGAAAAAGTCTGGTCACGTGTGTGGTTTCGGGGATTCTAATGGGGCTATGGGCGCCTTTCATGACGCATGCGATGACCCGCGGTAATCATCTAGGGCCATACAGCGCCGCCGTGTTCCTGACCTTGGGAGCATTGCTCTCCTGCTTCCTATGGAATATCTATTTTATGAAGCACCCGCTGGTAGGAGAGCCCGTAAGCTTTAGTGGATTTTTTAGCGGACCTGTGTCCGGGCATTTGCTGGGACTACTTGGTGGATGCATCTGGGGCGTCGGGACGGTCTTCAACCTGGTGGCCGCGAGTTTCACCGGGGTTGCCATTTCTTACGCCATCGGCCAATCCGCTCCCATGGTTGCAGCCCTCTGGGGAATTCTCGCGTGGAAAGAATTTGAAAACTCCGGACCTCGGGCGAAGACTTACCTGGGCCTGATGTTTGTGTTCTATGCTCTGGCGATTTTCCTAGTTGCGCGTGCGAACGGCTAAGCCCGCCTATTTCCCTTTGACGCGGCTCACAAACAGCTGCAGGAACCGATCCGCATCCGAAGCCAAACAAACGCGTGCATTCGGTTTTAACTTAATCACGCCCTCGATCTCGTAGTGATCTCCATGCAGCACGTTATTTTCGTTGGAGCCCGTGCGATTCGCCACGGTTTCTCCGCGAGTGAACTCACCTTTTGTTTCCACATCGACGTGCATTTCCTTGAGCGTCCCTAGAGTCGGATCGAGCGCTATCCCGACGGCCAGCGGGTCATACATCGCGGCACCGCTGTATCCGCTCTTCTCGCTGCGAGTCAGATAAAAGTCAGCGATCTTCGCGATGAAGTCGCTCTGCGGTCCATGGGATGACTGGAGCAGTGCGAGGTACTTTCTCGTGATCAGCGTCCGCTCGCCCACGTCTGAGCCAACCATCGTCACCGTCCATCCAGCATTGAAGACAATCTGCGCCGCTTCGGGATCGTTATAGATGTTAGCCTCCGCCGCTCCGTTGACGTTTCCGCCCGTTATGGAGCCGCCCATGATGACGATATCTTTGACCAGGCCCGCGATCGAAGGGTCTTTCAGAACCGCAAGAGCGATATTGGTGAGCGGCCCCACAGGGATTAGTGTGATCTCATGCGGAAATCTGTGAATCATGTCGATGATGAGATCCGGACCGAAACGTGGATCAGCTTTGCATTTCGAGGGTGGCAACTCGACATCGGCCAGACCATTCTTGCCGTGCCAGAACTGCGCAGTAATCAGCTTCTGATTTAGTGGATGTTGCGCTCCCCCAGCGACGGTAACGTCGCAGCGTCCGGCCAGGGAAACTATCTTTAAGGCATTCTCCAACCCCTGCCGCCCGTCCACATTGCCCGGCACTACCGTCAGCGCCTCCACCTTAAGCTCGGGGGAGTTCAGAGCAAGGATGATAGCCATGGCATCGTCGGTGCCAGGATCGGTATCGATGATCACTCGTCTGGGAGTAATCTCGGTATAGGCACTGGCAAGAAAAGCCGGAACGAAAAGCAGAGTCAGAGTGAACGTGATTCGAAGTTGCTTCAAGAAGGAAACCTTTCGCGTTAGTCGATTATGCGCGTTACAACTAGAATTTTGTTCTCGTTAATAACGTTGTAACCACCAGTTGTTACATCCTCGGGATTCGCTGGGATATCAAGGGCGAAGCCCTTGGCTAGTTAGGTTATAGCAGCATGCCGGCAATTGAAGCTGACATCAGGTTTGCCATGGTTCCTGCCAGCATCGCGCGAATTCCGAGTCGAGCCAGTTCGCTCTTCTTGTTCGGCGCGAGTGCCCCGATGCCGCCAATCTGGATTCCGATTGAGCTGAGATTCGCGAATCCGCAAAGTGCAAACGTAGCAATCGTGAAAGAGCGCGGATCGAGCCCCGCTCTCATCGGTCCGAGCATGGAGAATGCCACCAGTTCGTTCAGCACCATCCGCGTGCCGAGCAGGTTGCCGATGACCCCGCAATCGTGCCACGGAATGCCAATGACCCACGCAATCGGTGCAAATAGCACTCCAAAAATCTTTTCCAGGCTCGCGGGGAACCAAAGGATTCCGTGACCCGCCAGCCAGTTGTGTACTCCGCCTAGAATTCCATTCGTGAGCGCAATAAGGGCGAGAAACGAAATCAGCATGGCAGCGATGTTCAAAGCCAAATGCAGACCGTCTGTCGTCCCGCGAGCGACCGCCCCCAAAAGATTCTCTTCCCTCTCCGTTTTCTCTTCGTCTTCGCTCATCACAACTCGTCCAGCGGTTTTCGGTTGCTCGGTTTCGGGCACGAGCATTTTCGCCATCAACAGCGTGCCGGGCGCAGTCATGATTACCGCACTCAGCAAATGCTTGGGTTCGATTCCGAATGCGATATAGGCTGCCATGATGCCGCCGGAAACGTGCGCCATGCCGCTGGTCATCACGGTCATCAGTTCGGACCGGGTGAGATCGGGCAAGAAAGGACGGATGGTCAAAGGAGCTTCGGTTTGTCCCATGAAAATGCTGGCGGCCACATTCAGCGACTCCGCTCCGCTTGCCCCCATCACACGAGTCATGATCCAGGCGGCGATCTTGATAACAAACTGCATGACGCCGTAGTGGTAGAGCACGGCGAAAAATGCCGCGATGAAGATGATGGTTGGCAGTACCTGGAAGGCAAAATAAAACCCGAGATGTGAACCTTGTTTCCCGAGCTCGCCAAACACAAACTCGGAGCCGACGAAAGCGTAACTGAGCAATCGATTCACCACATCGCCGGCTTTCTGAAACACCCGCCGGCCAGTTTCGACTCGCAATACAAATACGGCGAAAACCAGCTGTAAGCCCAGTCCCCACGCTACGGTCTTCAGGCGAATGGCGCGCCGGTCGGTTGAAAAGGCATAAGCCAGTCCGAGCATGGTCAAGAGGCCGAGGATTCCAGTGAAGCGTCCCATTCAGTCCTTTTCTCCGGTCTGATCACGCGTACCCGATCCGATCATGTGTGTCCTATGATGCGATGGATCAGCGGCCTTTTCTCGACGCGAGAATCGGCAATCTGATAGCTCTCTTCCAGCAGCTCCCCGACCCGATGCGCGCGTGCTTCCGAATTGTAGTAAATCGTGGCAAGCGGTTCGCCAGTAGAAACCGCATCTCCGATTTTCTTGTGCAGCACGATGCCCACCGCGGGATCGACAGAATCTTCTTTGCGTTCGCGACCACCGCCCAGAACGACACATGCCGTTCCTATCTGCTCGCACTTCAGGGACGCGAGGTACCCGCCCCGCGGGCTGGAGATCGTCATTGTATGTTGAGCCTGCGGCAGTTTCTTGGGATCGTCGATCGCTCGCGGATCTCCACCCTGCAGTTCCACCATCTGTCGAAACTTGTCGAGCGCTTGGCCGGACGAAATCAATTTCTCGCTCTGCCTTTTCCCGTCTTCGACCGTCGCGGAGACTCCACCGAGATGCAGCATCCAGCCCGCAAGCTCGAGGCAGAGCTGGCGCAAATCTTCCGGTCCTTGGCCGCGCAGAACTTCGACGACTTCGACAACTTCAAGCGCATTGCCGATCATCGATCCCAGCGGCTGATCCATGTTCGTGATTAACGCCACCACCTCTTTCCCCATTCGTTCGCCGGTTTCGACCATGAGCTCAGCGAGGAAAGCGGCGTCGTCTTCAGTTTTCATGAATGCGCCAGAGCCGGTCTTTACATCGAGCACGAGCGCGTCGATGCCTTCCGCGAGTTTCTTGCTCATGATCGAGGCACAGATAAGATACGGGCTTTCGACTGTGCCTGTCACGTCGCGCAACGCGTAAAGCTTGCGATCGGCAGGCGCGATCTCGGCGGTCTGGCCAATCATGGCGCAGCCACAAGTTTCAAGGATCCGGCGGAATTGCGCGACCGGAAGATTCACATTGAAGCCGGGGATAGCCTCGAGCTTGTCGAGAGTGCCTCCGGTGTGACCCAGTCCGCGCCCACTGATCATCGGAACGGCCACCCCGGCGGCGGCGGCGAGCGGGGCGAGCACCAGCGAAGTCTTATCTCCCACGCCTCCGGTGGAATGCTTGTCGACTTTTTTTGCAGAAATCGAGGAGAAATCGAGAACGTCTCCCGAGTGCAGCATGGCATCTGTCAGTGCAGCAGTTTCCGGACGCGTCATGCCGCGCAGCACAACTGCCATCAGCCAGGCCGAGACTTGATAGTCGGGAATATCACCAGCGGTGTATGCGTTCACCAGGGAGTCGATCTCGTATCGGGACAACTCTCTGCCGTCGCGCTTCTTGCGGATCACATCGATGGCGCGGATTATCTGGGCAGGAGGCGAAGGCGGATTCACTGGCGACGGAATCCTTCTGGAAGGAGTTCGGTGATGTGCGCTTGCCGTGGTCCGCCAACGCCTTGAAAGAAGACGGTTGCGTCCGGCCCGAATTCGTAAATCACCTGACGGCAAGCGCCGCAGGGCGAACAGGGAATGCCCTGGTCGTTGACCACCGAGACGGCGCTGATCTCGATCTTGGGTCCAAGCTCGGCGACCGCGGAAAAAATCGCGGTGCGCTCGGCACAGTTGGTCATGCCATAAGATGCATTCTCGACGTTGCAACCGCAGAAAACTTTGCCGTTCGAGAGAAGAATGGCCGCTCCGACTCGGAACTTCGAATAGGGCGCATGCGCGTTCTTCATGACTTTCTTCGCCGAGCGCAACAGTCTGGCGCGCAAACCGGTTGCAACAGTTTTCTGAAGCATAAACGGAAAAAAGATCTCGCACGAGACGGCGAAATCGAAGGCCATTGTAAACCCTAACAAAGCCGTTAGAATCTTTATTCTTCGTGGCCCGCCTGCAACGCAATACTGCTGACCTCCTTTAGCCGTCGAATCGGAATTGCTTTTGTTCCGACTCAGGGCTAGCATGTTTTCGTTATTCTTCTCCGCGGATATCTCTTGGCTCGCAACATGCAAGTTCTTGATAATCTTTCGTTCTTGATTTAAGGAGGATGCTATGGGCATTGCAGTGTCACCGCAGATTCATCCACAGGTCGCGGAGTTCCTCGAGACGCCGCGCAAAATGTTGATCAACGGCAAATGGGTCAGCTCTATTTCTGGCAAAACTTTCGCCACTTATAATCCCGCCACGGGTGAGATTCTGGCGCAGGTGGCGGAAGGAGATGGTCAAGATATTGAAGAAGCAGTGAAGGCCGCACGCAAGGCCTTCGACCAGGGACCGTGGCGGCGAATGACAGCGTCGGAGCGCGGGCGCTTGATCTGGAAACTCGCCGACTTGCTGGAGGCGCATACTGAGGAGTTTGGTTACCTGGAGAGCCTCGACAATGGTAAGCCACTCGCAATCGCAAAGGCCGCCGATGTGCCATTGGCAGTAGATCTGCTTCGCTACATGGCCGGGTGGGCCACGAAAATCGAAGGCAATACGATTCCGCTCTCCGTCCCGTATACACCCGGGGCGAAGTATCTCGCGTATACACTGCGCGAGCCGGTTGGGGTGGCGGGCCAAATTATCCCGTGGAATTTCCCCCTGCTGATGGCAACGTGGAAACTTGGTCCGGCGCTGGCTTGCGGCTGCACCGTGGTATTGAAGCCGGCGGAGCAAACCCCGCTTTCAGCGCTGCGTCTCGGCGAACTCATCATGGAAGCAGGGTTCCCGGAGGGGGTAGTAAACATTGTGCCGGGCTATGGCGAGACCGCAGGCGCAGCACTGGCCGCACATCCGAACGTGGACAAAATAGCCTTCACCGGTTCCACTGAAGTCGGCAAACTGATCGTGCACGCCGCGACCGGCAACTTGAAAAAAGTTTCCCTCGAACTCGGCGGTAAATCGCCCAACGTGGTGTTTAAGGATGCCGATCTTGAAGAGGCCATCCCTGGCGCTGCGAGCGCGATCTTTTTCAATCATGGCCAGTGTTGCTGCGCCGGCTCGCGTCTCTACATCGAGAAGCCGATCTTCGACCGCGTCGTCGAAGGCGTGGCTGACTATGCCAAGAAAATTAACGTGGGATCGGGTCTCGATCCCAAAACGCAAATGGGTCCTCTGGTTTCTCAAGAACAGTTAAGCCGAGTCTGCGGCTATCTGGAAGCCGGTTTTTCCGAAGGCGCCACAGCTCTGGCGGGCGGCCACAAGAAAGGGGACAAAGGCTATTTCGTGGAGCCCACGGTTCTCGTGAATACCCGCGAAGATATGAAGGTGGTGCAGGAGGAAATTTTCGGACCGGTGGTCGCGGCCATGCCGTTCAATGATGCCGAGGACATCCTGCCCCGGGCCAACGATAGTGAATATGGCTTGGCGGCTGCGGTCTGGACGCAAGACATCGGCAAGGCTCACCGAACCGCGGAACATCTGCGCGCGGGTACGGTATGGATCAACTGCTATAACATTTTCGATGCCGCCATGCCGTTCGGCGGATACAAGCAATCTGGTTGGGGCCGTGAAATGGGCCACGACGCCCTTAGTTTGTACACGCAAACCAAGGCTATCTGCACGAGGATAGCCTAGCTTTCTCAGCCCAGGAATTAGGACGGCGAGAAATCGCCGTCCTTTTATTTTTTTATTTTTTTTGGTTTTTCCCGAGGATGAGCTTCGATCTATTTTTCCATGAGCAGCACCTTTTCGGCGTCATCTATTTCGGTTAGCTTTACCTCGATCACCTCATTCATGGTGGTTTGAACATTGCGACCAACGAAGCTCGCCTCCACGGGCAACTCGCGGTGTCCGCGGTCAATCAACACACACAATTGCACGCGTCGTGGTCTGCCATGCGCAAACAGGGCATCCATTGCCGCGCGAACCGTACGTCCAGTGAAAAGAACATCGTCGACGAGAACGATGTTCTTATCCTCAATCGAGAACCCGATTTTCCCCTCCTGGACTACAGGTTTCGGTCCCAGTGTAGAGAGATCGTCACGATAGAAAGTGATATCGAGTGTACCGACCGGAACGTCGGCATTTTCGATGCGGGCGATGATTTTACCCAGGCGTTCCGCGATGGGGACTCCGCGGCGACGAATTCCGATCAGTCCCAGGCCATCCACGCCGCCGTTCTTTTCCACGATTTCGTAAGCTAACCGCACCAATGTGCGCTCAATTTCTGATGCCGACATCAGCTGCGCTTTTTGACGCAGAGCTGTCTTGCGGGGAGACATTTTTGCATTCATCGTCCGATGGGCCTCCACTATCGATCTTGTATATCTCGCAACCGAAAAACCCTATCACACTTGGTGGCAATCCAGCACTCGCCCGTAATCAAAGGCTCGCGGGTTTTCCCGGAGCAACGCTTTCGGCAGCGCTAGGGTTAGGGCTGCCGACGCCAACATTTTGAACTTTCAGAGCGTGCGTCAGAATGCCCGTGTCGTTTTGCAGCGCCCGCAAAGTGATCTCGTGCGGTGCGGCCAAGCTACCCTCTAGCGGCAAAATTCCGATACCCTGATTTCGCCCTGCGGCCTTTGCCCGGTACAGTGCAGTGTCTGCGAGTTCAATTGCCTCTTCGGCGCAGATGGCCTCGTAAGCGCGGCGACTCCAGGGAAAAGGCGCCCATCCCACAGAACAAGTCTTGCGCACGTGCACCCCATGCCCGAGATCAAAGGGCTCCGAGGCCATGACATCTAAAACTCGATCGCAGAAAGAAGGCGTCCCGGAAGGATCTGCGGAGCGCGACATGATCAGGAATTCTTCTCCTCCCCAACGCACCAGCACGTCGGACTTACGAACAACCTTGCTCAGCCGCTCGGCTACCAATTGCAACAGCCGATCGCCCGCGGGATGACCATGCAGGTCATTGACTTCCTTGAAGAAATCCACGTCGACCATCAGAAACACCAAGTCGCGATGTTCCATCTTCCGAATATCGCCACTCTGAGCCCGCTCATAGTTTCGCAACACTTGTCCGGATTCAGCGGTCAAGATTTCTTCCAGATAGCGCCGGTTCCACACTCCCGTCAAGGTATCGGTGTAGGAAATCTCCTGAAGTTCCAAATTCTTGCGTTGCAGTTCCAGGCTGTGCCAGCGAAGAGACTGTTCTTTGTTTTCCAACTCGTCTTTCAACTTGCACATCTCGTCGAGATTCTGCCGGGACAGACTCAGAAAATGAAGGAGTTTGCGGTCCATCCAATGCTGCTTGACGAACACCAGCACGCCCATCACGAGCATCGCCGCCGCGGTCAGTACCAGCCGGTAGGAACGCACTCGCGGCGGAGCGCTTCCGCCAAACTCCGCCCAAGCGACCATCAGCGGCGTCGAGAATACCGCCATCATGGCTAATCGCGCTGTCCACATGCTGCGGCTGTGGCGAGGTTGCTGGTGAATCAACTCGTCCGGCGAAAGATCGCGCGCCATCCACCCCGTGGTCGCGAACCACGCCATGGCCGCGACCAGCGGAACATCGTAGAGACTGCCCGTATAGTACTGGTGGAAGTCAATCGCTACTCCCGCCAAGATCGAGCTGATGCTGTAGAACAAGGCAGCCTTGAAAAACTGCCCGTAGATTAGTCGCCATGACCCCCGGCTGCGCCTCCAAACCAGGCCTACTCCGGCAACCAGGACAATTTGTTCACAAGCGTACAACAGGTCGAAGCTGCGTCCATACATCGCTTCGTTCGGAGAGACATATTGCCAAGGAATCACGATGAACAGATATAGGTAAAGCCACCAGGTAAGCAGCAGGAAAAAGTCGAGGGTTACCAGGCGCAGCGAATGGTCATTGCGTTGAATATGCGGCTGCACCGCCAATGCCACCATCATGGGGACGACGTGCAGGAAAAGGACAACATCCGCGACAAACGGATTCGGGACCTCCAGGCGGAGAAACACCTCGAAGTAGGTCCACACAATTTGCACGCAGAGCCACATCCCGCAGCCGCAACCCATGAGAGCCCAGAACAACTGCGCTTTCTTGTCGCTGCTTCTGATGTTCGAGAGGATCGACACCGTTGCGCAAAAAAGAAGAACACATTGCGTGAGATCACCGAATGCGGTTAGCCCAATGCTGCGTGGCGCCAGCAGCGTCACTAAAATGTGGAGGCACACGACTACGCACACAATTCCCGTCCACTTGCTCGCTTGCCGCACGGAGATCAAGCCCACGTTAAGAGTGTATGTTTCAGGCTGCACTGCCGCAGTATTACGGAAGTAATCGACTGTCCGGTACACCCAGTCCAGCTACCCTATCCGATCGCAGAAACGAATCGCCGGGCAAACCGGAAGACGTCGTCGTAAGAGTTGTAGAGCGGGACGGGCGCAACGCGGAAGGTGTCTGGCTCTCGCCAGTCGCCGAATATGCCCGCGTTGGTCAGCCGTTCGCACAACGCCCGACCATTGGTCGGAATTCGGATCGAGAGTTGTGCGCCCCGCCGACCTGTTTCTTGCGGCGTGATAATTGAACAGCTCGAGGGCATTTTCTGATTCAACAAGAACTCCAGGTAGCTGGTTAGAATCACACTTTTAGCCCGCAAACGCTCCATGCCCGCTTCCTGAAAAATATTCATCGATGCGCGCAAGGCAGCCAGGCTGATGATCGAAGGATTGCTCAACTGCCAACCTTCGGCGCCGGAAATCGGTCGGAAGTTCTGCCCCACCTCAAATCGCGCGTGCTCATCGTGTCCCCACCAGCCGGCAAATCGAGGCATTTCCAAAGAACGAGCGTGCCGCTCATGAACAAAACAACCAGCAACGCATCCCGGACCGCCATTCAGATATTTATAACTGCACCACACCGCGAAGTCCGGACCCCAATCGTGCAGTCTAAGTTCTAAATTGCCGGCTGCATGGGCGAGATCGAAGCCTACTGCGCAGCCTCGAGCACGACCCGCGAGCGCAATTCCTTCCATATCGAAGGCCTGCCCGGTCGCGTAATTTACTCCGCCCAGCATAATCAGTGCAATCTCATCCCCCGAGCCTTCAATCAACGACGAAATTTGTTCATCGCGAAGACAACCCTCACCCGGCAGCGGCGCCAGCTCGATCAGGGAACTCGCAGGATCGAATCCGTGAAAGCGGATTTGCGACTGCACCGCATATCGGTCGGAAGGAAATGCCCCTCGCTCCACAACAATTTTGTGCTTCGACGCCGTGGGACGGTAGAAGGACACCATCATCAAATGCAGATTTACCGTGAGTGAATTCATCACTACAACTTCGATGGGTTTCGCTCCCACCAGGGCGGCGGTCTGTTCTGTGAGCAGCCGGTGGTAGGGCATCCACGGGTTGGTTGCCCGGAAGTGTCCTTCAACGCCAAGTTGGGCCCACTCTTTCAGTTCTTGCTCGATGTAGGCCGCAGTCGTCGCGGGTTGCAGGCCCAGAGAATGGCCACAAAAATACACGCAATCACCGCCATCGGCGGCCGTGGGAAACAGGAAGCGCTCCCGGTAATTCCGCAGAGGATCGCGTTCATCCATCGCGGTCGCAAAATCCCGGCTGGCTGAAAACTCAAAGTCCGTCACCGCCGGAACTCCAACGGAGTGAGATCGCGATGAATCAACCGGCCCGCTTCGTTCCAATCGAGATCCTCCACCCGGTCGATGTTTTCACAGAGTGCAGTCAGCATCCGATCCTGGACCACGCCTCGAGCCAGAGCGATAGAGTAGGGCACGCGGTGAAAGGTAACCATGGCATACTTCGGGACGAAGAGTTCGGGATACTTTGCCTCGAGCGCCAATTCGACTCTCTTTCGAAACAGGAATCGCGAATCCTTAACCTTATCTCGCATCTCCGTAAAATTTTCAATCGCCATATCGGCAATCGCATCGGTGTTTACTTTGCGCTCATTCTCGAATTCCGCGAACACTCGGGGCCAGTCTGCCCCCTGTTGGTCGAGCAACTCGACCAGATAAGTGCAGTCTTCAAATCCGCAGTTAATCCCTTGGCCGAAGAAGGGGACGATGGCATGAGCAGCGTCGCCGAGCAGCAGCGCTTTCCCTTCGACACGCCAGGGAGAGCACTTTATCGTAACCATGGCACCGGTTGGATTCGCAAGATAGTTGTCTACCAGTTGAGGCATCAACCGGAAAGCGTCAGGGAAGCGCTCCTGAAAAAAACGGATTACATCCGACTGCGCGCGGAGACTGGCGAAGCTGTCTATGCCCTCGAATGGCAGAAAGAGAATGCACGCGAACGTGCCGTCGATATTCGGCAACGCGATCAGCATGTGATTGCCCCGCGGCCAGATATGAAGGGCGTTGGTCTCCAGCGCGTGCTTCCCATCGGAACCGGCCGGAATGGTCAACTCTTTGTAGCCGTAATCGAGATACTCCTGAGAAAAATTGAAGCGGCTCAGCTTGAGCATCTCAGCCCTCAGTGCAGAGGCTGCACCGTCGCAGCCAATCACGACATCGGCCGCTGGGGTTGTTTCTTCCCCCGTGTCCTCGTCACGCAACCGGATTGCGCCGGTTTTCAAGTCGCAGCCAATGCAGCGCTGATGGAAGTGGATGGTCGCTCCCGTTTCCTCCGCCGCATTCATGAGCGCTATGTTTAGTTCGGCTCGCGAAATCGAGTTGATAACCTCGGCTTCATTTTGACCGTAGGGTTGGAAGGTAAGTTCTCCCGCAATCGAATGCATCATCCTGCCCTTCATCGGAATGATGATGCTTCGCATCCCCTCCCACAGGCCGGCTTGCTCGAGAGCGTGAATGCCGCGGGTCGACAGGGCTAGATTAATGGACCGTCCCGCGCTCCTACGCCCTCGGCGCATGTCTGGACGCCGCTCATAAATATCGACCGTGAATCCGCGGCGTCTCAGGAGAATGGCCAGGAGAGGCCCATTCAAGCCGCCTCCGATCAGCGTCACTTTTTCAGGGGCGGATTTCATACCCGATGAAGCGGCTGGACATTCGACGGGCGAGGGGGACGCCGCGATCGATCACTCATCACTCCGTCAGCAACGTCCTGGCCTCCCACAATTCTGGGAAAAACTTTTTGTCGAGAGTGAGCTTCAAGTAAGACGATCCTGCGCTTCCCCCAGTGCCCATTCGAATCCCAATAATGCGCTCGACCAGTTGAATGTGTCGCAACCGCCAACTTACCACGAGTTCGTCAAACTCCGTCAGCCGCTCGCAGACGTCGATCCAGTCGCGATGGTCACGCTCTGCCTTATAGAGCGAGTGAACGGCGCGGGCTCGTGCCGCGAATCGCTCCCCTTCCGACTCCCCTTCGCGGGCGGGCGGGAGTTTGCCCATGGCTTGCAACGCCCCAAAGAAAACGTCGCGCAGCGAAGGTTCCTCCAATCGGCGCTTGAGGCTCGCGTAAGCTTCCGGCGTGGGCTTGTGATAGCGAAGCATTTTCTCGTCCTTCAAGCCACAGAGAAACTCAATTTCTCGAAATTGCTCCGACTGAAACCCACTCGCGGGCTCCAGCAGGCCGCGAAAGGCGAGGAAATGCGTGGGTAACATCGTTTCTAGAATCGTGAACTGCTCCACGAGTACCCGGGTGATCTCTGTGCATCGGCGCAGCAGCCGCGCGGCTTCGTAAACTTCGTCGTGGGTTTGCGGGGCCGCGCCAGCCCTCTGCAAGTTGGCGACCACCGCATCCAGATCGTGCAGCAGTTCTTTGAACCATAGCTCATAGGTTTGATGTACGAGGATGAACAACAATTCGTCGTGGTGCGGCGGCGAAGACTGCGGCTGCTGCAGCTCGAGCAGCTCCGGAACTTTTAAATATGAGCTGTAGGTGAGCTGCCGGGGTTCGGACCGGGGGGCGATGCCCACGCCTGACATGCGCTCCGCCGCCTCTTGCGACTGGCCTTCCAGCGCCAGGAATCGGGCAGCATTCCCGCTCAGAAGCTTAGCCTTGGTATGCTGCGGTAAATTGCTCTGCCTGATGAGCGATCCCACCCGTTCTTCGCCCAGGGGGAAAGGATAGTCGGAGCCAAGCATCACCTGGTCCGCCCCCATGGTTCCGACGAGGAATTGCAGCGTGCGCTGGTCGAATACCGCCGAGTCGGTGGAGAAGCGCTTGAGATAATGGCTGGGCGGATGTTGGCAGTCACCGCGCGCGACCGGATGATGATGCCATGCATTTTCCAAACGTCCGAGCAGGAAAGCGAAACTCCCGCCGCCGTGTGCGAAACAGATGCGGAGAGTATCCGGCAGCCGATCAAAGGCTCCACTCAAAATCAGCGCCACCACGGACAATTGCGTCTCCGCTGGCATGCCCACCGTCCACGGCATCATGTATTTCGGCATGCGCTCAAGCCCAAACATTTCCCAGGGATGAACCAAAACGGCTGCACCCTCATCCGCGCAGTGCTGTAGGAAAGTCACGATGCCGGCATCATCCAGATTCTTGCTTCCAACATGATTGCCAATCTGCACTCCCAGATGTCCTGCCTGCATCGACCGGCTGAGCTCTTCGCAAGCAGCATCAACATCTTGCAGCGGCACCTGGCAAAATGATTTCAATCTTCCTTTTCCCCGGCTGCAAAGCTCCAGTGCCGCATCGTTCAGCAACTGTGCGCAATCGAGTGCGTGTTCCAGCGGACGCTCATAGGCGAAAAGCACTGGAGTCGCAGAAATGATTTGCAGGTCAACGCCGTCACGATCCATTTCCTGGAGCCGAACTTCCGGATCCCAACACGCTGAATAGATATGGCGGAAGAATCGATCGCCTACCATTATTTCGGCTTTTCCGGGTTCGGTATGTTTGATCCAAGGCCAGTTGGGCGTGCCATAGCGCGCCGCCAAGTCAGGCCATGAACTCGGGAAAAAATGATTATGGATGTCGATAACCTGCATGTTTTATTTGCCGGGATGAATGGCGCCGCAATGCTTACATCTGCGGCGACTCTCATCGCTATAGAACTGCTCAAACACGGGTGGCAGATCCCGGACGATACTCTTCAGCTTTATTTCCGCGCGATAAAGCAGTTGATGGCAGTTGGGGCAGTACCATTCGAAGGCGTCCAGTGAGCCCTCAGGGCGCGGCACTTCGATGACAACTCCAACCGTTTCAGCGGGTCGCTGCGGCGAGTGGCGCAGGTGCTTGGGTAAAAGAAATATCTCGCCTTCTTTGATTGCTACCTCCAGCGGCGGCTTGCCGGGGGTCTCCATAATCCGCAGAACGATGTTGCCTTTCAACTGATAGAAGAATTCCTCCGTGGGGTCGTCGTGGTAATCTCGCCGCTGGTTCGGGCCGCCCACCACGGTGACCATCATTTCACCATCTTCCCAGACCTGAACGTTTCCCACCGGAGGCTTGAGCTTCTCTTTATTTTCTTCGATCCAGGCGTGAAAGTTGAAAGCTTTCAGACTCTTGATGGACGCCATCGGGTCTCCTATCGCTGAGGTTTATACGCTATGGCCTTCATCTCTATCAGCAGGTGCGGATGCGGCAGCTGATGCACGGCCACGGTTGTTCTTGCCGGGCCGTCGTAAGCAAAGAATTCACCGTACACGTCGTTGTAGCCGGCGAAATCGTTCATGTTCACCAGGAAGGTAGAGAGTTCGACGACATCTTGCAGTTGCGCTCCTGCACTCTGAAGAATGTCACGGATATTCTGGATTACCGCACGGGTTTGCTCCCCGATGTCGAGGCGGGCGGTGCCGAGCGGATCGACTTCAGCTCCGGCAATGCTATTGTCGGCGCGTCGCGCACTGGTTCCGGACACAAACAGGAAGTCACCCCCCCGCTTTACGTGGGGATAGTTGCCGCGCGGTGTGGCTTTTCCTTCGACCACTTTACTTTCGTTCGGGCTCATGTGCGTTTTCCGTCGCAGGCTTACAGCTTGATGCAAATGTTGTTCGATGCGGAATAGAAATTCAACGAATGCACTCCGCCTTCGCGGCCAATACCAGAAAGTCCAGCGCCACCGAACGGAGTTCGCAGGTCGCGCAAGAACCAGCAGTTCACCCATGTGATGCCCACATTCATTTGTTGCGCGACGCGATGACCGCACTTCAGGTTGCTGGTCCATATCGAGGCCGCGAGCCCGTATTTCGTATCGTTGGCCAGGGCGACGGCTTCTTGCTCTGAGTCGAACGGTGTGACGTGGCACACCGGCCCGAAGATTTCCTCCTTCACGCACCGCGCCGTCTCAGGCAATCCAGTATAGATGGTCGGTTGCACGTAGAAGCCGTGGTCGCGATCGTCCTCAAATATCGGAACGCCTCCGCCCGTCACGACTGTCGCTCCTTCTTCACGGGCCAATCGATAGTAGGAGAGTACCTTCTCGCGATGTTGCGCCGAAATCAGCGGACCCAACTTGGTCTCGCGATCGTTAGGCCATCCGGCATGTAACCCTTCTGCCTTTTGTTTCAGCGCTTCCACGAATTCATCGAAGATCCGGCGCTCCACATAAACGCGCTCCGCGCACAAACAGACTTGCCCGGTATTAAGAAATACGGCGTCAGACAATCCGTTGACAGCCTCTTCAAAATTGCAATCCGCAAATACAATAGCCGCATTCTTGCCGCCCAGCTCAAAAGAAACCGGCTTCACGGTGGGTGCCACCGCTTTCATGATGGCCGCTCCGGTCTTGGATTCACCGGTAAATGTGACTGCGTCCACGTCCGGATGTTGTGCCAGAAATTCTCCCGCAGAGCGGGGCCCGAAACCGTGCACTACGTTGTAAACCCCGTTCGGAATTCCCGCGTCCCGCATCGCCTCGGCGAGAAGCGTCGCGGTAGCGGGAGTTTCTTCCGAAGGTTTGACCACCACCGCATTGCCGCAGGCCAGCGCCGGTGCAACTTTCCATGTAAGCAGAAGAAGAGGCAGATTCCAGGGAGTGATCACGCCCACGACGCCCAATGGCTTGCGCACGGCATAATTCAGGGCACTCGCGCCATCCGAAGTCTGTGTCTGAAATGCTTCCAGCCCAGACATTTTCACCAGGTCGGCAAAGATACGGAAATTTGCCGCAGCGCGAGGTACATCGAGCTTGCTAGCCAACGATACCGGCTTGCCCGTATCTGCCACTTCGGCCTGAACGAAGCAGTCGAAGCGCTTCTCAATTACATCGGCGACTTTATGCAATCGCGCCGCCCGTTCGAGGGTTCCTATGCTTTCCCATTCTCCTCCGAACGCACGCCGCGCGGCATCTACTGCCTCGTCAACCTGCGCTTGGGACGCTTCCGTCACATGCGCGATCACTGTCCCGTCTGCCGGATTCACATCGTCGAACTCGTGCTCTCCGGGCACGAAGCGGCCATCGATGTAGTTCTGGATTAATTTCACGAGACCCTCAGGCGGGACTTCGCAATCGTAGCAGGCCGGGCGGAAACCAGGCAATCTCCGCGGGTTTTCAACTCTGTCGCTGTTCGAGGTAGCGCCTCAGCGCATCTCGCCAGGAAGGCGTAGAAATTCCCCGAGCGTTCAAAGCAGAAGGCGACAAGACCGAGTACGCAGGCCGGGGAGCGGGACGTGCCATCCGTTCACTGCTGGTTGGCCGCACATTCGTGTTAAGACCCGCACTTTGCACGATCTCCTGGGCGAACTCAAACCAGGTGCAATCGCCGGCGTTGGTCGCGTGCACAATTCCTTGCGCATTTTTTCGGCACAGTGAAACGATCGCACGCGCCAGATCGATTGCGTATGTGGGAGAGCCACGCTGATCGTTGACCACGTCAAGGGCCGGGCGGCTTGCCGCGAGTTTTAATATGGTATCGGGAAAACACTTGCCGCCGGCTCCGAACAGCCACGACGTTCTGACGATGCAGCAATCCGGCAGCAGTGCCAGGAGTTGAGTCTCCGCCTCCGCCTTGGTTCGTCCGTACACGCTCTGCGGATTCCGCGGATCGTTGGTCTCGTAGGGCGTGGTTTTTTTTCCATCGAAAACATAGTCGGAGCTGAGAAACAGGAGCCGCGATCCAACCTCCTTGGCGGCCGCAGCGACATTCACCGCCCCGTCGCGATTCACGGCAAAAGCCAGTTCCGTATTGCTTTCGCATCCGTCCACGTCGGTATAAGCTGCGGACAGCACGATCCACTCTGGGCGGGCCTCGTGCGTAACCTTGCGAACGCGCTCCGCGTCCCGAATGTCTGCCTCGCGCGAGCCCAGTCCAGTGACAGCATCGGCGTCCCACTCCCGCATTAGCGCCTTCCCGAGAAGGCCAGACGATCCAAAGAGTAAGACTCGCATTGGTTTTATCCGCCTAGCGGCGTAAAACTCCGCTCCTTCAGAGCGAAGATATAAGCCGTATGTAGTTATTCTCTTGGTACGCTACCGGCTAGACAACTTCCCGGCAAATTTTGCTGTTCGTATTTAACTGGAACTGAAGCCTAAGCACATAAAGGGCTGCTGTGATGGGGTTAGCCCCCGTCTAAAAACCAGACGCGTGGGGCCGATGCGACCCTTCACGCGCCCGCGTAAGGGTTGTAATCCTAAGCGTAGCCTGAGAATCTTCGCCCTTTAGGGCGGAGAGGTTCAATCGAAGAGCTCGGCGTCGCGCAATGCCACCCCCCGCTGGTCTTTTTCCGATACGATCGGTTGGCCATCGATCTGCCATTCGATCTCGAGTTGGGGATCGTTCCAGGCCAGCGTGCGTTCGAATTCCGGCGCGTAGAAATCTGTGGCCTTGTAGAGTACGTGGGCTTTTCCTGAAAGCACCTGGAATCCGTGCGCGAAACCTGTGGGGATCCACATCATGCGTTTGTTCTCGCCAGACAGACGCACGGCTGCACAACGTCCAAAGGTGGGAGATTGTCGTCGCAGGTCTACAGCGACATCCAAGATCTCACCCTCGACGACCCGTACCAGCTTTCCCTGCGGATGCTTCACCTGATAGTGGAGACCCCGGAGAACATTGCGGGAAGAGGAGGAATGATTATCCTGCACGAAAGTCTCGGTAATTCCCGCTTCCGCCATGATTCGCTGGTTGTAGCTCTCAAAGAAAAAACCTCGCTCGTCTTTAAAGACGCGAGGCTCGAGAACGAACACATCCGGAAGCGAAGTCTGAATTTTCGTGATTGCATCCATCATGCGGTGAACCGCCGAAGCGCGTTCATCAGAACACCTTCTCACGCAAAAGTTGCAGCAGGTAGGCGCCGTAACTGTTATTTTTCATCGACTTGCCGCTTTTTTCCACCTGTTCCGCGCTGATATAACCGGAGCGCAGTGCTATCTCTTCGGGGCAAGCCACCATCAGTCCCTGCCTCTTTTCGATGGCCTGTATGTACAGGGCTGCCTCCATCAACGATTCATGAGTGCCGGTATCGAGCCATGCCATGCCTCGCCCCATGACCACAACTTCCAATTGTCCGCTTTCGAGATATGTCTTATTTACGTCGGTGATCTCCAGTTCGCCTCGCGCACTGGGCTTCAAGGACTTGGCGATCTGGATAACCTGATTGTCGTAAAAATAAAGTCCGGTCACGGCATAACGTGATTTCGGATGCTGAGGCTTCTCTTCAATGCTGAGCGCGCGCCCGAGGCCATCGAATTCCACAACTCCGTACCTTTCGGGATCGTGCACGGGATAGGCAAATACTCGCGCGCCTTGAGTCTTTCTGGCGGCGTCGCGCAAGTCCTTAGCCAAGTCGTGACCGTAAAAAATATTGTCGCCCAGCACAAGGGCACACGCGGCGTCGCCTACAAAACTCTCGCCGACCAGAAAAGCCTGCGCGATCCCTTCCGGCTTGGGTTGCACCTTGTACTGCAACTGGATTCCAAACTGACTACCGTCCCCCAGCAGGGCCTGGAACTTGAGAACATCGTCTGGTGTAGTAATGAGAAGGATTTCGCGTATGCCTGCTAGCATAAGAGTGCAGAGCGGGTAATAAATCATGGGCTTGTTGTAGACCGGCAGCAAGCTTTTCCCCATGGCATGGGTTACGGGATACAAGCGGGTTCCCGATCCACCGGCCAGAATAATTCCTCTGTACATCGCGCTTTTCGCGGAGTGCATCATGAATCTATCAATTTGTCCGAATTAACCTTACGACGAGTAATGCGTTTCAATCCACTGCCGGTAGCTTCCACTGGTAACATCTCGAACCCACTCTTCATTATCCAAATACCATTTCACGGTCTTGCGGATGCCGGTCTCGAATGTTTCGCCTGGGCGCCAGCCAAGTTCGCGCTCAATCTTGCTTGCATCCATGGCGTAACGCCGGTCGTGTCCGGGGCGGTCCTTCACGAATGTAATCAGGCCGCGGCGAGAAGGTTTGCGGCTCCCGGTCATCTCATCCACGATGTCACAGATTGTTTCCACGATATCGATATTTCGCTTCTCATTCCAGCCTCCGATGTTATAGGTCTGGCCCACTCGACCCCGGTGCAAAACCGTTCGAATAGCCTCGCAGTGATCTTCCACATAAAGCCAGTCTCGAACATTCTGACCATCGCCGTACACGGGTAGCGGTTTGCCGCTGAGCGCGTTCAGAACGATCAGGGGTATCAATTTTTCTGGAAATTGAAATCGCCCGTAGTTGTTCGAACAGTTGGTGGTGAGCGTGGGTACCCCGTATGTGTGGTGATATGCCCGCACCAGATGATCGGAAGCCGCTTTGGATGCCGCGTACGGACTGTTAGGCGCGTACGGAGTGTTCTCAGAAAAAGGCGGGTCCTCCGATCCCAGCGACCCGTAAACTTCATCGGTAGAGACGTGCAGCAATCGGAAGTCAGTTTTTTCGGATTCGGTCAAACTTCCGTAATAAGTTCGCACTTCTTCCAGCAGCGCGAAGGTTCCGTCAACATTGGTGCGGATAAAATCGCCCGGGCCTCTTATCGAGCGATCTACGTGGCTCTCGGCGGCAAAATGCACGATAGCACGCGGCTTAAGGCGATCGAGAAGGCCATTCAGGAGGGGTCGGTCCGCGATATCGCCATGTACAAACTCGTATCGCTTATCGTTCGCAACGGTCGCCAGGTTGTGAAGATTTCCGGCATAGGTGAGCTTGTCGAGATTTATGACGGAAGCCGGATCGCTCTCCATCCACCGCAGAATGAAATTGGATCCGATGAATCCTGCTCCGCCAGTGACGAGGATCGTGTTTTCCATGAGGAGAGATATTGCCAGACTGCTCTGCGCGTTGCCAGCGGGTGCAGACCGAGAAAGCTCATTGTAAACAAATAAGGATGGGAATCGTCCCGTCCTCATGAAATGCGGTCCGAGTAGAGGAAAGCACGACGCGCGGTAGGTGTTCCTTGTCTGTCTCCGCTGTCTCCGCCGTTTCCGGCTTCGTGCCCGGTTAGGTTCACCATGACATCGTCGGCTCTCCTCCCTCACAGATCCCACCGTGCAGGATTACCGCAGCGGGTTCCTCAAGCGTGACTCGCGGCTCCAGTCCAAGAATGACAGATCCGGGGTCGCGACAGCGGGTGTCGCCGGAGGATTGCTGCAAATTTCTCCCACGTCATCCCGTTTCCACGAGTGCGTCGACTGAGCCACTTCCGCCAGATATGACAGACCTCCTGATAGAACTCCCGGAGTTTCCGGTAGTTCGTCGGTCGTCCGTAATACTCGTAGTGGCCCCGGAGCTATCCGAGCCCTTCGTGGCCCAGCGTCGGAAGTTTGAAAACCTTTGCCAGCGCCTGTATAAATCTGAGAACGGAATTTCGTGCCCGATGTGTTGCCCAATCCCGGTTCTGGTCCCCGCCTTCGCCCGCCCACGGTCGTGGCCGCCGGCTTGTTGCTCGTCGCCCTCGCGCTGGTTGTGATCTACACCGGCCGCGGAGCGTTCCTGAGTCCGCTCGCCTTAGTGGTGGTCGCAGCCATCGGCTTAGCGGCGTTGCTTTTGCAACTGCGCTTGAGGCCCGATCTCGCTCCTACCACTCGAGGACCGGTTTGGCTAAACGCCCTGGGTGTGGCTTTCGCCTTGGGAGCGGTCTTCGCCGACTTTCTTCATCTCAATCCGGCACTGATGCCGATTGCAGCTCTGGCTGCCGTCATCTCTTTTGCAGCAAGCGGCCTCATCCTCCTAAGCGCTCTGCGAAAACCTAGAATCTGAACCAGGTTCGAATGTGCGCGGGAAACAAATGCCCTGCGGGTGACGACGTTAATTAAGGCGCCGCAAGTAAATAAGGGTATCAATTTGTGCTCCGCTGTCGAGCGGGGTTAGGCTTGATCACTAGCTGCGAACTGAAAGCTGTTGAAGTGATTATTCATCGAGAGAAGTCCTCTCTCGAACGAATCTCGCCTCCCATGGCGGGTAGCCAACGAAGTAGGAGGTTCGTCGGTTCGTCAATCGTGGGGCGAGTGCTCCGCAGATATTTCGTCCGCGCGAAATTATGGATCGTTCCCACTGGACCTGATCGACGGGCAACAAGTTCCTCTCCCAGTTCCTGGTTCTCGTTTCAGGAACGGAACCTTTGGCCCGGCGAGCTGCGAGAACCGGATCGCGGGGTGTGACGTAGGCACTGCTGACATCTGCCATTTCGACGGCGATGCAAATCAGTGTACGGTGTCTTCTCATCGGCGAGGCCTCAGGCGGCAATCTTGGCCAGGTGGTATTTGTGATGCAACCCATGCAACCCGCCGAGGATCGGCTTAGCCCTCGCACCGTGTTATAATGTAGCTACGTTGCTACATGGGAGCTACCGACGTGACAATTACCAAACTGTCGAGCCGAGAGTTCAATCAAGACACGAGCCGGGCGAAACGAGCGGCGAAACGGGGTCCGGTTTTTATCACGGATCGAGGGCGGCCCTCGCACGTACTGCTCACAGTCGCGGATTACCAGAGGATTACCGGCGGGCAGAAAAGCATTGCCGAACTGTTGGCGATGCCGGAAGCGGCTCGCATTGAATTTGAGCCACCTCGCCTGAAAGGCCATTGGCACGAGCGCCTGGATTTGTCCTGATGTACCTCGTCGATACGAACGTAGTTTCGGAATTACGAAAAGCGAAGAACGCCCATCCGCGCGTCCGAGCTTGGGCCGATGCCCTCCCCGCCGAAAGCCTCTACCTCTCGGTCATCTCGATCCTGGAACTCGAGATCGGCATTCTGCTGCTCGAGCGCCGCGACCGGAGACAGGGTGCGGTTCTCCGGGCTTGGATGGATGGGCGCGTCTTGCCGACGTTTTCCGATCGCATTCTGGCGGTGGATACTCGAGTGGCACAGCGCTGCGCCGCGCTCCATGTCCCGGATCCCCGTTCCGACCGAGACGCGCTCATCGCCGCCACGGCCCTGGTCCATGACATGACGGTGGTGACCAGGAATGTGAGCCATTTTCAGCCCATCGGCGTCGCCGTGTTCAACCCATGGGAACATTGAGCAGCGACCTTGCTCAAGTCCGCATGGCACTGGCAAACCACAGGGCAAAATTTTCTGCCCATGTTTCGTGAATCCCAAACGACCGGGAAAGAATGCGGTGGGACCTTCCCAAGATCAATTCTTAAGCGTCCTGATAGGTATAGGTTTTAGTCGATTATGCACGTTACAACGAGAATTTTGTTCTCGTTGTAACGTCAAGTTGCTGCATCCGTTGGGATTCAATGGGATATCAAGGGCCAAGCCCTTGGCTAGTTAGTGTTGAGGGGCAATTTGGCGAGCCGAAAAACGGCCGGTTTTATGTCGTTGACGGGTGTTCGGCCGTTACTCCTAGCCTCCTCGGTTTCTCCCAAGTTCTGCAAGACTGCTACGGTCTAAACTCCACAGCCACCGTAGTCTGCACGACCACCGGTTTCCCATCAACCCGATACGGCTCGAATCGCCACCAGCGCAGCGCGTTTACCGCGGCTTGCCCCAGGATTTCGGGGCCGTTGAGGGCCTTTACGTTTACCACCGAGCCATCGCGTCCCACCACGACGTCCAGCACGATCACTCCTCGAAGGTTTGCCGGGCGCGCGGCCGCGGGATAGTCGGGATCGACGCGGTGCGTGACCAGCTTCTCCATGACGTCAGCAGAAACGTTGGCTTGAGGCTGCACGTTCGTCTGGTCTTTTCGCAATCCGGACTCCAGATCTTCCCATCCGCGATTCCAGCGCCAAAACAAAACGGCCGATAAAATCGCGACCAATAACAGGAAGAAGACCCAGGCGCTCCTGCGCCGCATGCGTGCAGGAGGCAGCGGACTACCCCACCTTCCACTCGTCGACCTCTTCTCTGCTTCCGCCGCGCGCTGCTCACGAACCTCGATGTCCAGGTCTGTTTTCGTTTGCTCCGTCCAACGGCGGATTGCCGCCTTCTGCTCAGCGGAAAGCCCCATAAACTCCATCCCGCAATGCAGCTTATCGTGATGCCGCACTCGCGCCCGCGCCCGCAGTGGAACCAGTGCCTTGGGCAGAAGAATTTCCACTCCCACGACTTCGCCCGGCAGCACCTCCGCCGCCAGCACCGCAGCCACTCCGCCTGACCCCAGGTTCAGCGATCGACCGGGCACAGATTCTGGAACTCCTGAACGAAGCACAGTTACGTCCAGCGGCGACTGCACGCCGTATCGCAACCCGCGTCGCCGCGAAGGTCGGCCCGCCCCTTGTTTGTCTGCCCCTGCTGCCGTTTCAACGCCTCCGGGGTCAAAAAATCCGGCGAATGTGCTCCCCACCGAAGCCTCCTTTCGCCGGTGAATATAACTTACGAGTCAGGAGCTGGCAGCTCGATGATGTTGCTGCCATCAGCCACAATAACCACGCTTGCCATGCCAATGAAGAGGCCATGTTCCACCACTCCCGGCATGTCACTAAGCTGCCGCGCCAGAGCTTCGGCGTGCGGAATCTGTCCGAAGCGGCAATCCAGGATGTAGTTGTTCTCGTCGGTCAAATAGGCCTTCCCGTCGGCATTCCGCCGCACTTCAACCTGCGCGCCCAGTGCCTCAATGTTTTTTTTCACCAGCGCCTGTGCGAACTTGATCACCTCGACGGGCAGAGGAAACTTTCCCAGCACCCGAACTTGCTTGCTTCGGTCGGCAACAATCACCAGCTGCCGGCTCGCCGAGGCCACAATTTTCTCCCGCAAGAGCGCACCGCCGCCACCTTTAATTAAACGTAATTGCGGATCGAACTCGTCGGCGCCGTCGACGGTCACATCGATCTGCTGATATTCATCCAGCGTAGTGAGCGGAATCCCCAGGCTGGCCGCCTGCTCCCGCGAGCGATCCGAACTGGGAATACCGCGAATCCGCAGCCCATTCTTGACCCGCTCGCCCAGCAATTGAATGAAATACGCCGCCGTCGAACCCGTGCCCAGGCCAACTACCTGACCATCTTTGACGAACCGCAGGCTCGCGTGCGCCGCCGCTTCTTTCTCCTGATCGTTTTTGTGTGGGTCGTTCGCCATAATGTTGCGCTGCCGCGCCGCACCCTCTCACCCCATACTCTTCTGCACGTAAATCAGATACCCTGCCAGCGCGAGCCCGAACAGTACTGTAAGAATGGTTACCAGATCCACGATAAATCCGGCCGGCTCAAATTTTCCTTCATCCAGCTGTGAACGCGTTTTTCGGTAGCGCACCAGCCCCGCCATCACCATTGCGACTCCTGCCAGAATCGCGATCATTCCCATCCAAACCGAAAGTCCGGTCGTCCTCGAAACTTGCCCCTGAAGGTTCGCCAACTGCCGCAAGGCAATCGCGAAACGCCCAATCGCGAATCCGAATACTACGATCGCTACACTGGTCCGCACCCACGCCAGAAACGTCCGCTCGTTAGCGAGATGGTCGCGGGCGCGGTTGGAATTCTCAACCATGGGTTTCTTGGGTGTCCGCAGCATTATTCCATATTGGATCCGCTGCCGGTGTTAAGGTTTTGAGTTTTTACCAATCCACCGCGAAAAGCCTCGGCATTGATTGCCGGGGATGGACAGCGCGATGACGTGAATACTCGATGCCTTCAGGACATCTTCAAAAATTGACTATAAAGCCAGAGTCGAGTTGAGTTAGACTTGCGGGATGTGGCGAACAGAAAGCGAAGCAGGGCGGTTCCAAGTTCGGCTGCAGGCTTATCGCTTTGAATTGCGGCCGGACCGAAAGCAGCGGCATCAAATGCTTGGTTTCGCCGGTTCGTGTCGTTTTGTCTTCCATCGTGCAC